>JBFWXB010000028.1:0-65797 GCA_050187875.1 Variibacter sp.
CTTCCGCAGATCATTGGAAAGAGGTCGAGCCATCAGATGCTGGCCTCCAGCCCAGCCAGCATCTTGAATCACAAACCCAAGTCCTAGGGAATCCCCGCGATTCAATTAAGCCGTGAACCGCTCTAGAGAGGCGGCGACCCGTTCGCCGCCTCGTTCATTGTGCTACTCGGATGAAAAGGATTGACCAGCTGACATGAGTAGCATTTAGCGGATGAGCTCAGTGAAACCTATGGCGTTCCTGTTAGGCGGTTCATTCTCGACAACGTCCCCAGATGGGCCAGCCATTGCTCGTGCAATATGGGCGGCTGCTCGATTGGCAGCTTCGACAAGGACAGGATCTACCTTATGAATGTAACCTTGCGTAACGCCGTGGCTCGTGTGTCCAAGAAGTGCACCGATCGTTGGAACGGTAAGGCCCAAGTCTTCAGCCGCAGAACCATAGGCATGACGCAATTTGTGCGGGGTTAGGTCGGGAATGCGGTCGCCAACAATGCGACGAAATGCCTTCGGAAGACCTTGATACGCCTTGTTCGGTGATTCCCGGGAGGGGTACACGAGCTGGCCGTTGGTCTTTGCAAGGGCCTCACAAAGAACGTCAAAAGCAGCCGATCCAACAGGTCTGATGCTTTCACCGGTCTTGCTATCCCCCAGCCGAAGTGCGCCACCCCGCCGATCGATCTCGGCGCGTGTCAAATTCTCAATCTCGCCACGACGACAGCCCGTCAATGCGAGTGCCCGAATTTCGGAAATTGCTTGCCAGGCTATGCCATTTCTCTCGGCTTCAGCGAGGCAGGAACCTAAGGTTCTGTAGCCTTCTTCGTCCAATCGGTATTTGCGCCTCATGCCGGCGGGCCGTACAACGCCCGCGCACGGATTGTCAGACCGATAGCCCTGAGTGATGGCATATGCGAAAATGCCACCCAGTAGGCCGAGTGTTCGAGACCCAGTGCCGCGGCCTCCCTTGACGATAGCGCGGCCGCGCTTCCGCGTCTTGATGTCGGCCGCGGTCTTTCCAGCAATGATGTCGGCGAGAAATTTGTTGATGTCAGAAGTTGTTAGCTCGTTGACGCTGCGCCGGCCTAATAAGGGGATGATGTGTCGCTCAATCCGACCGCGGTCGGTGTATACGGTGCTCGGTTTCTTCGTTTTGCCGCGCCGGGTGATAAGCCTTCCGCTTTTTGCCTTTTCCAAATACTCGCGACATAGTTCAGCCATCGGCATTGCGCCGCGCTCCGCAATCTTGCTCTCGACGGGATCGGCACCACGGGCGACATCCGCCAAGACAATTTTCGCAGCGATGCGCGCTTGATCGGGCGTCAACACGCCGTAGCGCCCCAGCGTGAGCCGCCGACTCCGGCCATGGCGATTCCGATACTGCACGAGGAACGACCGCGCGCCACTTGGCTTGATGCGCAATCCGAAGCCGGGCAGATCGTCATCCCAATAGAATACGTCTCGGCTCGGGTCCAATTTGACCGCGTCGATTGCGCGCTTCGTCAATCGCATGATCTGGGCTTCCGGGTAAGCATGAGGTAAGCAGAACCTGGTGAGCTGGAGCGATCTGGGAAGAAAGGCCGACGATGCATCTAGCCAAGGAATGTCAGCAAAATCAACCACTCAGAGATGGCGGAAACACTGGAGGGACAGTGCGGGAAGTCGGGTCCCTTGCCCTCCGAAGGCAAAGGTCGTGTGTTCGAATCACGCCGGGCGCGCCAGTCCCACGAAGAACGCGCCACATCCGCGCCTGAGCGCATCGCTCTGTTACGATGAAGCTTTCCTCGCGAAAAGGGTGCGTCGCAATCGGACGTCGAGGTGAGGCACGCGGCCTGGGCCAAGGCGGTGCTGCTGCAAGCGCTCCTGTGGTGTCCGGCCCGACACCAAGGACGGAGATTTTTTGACGATGCCGCAGCGCCTCGCTCCCGAATGGCATATCGCGCATTGGTTCAATACGCCGCAGCCGATTGCGCTCGCGGATTTGCGCGGGCGCGTGGTTCTCGCCGTCGCGTTCCAGATGCTTTGTCCGGGCTGCGTCAGTCACGGATTGCCGCAAGCGTCCCGCGCGCGTGAGATTTTTCCCGAGAGCGACCTCGCTGTGATCGGCCTGCACACGGTCTTCGAGCATCACGCGGCGCAGGGCTCGCCCGCAGCGCTCACGGCCTTTCTGCATGAGTATCGGATTGGTTTTCCCGTCGGTCTCGACACGACGGGCGCGAGCCGCGATCTTCCCGAGACGATGCGCGTCTACGGCATGCAAGGCACGCCGACGACGCTGCTCATCGATCGTGCCGGGCGTTTGCGCCTGCATCAATTCGGCCATTTGGATGATTTGCGCCTCGGCGCCGCCATCGCGACGCTGATCGGCGAGTCGCCGCGCGCGGTGGACACGGCCGCGCCGGCCGCGGCGGCCGGTCAGGCGCATTGCGACGATGACGGATGCCGTGTCCCCGCAGGTGCAGCGGTCAATCGCTAGATCGCGATCGGCTGGCGTCGCCAGGGACCGCGCGCCTCACAAATCTCCGAACAGCTCGCTGCGCCGCCGCTCGGATTCCTCGGCATAGCGGCGCAGTGTGTGCGCCTCGCTAAGCATGCCGATCACTTTCCGGTTCTGCACGGAATCGACGACCGCAAGCGACTCCGCTTCCGCGCGATCGAACGCCGCCGCCGCCTCTTTCACATTGAGGAAGGGCAGGAGCGTGCTGTCGCGATGGTGCGCGATGTCGCCTGCGGTCACGGCTTTCGCGCCGCGCGTCCCATGCGCATCGGCGACGGTGATCATACCGGCATAGCGGCCATTGCCGTCGACAGCGACCACTTGCGTTTTCGATCCTAGCGGAAATTTGCGCACGAAATCGGCGATCGGCATAGCCGCGTTCACGGTGGCGACGTCGCTGCGCATCATGCGCCCGACGGTGAGGTCGCGCACCCAGCCGACGTCGGCGGCGCTGCGGATCGTCTCGCCGCGTAGATGGAAGCGCCACGTCGCGAAGGAGTAGCCGAACAGCTCGCGCGTGAGCTGCGTCGAGATGATGACGGCGATCAGCACCGCGGTCGTGAGCCACAGGTTGCCGGTCGTTTCGAGCGCGATGAAGGTCATGGTGAGCGGCCCGCCGATCACCGAAGCGGAGAACGCGCTCATGCCGATAATCGCGTAGACGTTCGGATCAAGCTCGAGCGTCGGCAGCACGGCGTTGAGGCCGGTGCCGAACAAGCGTCCGCCGATCGCGCCGAGCAAGAGCGAGGCGAAGAACAGGCCGCCGCGAAACCCGGAGCCGAGCGAGATCATCGAGGCCAGCGCTTTGAGGACGAAAATGGTGGCGATGCTGCCGAGCGTCATCTGCATCATGCCCGTCATGTGCAGCGCGCCGTGGCCGGAGGAGAGCACCTGCGGCGTGATCAGCGCCAGCATCCCGACGAAGAGCCCGCCGATCGCCGGGCGCAGAGGCGACCAGACGCGCCCTTTGAACAGCACCTCGCAGAGACTGACGCCGCGCATGACGCCGATGCCGACCATCGCTGCCAGAAGGCCAAGCAGACTTGCGATTGCGAGGTCGCGCGCCATCACGTCGCCGACCGGCGCAGCGACGACGCCGAGCGAGAACGGTGTGAAGGCGTGCGCGACGACATACCCCATGAGCGCGGCGACGCCCACCGGCGTCAGGGTCGAGGGCGTATAGCCGCCGAGCACGAGCTCGAAGGCGTAGAAGGCGCCCGCGAGCGGCGCGCCGAATGCGCCGGCAATGGCGCCGGCGGCGCCGCACCCGACCATCACCCGCTGGTCGGCGCGGCGCAGATGGAAGCCACGGCCAAGCGAAGCGGCAAGTCCGCTCGAGAGCTGCGTATAGCCGGCCTCCAGCCCGACGGACGCGCCGACGCCGCTCGACCAGATCGTCTGGCCCGTCACGACGATGCTGTCACGAAACGACATACGCCCGCCATGCAGCGCGTTCGCTTCGATCGGATCGACCTCGCGTTCGGCGCGCCACCGCGCCTTGAGAAGAAAGGCAAGACCGAGCACGAAGCCGCCGATCGAGGGCACGAGCAGCGCGCGCACGGGATCGACGGAGATCAGGCTGGAGAGGCGCGCGCCGGGCGGGATGTTGAAGAACATGACGTGGAGAAGCTCGGTCGTCGCGCTCATGGCCGCGACCACGAGGCCGGCGGTGGCGCCGACCAGCACCGCGAGCAGGATGAGGCTCGCTTCCCGGGCGCGCACGAAGGCCCGCAGGCGCGGCGGTGCCTCAAGATAGAAATGGGCGTTGGCCATGAGGACAGGCGGCTTCGGCTGGAGGCGTTGCAGCGGCCCTTGCGGCGCCGGCATCGCCCCTTCTAACGCCGATAAATGTGGCCACAAAGGGCTCGGTTGCGCACGGCGGCGGATTCGCGTGCAAAAATCGCCGACTTTCCCGCCGCCGCCCGTCGCGTTAACAGCATTCGGTCGCCGCGGCCGTCGCGGCGGGCTTAGGAGGGGAAGCGATATGACCAAGGGCGCGGCGCTGCGGCAGAAGATCGGCAGTCCGGGGCTCGTCCATGCGATGGCCGCGCATAGTCCGCTCTCCGCGCGCCTTGCAGCGGAAGCAGGCTTCGATGCCCTCTGGGCGAGCGGCTTTGAGTTCTCAGCGCTGCAGGCGCTCCCTGACGTCAGCCTCGTCTCCATGGCGCAGCATCTCGAAACGCTGCGCGCCATGGCGGAGCGGGTCGACATCCCGATCATCGCCGACATCGACACCGGCTTCGGCAACGCCATCAACGTCATCCACGCGATCGAGCAATATGAGCGGGCGGGCGCGGCCGCGGTGGTGATCGAGGATAAGTCGTTTCCGAAGGTCACGAGCCTGATTGCCGGCGGGAGGCAGGATCTGCTTCGCATCGAGGAGTTCCAGGGCAAGATCGAGGCGGCGCGCGCGGCGCGCAAGGATCCGGATTTTGTCATCGTCGCCCGCGTCGAGGCGCTGATCGCAGGCCTCGGTGAAGCGGAAGCGCTCAAGCGCGCCGCCGCTTACGAGGAAGCGGGCGCCGACATGATCCTCATCCACTCCAAGCAGAAGACGCCCGACGAGATCGAAAGCTTCGTGCGCGCCTGGACGGGCAGGGCGCCGATCGTCATCGTCCCGACGGCTTATCCGGATATGACAGCCGCGCGCATTGTCGCGCTCGGCAAGATCAAGGTCGTCATCTACGGCAACCACGCGATCCGTGCGTCGGTCACCGCGATGCAGAAGGTCTTTGCAACAATCCGCCGCGACGGCGGCATCCAAAATGTCGACAAAGAGATCGTGTCGGTGGAGGAGATTTTTCGCCTGCAGGACATGGACCAGGTGAAGACGAACGAAAAGAAGTTCCTGCGCTAAAGACGCATGGTTGAATCGCGCCTTTGCTCCGCTCATTTCCGCGCAAGCAGGAATCCAAAGTTTTTTGGCCCTGGGTCTCCGCTTCCGCGGGGACGAGCGGTGAATTACTGCAAACCAAAATTCATCATGCTCTAGACCGGCGAGACGATGATGACGTTCGACGAGGTGCGCAAATTGGCGCTTGTCTGGCCCGGCGTCGAGGACGGAACGTCTTACGGAACACCCGCCCTCAAGGTGAAGGGCAAGTTCCTCACGCGCCTCCGGGAGGATGGCGACAGCCTCGTCGTAAAAGGCGTCGGCTTCGACGAGCGCGAGATGCTCATGGAGGCGCGCCCCGATGTTTTCTACATCACCGACCATCACCGCGACTGGCCGATGGTGCTCGTTCGCCTCTCCAAAGCCGATCGCGGTACGATCGAGGCGCTGCTCTTGCGCGCATGGCGCGACACGGCGCCGAAAAGGCTCGTTGCGGAATTCGACGGCGAGAGCCCGAAGCCGATGCCGAAGCGGCAACGAAAGAAACGTGCATGACGCCCGCGCGATTCCGCGATCTCGCGTTGTCGCTGCCGGAGGCAACGGAAGGCTCTCACCACGGCATCGTCGATTTTCGCCTCCGGGGAAAGATCTTCGCCACGCTCGGCAACCCCGATCCGAGCTTTGCCATGGTGGCGCTCACGCCGGACGAGCAGGCACTTTTCGTCGAGGCCGAGCCGACGACGTTCGTTCCGGTCCTCGGCGGCTGGGGCCGGCGTGGAAGCACGCGGGTCCGGCTCAAGGCCGCGGACGACGCGACGGTACGGAGTGCGCTTACGGCGGCGTGGCGGCGCATAGCGCCGAAGACCCTGCTTGCCGCTCAGACCGAGGCAGCAAACGATGCGGAGGCTTCCTTGGCCAAAAGAAGCGTTGCCAAGCGGCCACGTTCACGCTTTTAACGGAATCTACACCACAAAGGCCCGATCACAGGGCATGGTTGCCCTGATCCTGCCCCATCGCTCGGCGATAGACGACAAATGGCTATGAAACTTTTTGTGGGCGCTTCGGCGACCTGTCTGCTGGCCGCCGCTATGGCGACCCCCGCCTCGGCGCAATATCAGCGTTACGGAGCTCCGCCGAGCTACCAGGTGAGCCCGCTTCCGAGCGTCGATGACGACGAAGCGGACGTCTCTTACGGTCGTCCCCGGGCAGAAGTTCCGTCCGGTCCCTATGGCGCCCCTCAGAGCGGCCCCTATGCCGCGCAGCCGCAGCAGCCGTATCTCGGGCGCGGGGTCGAGAGCCGTCCGCTTCCGCCGATGTCGCCGCCGCCGCCGTATCCCACGACGGCCGAGCGCCGGCCCTATGGCGAGTCGCCCTATACCGGCTCCGTCCAGCAGGCCCCCGAGCAGTCCGCGCGCCCGCCGGCCAACGTGCAGTCCGGCGGCAGCGTCGCAGGCCTTCCGCCGGAGGATCAGCCGGAGCAGGGCCCCGCGAAAGAGCTTCCGGAACGCTTCAAGCGCCAGATGGTGGACTATCCGACCAAGGAGCCGGCCGGCACCCTGATCGTCGATACGCCCAACACCTACCTCTATCTTGTCCTCGGGAACGGCAAGGCGATGCGCTACGGCATCGGCGTCGGCCGCGAAGGTTTCACGTGGGCCGGGACCGAACGGATCACGCGCATGGCCGAGTGGCCCGATTGGCACCCGCCGGCGGAGATGATCGAGCGCCAGCCCTATCTGCCGCGCTTCATGGCAGGCGGGGAAAGCAACCCGCTTGGCGCGCGTGCCCTCTATCTCGGCAAAACCGTCTATCGCATCCACGGCACCAATCAGCCCTCGACCATCGGGCAGACCGTGTCGTCGGGCTGCATTCGGCTCGTCAATTCCGATATCGAGGACCTCTACCAGCGCGTCCAGGTCGGCACGAAGGTCGTCGTTCTGCCGGGCAAGCCCGCTGGATCGTCGAACGTCGCCTCGCACGCGCCGGCGTCCGCCGGTTCGCAGCCGGGGCCGCAGTCGATCTCGCCGCAGCCCCTGCTGCCGCCCGAGGGCGTGCCCCAGCAGGCGCAGGCGTATCCGCCCCGCCGCTACTGATCAAATCGTTCACAACCGAGTCTGGTCCGTCACCCTGGAGGTGCGAGGCGCGTTTGCGCCGCGCCTCGAAGGGCGACGGCCCGAGCCTGCGGCCATCCCCGGATCAAGTTCGGGGCGGGCTCTTCGAGGCTCGCCGACAGCGTCGGCTCGCACCTTCAGGATGACGGAGAGGGCTTGTCCACGGCCGTTCTAGCCAAGGCGCAGGTAACGCATTAAGTGCGGGCGATGTCCGCGCTTTCCATTCTCGACCTTTCGCCGGTGACGACCGCGACCAGCGGCGCCCAGGCTCTCCGCAACACCATCGACCTCGCCCGGCTTGCCGACAGGCTGGGCTACGAGCGCTATTGGGTCGCGGAACATCACAACCTGCCCAACATCGCGAGCGCGGCGCCCGACATCATGATGGGCCAGATCGCGGCGGCGACTCAAACGATCCGGGTCGGATCCGGCGGCGTGATGCTGCCGAACCACGCGCCGCTGATGGTCGCCGAACGCTTCAAGGTGCTGGAGGCGCTCTTTCCCGGCCGCATCGATCTTGGCCTTGGGCGTGCGCCGGGCGCGGATCAGCTCACGTCCTATGCGCTGCGCCGACGACAGAACGTCGCCCCCGACGACGATTTCCTCGAGCGTTTCCAGGAATTGGTGCTTTTGGAGAGTCGCGAATTCCCCGACAACCATCCCTACCACGCCATCCAGGCGATGCCGGTCGACGTGAAGCTGCCGCCGATCTGGCTCCTCGGCTCCAGCGACTACAGTGCGCAACTCGCCGCGGCGGTCGGCGCGGGCTTCGCCTTCGCGCATCACTTCGCGACGCACGATGCGACGGCGGCGATGCAAGATTACCGCGCGAAGTTCCGCCCGTCCGCGTGGCGCGCGACGCCGTATGCGATCCTCGCGGTGCACGCGGTCTGCGCCGATACGGAAGCGGAGGCGGAGCGCCTCGCGAGCACCATCGACCTCAATTTTCTCCGCCGCGAGACCGGCAAGTTCATGCCGCTCTCGAGCCCGGAGGAGGCGGCCGCTTACCCCTACACCGACGCCGACCGGGCGCGGATCGCCCGCAACCGCGCGCGGCTTTTCGTCGGGACGCCGGTGACCTTGATGGAAAAGCTTCAGCCGCTGATCGATGCGACGGCGGCGGACGAGGTGATGGTGACGAGCTTCATCTTCGACCACGCGGCGCGCAAGCGCTCCTACACGCTGCTGGCGCAGGCCTTTGGCCTCACGGCGCGGGGGTAACCCGCGCCGTCTGTCGAGACTCAGCCGATTGCGAGCCGCACCGCGGTGCCGGCCAGGAGAAGCGCGCCGAAAACGAGGAACATCGCGCGCAGGCTCGTGATCTCGATGCCGCCGATGGTGGAGGCCTGCATCACCTGCTGCGGGGCCGGCTTCTGCGGCTTCGGCGCCGCCGCCGGTATCGGTGCGACGTCAGCCGAAGCAACGCGTACTGGAGTCATCGTCGGCGAATTGACGGTCCGCGCGGTCACGACGGTCGACGGCGTATTGCTCGCAACCGGCTGGAATGCACGCGAGGGAAGCGTGTTGGCGCCGATGGATGCGAAGGCGCTTAGTGCCCCCCTTGGCGTCGGGGAATTCGTCGGCGCGTCACTGGCGCGGACGGGGCCTGCGACCGCCTCGGCTGGAACGCCGCCGCCGAGCGCTGGGCCGTCACCCAAAGGCTTGTCGCCTTCGTCGGGCGCTTGGCTTGCAAGGCCGACCATCTCGTCGGTCTTCGCGTGGCGCTCATGGCGCTTGCGCTCTCTACGCGATGCAACATGGCTGCGCTTGCGCGCCGACGTGATGCGGGTCGATTTTCCGCGGCGATGGCGGGCGTACCGTTTCGAGCGGCTGTGGCGCTTGGCGCTGCGCTGCGCGCGCTTGGCGCTGGTAATTTTCAAGGGCGCCGCGGCGGCGGTCGACGTTGCGGCCACCGGCGCGCCTGCCGCCGTTTCCGAGATCGGCGCTCCGGGACAAAGATTGGCAATGCGTTGATCGCAAGTGGAACTTGCGGCGGGCCCAATCGACGCGATGACAAGCACCGCCGTCACGGCCACGGCTCTGAAGATCATTCTGATCCCCCGTATTCGCCCCCGTGCATGGGCATTTCAGCCCCCCGATCATGGTGTCAACGGGGCAAGAACAAGGCGGAATCGGGAAAGCCGTGGGGAATCAACGAGGAAGCGCGGTGTCGGCGGCGGGGCAGGCGTAGGCGTGCTGGTTGCCCCGGAAGTCGGTGACCTCGTAGCCCTCCGAATCGCTGCCGGTCAGATAGTGCGGGCCGACCGGCGACTTGCCGTGGCCGCCGGGGATATCGAGCACGTATTGCGGCTGGCACAGCCCGGAATGACGGCCGTGCAGCGAGCGCATCAGCGCCTGTCCTTGCGCGATCGATGTGCGAAAATGGCTGGTGCCGGGCGCGAGGTCGGCATGGTGCAGGTAGTAGGGCTTGATGCGGCAGGCGACGAAGCTTTTCATCAACGCGGCGAGCGCTCGTGGATCGTCGTTGACCCCGCGCAGCAGCACCGACTGGCTCAGCATCGGAATGCCGGCGTCGACCATGCGCGCGCAGGCGGCGCGCGCGGCCGGTGACAGCTCGCGCGCATGATTGGCGTGCAGCACCACATAGGTCGCCTTTGGCGTTGCCTTCATAGCGCGCACGAGCGCCGGAGTGATCTTCGCCGGATCGGCGACCGGCAGCCGCGTATGGATGCGCACGACCTGCACATGCTCGATCGCGACGAGCGTGCGCACGATGGCCGCAAGCTTGCGCGGCGAGAGGACGAGCGGGTCCCCACCGGTGAGGATGATCTCCCAAATCTCCGGCCGTGCGCGGATGTAATCGAGCGCCGTCGCGAGCGCCTGGGGCGAGAGCGTTTGGCGCTTGCCGGGGCCAACCATGGTGCGGCGGAAGCAGTAGCGGCAATAAACGGCGCAGACATGCACGGGCTTGAGAAGCACGCGGTCGGGATAGCGATGCACGATGCCAGGCACGGGGCTATGCGCATCGTCGCCAATCGGATCGTCGGCTTCGTCGGGGTGAGACTTTAGCTCCGCCACATCGGGAACGAATTGCGCTGCAATCGGGCCGGAGAGATCGTCCGCGGCGACGAGATCGGCGATCGCCGGCGTAATTGCGATCGCGTAGCGCTTCGCCACCTCGTCCAGCGCCGCGCGCGCATGGTCCGGCGCGAGGCCGGCGTCCACAAGGTCTTGCGGTCGGCGAAGCGTTCGGGTCGCGGCACTCATTGTCTCTCTCCACTCATCCGCCGGGAAGAACAGCTTTGCCGCGGGTGCGTCAACCATCCACGTCCGGCAAGGGCGTCCAGATCACCTGATCGATCCGGCTGGCGCCGGTCGCGAGCATCACCAAGCGATCGAAGCCGAGCGCGACGCCGCTCGCCTCCGGCATGAGCGCGAGCGCCGCCAGGAAGTCCTCGTCGATCGGATAGTGTTCGCCATGGACCCGCGCCTTCTCCGCCATTTCCGCCTCGAACCGCCGCCGCTGCTCTGCGGCATCGGTCAATTCGCCAAAACCATTGGCGAGCTCGACGCCGCAGGCATAGAGCTCGAAGCGCTCGGCGACGCGCGGATCATCCGCCTTCGGCCGCGCGAGAGCGGCCTCGACTGCCGGATATTCGTAAAGGATCGTCGCGCGGCCGATCCCGAGTTGCGGCTCGACCCGCTCCACGAGCACGCGGCTGAAGATGTCGCTCCAGGTGTCGTCGGCGGCGAGCCGCACGCCTTGACGCCGTACCTGGTCAGCGAGTGCGTCGCGATCGGTCGCATGCGCGGTCGTGGTCGCGAGAAGGTCGATCTTCGCAAACCGCGCAAAGGCGTCCGCGACGGTGATCCGCTCCGGCTCCGCGAAAGGGTCGACGCTGCAGTCGCGAAAGCGCAGGGCCTTTGCTTGCACCGTCTCGGCGGCGATGCGCAGGAGGTCGACGCAGTCCGCCATCACCGCGGCATAGTCCTCTTCGGCCCGATACCATTCGAGCATCGTGAATTCCGGGTGATGCAGCGCGCCGCGCTCGCGGTTACGGAACACCCGGGCGAAGTCAAAAATCCGCCGCTCTCCGGCTGCGAGCAGCTTCTTGCAAGCGAATTCAGGGGAGGTGTGGAGATAGAGGGGAGCACGTTTATTGGCCGGGTCGATGATCTCGGTCGCGAAGGCGTGCAAGTGCGCCTCGTTTCCTGGCGAGACCTGCAGGATCGCTGCCTCGACCTCGACGAAACCCTGCCGCTCGAAAAAGGCCGCGGCGGCTTTGCGGATCGCCCGCCGGGCGAGAAGCGCCGGCCGGCGGTCCGCATGGACATGCGGCGCCCACCAGGGGGACCGACCCGTCTGGCTCATGGGCGTCCGGGACGCGCCCGGCTCCCGAAATCACTGGCGAATGGCGTCAAGATCAGTATGTTGCGGCAACTCTCGCCGGGGCGTCGGTGCGCACACGCGTGACTGCCTCCTATCCAGACCAAGGGATTTTTCGTGAAAGTCATCGCCAGTTCGCTTCGCAAGGGCAATATCGTCGACATCGACGGGAAGCTTTACGTCGTCCTCTCTTCCGAGAACATCCATCCCGGCAAGGGCACGCCCGTCACGCAGGCCGATATGCGCCGGATCAGCGACGGCGTGAAGGTGTCGATGCGTTACAAGACGACCGAGCAGGTCGAGCGCGCTCACGTCGAAGACATTGAATATCAATACCTTTATCAGGACGGCGACGGCTTCCACTTCATGAATATGGACACCTACGACCAACTCGCCGTGCAGGACGATATTATTGGTGACCAAGCGCCCTACCTCCAGCCGGAGATGAAGGTGCGGCTGAGCGTCCATGAAGGCACGGCGGTCGCGATCGAGCTGCCTCAGCGGGCGACGCTGGAAGTGGTGGAGACGGAGCCGACCGTGAAGGGGCAGACGGCCTCCTCGTCCTACAAGCCGGCGGTGCTCTCCAACGGCGTGCGCACGATGGTGCCGCCGCATATCGGCACCGGGACGCGCATCGTCGTGCAGACGGTCGACGGCTCCTACGTCGAACGCGCCAAAGATTGAGCCCAATAGTTGAGCGCATTTTCAATTGAGCGCATTTCCTCGCTGATGCGCTAAAGTCCTGCGACGACCTCGAACCCTGACCCCGCGCGCTTATGATCCGTTTCGTGTTCCGCTTTGTTGGCCTGTTGGTGCTGGCCGCCGGTTTTGTCGCGCTGATCTACGACGGGACGAAGACGATCGCCGGCAGCCAAATCTACTTCACCCGACTTGGCGACACGTGGAACGCCTGGAACTCGGATAGCCTGCAGAAGCTGCAGCCTTTGATCGAGCGCTATGTCGGGCACTGGCTGTGGGACCCGGTGATGCTCAATCTCTTGTCGGCGCCCACCTGGGGGGTCTTTGGCGTCTTGGGCATCCTGTTGATCCTCATCGGCCGCAAGAAACGCCGGCTGATCGGCTACGCCCGCAACGGTTGACGAGAGTCGGTCTCTCGCAATTCCAGACGGAAGCCGGTTTCCAATTTTCCTGGAATTGCTCTAGCCGCTCCGGCTCGTGCGGGGCGGCGCTGCCGTGCTTATATGAGGGTCCGAAGAGATCGGAGGGCCTCATGTTCATGTTCAAGAAGTCGCTCGCAATGCCTAAGGCGGGCGAAGCGCTGCCCGGCCGTGACGCTCCCATCCCGACGGCCGATACGCATGTGATCACGGGTCATGCGCTGAAAGGGCCGTACCCAGAAGGGATGCAGACCGCGATGTTCGGCCTCGGCTGCTTCTGGGGCGCCGAGCGCAAATTCTGGGAGCTTGGCGACGGCATCTGGGTGACCGCGGCGGGCTATGCCGGCGGTTTGACGCCCAATCCGACCTATGAGGAAGTCTGCACCGGCCGCACCGGCCACAACGAAGTCGTGCGGGTCGTCTTCGATCCGAAAAAGATCCCGTACGAGAAGCTCCTCAAGACGTTCTGGGAAAACCACGACCCGACGCAAGGCATGCGCCAGGGCAACGACATCGGCACGCAGTATCGCTCCGGCATCTACACCTTCTCGCCGGAGCAGCGTGCCGCAGCCGAAGCATCGAAGGCGGCCTACGCCAAGGCGCTGGCGAAGCAGCGCTACGGCGCCATCACGACTGAGATCGTCGATGCGCCGCCCTTCTACTTCGCCGAGGACTATCATCAGCAATATCTCATCAAGAATCCGATGGGCTATTGCGGGCTCGGCGGCACCGGCGTGAGCTGCCCGATCGGCGTTGGCGTCGCCGCGCAATGAAAGGCGCGGGGAGGGGAGACAGCGCGAAGCCAGCGGCGGGCCTTGTCGAGCGCATGCTCGAACAAGTGATCTTCTCCAGCCGCTGGATTCTCGCGCCGTTCTATCTTGGCCTGGTCGTCGCGCTCCTGATCGTGCTCTTCAAGTTCATTGTCGAGCTCTGGCATCTTTGCGAGCGCTTTCCGGCAATGAGCGAGACCGACATCATCCTTGCGGTGCTCAGCCTCATCGACATCTCCTTCCTCGCCAACCTGATCCTGATTGTCGTCTTCTCCGGCTACGAGAATTTCGTTTCGCGGCTTGAAGTCGAAAGCCATGATCGTCCCGAGTGGATGACGACGATCGACTTTTCCGGCCTGAAGCAGAAACTTCTCACCTCCATCGTCGCTATCTCCGCGATCCAGGTGCTTAAGTCGTTCATGAATATCGAGCAGTACGACTCGGTGAAGCTCGCCTGGGTGGTCGGCATCCATCTCGTGTTCGTGACATCGATGCTGATGCTGGCGCTGAGCGACCGGCTTGGTGAGGGCGTCAAGTCGACGGAGCATCTCGACGCCAAGGCGACCCGGAAAGCCGCGCGCAGCGGCTGAGCGCGCCCGCTTGCCCTCTGCGCCGCGTTCAGGCGATGGTACCGCCACCCAGCGCATCTCTTTCCTTTCCGCCGGCAAAGGGCATTGCCATCATGAAGATCATCGGTTTCGAAGCCGCAGACGGTCCGCACCTCGGCCTCATCGATAATGAGCGCGTGATCGATCTCAACGCAGCCGATCCGCGGCTGCCGCGGGATCTGGGTGACGTGCTGCGGCAGACAGGCGGCGATCTCTCCACGCTCGGCGACCTTGCCAAGCGTGCGCCGGCGTCGTCGCATCGCTCGCTCGAGGCGATCAAATACGCACTGCCGGTGGCACGGCCTGGCAAGATTATCTGCCTCGGGCTCAATTATCTTGAACATGCGAAGGAAGGCGGCCATTCGAAGCCGGAGTTCCCGTCGATCTTCATGCGCTGTCTCACCTCGCTGACGCCGCATGAGGGCGCGATCGTGCGCCCGAGAGCGTCTGAGACGCTCGACTACGAGTGCGAGCTTGTCGCCATCATCGGCAAACGTGCACGGCACATGACGCGCGCAAATGCGGTGTCATGCGTTGCCGGCTATTCGTGTTTCAACGACGGGTCGGTGCGCCAGTTTCAGCGCCGTACGTCGCAATGGGACATCGGCAAGAACTTCGACAAGACGGGCGGCTTTGGCCCGTGGATGGTCACGGCCGACGAGCTGCCGCCGGGCGCCGAGGGCCTCACCATCCAGTCGAGACTCAACGGAAAAATCATGCAGTCCGACAACACGGCGAACATGATGTTCCCCGTCGCCGAGGCGATCGCCGACATCACCCAGGCGATGACGCTCGAGCCCGGCGACCTCATCGCCATGGGCACGCCGTCCGGAGTCGGCCATGCGCGCAAGCCGCCGGTGTGGATGAAGGCGGGCGACACGGTCGAGGTCGAGATCGGTGACATCGGCGTGCTGCAGAACAGGATCGTGGACGAGCGGTGACGACATCCCTCCTCGCGGGGAGGGTGGCTCCGCGTGAACGCAGTGAGCGCGGAGTCGGGTGGGGAACTTTCTGAGCAAGCATCCCCACCCAGCTTTGCTTCGTTCAGCCACCCTCTCCTGCGGGGAGGGATGGCGTATGCACATGCTCTGGGCGAAAGCCGACGCCGACGATGCGCGCGGGGATGCGCTGCAGGAACGGGCAGCGGCTGATGAGACGCGCGGGCCAAGGCGGCGCCGGCTGTGTGCGGCTCGCGAGGAGCGGCGAGATTACGCGGTTCTGGACCACAACCTGCAGCCACTGCGTCGCGCGCGTCGGGAACATGCGGCGGCGCTGCACCGTTGCGAGATCGCTCTCCGCGGGAGCGCCGCGGGAAAGCGGCGCGGCGAGGATGTTCGCGGCCGCGACAGCATCCTGCACCGCGAGATTGACGCCGACGCCACCGATCGGCGACATCGCATGCGCCGCGTCGCCGATGCAGAGAAGCCCAGGCTTGTGCCACGTCTCCAGCCGGTCGACGGCGACGGTGAGGAGTTTGACGTCGTCGAAGCTACGCAGCTCATCGATGCGGTCGCACATCTCCGGCGCAATGGCGGCAACCTTGTCGCGGAATGCGGCGATGCCTTTCTCCCGCACTGCGTCGGCGCTGCCCTTCTCGATGACATAGGCGCATTGCCAATAGTCGCCGCGATCGAGCATGACGAACAGCGCGCCGGCCGCGAAGCGACCGAGCACATCCTCGGGGTCGTCCGCGCGGCGCGAGAGGCGCATCCAGAACACATCCATCGGCGCGCCGAGGTCCGTGACACGAAAGCCCGCGCGCTCGCGCATCGCCGAGTGGCGTCCGTCCGCGGCGATGACGAGGTCGCTGCGGATTTGCAGCGTGCCCTCCGGCGTCGTCGCGGTGACGCCGCCAACGTGGCCGTCCTGCGTGATCAGGTCGGTTGCTTCCGCGCGCATCAGCAGCCGGAACGTCGGGTAGCGCTTTGCGTGGTCCGCGAGGAAATTCAGGAAGTGCCATTGCGGCATCAGCGCAACGAAACGGCAATGCGTCGGCAGATGCGTGAAATCGGCGAGACGGATGCGCGTGCTACCAAAGAAGCCGCTCAGGTGCTCGATCGTCTGATGCGGCTGCTTCAGGAATTCTTCGAGCAACCCAAGCTCATACATCAGATCGAGCGTCGACGGATGGATCGTGTCGCCGCGGAAATCGCGCAGGAAGTCCGCGTGCTTCTCGAGCACGACGACATTGATGCCCGCGCGCGCCAGCAGAAATCCGGCCATCATGCCGGCCGGCCCACCGCCGACGATGCAGCAGCGCGTGGAGACTTGCTCGCTCGTTTCGGCCGTTCTCATCCGCGCCTCATAAACTTCACGTGAGGATATCCGCTCGGAGCGCCGGTTGAAAACCGCCATACAGATACCGACATCCAAACTGGCGCCGCATCTCGCGACGCCGTTTGCATGACGAAACGATAGGATGGAGAACGCGATGTCGAACGTGCTGGTGATCTGCGGCAGCTTGCGCAAGGGATCCTACAACGCGATGGTCGCGCGGGCGCTTCCGGAACTCGCTCCTGCCGGCATGAAACTCATCCTGTCGCCGCCGATCGGCACGATGCCGCTCTACAATGCCGACATCCAGGCCGAGGGTTTTCCCGAGCCGGTGAAGGTGCTGGCGGACGCCATCCGCGCGGCCGACGCGGTGCTCTTCGTCACGCCCGAATACAATTATTCGATTCCAGGCGTGCTCAAGAACGCCATCGACTGGGTCTCGCGCCTCCCGGATCAACCCTTCGCCAACAAGCCGATCGCGATCCAGTCGGCGTCGCAAGGTCCGCTCGGCGGCGCGCGCGTGCAGTATCACCTGCGCCAATCCATGGTGTTTCTCGATGCGCTCGTCTTCAACCGGCCGGAGATCTTCATCGGCACTGCACAGAACAAGGTCAACGACAAGGGCGAACTGACCGATCAGACGACGCGCGATTTCATCAAGCAGCAGCTTGAAGGCTTCGCGAAATTCATCACGCGCGTGGGCGGAAAGTAGCGACGGACGAGGAACTTCTTGTCATTCCGGATTGCCGCGAAGCGGCAAGTCCGGAAATCCATACGCCGCAGCAGGGTTATGGATTCCGGATTCGCGGACTTCGTCCACGTCTCGGATGACAAGCTTAAAGTTCGCTTGCGGCGCTGAACGCGAACGGCGAGACGCCGCGCGTCGTCTCGTCGAACATCAGCGTACGCGTGAGCGGCGGCTCGGCCCGCTGGCTGCAATTCGCGCGCTCGCACAGCCGGCAATTGACGCCGATCGGCATCGCCTCGACCGTCACGAGATCGACGCCCATCGAATAGACGAGGCGCTGCGCGTATTTGACCTCGCAGCCGAGTCCGATCGCGTAGCGGGGCTGCGGCTGCGCATGTGGTGCGACCGGCCGCCGGATCGTCTGCGCGATCGAGAAATAACGCGAGCCGTCCGGCAGTTCGATCACCTGCGTCACGACCTTGCCGGGCGTATCGAAGGTGGCGTGCACATTCCATAACGGGCAGGTGCCGCCGAATTTCGAGAACGGAAACGTCCCCGACGAGAAGCGCTTCGAGACGTTGCCGGCGTGATCGAGGCGCAGCATGAAGAAGGGCACGCCGCGCGCGGTCGGCCGCTGCAATGTGGTCAGCCGGTGGCAGACTTGCTCGAAGCTTGCGCCGAAGCGCTGGCCAAGGACGCCGATGTCATAGGCGAGCCCCTCTGCCGCCTCATGGAAGCGGCCGTAGGGCATGATCACGGCGGCGGCGAAATAATTGGCGAGGCTGATGCGGAATAGCCGCCGCACGCCGTCCTCCAGCGTGCCGCTGCGCCCCATCGTTTCGTCGATCAACGCCCCGGCTTCGAGCAGCGCGAGCTGGAACGCCGTCTGGAACAGCAAGCCCGACTCGTCATTCAGTTCCGAGAGGAGAAGATGCCGGCGGTGGCGGTCGAAGCGGCGGAGATTGTCGCGCATCACGTCGATCGGCATCACGCGCACAAGCACGTTGTGGCGCGCCCGCAGCCGTTCGGTGAGTGCCCGGAACAGCTCGTGCGGCGGCGCGTCGATCTCGTGCCGCAGCTTTTCGGCGGCAACGTCGAGCGCGGGAAAATGATTGCGGTTGGCTTCGATCAGCTCGCGCACGCGCTCGACAGGATCGGCCTCGTAATGGATCGGCTCGTCGCGTCCGGCGAAACGTGAGGCGGCGATGGTTTCGCCGCGCCGCGCCTCGGCGTAGGCCGCATACAGCCGTTGCAGGCCATGGGCGACGCCGGGGCAGAGCTCCGCGAGGTCGCGCAGTTCCTGCTTCGGTAGCTCGATCTGGCGAAACAGCGGATCGCTGAAAATCTCGTTGAGCTCGGCAAACGCCCGGTCGTCCTCGCCCGCTGCGAGGTCGCGCAGGTCGAGATCGTAGGCTTCCGCCATGCGCAGCAGGATCTGCGCGCTGACCGGTCGCTGGTTGCGCTCGATGAGATTGACGTAGCTCGGCGAGATGCCGAGGCCGTCCGCCATCTGTGTCTGCGTGAGCCCGAGCTGCCGGCGGATTCGCCGAAAACGCGGGCCGACGAAGAGCTTGCGTCCCGTTTCGGTCATCTGTGACATATGTGACAAACCAACAGGATTGACATGTAAATCCAATACACTCCGGCATCCTTCTCCGAAAATGCGCTACCGTCAATAGTTTGTCGTGCGTTAGGAGGTTGGGGCGAAGACGTCAACTACACCTTGTCACGACTGTGGAGAGCGGAAATGAAGAACCCGAGCTTTAATTACCTGATCCCCAGCGCTCCGGTCGGACGCTTCGACCGCATCGAGCGACCCTATACGCCGGAGGATGTGCTGCGGCTGCGGGGCTCGGTCACGATCCGCCACACGCTCGCCGAGCGTGGCGCGACCCGGCTCTGGGAACTTCTCCACAGCGAGCCGTACCTACCAAGCCTCGGCGCGATGACTGGCAACCAGGCGATGCAAATGGTGCGCGCCGGCCTCAAGGCCATCTATCTGTCGGGATGGCAGGTGGCGGCTGACGCGAACACCGCGGGCGCCGTCTATCCGGACCAGAGCCTCTACCCCGCCAATGCCGGGCCGGAACTGTGCAAGCGGATCAATCGTGCGCTGCAGCGCGCCGACCAAGTCGAGCATTCGGAAGGCGGCGCCAAGCGCGACTGGTTCGCGCCGATCGTGGCGGACGCGGAGGCGGGCTTCGGCGGGCCGCTCAATGCCTTTGAGATCATGAAGGCGTTCATCGAGGCGGGCGCGGCCGGCGTGCACTTCGAGGATCAGCTTGCGTCGGAGAAAAAGTGCGGCCATCTCGGCGGCAAGGTTCTGATCCCGACCGCCGCGCATGAACGCAACCTCACCGCCGCTCGCCTCGCGGCCGATGTCTGCGGCGTGCCCTCCGTCGTGATGGCGCGCACCGACGCGGAGAGTGCCAAGCTCATCACCTCGGACATCGACGAGCGCGACCGCGAATTCATCACCGGTGAGCGCACGGCGGAAGGCTTCTATCGCCTGAAGACCGGCACTGGTCTCGCCCATTGCATCAAGCGCGGGCTTTCATTCGCGCGCTACGCGGACCTCCTCTGGTGGGAAACGTCGACGCCGAATCTCGATCATGCGCGCGCCTTCGCGGAAGCGATCCGTCGCGAGTTCCCGGACAAGATGATGGCGTACAACTGCTCGCCCTCGTTCAACTGGCGCGCCAACCTCGATGCCGCCGACATCGCCAAGTTCCAGCGCGAGCTCGGCGCCATGGGCTACAAGTTCCAATTCGTGACGCTCGCCGGCTTCCACAATCTCAATCACGGCATGTTCGAGCTCGCGCGCGGCTATCGCGATCGCGGCATGGCGGCATACTCGGAGCTGCAGGAGGCGGAATTCGCGTCCGAGGCGAACGGCTACACCGCGACGCGCCACCAGCGCGAAGTCGGCACCGGCTATTTCGATCTCGTCAACCAGACGATCAGTGGCGGAGACGCGTCGACGACCGCCATGTCGGAATCGACCGAGAGCGCCCAGTTCAAGCGGCCCGAAATGTCGGTCGCCGCGGAATGACGGCGATCGGCCTCGAACCACAAAAGGAGAGGATCATGAGCACCACACGGTACTGGGTTATCGGCGGCGAGTTTCGTTCTCTCAATTTCCATTCGCTCGTCGACGGCACGCAGGAAGTGCGCGGCCCGTTCCCGTCCCGCGCCGACGCGGAAGTCGCTTGGCGCGGCGTGTCCGAGGAGCACCGCCACAAGTGCAATTATCGTTTCACGATCGTGCGCGACAACGATCGGGGCGAGAGCGCCGCAGCGTAGGTCTCAACGTCCCACGCCACCCAGACAGGAATGCCCGGCCTTGGCCGGGCATTTTCTTTGCGGGGCTGGCGCGGCAATTATCCGCAGGCATTCGCGTGCGGCGTGTGGTCTTCTGGCTGAATATGTGGCGAAATGTTTAGGATGCAACCGACGCCACAATATTTGGGGGAGATGATGAGCCGACTGAGCCTCACATTTTTCGCGAGCCTTCTGGCCTTGGGCGCCGCCGCCCACACGGCACGGGCGCAGCAGAGCGAGGTCGTGGTCTATACGGCCTACGAAACGGAAGACCTCGCGCCCTACAAGGCGGCGTTCGAAAAGGACAACCCCGGCTACTCGATCCGCTGGGTGCATAACGCCAACGGCATCATCACGGCGCGCGTCCTCGCCGAGAAGGCCAATCCGCGCGGCGACGCCGTGTGGGGCGTCGCGGCGTCCAGCATGGGTCTGATGGCGGAGCGCGACGTTTTGCTCTCTTACAAGCCGCCGGGCTTCGACAAGATCCCCGCGAAGTTCCGCGACCCGTCCAATCCTCCCACTTGGTTCGGCAATTCGGCGTGGGTCGCCGCGCTGATCTACAACACCGTCGAAGGCGAGAAGGCTGGCGCAAAGAAGCCGGAGACCTGGCAGGACCTGCTCAAGCCGGAGTTCAAGGGCAAGATCGTGATGCCGCATCCAGCGTCCTCCGGCACCGGCTTCCTCTATGTGTCGGCTTGGCTGCAGACCTTCGGTGAGGAGGGCGGCTGGAAATATATGGACGGCCTGCACGAGAACATGTGGCGCTACACCCATTCCGGCTCGCAGCCGGCGACCCTGGCCTCGCGCGGCGAGGCGATTGTCGGCATCGCATTCGACCTGCGCGGTTCGCGTGAGAAAGATCGCGGCGCGCCGATCGACATCATCTTCCCCAAGGAAGCGCTCGGTTGGGAGATGAATGCCTTCGCGATCATCAAGGGAGGTCCGAATCCGGAGGGCGCGAAGAAGCTTGCCGATTGGGCGGCGTCTGACGCTGCGATGAAGGTCTACGGCGCGAGCCGCGCCGTTGCCGCGCGTCCGGAATTCGCCGCACCGATCGCGCATCTGCCGAATGATCTCGCGGATCGCATCATGGTCAACGACTTCGCCTGGGCGGCGAAGAACCGGGAGCGTATCCTTGAGGAATGGTCGCGCCGCTACGACGCCAAAGCCGACCCGAAGAAGAAATAGCGATCACTCGATACGCAGAGAACAGCGTGGCAAAGCGCGTCATCGTCATCGGCGCCGGCATCGTCGGCGTCTCTTGTGCCGCCTATCTTCTGCGTGACGGCAACGACGTCTGTCTGGTCGATCGCGAAGGACCGGCGGCCGGAGCGTCCTTCGGCAACGCCGGTGCGCTGAGCCCCGGCAGCTGCATTCCGCTGGCGATGCCCGGCGTTCTCGCCAAGACGCCGTCATGGCTGCTCGATCGCAACGGCCCCCTCGTCGTGCGGCCGGGCTATGCCTTGCGGGCTGCGCCCTGGCTTCTGCGCTTCGTTATGTCGGCGCGGCCATCGCAAGTCGCACGCGCGTCTGATGCGCTCGCTGCGCTGCATCGCCGCGTTTACGAGGATTATGAGCCGCTGATTGCCGCCGCCGGCTGTCGCGATCTGATCCGCCACTCCGGCACGTTGACTGCATTTTCGAGTGAAGCGGCCTATCGGCGCAGCGAAAGCGAATTCGCGATGCGACGCGCCCGCGGCGCGACCATCGAGCGCATCGAAAGCCACGAGATGCGTCAGCTCGAGCCGGCACTGTCAGACTACTACGGCTTCGCCGCGTTTCAGCCGGGTCACGGCTATGCCGTCGACCCTGCCTTGCTTGTCACCCGCATCTTCGAATGGTTCACCGACAACGGCGGTGCCGTCATGCGCGCGGGTGCCGCACGCCTCGTGGTCGAAGGCGGCAAGACGAGCCTTGCGCTCGACAGCGGCGAGGTCTTGCCGGCCGACGCGATCATCATCGCCGCTGGTGCGTGGTCCGCAAAGCTTCTGCGTTCGGCCGGCGTGCGTGTGCCGCTCGAGACGCAGCGGGGGTATCACCTGACGCTGACCAACCCCAGCATGACGCTCTCACATCCGATCTCACTTTCGGAGGAGAAGGTCTATCTGACGCCGATGCGCGGCGGATTGCGTGTCGCAGGCACTGTCGAATTCGCAGGACTCGATGCCGCGCCGAACTGGGATCGCGCTTATCGCTTGATCGAGCCTGTGCAGCGGGCGCTGCCGGGGCTGCGTTATGACGAAGCAAAGCCGTGGATGGGCCATCGTCCGTGCCTGCCGGATTCGCTGCCGATGATCGGTCCCGTCCGTTCGCTTCCTGGCGTGTTGGCGGCGTTTGGCCACGGTCACAATGGTATGACCGGCGGGCCCGTGACGGGCCGGATCGTGTCCGATCTGGTCGCCGGGCGCGCGCCACCGATCGACATCGCGCCCTATCGGCCGGAGCGCTTCTCCTGGGTGATGTAGCCGCGCATCACATCTGCTGACGGCCGCGGAATCGGCACGAATCAGCCGAATTTTTAGCGGGACCGTGGGGTTGCATCGAGAGCGAAAGCCAATAGCCTAACACGATCGTTTGGCTTGTTTTCGGGCCGCTGGCCCGCCGCTCAATCCGGGCCGATTTGAGCCCTCCCAAATGGACAGCGGATGAACGATTCTAAAACGCAAAGGATGCCGCTGACGGTATCCGCCTCGCCAACGACGGATTGTCTCTCCGCCGCTTCCGCGCGTGACGAGGAAGCGCTCGCCGAAATCAAGAGTGCGGTGCTATCGCGGCTGCTGCTTGCGGCCGGCAAGGATCCGTCAGTCGCGAGCGACCGCGACTGGTTCGTCGCGGCGGCATCCGTGGCGCGTGATCGCGTGATCCGCAGTTGGCTGGCGTCGGAGCGCGCGAGCATCGCGGCAGGGCGCAAGCGCGTTTATTATCTCTCGCTCGAATTCCTCATCGGTCGCCTGTTCACCGACACCCTCTCCAATCTTGGGCTGCGAGAGGCTTTCGACGCCGCACTCGGTGACCTCGGCGTCGATCTGCAGCGCATGCGCGACAGCGAGCCCGACGCGGCGCTCGGCAATGGCGGGCTCGGCCGTCTCGCCGCCTGTTTCATGGAATCGATGGCGACGCTCGGCATTCCCGGCGGCGGCTATGGCATCCGTTACGACCACGGGCTGTTCCGTCAGGTCATCAAGGACGGATGGCAGCAGGAATATCCGGAGACCTGGCTGTCGTTTGCGAATCCTTGGGAGTTCGGGCGTCCCGAAGTCGTCTACGACGTGCAGTTCGGTGGCCATGTCGACGCGGTGTCGTGGCGTGGCGGCGAACGCGCATTATGGCGGCCCGGCGAGACCATCGAGGCGGTGGCGTTCGACTTGCCGATCGTCGGTTTCCGTGGCCGCCACGCCAATCCGCTGCGGCTGTGGTCGGCCCGGGCCGTCGATCCATTGCGCCTCGACGCGTTCAACAGCGGCGATCACATCGGCGCCTTGAGCGAGCAGGCGCGTGCGGAGGCGATCTCGAAGGTGCTCTATCCGAGCGACGCCACCGCCGCCGGACGCGAATTGCGGCTGCGGCAGGAGTATTTCTTTGTCTCCGCCTCGCTCCAGGACATCGTCCGGCGGCACATCGAGACCTTCGGTGAGCTGCGCACGCTCGCGGACCAAGTCGCGATCCAGCTCAACGACACGCATCCGAGCATTGCCGTGCCGGAGCTGATGCGCATCCTCGTCGACATCCACGGCGTGGCGTGGGACGAAGCGTGGCTGCTCGTCAATGCGACGTTCTCCTACACCAACCACACGCTGCTGCCGGAGGCGCTGGAGAGCTGGCCGGTGCCGTTGTTCGAGCGATTGCTGCCGCGGCACCAGCAGATCATCTACCGCATCAACAACGATCACCTCGATGTCGTGCGGCAGAAGTTCCCGGGCGACGACCGCATGGCCGCGTCGGTTTCGCTCATCGACGAAAGCGACGAGCGCCATGTGCGCATGGGACATCTCGCCTTTGTCGGCTCGCATCGCGTCAACGGCGTCTCGGCGCTGCACACCGACCTTATGCGCAAGACTGTGTTCCGTGATCTGCACGCGCTCTATCCGGATCGCATCGTCAACAAGACGAACGGCATCACCTTCCGTCGTTGGCTCTATCAGGCGAACCCCGCCCTTACGAAGCTCCTGTGTGAGGTTTGCGGTCCGGAGGTTGTCGACGATCCGACGCGGCTCGCGAAGTTGCGACCGCACGCGGGTGACGCGCTCTTGCAGGAGCACTTTGCCAAGATCAAGCGCGCCAACAAAGTCGTATTGAGCAACAAGATCGGCGAGCGCCTCGGCGTTCGCGTCGACCCCGACGCGCTGTTCGACGTGCAGATCAAGCGCATTCACGAATACAAGCGCCAGCTGCTCAATCTCTTGGAAACCGTTGCGCTCTATAACGCGATCCGGCTCGAGCCTGACCGCGATTGGGTTCCGCGCGTGAAGATCTTTGCTGGCAAAGCCGCGGCGAGCTATGTGCAGGCGAAGCTCATCATCAAGCTGGTGAACGATGTCGCCGCGACCATCAACGCGGACCCGCGCGTGCGCGGCCTCCTCAAGGTCGTGTTCATCCCGAATTACAATGTCAGCGCGGCCGAGAGCATCATTCCCGCCGCCGATTTGTCGGAGCAGATATCGACCGCGGGCATGGAGGCCTCCGGAACCGGCAACATGAAGCTGTCGCTCAACGGCGCGCTCACTGTCGGCACCTATGATGGTGCGAATGTCGAGATCGCCGAGCATGTCGGACGCGACAATATTTTCATTTTCGGGCTCACCGCCGAGGAGGTCGCGGCGCGCAGCCAGGCGGGGTTGCATGATCCCGCAGCGGAAATCGCGGCCTCGCCGTCGCTGCGCAACGCGCTCGCGCAGATCGAATCTGGCGCCTATTCCGAGGGTGACGCGGAGCGCTTCGCGCCGCTCATCGCCAATCTGCGCAGCTCGGATCGCTATATGATCACGGCCGACTTCGACGCTTATTACGCGATGCAGCGCCACATCGACGATGTGTGGCGCACGCCGCGCGAATGGCGGCGGCTCTGCCTGCTCAATATCGCGGGCATGGCTTATTTCTCGTCCGACCGCAGCATCCGCGAATATGCTGCGGATATCTGGAACGTGCCGGTCTAGGCGCGCATTGGCGCGTCATGCGCGGGTCAAGCCCGGCAATGACAAGAAATTGGCCCCGCGCGCAGCGCGAGGGGTTTACGCCTGCATGCCCCAGCGGCGCACCGTGGCGTTCTCGATGCCGCGGAAGATGACGCTCTCCACGAACAGCCCGATCATGATGACCATGAACAGTCCGGCGAAGACGGACGGCGTTTCGAGCTGGTTGCGGTTCTCGAAGATGAACCAGCCCAATCCGCCGCTGCGCGACGACACGCCGAAGACGAGCTCCGCGGCGATCAAGGTGCGCCACGCGAAGGCCCAGCCGATCTTCAGCCCCGTCAGGATGGACGGGAAGGCGGCGGGCACCAGGAGCTGCGTGACATAGGAGAGGCCGTGCAGCCCGCAATTCTGCCCCGCCATCCGCAGCGTCGGGCTCACCGACATGAAGCCGGTATGGGTGTTGAGCGCGACAGCCCAGAGAACGGAGTGAACGATCACGAAGACGAGGCTCTTCTCACCGAGGCCGAACCACAGAAGCGCCAACGGCAGGAGCGCGATCGCCGGCAGCGGATTGAACATCGCTGTGAGCGTCGAGAGAAGGTCGGTGCCGACGCGGGTCGAGACGGCGAGCGTCGTGAAGATGGCGGCGAGTGCGAGGCCGGCCGCATAGCCCATCAAGAGGATGCGTAGCGAGGTCAACGTGCGTTCGATGAGCGGCCCGGGGGGCACGAGCGCGGTCCACAGCGCCGACAGCGTCTCGCTCAGGCTTGGAAAGAGCAGCGGATTGGACAGATACGTCGCATAGGCTTGCCAGATGATCCCGAGCACGATGAGAATCGTGAGCCGGCGCACTAGCGTGATCTCGGACATCCGTTCGAAAAAGCCGAGCGGCCGGGCCGCGTCACCGATTGTGCCGACCTTGTCGGTCTTGAGGACGCGCTCCGGTCGCTTCGGCGGCGAGAGCCGCGCGCCTTTGCTGGACATCGCGGAAGGGAGAGCTTGCTCAGACATTGTGAACCTCGATGGCCAGGTCCGTTTCCACCTTGTCGGCGAACAGCATGCCATGCACGCGCTTGTGCACCTCTTCGAAGCCGGACGTGCCGATATCGTCGAAGCCGAGGTCTTCGACGTCGAGCTCGGCTTTCACCTGGCCCGGATGCGGCGACATCAAGAGGATGCGGCTGCCGACAAGGAGCGCCTCCTCGATCGAATGCGTGACGAAGATTACGGTGAAGCGCACGTCGTCCCAGAGTGCGACGAGCTCCTCCTGCATCTTGCGGCGCGTGAGCGCATCGAGCGCGGCGAAGGGCTCGTCCATGAGCAGCACCGCAGGCTCCATCGCCAGCGCACGGGCGATGGCGACGCGCTGCTTCATGCCGCCCGAGAGCATATGCGGGTGCACGTTCTCGAAGCGCGTGAGATTGACCTTGGCGAGTAGCGATCGCGCGTGGTCGATCGCTTCCTTGCGCGGCATCTTGTTATTATGGACGAGGGGGAAGACCACGTTGCCCAGCACCGTGCGCCAGGGCAGGAGCTGGTCGAATTCCTGGAAAACCATCATCCGGTCGGGGCCTGGCCGCTCGATCGTCTTGCCGCGCAAGCGAATCGCGCCTTCGACCGGCGGCATGAATCCGGCGATCGATTTGAGAAGCGTCGACTTGCCACACCCCGACGGTCCGAGCAGCACGAAGCGGTCCGCTTCATAGACGTCAAATCCGACCCGCCAGGTGGCGGTGACGAGGTGCTGTTTCGTCTTGTATTGCAGCGTCACGTCGTCAACCGTCAGCAGCGGAGACGGGTCCTGCGCGCCCGGCTGTTGTAAAGCGGCTCTTGTGCCGTCCAGCATTTCTTCCCCTGTGTTTGTTATAGAGGGTGTGGCCGTACGCCATATGGCGCCAACTGGCCAACCCTAACCGCTGTGGTATCGTCCTGGGAAGCGTTACGCCAGAGGCCCCGCCAAGTCCGCGCGGCGGCTACCACATCAAGCAACACATCGCGAGAGGAAGAAGCATGTTTCGTAAGGCCGCCCTCATTGCCGCATTGCTCTGTGCCGTCGGGCTTCCGGCGAAAGCGCGCGCGGAAGCCGGTACGCTGCGGCTCGCCCAGCAGTTCGGTCTTGGCTACATGCAGTTCCCGGTCATGCAGGATCAGAAGCTGATCGAGAAGCATGCCAAAGCGGCCGGCCTTGGCGACATCAAGATCCAATGGGCGACGTTCCGCTCGAGCGACGTGATGAACGACGCGCTCATTTCCGGCAGCGTCGATTTCGTCTGCCTCGGCATCCCCGGCATCATCACCATCTGGTCGAAGACCAAGGGCACGGCGATCGAAGTCAAGGGGGCGACGGGCTTCAACGTCTCGCCGCTGATGCTGCTTTCACGCGACCCCGCGATCAAGACGCTGGCCGACTTCAAGGACCAGCATCGCATCGCGCTCCCCGCCATCAAGGTCTCGATGCAGGCGATCATCCTGCAGATGGCGGCGGCGAAAGCCTTCGGCGACGCCAAATACAACGCGCTCGATCATCTCACCGTATCGATGGCGCATCCCGACGCGACGGCCGCCATGCTTGGCGGCAAAAGCGAGATCGTCGCCAATTTCTCGTCCTCGCCCTTTCAATATCGGCAGCTCAAGAATCCGGCCATCCACCGCATCCTCACCAGCACCGAGCTGTTCTCCGAGCCGCTGTCCTTCAACGTGATCGCGGCGACCGGGAAATTCCGCACGGAAAATCCGAAGCTCTATGGCGCCTTCCTCGCGGCTTTGAAGGAGGCCACGGATTTCATCAATGCCGACAAGAAGCGCGCGGCGGAGATTTATCTGCGCGTCACCGGCGACAAGGCGCCGCTCGATGAGACGGTGGAAATCCTCAATGACCCGGCCATTCAGTACACGACGAGCGTCGGCGGCATCGATGCTTTCGTGAAGTTCATGGCGAAGGTCGGCACGTTGAAGAACCCGCCGAACGATTGGCGCGATATGTTCTTCCCCGAAGCGCTGGCGGCGAAGTAAGCCGCCATGGCCGTGCTTCGTCTCGATACCGCCGCGGCGCTTCCCGTCGACGGCGCCAAGGGAACGCTGGTCGGCCGCGTCTGGCGGCCGGATCTCGGCGGCCCCGCGATCGTCGTCGTGCGCGACGGCGGTGTGCATGACATTTCGCGCGCCTTCCCGACAATGCGGGATCTGTGTGAGGCAGAACACGCGGCGGCGGCCGTTGCCAAGGCGCAAGGCGAGAAGATTGGCGAACTCGCTGCGATTCTGGCCAACACCGTCGAGGCGACGCGCGATGAGCGCAAGCCGTGGCTCGTCGCGCCGAACGATCTGCAGGCGATCAAAGCGGCGGGGGTGACCTTTGCCGTCTCGCTTCTCGAGCGGGTGATCGAGGAGCAGGCGCGCGGTGCGCCGGAGCGCGCTGCCGCCGCGCGTGCGGAGGTGGAAGCGGCGCTCGGCGGCGCCGTCGAGCGTCTCAAGCCCGGCTCGCCCGAAGCGATGGAACTCAAGAAGCTCCTGCAGGCGAAGGGCCTGTGGTCGCAATATCTCGAAGTGGGTATCGGCCCCGACGCCGAGATTTTCACCAAGGCGCAGCCGATGAGCGCCGTTGGTACGGGCGCATTGATCGGCATTCTCGCGGCCTCGCATTGGAACAATCCGGAGCCGGAGGTCGTCGTCGTCGTGAACTCCAGGGGCGCGATCGTCGGCGCGACGCTCGGCAACGACGTCAATTTGCGCGACATCGAGGGCCGCTCGGCGCTTCTCTTGAGCAAGGCCAAGGACAACAATGCGTCGACGGCGATCGGGCCCTTCATCCGGCTCTTCGACGGAGGGTTCAGCCTCGACGATGTGCGTGACGCGGACGTGCGACTCGTTGTCGAGGGAACGGACGGCTTTCGTCTCGATGGATCGAGCCACGTCGCGAAGATCAGCCGCGATCCGGCCGATCTCGTCGCGCAGATGCTCGGGCGGCATCATCAATATCCGGATGGTGCCGTCCTTTTCCTCGGCACCATGTTTGCGCCGATCAAGGACCGCGATGGACCGGGCCAGGGCTTCACCCATCACGAGGGCGACGTTGTCACCATCGCGTCCGACAAGCTCGGCGCGCTCGTCAATGTCGTGACGACGTCGGATCGTGCACCGCCTTGGACGTTCGGCCCCGGCGCGCTGATGCACAATCTCGCCAAACGCGGGTTGCTCAAATAATGCTGATCACTTTCGCCTTGGTCGCGTCGCGCAGCGCCGGCGGCGCGACGGAGAACACTGCGCGCGGTGTGCCGGCCGCCGCCCACACGACGTCGTAGGTCAACAGATCGCCATCCATGTAGGTCGCGAGCGACTGGTCATGACCAAAGGGCGGGATGCCGCCGATCGCGTAGCCGGTGATCGCGCGCACGGCGTCGGCATCGGGCCGGCGCAGCTTCTCGCCGAGATGCGCCGCCATTGCCTTCTCGTTCACCCGGTTATGGCCGGCGACAAGGAGGAGATACGGCGTGCTGCTCTGCGTGCCGACGAACACCAGCGACTTGACGATCTGCCCGACGACCACGCCACAGGCGGCGGCGGCTTCCTCCGCCGTGCGCGTCGAGGCGTCCATTTCGCGCACCGTGATGGGCAACCCCAATGCGTCGGCAGCGCGCTGGACCTTCGACGCGCTCCCCGTCAGACCTTGCAAAGACATACGACCTGTCCCGTTTTCGGACGTAAAAACATAGCGATAACGCCATCGCCCGGCTTTGTCTCATGCGCGGGCGGTGATACTTTGTTAACCATGAGTGAGCCTGAGCAAGCGTTACCACAAAGCCACGGGCCGCGGCCATCGCGGCTGAAAGAGGCCGTTCGCGAGGCCCGCATCGAGGCGGCCGAGCGCACCGGGGTCGTTGTCGATCTGCGCGACGCCGAATTGGCGCGGCTCGAGCTTTTGAACGATGCGCTCGATCCTGTCTTCGAGGATGTCCCCCCGAATGTTGAACTGTTCGACCGCGGGATGTCGCGCGGCGACCAGCCGCGGCTGTGGATCGACATGATCGCGCATGTGGCGATGGGACGCGACAAGCGGACCTACCGCTTCTTGCAGGACAGCCGTTTTGGCCGGCGTATCTTGGCGGAATCGACCGAGATTCCCGTCATCGTCGATGCGGTCACGCGCTATATCGCGCGGCGGCTGGTGGAGCGCGACCGCCAGCTGTCGGGCGACGAGACGGGAGCGGACAGCCTGACTCGCTATGTCTCCGCCCTGCAGCGCGGACGCCGCTGGCGCGGCTTCGCACTCTTCGTCTTGGGCGCGCTGATCGGGATCGTCGCGCTGCTTGCAGCGGCGTGGTTCCTCGATCCGTTCAATTACTAGAGGACGAGGTCAAGTCGCGCGTCTCGACCGTCGCGATGCCGCCCTCGTGCGGCACATAGGACCGGCAGATCATTTCGCAGCGTCCATCCGCGATGCGATAGAGATTGTAGCCCGCGCGCTCCGGTTCCAGCGTCGTTGCCGCCGATGCCGACGGCACGCCGACAGCCGGGATTTTCCGTTCCGATCCGTCAAGCCAGCCCAGCGAGCGCGTGTGGTTGTGGCCGTAGAGGACGAGCTCCGCGCCGCGCTCGCGCAGCACCTGACGGAAGGCGCCGGCATCGATCAGGCGTTTGAAACGATCACGCCCATGCGAGAGCGGCGGATGATGCAGCAGCACGATCCGGAACAAACCCTCATGGCGCAGCTGTGAGAGCGTCGCGTCAAGCCGCAGCAGCTGGTCGGCGCCGAGGCGTCCCGTCGCCATGAACGGAGCGGTTGGAATGGCGGTCGAAAGCCCGACCAGGGCGACATCGCCGCGGCGGCGCACGAACGGAAATGCGAGCGGCGCATCGGCCGGCGCGCCTGCGCCGATGCCGTCAGCGCGCATATACTCGCCCCAGTGCCGTTGCGGCTCATGCGCTGCCGCCCGCACGTAGGCGTCGTGATTTCCGGGGACGAACGTCACGTCGTGCGGCGTGCCAAGCCGCGTCAGGAAGGCGCGCGCCGGCGCAAACTCCCCCGCCAATGCGATATTGACGAGATCGCCGGTGACGGCGATGTGATCCGGCGCGGCCACCTGGATGTCACGCACGACGGCGTCGAGCACCTCGGAGAGATGATGGACGCTTCGCCGCCGCACCCAATTGGTGAAGCCGATCGCCCGCTTGCTGGCGAGTTCAGCCAGACGCGGACGCGGCATCGGAGCAAGGTGCGGATCGGAAAGGTGCGCCAGGACGAACATTGTGCGCGCATAATGCATGCGCACACCGCGCCGGGCACCATGGGATTGTCGGCGTCCAAAAGAATGACGGCGCCCCCGGGGGGAGGGGCGCCGTCTCAACGGCGGGGCGAGGGAGGGGGAACGACCCGCCGCGAAGGACACTCGGCAAATAGGGTCTGGTGTCCTGCAAACAAGATGGGCAAAACAACGCAGCCATGCAGGCCATGCGCGGCTTAGGGGCGTTTGTCGGGAAATGTCTAAATTTTTGCGCCGATTCAGCCCCGTGACGCTGATGGGCATCCATATCCTCGGTCGTTTGACGCGCGGCGTGACGCTGGGCGTGCGCGGCATGGTGCTGACGCCTGAGGGGAGGGTGCTGCTGGTCAAGCACAGCTACCTGCCCGGGTGGCACTTGCCCGGTGGCGGCGTCGATGCCGGCGAAACCGTGCAGCATGCGCTCGCCCGGGAGCTGAGCGAAGAAGGCGGCGTCACCCTCACCGCGGAGCCGGCCTTGTTCGGCTTCTACCTCAATCGCGGGCCGGCCCAGCGCGACCATGTCGCGCTCTTTGTGGTGCGCGACTTCACCCACGCGCCGCTGAAGCCGAACCGCGAAATTGTGGATTGCAAATTATTCCCCGCGCAGGCTTTGCCGGCCGAGACGACGGGCGCCACGCGGCGGCGCATCGCCGAGGTGATCGACGGCGCGCCCCGCAGCGAGGTTTGGTAAAAAAGGCAGAGGACAAGGACAAATGGATTTCGCTGCAGCGGGATGCTAAGCGCGTCGGGACATTAGGCACTGCCGATGAACGATCTCACCGTCACCATCTTGCCGGAAACCGAGGCGGACGCGCTGCCGATCGAGCGGCTGCATGAACGCACCTTCGGGCCGGGCCGTTACGCGCGCAGCGCCTTCCGCATCCGTGAGCGCGTGCCGCATCGTCTCGACCTGTCCTTCACGGCGCGCATCGGGACCCTGCTGGTCGGCTCGATCTGGCAGACATCGATCGTCATCGGGAAAACGCCGTCCCTCTTTCTCGGGCCCGTGACCGTCGAACCGCCGTTCCGCGGCCGCGGGATTGGGCAATTGCTGATCCAGCGCTCCTTGGCTGAGGCGCGCGCCAAGGGCCATCGCCTGGTCGTCCTTGTCGGCGACGAGCCCTATTACGGCCGGCTCGGCTTCCGGCCTATCGCCAAGGGTAGGGCGGTGATGCCGGCCCCCGTTGATCCGGCCCGGCTTCTCGTCTGCGAACTGGTCGAAGGCGCTTTTTCCGGCGTTTCCGGGCCGATTCGCCCCGATTATGGTCCGCTGACATAGCCCTCTGCTGGCGCGGCCGGCGACTGATGATGCCTTGCTCAAGGCTGCAGGATTCGCCCTGTCCCTGCGTTTAAACGTCTGAAGCGCACGTTCTTTGTGCGACTGTGGACCTGAGCGATGCGAAATCTCTCGACTTTGTGCGATTCTAGGAGCGATTCCCGGCACGACGGATCGCGGGACCTTGCTTCCGCCTTCGCATCGGCGTTCCGGGTCAGGGGCGTTCAGGACTTGGCGAAAGAGCACAGATGCGGGAGCCGAGCGATGAAAGCCTCATGCAGCGCGTCGCGTGCGGCGATCAGCAGGCGTTTCGGACGCTCGCGCAGCGCCATTCGTCGCGCGCGGCAGGCCTTGCCCGCCGGATGATGGGAAGCGAAGCCGATGCGGAAGAGATCGTCCAGGAAGCCCTTCTTCGAGTCTGGATCAATGCGCCGCGCTGGCGGCCGCTCGCGACCTTCCGCACCTGGTTCTATCGTATCGTCTTCAATCTCTGCCTCAGCCGGCGCCGCCGGCCGGTGGCGCTTGCCCTCGAGGCCGCGGGTGAAGTCGTCGATCCGGCCTTGGGTCCCGCCGACATCCTCGAGCGGGACGAGACGGAGCGCCGCGTCGCTGCGGCGATCGATGCGCTTCCTGAGCGGCAGCGGGCGGCCATCCTCCTCACGTATCGCGAAGAGCTCAGCAATGCGGAGGTCGCAGCCGTCATCGATACGTCCATTTCCGGCGTGGAAACACTCCTCGTGCGTGCGCGCCGCAGCCTTCGCGCCAAGCTCGGCGCGGATTTGAAGAAAGGCGAGGGTTAGGCTCATGACCCCAGACGACACTCCAAACAACGCGAACCTAAAAACAACCGCGGCCGGGACCGACCGTTTCGACGCGATGATCAAGCGCAGCGTTGCGGCCGACGCGGACAACGATACCGCAATCGGCGCGCGCGCATTGGCGCGGCTCGCCGCCGCCCCATTGCCGGCGCAACGCGGCACGTTCCTGTCGCGGTGGTGGCCGGATGCGCTGCTCAATCTCGATTTCGCACCGGCTTGGCCGCGCATCGCCGGCCTCGCATGCGCGGGCGCCTTCGGCATCGCCATCGGCCTGTTCGGCGTCAATGTCGCGCCGCGCGATTCGGCGGCCGTCGCTGCTCCCGCTAGCGTCTTCGTGGAAGCAGACCTTGGGCCGCTTGCCGCTTCGCCCGAGGCCTTGACGGGAGCGCTGCCGTGAGGATGGCGCTCGACGGTTCGCGACAGGACGAGCGCGGAGGCCGCCTGCTTCTGCTCGTCTCGCTCGCGCTCAACCTTTTCCTTATCGGCGCCGGCGGGACCTTGGCGGCGCGCTACTACCTTGCGTCGCCGCCTGCCGCGCCCGTCGTCGATCACTCCGCGGCCGGGCGCATCGACCGTATCGCCGCAACATTGCCGGACAGCGACGCCACCATCCTGCGCCAAGCCTACCGCGCCAATGATTCGGAGGTCGAGGTAGCGCAAAGGAATTATCGCCAGGCGCAAGACGCCGCGCGCGCGACGCTGCGCGCAGAGCCTTTCGACGTCGCGCGCCTGCGCAGTGCCATGGCGGACATTCGCGCGATGCGTCAGAAATTCGACGAAGCGCTGCAAAAGCTGATCGCGCAGGCGGCGGCGCAGATGTCGCCTGCCGGCCGGAACAAACTTGCGGATTGGCCGCCGCATCGGCAGACGGCGACCCCGAAGACGCGGTAAGCATGCGCTTTGCCAGCAAGCTTTCCCCGGCGTGAGTCGATGACAGAGGCATCCGCTCCGGCGGCGACCGTCAAAATGCGGCTCGCATCATCCGCGACGCGCGCCGCAGTGCTGACGGCCGCGCTGCCGCTGCTTGCCGGCTGCCTTGCGGCCGAAACGCGACCTCTTTGGAACTTCGACCTTCCGCAAGCCTATCGCGAAGCGCCGAAGGGCAAGGCCGCGCACGGCACGCCGCCGAAAGTGGAATGGTGGCGTGATTTCCGCTCGGCGGAGTTGACGCGCCTGATGGAGGACGCGGGCGTCGGCAATCTCGACATCGCGGTTGCGGTCGCCCGCATCATCCAGGCGGATGCGCAGGCGCAGATCGCCGGCGCGCCGCTTCTTCCGCAAGTCGATGCGAATGCGAGCGCCACGCGTTCGCAGTCCTCACTCGCGACGGGGAACGGCAATATCTCCGGCAGCCGGCAGCGTCGCCTGTTCGCGGCTTCGCTCTCCGCAAGTTACGAGATCGACTTCTGGGGCAAGAACCGCGCGCTGCTCACTGCCGCAGCCGAGACCGCGGTTGCCGCGCGTTACAATCGCGACGTCGTCGCGCTCAGCACCTTTGCGGCCGTCGCCAACGCCTATTTCCAGGTACTCGCGGCACAGGATCGTTTGCGTATCGCGCACGAGAATGTCGCAAGTGCAAGCCGCATCCTCGGCGTGATCCGTCAGCGGCTCGAAGTCGGCACGGTCTCCGACCTCGACATTGCGCAGCAGGAAAGCCTGCTCGCAACGCAGCGCGCCGCCATTCCGCAGCTCGAGCAGACCCGGCGTCAGACGATCAACGTGCTCGCCGTCCTCGTCGGTCGTCCGCCGGAATTCGTGAGCATCGCCGGCGGCAGCATGAACCGCGTTGCGATCCCGCGCGTGACGCCCGGCCTGCCATCCGAGCTGCTGATCCAGCGCCCTGACATCCAGATGGCGGAAGCCAATCTCGCCTCGGCGTCGGCAAATGTCTACGCCGCGCGCGCGGCATTCTTCCCAAGTATCCAGCTGACCGCCGAGGGCGGATATCAGAGCGCCGCGCTCAAGACACTGTTCACGCCGCAGGCCGCCTTCTACAACGCCGCCGTCAGTCTCACGCAGCCGGTCTTCGACGGTTTTCGTCTGCAGGGGCAGCTCAAGCTGCAGCGCGGCCTCGAAGAAGAGACCCTGCAGACGTACCGCAAATCGGTGATCTCGGCCTTTTCGGACGTCGAGAACGCGCTCATCGCGATCCGCGAGACGGCGGAGCGCGAGCGACTGCTGCGCGATGCGGTCGCGAGCTCGCGCCGCGCCTTCGACTTGTCGGAGCATCGGCTGCGCGAGGGGACGATCGATCTCGTCACGCTCCTCACGGCGCAACAGACGCTGTTCCAGAACCAGGACGCGCTCTCGCAGGCGCGGCTGCTGCGGCTGCAGGCGATCGTTAGCCTCTACCAAGCCCTCGGCGGCGGATGGGAGCCTCGTATAGAGTTGGGCCATGCTCGATAAATCCGGAGAGCCCGAGGTCAAGACAAACGCCGAACGCGCGCCGACGCGGCCAGGCCGCTCGTGGCGCAGCCGCTTCTTCTCCTTCCTGATCGGCTGCGTGGTGATCGCCGCCGTCGTGCTCTGGATCGAAGGGCCGTGGCAGCCACAGCCGCGCCAAGGCGGTGGCCGTTTCCGCATGGCGGAAGGTCCGGTTCCCGTCTTGGCGCAGACGGTGGCGGTCGCAGACGTCCCCGTCTATCTCGACGGCGTCGGCACGACCAAGGCGTTGAATACCGTCACCGTGCGCCCGCAGGTCGACGGCAAATTGATCAAGGTGTCGTTCAAAGAGGGCCAGGATGTCGTGCAAGGCTACGTGCTCGCCGAGATCGATCCCACGACCTATCAGGCGCAGCTCGATCAGGCGGTGGCGAAGAAGGCGCAGGACGAAGCTCAGCTCGCCAACGCCCGCATCGACCTCGACCGCTACACCCGTCTTGCAGCATCGAATGCGGGGAGCAAGCAGCAGGCCGACGCGCAGCGCGCTCAGGTCGCGCAGCTCGAAGCCCAGGTGAAGCTCGACCAGGCGGCGATCGACAACGCGAAAGCGATCCTCGGCTACACCAAGATCGTCGCGCCGCTCGCTGGCCGCACCGGCATCCGGCAGGTCGACGAAGGCAATATCGTGCACGCGTCCGACGCGACCGGCATCGTCGTGATCACGCAGCTCAAGCCGATCTCGATCTTCTTCAGCCTGCCGCAGCAGCAGCTTTCGCGCGTCAACAAGGCGTTCGCGCAAGGCCCGCTCAAGGTCGAGGCGCTTGGCTCCGACAACAAGACCGTTGTCGACACCGGCACGCTGCAGGTGATCGACAACCAGGTCGACCAGACAACCGGCACCGTCAAGATGCGCGCCGAGTTCCCCAACCCGAACCTGCAGCTCTGGCCCGGGCAGTTCATCAATGTGCGGCTTCTGGTTGAGACGCTGCAGCAAGTGATGACGGTGCCGACTGCGGCGGTGCAGCGCGGGCCGAACGGCACGTTCGTCTACGTGGTCAAGGACGACAACACCGTCACCATGCATCAGGTCGCGGTCACGCAGCAGGACGACACCCGCGCCGTGCTTGCGAGCGGCGTCGCCAAGGGCGAACGCGTTGTCACCTCCGGCTTCGTGCGTTTGCGCGAAGGCAGCGGGGTGACGGTGTCGACCGGCGACGGTCCGCAGCCGCCGCCGGCCGCTGCGCCCACGCCACGCCGGCGCGAGGGCGCGCCAGGCGAGGGCGGGGAGCGCCGCCGTGGGCAGGGCCGCCGTCAGCGTGAGGGCGGCGGCTCCGGCACGTCGCAATGAGCGTCTCGGCGCCCTTCATTCACCGGCCGGTGGCGACATCGCTGCTCGGCGTGGCGCTGATGCTGGGCGGACTTCTCGGCTACTGGTGGTTGCCGGTCTCGGCCTTGCCGCAGGTCGACTTCCCGACCATCCAGGTGACGACGCAGCTTCCGGGCGCGAGCCCCGACACCATCGCGTCGCTCGTCACCGCGCCGCTTGAGCGCCAGTTCGGCCAGGTTCCGTCGCTCGCGAGCATGACGTCGTCGAGTTCGTTCGGCGTCAGCCAGATCACGCTGCAGTTCGATCTCAACCGTGACATCGACGGCGCCGCGCAGGATGTGCAAGCCGCGATCAATGCCGCCGCCTCGACCCTGCCGCGCAACCTGCCATATCCGCCGACCTACTCCAAGGTGAACCCGGCCGACGTTCCGATCGTGACCTTCGCGCTCACCTCCGACTCGATCTCCTTGCGGCAGATCAGCGATCTCGCCGACACGCTGATCGCGCCACGCATGAGCCAGATCACCGGCGTTGGACGCGTGTCGGTGCAGGGCGGGATCCGTCCGGCCGTGCGCATCCAGGCGGATCTCGCGCGCCTTGCCGCCTACGGCATCTCGCTTGAGGATTTGCGCACCGTCATTGTCGGCGCCAATGTCGCCGGCCCAAAGGGCTCGCTCGACGGTTCGCAGCAGTCCTACACGATCGGCGCCAACGACCAGATCGGCGCGGCCGACGTCTATCGCTCCGTGGTGGTGACCTACCGCAACGGCGCGACGGTGCTCTTGAGCGACGTCGCCCAGGTGATCGATGACCTCGAGAACACCAAGGTCGGCGGCTGGTACAACGGCACGCCGGCGGCGATCGTCGATGTCCAGCGCCAGCCCGGCGCCAATGTCATCGCGACTGTGCAACAAGTGCTTGCCGAGCTGCCGCGGCTGCAGCGCGCGATGCCCGTCGGTGTGAAGCTGAATGTGGTGCAGGATCGCACCACGACCATCCGCGCTTCGATCCACGACGTACAATTCAGCCTCGTGCTTGCGGTGATCCTCGTCGTCCTCGTCGTCCTGATGTTCCTGCGCACCCTGCGCGCGACCATCATCGCCGGCGTTGCGCTGCCGCTGTCGCTTGTCGCGACGTTCGGCGTCATGTGGTTCTGCGGCTTCAGCCTCGACAACCTCTCCTTGATGGCGCTCACCATCGGCACCGGCTTCGTCGTCGACGACGCCATCGTCATGATCGAGAACATCGTGCGCCACATGGAGGAGGGCGAGTCGCCCTTCGAGGCGGCGCTGCGCGGCGCACGCGAGATCGGCTTCACCGTGATTTCGCTCACGGTGTCGCTCATCGCGGTGTTCATCCCGCTGCTCTTCATGACCGGCCTTGTCGGACGCATGTTCCGCGAGTTCGCGCTCACGCTGACGATCGCGGTGATCGTTTCCGCCGTCGTGTCGTTGACGCTGACGCCGATGATGTGCAGCAAGATTTTGCGCCACGTCGAGGGCGGACGTGAAAGCGCGCCCTCCCGCCGCTTCAACCGGCTGGTCGATCGTTCGATCGAAGCGTATGGACGCTCGCTCGAATGGGTGTTGCGTCATCAGACGATGACACTGATCGTCACGGCGGCGACACTCGTCGCGACGGTCTGGATGTACGTCGTCGCGCCGAAGGGCTTTCTGCCGGTGCAGGACACGGGGCTGATCACGGCGGTGACCGAGGCGGGCGCCGAGGTCTCGTTCACCGAGATGCAGCGCCTTCAAGGCGAGGTGGTGAAGGTGCTGCGTAGCGATCCCGATGTCACCGGTGTGACGTCGGTCATCGGCGTGAGCCCGATGAACCCGACGCCGAATGCCGGCCGCGTCACGATCACGCTGCGCGAGCGCGCCAAGCGTCAAGCCAACGCCACGCAGATCGTGCGCCGGCTCAAGGAGAAGGTGGCCGCCGTTCCCGGCATGACGGTCTATTTCCAGGCCGTGCAGGATATTCAAATCAGCACGCGCATGAGCCGCGCGCAGTATCAATACACGCTGTCCGGAACGGACGCGGCCGAGGTCGTCACCTGGTCGAACAAGCTCGCCGACGTCTTGCGCGGCAACCGCATCTTCCGCGAGGTGTCCTCCGAAGCGCAGGAAGGGGGCTTGCGCGCCCTCATCAATGTCGACCGCGAGAAGGCGGGCCGTCTCGGCGTCTCCATGCAGGTCGTCAACGACACGCTCAACGATGCCTTCGGGCAGCGGCAGATTTCGACGATCTATGGGCAATCCAATCAGTATCGCGTCGTCCTTGAAGCGTTGCCGGAGTTCCAGCGCGATCCGTCCTCCGCCTTGCCGAAGCTTTATGTACCGTCGACAACCGGCGCGCAGGTGCCGCTCGACGCCATCGCGACGGTGACGCGCACCACGGCGCCGCTGACCATCAGCCATCAGGAGCAGTTCCCGGCGATCACGTTGAGCTTCGACCTGGCGCGCGATGCGTCGCTGAGCGATGCCGTCGCCGCGATCAAGCTGGCGGAGCAAAGGATCGGCATGCCGACGTCGCTTGTTGGCAGCTATTCAGGTGACGCGGAGGAGTTTGCCAAGTCGCTCAAGGGGCAGCCGTGGCTGATCCTCGCTGCCGCGATCACGATCTACATCGTGCTCGGCGTCCTCTACGAGAGCTTCATCCATCCGCTGACGATCCTCTCGACCTTGCCTTCGGCGGGCGTCGGTGCGCTGCTGGCGCTGCATCTTACCGGCCTCGATCTCTCCGTCATCGCGCTGATCGGCATCATCCTTCTCATGGGCATCGTGAAAAAGAACGCGATCATGATGATCGACTTCGCGCTCGACGCGGAGCGTGAGGACGGCCTGCCGCCGCGCGAGGCGATCGTGCGCGCGTGCCTGCTGCGGTTCCGCCCGATCATGATGACGACGCTCGCCGCGCTGTTCGGCGCGCTGCCGCTTGCGCTCGAAAGCGGCACCGGCTCGGAGCTTCGCTTTCCGCTCGGTGTGACGATTATCGGCGGCTTGCTGCTCAGCCAGTTGCTGACCCTCTACACGACCCCGGTGATCTATCTCGCGATGGAACGCCTCAAGGTGCGCCTGACGGGCACGACGTCCGAGGGGATGGTGAGCCACACGCTCGCGTCGCCGCCGGGCGTTCCGCGCGGCGCGGCGGAGTAGGGCGATGAACTTCGCCTATCCCTTCATTGTCCGCCCCATCGGCACGATGCTTCTCGCGATCGGACTGTTCCTGGTCGGCGTCGTTGCTTACCGGCAATTGCCAGTCTCAAGCCTGCCGACGGTCGAATTCCCGACCATTCGCGTCTCCGCCAACCGCCCCGGCGCCGATCCGACGACGATGGCGGCGTCGGTCGCTGCGCCGCTCGAGCGGCGGCTCGGCGAGATTTCCGGCGTCACCGAGATCACGTCGGTGAGTTCGCTCGGCTCGACCAGTATCACCGTGCAATTCGATCTCGGCCGCAGCATCGACCGCGCCGGCCGCGACGTGCAGGCCGCGCTCAATGCCGCGCTCAGCGACCTTCCGGGCGATCTTCCAACGCTGCCGACCTTCCGCAAGTCCAATCCGGCGGCGGCGCCGATCCTCATCATCGCGCTGACCTCGAAAACGATGCCGGCGAGCGCGATCTACGACGCGGCCGACACCGTCATCGCGCAGCGCATCGCCCAGGTCGAGGGCGTCGCCGACGTGACAGTGAGCGGCGCAGAGCAGCCGGCGGTGCGCGTGCGCGTCGATCCGATGCTGATCGCCAATGCCGGCATCTCGCTCGAAGACGTGCGCACCGCCATCGCCAATACCAACAGCCTGACCCCGCTCGGCGTCTTCAATAACACGCACCAGGCGGAAACGATCGCGACCAATGGCCAGTTGCGGACGCCGGAGGACTATCGCCCGATCGTCATCAAGGCCGCGAACGGCAATGTCGTTCGCCTGACCGATATCGCCCAGGTGCGGCAGGGCACGCGCAACAGCCGCTCCGCCGCCTGGTTCAATCAGCAGCCGGCCGTTCTGCTGATCATCACCAAGCAGGGCGACGCGAACGTCATCGATACCGCCGACCGGGTGAAGGCGCTGCTGCCGGAGCTGCAGCGCTGGGTGCCGGCCGGCATCGACATTTCGATCCTCTCGGACCGCACGGGCACGATCCGCGCCAGCGTCCTCGACATGCAATTGACGCTCGCCGCGACGATCGTCCTCGTGATGCTCGTCGTCTTCTTGTTTCTGCGACGGCTCTCGGCGACCGCGGCCGCTGGCGTCACGGTGCCGCTCTCGCTTGCCGGCACCTGCGCGGCGATGTGGGCGGCCGGCTTCTCGATCGATAATCTTTCGCTGATGGCGCTTGCGGTCTCGGTCGGCTTCGTCGTCGATGACGCCATCGTCATGATCGAGAACGCATTTCGCAACCTCGAGCGCGGACTTCCGCCATTGCAGGCTACGCTCGAAGGCGCGCGGCAGATCGGCTTCACCGTCGTCTCCATCAGCGTGTCGCTGATTGCCGCGTTCATTCCGCTCCTGTTCATGGGCGGCGTCGTCGGCCGCTTGTTCCGCGAGTTCTCGGTTACGCTTGCCTTCGCAATCGTGATCTCGACGCTTGTCTCGCTTTCGGTCACGCCGATGATCTGCGCGCATTACGTGAAGGCCGCGCCGAGCGAGACCGCCACGTGGCTCGACCGTGCGATGACGGCGATCATGTCGGCGCTAACGCGATTTTACACGGCGAGCCTGAGCGTGGTGCTGCGCCATCGCCTCGTCATGCTCGTCGTGATGCTCGCGACCGTCGCGCTCACCGTCGACCTCTACGTCAAGACGCCGAAAGGCTATTTTCCGCAAGACGACACCGGTCTCATCTTCGGTTCGACGCGCGCCTCGCCCGACGTGTCGTACCAGACCATGGCGACCTTGCAGAAGCAGGTGCTGGACATCGTCGCCGCGGACCCGGCGATCGCCGGCGTCGGGTCGTCCGTCGGCGGTTCGGGCTGGAACGGCTCGGTCAATCAGGGCCGCATGTTCATCAGCCTCAAGCCGGCCGATGAGCGCGGCGGCATCAGCACGGCGCAAGTCGTCGACCGCCTGCGCAAGAAGCTCGAAGGCGTCGCCGGCATCCGTCTGTTCATGGTGCCGGCACAGGATGTGCGCGTCGGCGGGCGCCAGAGCCGTTCACAATATCAGTTCACGGTGTGGAGCGCCGACCTCGACGAATTACAGCGCTGGTTCCCGCGCATCCAGGACACGATCACGGCTCTGCCGGGGATCACCGATGTGTCGGCGGACCGCGAGCAGGGCGGCCTGCAGGTCAATGTCGTGATCGACCGCCAGGCGGCGTCACGCCTCGGTGTGAAAATCCAAGACATCGACAACGCGCTCAACAACGCCTTCTCGCAGCGGCAGATCTCGACGATCTACACGCAGCGCAACCAGTACCGCGTCATTCTCGAGATCGCGCCGCATCTCCAGCAGGACCCGGAAAATCTCGACCAGGTCTATGTCGCCGGCGCGAACGGCACGCAGGTGCCGCTCTCCGCGGTCGCCAAGTTCGAGCGCGGCATCGCGCCGCTTCTGGTCAACCATCAAGGGCAGTTCCCGGCGGCGACCGTGAGCTTCAACTTGCGGCCGGGCATGCCGCTGGAGACGGCGATGCAGTCGGTGCAGGACGCTGTCGCCAAGATGCACCTGCCGGATTCGCTGCATGCGGATTTCGCCGGCGATGTGCGCGCCTTCGCGCAGGGCGCGAGCGCGCAGCCGCTCCTCATCCTCGCGGCGCTGATCGCGGTCTATATCGTGCTCGGCGTCCTCTACGAGAGCCTCGCACACCCGCTCACGATCATTTCCACACTGCCGTCGGCCGGTCTCGGCGCACTCATCGCGCTACGGCTGTTCGGCTCGGAGCTCACCGTCATCGCCTTTATCGGCATCATCCTGCTCATCGGCATCGTGAAGAAGAACGGCATCATGCTGGTCGACTTCGCGCTCGAGGCGGAGCGCGAGCGTGGCCTGCCACCCGAGCGTGCGATCTTCGAGGCCTGCCTCGAGCGCTTCCGCCCCATCCTGATGACGACGCTCGCGTCGCTCCTTGGTGCGCTGCCGCTCGTCATTGCCTCCGGCCCCGGCTCGGAGCTGCGCCGCCCGCTCGGCATCACCATCATGGGTGGCCTCATCGTCTCGCAGGTGCTCACCCTTTATACGACGCCGATCATCTATCTCCTGCTCGACCGGCTGCATCGCCGCCTTGCCGGTCGTGAGCGCCCGCGTCCGGCGCAGGCCCCTGCTTAAACGGCAGGCATTGTGCTGGATGTACTCGGCACCCTACGTTAGACTCGCGGGAACGCTTCGAGGCCGCGCCCCATGAACACGCATTTCCAGCCCGAGCTTCGCTCGACCACGCCGCTCACCCGCCGCGAGGAGAAGCCGGGCTTCTGCACCTTCTGCCGCTCGCGCTGCGGCTCCCTCAACGTGATCGAGAACGGCCGCCTCGTCGCCGTGAAGCCGCTGCCGTCGCATCCGACCGGCAAGGCGCTGTGCCCGAAGGGGCGCGCGGCGCCGGAGATCGTGCATAGCGCGCGCCGGCTGACCGTTCCGCTGCGGCGCACGAAGCCGAAAACGAGCGCCGATCCCGGTTGGGAGCAGATCAGCTGGGACGAGGCGCTCGACACCATCGCCGGCAAGATGCGCGAGATCGCGCGCGAGAACGGGCCGGAGGCGGTCGCGTTCTCCTTCACGACGCCGAGCGCGACCTCGCTCTCCGACAGTTTGCCGTGGCTCGAGCGTTTCGTCTGGAATTTCGGCAGCCCGAATCTCGCCTACGCCACTGAGCTCTGTAACTGGCACAAGGACCACGCGGCGGAATTCACCTTCGGCGCGATCATCGGCGTACCGGATTATCGCGACACCGACCTCATCGTACTGTGGGGCCACAACCCGACAAACTCCTGGCTTGCGCAAGCGGAAGCGATCGGCGAGGGGCGCCGTCGTGGCGCTAGGCTCATCGTCATCGATCCGCGCAAGACGGCGCTCGCCGCGCAAGCGGACCTTTGGCTGCGCGTGCGGCCGGGAAGCGACGGCGCCTTGGCGCTCGGCGTCATGCGCTTGATGTTCGAGCGGAAGACTTATGACGACGCGTTCGTGCGGCGCTGGACCAACGCGCCGCTCTTGGTGCGCGCCGACAACGGCGCCTTCCTGCGCGCCGACGCGGTCGGCCTCGGAGACGCTGACACGTTCGTCGTCTGGAACAGCGTCGCGGGGGCGCCCGCGGCCTACAAGACCACGCACGCACTTGCGCCCGATCTCGCCGCGCGCGTGGCCCTCGATGGGCGCTATAAGGTCGAGACTGCAGACGGCGTGGTCGAATGCCGCCCCGCTTTCGCGCTGCTGCGCGAGGCCGCGAATGACTATACGCCCGAGCGCGTCGCGGAATTGACCTGGGTGCCGGCGGACCAGCTTCATGCGCTCGCCGAGATGCTCGCGGCGGCACCGCGCGCCTGCCACTATGGCTGGACCGGCATCGGGCAGCACACCAACGCGACGCAGACCGATCGCGCCATCTCTCTTCTGTTCAGCTTGAAGGATTGGTTCGACGCGTCCGGCGGCAACGTGTTGTGGGGTGCGCATCCGGTAAAGCCGCTCAGCAGCTACAACGACATGCCGGAAGCGCAAAAGCGCAAAGCCTTGGGCTTGCAGGAGCGCCCGATCGGTCCGCCGAGCCAGGGCTGGATCACAGTGCGTGACCTGTCGCATGCGATCCTCGAGGGCGAGCCCTATCGCGTGCGCGCGCTGATCGGCTTTGGCGCCAACATCACAGTCTCGCATAGCGACCAGGAGCAGACGCGGCGCGCGCTGCAGGCGCTGGAGTTCCAGGTCCACACCGATCTCTTCATGAGCCCGACAGCGCAGACGGCGGATGTCATCCTTCCCGTCGGCTCCGCCTGGGAGCGTGAGGCGCTGCGCGTCGGTTTCGAGATCACGCCGGAGGCGCAGGAGCTCGTGCAGCTGCGCCAGCAGATGATCGCGCCGGTCGGCGAAAGCCGCTCCGACATGTGGATTGCGGCGGAGCTCGCGAAGCGGCTCGGCTTCGGCGACAAATTCTTCGATGGCGATTTCGAGAAAGGCTGGAACTATACACTCGCCCCGCTCGGCATCACCGTCGACGATCTGCGCGCGAAGCCCGAGGGCATTCGCATTCCGCTGCAGCATCGCTTCCGCAAATATGCCGAAGAGACAGGCGGGCGCGTCCGCGGTTTCAACACGCCGACCCGCCGCATCGAAATCTATTCCGAGCGGATGCATCTCAACGGCGTTCCACCGGTGCCGCGCCACGTCGAGCCGGGCCACAAGTCCGGCGCGGCGGCGGATCGTGCGCGCTTCCCGTATGTGCTGACGACGGCGAAGGACGGCTACTACTGCCACAGCCAGCAGCGCGGCATCGCCTCGCTGCGCCGGCGCTCGCCGGTGCCGCGCGTTTATCTGCATCCCTCGCTCGCCGCGGCGAAAGGAATCAAAGAGGGTAACGCGGTCGCCGTGACGACGGCATTTGGGCGGATCACGATGGCGGCGCGCCTCGAGGCCGATCTCGATCCGCGCGTCGTCGCGGCGGACTATGGCTGGTGGCAGGAATGCCCCGACCTCGGCGCGCCAGGATTCGACGTCGTCGGCAAGTCGGTCGCGAACTTCAATTCGCTCATTTCCGCAGAGGCGCGCGATCCGGTCAGCGGCGCGCCGGGCATGCGCTCTTCGCGCTGCGACTTTGAGCTTGCGCCGCCCGAACATGCGGCCGTGTTTTGGGAGGGTTTCTCGCCGCTCCGTGTCGCGCGGATCGAGAAGGAGGCCGACGAGACGGTTTCCATCGTCTTCGCCCATCCGGACGGGCACCTGCTGCCGCCCTATCAACCCGGGCAATTCCTCACCGTCGCTCTCGACGAGAAAGCGGCCGCCGACGGCGTCGTGCGTTCCTATTCGCTCTCGGGTGAAGGACGCGCCGCTTCGCCGCATTATCGCGTTTCGGTGAAGAAGGTGGCCGACGGCCTCGTTTCCACGAAGCTCGTCGACGACGTGAAGGTCGGCCAGATCGTCCTGGCACAGATGCCGTCCGGACGTTTCGTTCTGCCGCTACGCAACGAATTCCCGATCGTGCTGGTTGCTGGCGGCATCGGCATCACGCCATTCATGAGTTACCTCGAGATGCTGGCGCGCGAGCCGCAGCGGCCGGAGGTCTGGCTCTACTACGGTGTGCGCAACGGACGCGAGCACGCGTTCAAGGTGCGGCTCGACGCGCTTGCTGCGCAGATGCCGGAACTGCGCGTCGTCACGACCTATTCGCGACCGTCCGCCGTCGATCGTCATGGGGACGATTTCGCCCATCGCGGCCGCGTCACGGCGCAGCTTTTCGATCCCTCGCTCGTCGCACGCCGCGCGCGCTTCTATCTCTGCGGGCCGGAAGCGATGATGGCGGACGTCACCGACGCGCTCGTCGCGCGGGGTGTTCCGCGCTTCGAGATCTTCCAGGAGCGCTTCGTCTCGCCGCGGCCGCTTGCGGTGCCGGCTGCGGACGCGAAGCACCGCATCCGCTTCGAGCGCTCCGGCGTCGAGCTCGAGTGGACGCCGCAAAGCGGCTCGATCCTTGATCTCGCGGAAAGGAACGGCGTACGCATCCCGACGGGCTGCCGTGTGGGCCAATGCGAAAGCTGCTTCGTGCGCGTCATCGAGGGAGACGCTGCTTGTACGGTCGCGATCGACGACGCGGAGGAGGGCGGGTGCCTCACCTGCCAGGCGATCCCCGTGAGCGATATGACGCTGGATGCGTAGGTGGCGTTGTCATTCCGGGGCGCGGCCCATAGGCCGCGAACCCGGAATCCATAACCACTGTGCTGCGGCGTATGGATTCCGGATTTGCCGCTTTGCGGCAATCCGGAATGACATTCACCGCCCCAAATAGGACTTCAGCACCGCCGGGTTGTCGACCAGGCCCGCCGCAGGCCCCGAGAACGAAATCGCGCCGCTCTGAAGAATATGCGCATATTCGGCGACGGCGGCCGCGACGCCGATGTTCTGCTCCACGAGAAGGATCGTCAGTCCACGCTGGTTGAGCGTCATGATCGTGTCGACCATGTCACCGACGATCGCCGGCGCGAGTCCGGCCGATGGCTCGTCCATGAGGAGGCAGCGTGGCTTCGCCATCAGCGCACGGCCGATCGCGATCATCTGCTGCTCGCCGCCGGAGAGCGCGCCGGCATGACGCTTCCGATGCGGCTTCAATTTCGGGAAGAGGTCGAAAACTTCGTCGAGATCGGTCCTGATGCCCGCCCAATCGTTGCGGGTCGCGGCGCCGAGCTCGAGATTTTCGATGACCGTCATGCTCGGCCACACCTCGCGGCCCTGCGGCACCTGCGCGATGCCGCGGCGCACGATCTTGTCGGGCGTGAGCCCGGCGCATTCCTTGCCCTCGAATTGCACCGACCCCCCGACAGGCTTCACCATGCCGGTCAGCGTGTTGAGCAGCGTTGTCTTGCCCGAGCCATTGCCGCCGAGGAGCGCGACGATCTTGCGGTCCGGCACCTGGAAGGTGACGTCGCGCAGGACCTGCGTGATCCCGTAGGAGACCTTAAGATGCTGAATGTCGAGCACGAAGTTCTTTCCCGAGATAGGCCTCGATGACGCCGCGGTCGTTGCGCACCGTGTCCGGCAGTCCATCGGCGATGGCGCGCCCCGCGCCAAGCACCGTGACCTGATCGCACACATCCATCACCAGGCGGATGACGTGCTCGATGAGGATGAGCGTGACGCCCTTTTGATCGCGGATGCGGCGGAGCAGCGCATCGAGCTCGGCGAGGCGGTTGATGCTCAGGCCCACCGCCGGCTCGTCGAGCAGGACGATCTTCGGGTCGCCGATCAGCGTGCGCGCGATCTCGACGACGCGCTGCTGCCCGAAGGACAGGGCGGTCGCCGGGCGGTCGGCGAACTCGGACATGCCGACGAAATGTAAGGCGTGGCGCGCTTCCTCCTCGGTGCGCTGTTCCTCATCGCGCGCCTTGCGCAGATAAAGGCCGGCGCTGAGGAACCCCGTCGTCGTGCGGCGATGCAGGCCGGTCATCAGGTTCTCGAGCACCGTCATGCCCTTGAATAGCTGGGACGTCTGGAAGGTGCGGCCAAGTCCGCGCTTCGCGATCTCGCTCGGCTTAAGCCCGATGATCGAATGCCCGTCGAGCTCGATGCGACCCTGGTCCGGCCGATGCATGCCGCAGATGGCATTGAGCAGCGTCGTCTTGCCGGCGCCGTTGGGGCCGATCAAGCCGCGGATCTCCAGCGGCTTGACCTCGAGGTTGACGCCTTGGAGCACGCGCACGCCGCCGAAGCTGATGTGCAGATCGTGGACCGAGAGAAGAGACGCGCTCATTTGTCCACCGGGCTCGGCTGGGGTTCGGCCGGCGGGAGCGCCGTGCGGGCCTCATCATGCAACGTGCTCGGCTTTGCGGCATGCATGGGCTCGTCCCAGCCGCGCACCTGCTGGCGTAGGAACGAGACCAAGCCGCCGCGCATGAACAACACGAAGCCGACGAGGATCGCGCCGAACACGATCTCCTGCAGGCCTTTGAACTCGCGCAGGAGCTCCAGCACCAGGATGATCGTCGTCGCGCCGAGCACGGAACCGGCGATCGAGCCCATGCCGCCGACGACGATGGTCGACTTCTGGATGATCATCTGGAAGAGGTCGTAGCCTTCCGGCGCCACGAAATTGAGCAGCGCGGAATAAAGGCCACCGGCGATGCCCGCATAGAAGCCGCTGATGCCAAACGCCAGCGCCTTGTAGCGCAAGAGATCGATGCCGAGCGATTCAGCGGCGATCTCGCCATCACGGACGGCGACGAAGGCGCGGCCGATGCGCGACGCCACCATATGGCGGGCGAAGGCGTAAAGCAGCACCGCGAGGATGAGGCTGAGATAGTAGAGCCCGAGCGGCTTGCCGATCGGCAGCGGGGCAAACGACAGATGCGGTGTCTTGAACCCGCCGGCGCCGAAAGTGACGGCTTCCCAGTGTAGAAATACCCATTGCGTCGCCTGCGCGAAGGCGAGCGTCGAGAGCGCGAGATAAAGCCCGCTCATACGCAGCGCCGGCAGCGCGAGCGCGGTGCCGACGGCCGCGGCGACCACGCCGCCGCTTGGAAACGCGGCCCAGAACGGCCAGCCGAGCTTCACCTGCAGAAGGCCGGTCGCATAGGCGCCGATGCCGAACATCGCGGCATTGGCGAAAGCAAGCTGGCCGGCATAGCCGACGAGGACGTTCAGCCCGATCGCCAGCAGGACGTAGATGAGGATCAGATTGCCGACGAAGAGCTGATAGCCGTTGGCGAACGGCGGCAGGATGGCGGCGAGCGCCAGCAGGACGAGAAGGACGTTGCGACGGCCAAACGGCATCACACCCTCCGCGCCTTATGGAAGCTCAGAAGGCCCGTCGGACGGAACACCAGCACGATCATGATCACGACAAAGGGCGAGAGCTCCATCACGCTCGAATGGATGTAGCCGCCGGCGAGCGACTCCACGATGCCGACAATCAATCCGCCGAGCACGGCGCCGGGCAGGCTCGTCAGCCCGCCGAGGACGGCGGCGGCAAAGCCCTTGAGGAAGAAGGTGAAGCCGATATCGGGGTAGAGGAGCGTCAGCGGCGCGGTGAGCACGGCCGCGGCGCCGGCGATCGCCGCGCCAGTGCCGAAGGCGAGCGTATAGACGTGATCCGTGCGGATGCCGACGAGGAGCGCGGCGCGCGCATTGTCGGCGGTCGCCTGCATCATCTTGCCGGCGCGCGTGAGACGGAAGAAGGCGGCGAAGATGAGCATGATGACGACCGTTCCGGCCAGCACCGCAAGCTGCTGCGGGATCACCATGATCGGGCCAACCATGATCGGATCGGGCGAGGTGATCGGCGGGAACGAGAGATAGTCGGCCTTGCCGCCCCAGATGGTGCGGGCAAGCCCCTTCAGAATGAAGCTGATGCCGACGGTCGCAAGGACCAGGCTGACGATGTCGCTCTTGGCGATCGGCCGGAAGGCGATGCGATCGGTGATCGCGCCGAGGATGAAGCCGACGGCGACTGCAAGCAGGAACGACAACGGGTAGTTGACGCCGAACTGGACGTGCAGCGTCCAGGCGACGAAACCGGCGAACATGAAGAACTCGCCCTGCGCGAAATTGATCACGCCGGTCGCTTTGTTCACAACGACGATGCCGAGGGCGACGAGGGCATAGAGCGCCCCCGTCGTCACTCCGCTCATCAGCAGATAGCTGAAAAGCAGCAAGGTTTACTGTCCGACCTTGGTGTAGCCGAGCACCTTGATTGGCCCGCCAGGCGCTTTCGCCATCCAAGCCGGACCCTTGTTACAGCGATGATCAGTCGCGGTGCAGGTGATCGGCGCGGCGTAAACTTCGGTCGGGAAGTCCTTCATGTTCGCAAACGCGGCGATCACCTTCTCGCGCGTGATGTCCTTGCCGGCGCGCTTGAGCGCTTCGACGAGGACTTCGGAGCTACCGATGCCGAAAAGGTTGTAAACTGAGAGGCGATCGCCGGGGAACTTCGCCTCGACGAGCTTGCGCCACTTGTCCATCTTCGGATCTTCCGGCGTGTAGCGCACTTGCGAGATGGTGCGGAAATTCGCCGTCGCACCGGGCACACCGACTTGATCCTCGAACGCCGCCGGATCGGCGATGCCGGTCTGGCCGAGCGACAGGGGCTTGAAGCCGAGCTTCTGCGCATCGCGGATGAAGACGGCCGCAGGTTTTGGATAAAGAAGCATCAGCACGGCGTCGGCGCCCGCCGCCTTGAGGCGCAGCACTTGCGCCGTTGCGTCATTGGCGTCCGGCGAGAGCTCCTCGTCGGCGACCGGCGTGATGCCCTTGGCCTTGAAGGCCGCGATCAGCGGCGTGTAGCGCGCGCGGCCCCAGGAATCGCGCATCGAGATGATCGCGATCTTCTTCGCGCCTTGTTCGATGGCGTAAGCGAGCTGCGCCTGGCTTTCGATGGTCGACGTCGTCGCCGTGCTGAAGATGTTTGCCGCCGGCGGATCGGTGATGCCGTCATGCACGGACGCGAAGATGAGGGTCGGCACTTTCGACGCTTCCAGTGTATCCTTCGCGGCAAAGGTGGCGTTGCTGCAGCCGCCGCCGATGATCGCGAAGACCTGATCCTGCTCGATCAGCTTCTTCACCGCGCCAATCGCTGCGGTCGGATCGCAGCGGTCGTCTTCGCGCACGAGCTCGAGCTTGCGCCCGTTGATGCCGCCCGCCTTGTTGATCTCGTCGAAGACGACCTCGACGCCATTCATCGGCAGCTTGCCGTAGAGATAGCCCGGCCCCGTGAGCGCGCCGAACGAGCCGATCTTGATCGTATCGTTGGTCAGCCCGGGCTCGGCCGCGATCGCAGCGGAAGCCGCCATCGTGGCCGCGGCGATAATGACCGCGGTCCGGGAAAGTCGTCGTATCTGCATCATATCCTCCTGTTCGCCACGCCATCGGCCGTGGCTTCGCCGTTCGCCTCTTAGATTTTTTTCGCTGCGCTTACCGCAGTCTTCTTTGTCGCCCCCGCCCCGAGGACTTCGTCGGTGTGCTCGCCAAGAAGCGGCGCCGGGCGCCGCAACGCGCCGGGCGTCGCCGAGAGCTTCGCCGGTATCCCCAGCGTACGAAATCGTCCCGCTGCCGGATGCTCCGTCTCAACCACCATTTCCCGCGCGACAATTTGCGGGTCTGCCATCGCTTCGTCAAAGCTCAACACTGGACCTGCGGGAATGCCAGCTTTTTCCAAGGCGCCAAGCCAATGGGAAGAGGGTTTCGTTTTAAAGCGCACCTGCAGAAGTTGCACCAATGCGTCATTGTTTCGCACACGATCGCCATTCGTCGCAAAGCGCGGATCATTGGCGAGCTCAACCACATCGAGAATTTCACACAGCCGCACCCAAAAGTTCGGCTGCGATCCGCCGACCGTGATGCTGCCGTCCTGCGTTTCGAAGAGCTGGTAGGGCGAGCTGCCGCGATGCGCCTGGCCAAGGCGCGGCGGACGCTCGCCCGTCGCAGCGACATGTGCGGCTTCGTAGACTCCGTAGGAGAGCGCGGACTCCAGAAGCGACGTCTCGACCATTTGCCCGCGTCCCGTGCGATGGCGCGCTTCGAGCGCAGCCAGCACGCCGACAGCAAGATGCATGCCGGCCGCGATATCGGAGATCGCAATCGGCATGCGGTGCGGCGGTCCATCCTTCGGCCCGCATGCGTCCATCAATCCCGACATGCCTTGCGTAATGAGGTCGAAGCCACCGCGATCGCGGTAGGGCCCGGTCCGCCCGAAGCCGGAAATAGCCGCATAGATTAGGCGCGGGTTGCGTGCGGAGAGTGTCGGCCAGCCGAGTTCGAGACGCTCCATCGTGCCGGGCCGGAAATTCTCGACGAGAATGTCGGCGTCATCGACCAGGCGTAGGAGCGCGGCCTTGCCGTCCTCCGATTTAAGGTCGAGCGTGATCGAGCGCTTGTTGCGGTTCCACACCATGAACGGCGCGCTTTCGCCACCGACAAACGGTGGCATCGCGCGCGCATCGTCGCCGCCCTGCGGCCGCTCGACCTTGATGACGTCGGCGCCGTGATCGCCGAGCAGCATCGCGCAGTAAGGCCCTGACAAATGACTTGAGAGATCGACGACGCGGATCCCGTCCAATGCGGCAACCATGGGTCCTCTAACAGCACTCTGGACAAAATTTTTGTATACTGTACACGAACCTTCGTCCGGATCGCACCAACTTTTTCGAGGTCGAATGTCGAACGTTCAGGACATCGAGGTCGCGGTCGACGACCATGGGATCGCCGTCGTGACCCTGAACCGGCCGCAGAAGCGCAATGCGGTCAGTCTGGGGATGTGGCGCGGCCTGGCCGCGACCTTTTCCGGCCTTGGTGGACGGGCGGATGTGCGCACCGTCATCCTCACTGGCGCCGGCGGCAATTTCTGCGCCGGGGCGGACATTTCCGAGTTTCCGAAGGTGCGCTTCGACGCCGAAAGCGGGCGCGTTTACGAGGAAGCGGGTGAAGCGGCAAGCTTTGCAATCCGTGATTGTCGCAAGCCGACAATCGCAGCGATCTCGGGCTATGCCATCGGCGGCGGCTGCGGGCTCGCGCTCTGCTGCGACTTCCGCGTTGCCGACTGCACGGCACGCATGGGCATCACCGCGGCGAAGCTTGGCATCGTCTACGGCACGCTCGACTGCGACCTTCTCTATCGCCAGGTCGGCCTCGCCAACGCCAAGCGCGTTCTCTTCACCGGCCGGCATTTTCCGCTGGATGAATGCCTCGCCATGGGGCTTGTCGACATCGCCGCGCCCGAGACCGCGATCGAGAATGCGCACGCCTTTGCCGCCGAGATCGCCGGCAATGCGCCGCTCTCCGTCGCCGGCTCCAAACTGATCCTGGAAGCGATCGCAGCCGGCGCGGCCGAGCGCCGCAAGTCGGAAATCGCCGAGGCGATCGATCGCGCCATGGACAGTGCCGATTATCGCGAAGGCGCGCGCGCCTTCATCGACAAGCGCCGACCGAATTTCACCGGCCGCTGAGTTTAAGGAGAGATGTGAATGTTGTGGCTCGGCGTTGACGTCGGCGGGACGTTTACCGACCTGGTGCTTTTCGATCGCGAAGCGGGCGCGTTGCGGGTGCTGAAAACGCCATCGACGCCACGCAATCAGGCGGAAGGCATTCTCACCGGCATCGAAAAGCTTGGCGTCACGCCGGAGAAGCTGGAGCGCATGGTGCACGGCACGACCGTCGCGACCAATACCGCGCTCGAACGCGACGGCGCGCGCCTGGCGGTGCTCGTCACGGCGGGTCACAAGGACGTGCTGGTCGTCGGCCGTGGCAATCGCATGAATGTCTACAACATCAAGGCGCCGCCCACGCAGCCCTTGGTGCCACGCTCGCAATGTATCGAGGTGCGTGAGCGCATGCGCGTCGATGGCACAGTGTTGACGCCGCTCGACGCCGCGCAGGTTGACGCCGTCGCCGACCAGCTTGCCGCGCAAGGCGTTGAGGCAGTCGCGATCTGCTTCCTGCATGCTTATGCAAATCCGGCGCATGAGCGCCAATGCGCGGAGCGGCTCGCCAAGCGCCTGCCGGGCGTGACGATCACGACCTCGGCTGATGTGCTGCCGGAGTTCCGCGAATACGAGCGCTTCTCGACGACGGCGCTCAACGCCTATGTGGCGCCGCGCATGCGCCGCTATCTCGGCGACCTGCGCGGCAAACTTGCCGATGCCGGCATGGGTGCGTCGCTTGCGATCATGACGTCGAACGGCGGCACGCTCCCGGCGCGTCGCGTCGAGGACATGCCCGTGCTCTCGATGCTCTCGGGTCCGGCCGGCGGCGTCATCGCTGCGGGTTTCGTCGGCGCGGCGGCGAGCCACCCGAACCTCATCACATGCGACATCGGCGGCACGTCGGCGGATGTCTGCCTCGTGCGCGGCGGCGAATTCGCGATGACGACGGAAGGGCGCGTCGGCGCCTTTCCGATCAAGATTCGCCAGATCGACATCAACTCGATCGGCATCGGCGGCGGCAGCATCGCCTCGCTCGCGAGCGGCGGGTTTCTCTCGGTCGGGCCGTGCTCGGCCGGCGCACGGCCGGGGCCGGCCTGTTATGGCCGCGGTGGCACGGAGCCAACCTTGACCGATGCCAATGTGCTGCTCGGGCGTCTCGGAACGGACCGGCCGCTCGGCGGCGAAATCACGCTCGATCGGTCAGCCTCGCTGAAAGCGATCGGAACGCTTGCGGCCAAGCTCGACATCACGCCCCTCGCGATGGCCGAAGGCATCTTGCGCCTTGCCGCCGTGTCTCTCGCTGGCGCGATCAAGGAAGTCTCGATCATGCGTGGCATCGATCCACGCGATTTTGCCCTGTTCCCCTATGGTGGTGCGGGCCCGCTGCATGCGGCTGAAGTCGCTGAAGAACTCGGCATGGAGACGGTCGTCGTGCCGCCGCTACCCGGCAATTTCTCGGCGCTCGGCCTTCTCATCGCCGACGTGCGTCGCGATTTCGTGTGGACGCGCGTTTCGCAAACGGCCTCGACGGATGTCGCTGATGTCCGCGCCGCGCTGCAAACCCTGCTACGCGAAGGCGAAGAGGAACTTGCCGCGGCGGGCTTTGCGCCGGAGCGTAGGCGCTTCTCCGCCAGTCTCGATATGCGCTACCTCGGCCAGTCATTTGAACTCTCGGTGCCGGTGTCGCTCGATGTCGCCAGCATGAAGGACATCGAGCGGGCGTTCGGCGAAGTCTATGCGGCGCGCTATGGCGCGGCGAACGATGCGGTGATCGAAATCGTGAGCTACCGCTTGGCGGCGTGGGGGCTGTCGGATAAGCCGACGCTCCCCTCCGTCGACCGCGCCGGCCGCTCGCTCGACGCCGCCAAGCTCGGCAGCCGCGAAACGGTCTTCAACGGCAAGGCGCAGCAGGTTCCGATGCTCGATCGCGACAAGCTGCCGCCGGGCGCGAGCGTCGCCGGGCCGGCGCTGATCGAAGAAGGCGGCTCGACGACCGTCGTGCCGCCGGGCTGGAGCGTCGCGCTCGACGATCGCGGCTGCCTCGTTTTCAAGCGGAGCTAAGTGATGGCCGACACGATCGACCCGATCACCCTCGAAGTCCTCACACAGGGGCTGATCTCGGCGGTGCGCGAGATGCGCGCGACCGTCTGCCGGACCGCAAGCTCGGTCGCGATCTATGATGCGAAGGATTTCTCCTGCGGCTTGTTCGGGCCGGACAGCCAGGTCGTCGCCCAGTCCGAGGACATCGGCTCGCATGTCGTGCCGATGCCGTGGTCGGTGCGCTCGGCGATGGAAAAGCTCGGCGACACGCTTGCGCCCGGCGACGTGCTGCTGATGAACGATCCTTACACCGGCGGCACGCATCTCAACGATGTCACGATCATCTACCCCGTGTTTCGCGACGGGAAGCTGATCTTCTTCCCCGCCGTGCGCGCACACTGGGCCGACGTCGGCGGCATGGTGCCGGGCAGCATGTCGGGCAAGGCCACGGAGATTTATCAGGAAGGCATCCGCATTCCGCCGCTCAAAATCATTGAAGGCGGAAAGATGAATGCGGCGGCGCTCGATCTCCTGCTCGCGAATATGCGTGTGCCGGAGGAGCGCCTTGGCGACCTTCAGGCGAGTATCTCCGCTTGCCGTGTCGCCGAGATGCGCATTCACGAAATCTGCGAGCGCCACGGCCTGGAGCGGCTGTTGGAGGCCGTGAGGCTCGATCTCGACCGCGCCGAAGCGCGCATGCGCGCGTGCATCGCCGGGCTGCCCGATGGCACGAGCTATTACGAGGATTACCTCGAGACATTCATGGGCGGGACGTTCGAGCCGCTGCTCCTTCCGCTCACGCTGACCATCAAGGGCGATCGGATGATCGCCGATTTCACCGGCGCTTCACCGCAGGTGCCGTTCCCGGTGAACTCGACGGCGGCGGTGTCGGCCGCATCGGTCTTCATCGCCGTGAAATCGATCTTCGATCCGAAGGCGCCGCTTAATCAGGGCTCGTTCCGCCCAATCGAAGTGATCGCGCCTCCGGGCACCATCGTCAACGTGCAGCGTCCCGCACCCGCGGGCTCGCATGGTGAGATCCGCAAGCGCGTCATCGCTACCATGGTCGGCGCGCTCGCGCAGGTGGCGCCAGATCGCGTCGCCGGCGATCTCTGCCGTACCTCGTTCCACAACCTTCTCGGCGGATACGACACGCGGCGTGGCCGCGAATGGGTGCATTACGAATGGTCGGCGGGCGGCAACGGCGCGTTCGCCGAAGATGACGGCCCAAGCGCGATGGCGACGATCGACTGGGGCGATCTCGTCACCGTGCAGTCTTCGGAGGTGATGGAAACGCGCATGCCGCTGATCGTCGAGAGCTCGCAGCTCGCCGTCGATTCCGGCGGCGCCGGCACGACGCGTGGCGGCCTCTCGATGCAGCGCGCGCTGCGCGTGCTCGCGCCCGAAGCGCGCTACTCGCTCCTCTCCGATGGCGCCATCGTTCCCGCTTTCGGTGTCCTCGGCGGACTGCCGGGCTTTCCTGTCGGCTCGTGGGTGGAACGCCAGGGCGTCATCGAGGATTTCGATACGCCCGGCAAGATCGCCGGCCACTTCGTCGAGGAGGGTGCAACGGTCGTCATTCGCTCGGCCGGTGGCGGCGGCTATGGCGATCCGCTGCTACGCGACGCCGAACGTGTCGCCGCCGACGTGCGCGAAGGCTATGTGTCGTCCAATGCCGCGAGCAAGCTTTACGGCGTGGCCCTAAAAACTGATGGCACGGTCGATGGTCCGGCGACGGAGCGCCTGCGCGCACGGCTGCGCGACGCTCGTTTCACGTTGAAGGCCGTGTTGGGCGATGACGTGTTCGAAGCCGGCGCCGTGAGCAAACGCCGCGTCTGCCGCCTCAATCCCGCAGACGCGGCCGCCGGTCGTTTCCATGACGGCGACGTCGTCGAGTTCGATGCGCGCCGCGCCGCGCCGCTGCGCGCCTGGTTGCGGATCGACGCCAAGGTTGCGCCGGGCACGGTTATGCTCGATGAGCGCGGGCTCGCGATCCTCAAGGCGAAAGCGGGCGAGCGTGTGGAGCTGCGCCGCGTGGCGACATCCGTTCGCCCGAAGGTCGAACTTATGGAAGCGGCGGAATGACATCCGGCGCGGTCCTCGTCACCGGCTTGACCGGCTTGATCGGCGGCGCCGTCGCGTGCCGCCTCGTCGAAGCCGGCAGAACCGTTGTCGGGATGGATCGCGAAGCGCCCGCGGGTGCGGATTATCCGGTCCTTCTGCAAGACTTGCCTGATCCGCAACGCTGGCACGAAGCGATCGTGCGCTTCGGCGTGCGCAAGGTCGTGCACGCCGGCGGCATCTCCGGGCCGATGCTGCTGCGCGATGCGCCGGGGCGCATCTGCGACATCAATCTCGGCGGATTGATCGGCCTGCTCGAGGCCGCGCGCATCCACAAACTCGAACGGATCGTCTGGTTCTCGTCGATCATGGCTTACGGCGAGCGATCCGACTTTACGGCTGTGACGGAAGAGACACCGCTGCATCCGACGACGGTCTATGGCGCGACCAAAGCCGCGGGAGAAGCGCTGATCGAGGCCTATCACGCCGAGCACGGCGTCGACGCGGTGTCGTTGCGGGTCGCTTCTTGCTATGGGCCGGGCCGCACCACCTCTTGCCTAATCCGTACGCTGATCGAGGACGGGCTTGCGGGGAAGGAAACGCGGATCGGCGAGGCGCGGCGCCGCACGCGGCAGCATATCTTTGTCGATGACGTCGTCGACGCGGTGATCGCCGCGCTCGATGCGGAAAGCTTACCGCGCCGCGCCTACAATATCGGCCCTGGCGTCGCGCAGTCGCTTGACGAGATCGTTGCCGGGGTGAAAGCGGCGGTGCCGGGCGCATCGGTCGCACTTCACGCGGAGGGCCTCGCATGGAACACTTTCGGCCTCGGCCCGCTGGCGATCGATGCGGCCGCGCGTGATTTCGCATTCGCGCCCCGCGTTTCGTTGGCGGAGGGCGCGAAGCGGACGCGTCAATGGGTGGAACAGCGGAGGATGGCGTGAGTCTCGCAAAAGACCTCGATTTCAAGGGCAAGCGCGTCCTCGTGACGGGCGCGGCGAACGGCTTTGGCGCCGCCATCGCGGAGCAGTTTGCTGCGCATGGCGCGACGCTCGTGCTGGCAGATGTGGAAGCTGAGCCGCTCAAAGCGATCGCGAAAAAGCTCGGCGTGCGCGAGTTCCACGTCTACGAGCAGTCGGATCTCGATTCCGTCGCGCGGCTCGCCGAGGCAGCCGGCGAGATCGACATCCTCATCAACAATGCCGGCATTCTGATCGCCAAGCCGCTGCTCGACATGATGGTTGAAGATATCGAGAAGCTGGTCGGCGTCGATCTCGTCGGCGCTTTCCGCCTGATGCAACTGATCGGCAAAGGCATGGTGGCGCGCGGGCGCGGCGTCGTTCTGTCCATCAGCTCGCAGACGGCATTTTGCGGCGGTGAAAATCGCGGCGTCTACGCCGCGATGAAAGCTGCGATTTCGCAACTCACGCGCGCAGCGGCCGTCGAGTGGGGGCCGCATGGTGTGCGCACGCTTTGCCTGGCGCCGGGACGCTCGCAAACGCGTATGATCAATCAGACCGTGGGCAAGCCGGGTTACAAAGGCGACCGCGGGCTCGATCGTGTTCCGCTCGGCCGCTGGGGCGAACCGGAAGAAATGGCGAAGATGGTCGTGTTCCTCACCTCGGACGCAGCCGCCTACGTGACGGGCGAGACGGTGATCGCCGACGGAGGATATGTACTGGGGTGAGGCGCGCGTTTCGCGCGGCCTTTGAATTGGCGCAGGCGACGCGACGGAGGAGGGACCGTGGCTTTCATCGAACTACACGACGTCGCGCGTACCTTCGTCGCGCGTAACGGGCGGCGCTCCGTCGCAGTGCGTAATTTCTCGCTCGACTTGTCGCGCGGAGAATTCTTCTGCCTGCTCGGGCCTTCGGGCTGCGGCAAGACGACGATCCTCAGTCTGCTTGCCGGCTTCGATCATCCGACCGAAGGCGCGATCCTGCTCGATGGCGAACCCGTGAGGAATCCCTCGCGCGACCGCGGTGTCGTTTTCCAGGGCGACGATTCGCTTTATCCGTGGCTCAACGCGATCGAGAACGTCGAGTTCGGCTTGCGTATGCGCGGCATCAGCAAGCGGGAGCGGCGCGAACGCGCCATGCGCTATCTCGATCTCGTCGGGCTTGCCGGCCAGCAGGAGAAATTCCCCGGCGAGCTCTCCGGCGGCATGAAGCAGCGCATTCAGATCGCGCGCGCACTCGCCAATGAGCCGAAGATGCTGCTGATGGATGAGCCCTTCGGCGCGCTCGATGCGCAGACGCGCAACATCATGCAGCATGAGCTGCGCAAGATCTGGCGCACCACGCAGACCTCGATCGTGTTCATCACGCATGACCTCGACGAGGCGATCCTGCTCGCGACGCGCGTCGGCGTGATGACCGCCGGCCCTGGCGGCACGCTGAAGGGCGTCATCCCGATCGACATCGAGGGCGAGCGCGTACGCACCGACCCCGCCTATACGGGCTACTACGCGCAGGTCTACGAGATGATCCGCGAGGAGGTCGCGCGTGCGTCCGGCCGCACGACGGAGATGGCGGCATGAGTGCGCAGGATACGAGCCTCGCGACGGCGGCCGCGCCCGTGCGTCCGGTCGCCAGCCCGTCGAAATGGAAGCGCGCGCTCGCGACGATCGGGCCGCAGCTGATCGGCTTTGCGACCTTGTTCCTCGTCTGGCATATCGCCTCGGTCTACATCGTCAAGTCGCTCCTCTTCCCGCCGCCGCTCGGCGTCTTGAAGAAGGGTGTGGAGCTGACGCTGAGCGGCGTGCTTATTGAGCACATCGCAGTGAGCCTGCGGCGCATCGCCATCGGCTTCTTCGCGGGCTCCGCGCTCGGCATTCCGATCGGCCTTGCGATCGGCAGCTTCCCGCTCATCCGCAAGCTCCTCGAGCCATGGACCGAGTTCCTGCGCTTCATCCCGTCGGTCGCGATGATCACGATCGCGGTGATCTGGTTCGGCATCGGCGAGGAATCGAAGATCTTCCTAATCATCTACACGACGATCTTCATCGTCATCCTCAACACCGCGGCGGGTGTCTCGGCGATCGCGCCCAACAAGATCCGCGCGGCACAAGCGCTCGGCGCCTCGTCCTGGCAGATCTTCCTCTATGTCGGCCTGCCGGCGACGGTTCCCTTCATCCTCACCGGCATGCGTCTCGCGATGGCGAACTCGTTTACCACCATTGTGGCGGCGGAGCTCATTTCGGCCAATGAAGGGCTTGGCGTCATGCTCTGGAACGGCCGCATGTACATGTTGATCGACGACATCTTCGTGTCCCTGGTTTGCCTCGGCATGCTCGGCTTTGCGACCGACCGTCTGTTCCGTTGGGGCATTTTCCGTTTTGCCGGCCGGTTCTCGCCGGTCACCTGAGAAAGCTTTTGTTGTCTTGGTTTCATTGATGGAGGGTACGATGAAGCGACTGTTGATTGGGTTGTTCGCGGCATCCCTGCTGGCGTGGCAGGCGCCGGCGCAGGCGGCGACGAAGATGACCATCGCCACGGGCGTCGACCCGGGTTTTTCGGCGTTCTACCTCGGCAAGACGGCTGGCTTCTTCGAGAAGAACGGCCTCGACGTGCAGATCAACACTGGGCCGAGCGGCTCGGCGATGGTCGCCTTCGTCATCCAGAACCAGGTGCAGTCGGCCTTCGGCGCGGAGCAGGCCGGCGTCCAGAATTTCAATATCGATCCGAACGTCGTCGTTGTTGCTGAGGGCGCGCTGCTCACCGATTGGTATGGCGTCGCCGGACGCAATGTCGAGAATGTGGACGGCCTGAAGGGCAAGAAGATCGGCGTCGCGCGCGGCTCGGCGAGCGAGGTGCTCTGGCTCGCGATGGTGAAGAAGCTCAATCTCGACCCGAAGAACTACACCATCGTCCAGGTCGAAGCGCCGGAGATGGTCGCGGCGCTCGAGCGCGGCAATATCGATGCCTTCGTCAGCTGGGAACCGTGGCTCACGCGCGCTGTCGGCGCCGTTCCGAACACGAAGGTGATTCAGACGTCGCGTGGCATCATGTCCCCGCGCGTCTACATCTATATGAACAAGGGCTGGGCGGAGAAGAACCAGGACGCGGCGGTCGGCTTCATGCGCGCGCTCAAGCAGGCGACCGATCTCCTCAACGCCGATCGTGACGGCGCAGCGAAACAGGTGGCCGACTTCCTCAAGCTCGACCACGACCTGACGAAAACGCTGATGACCAAGCTGCGTTACGACCTGCGGCTCGACGACGGCTCGGTCGAGAATTTCGTCACGGTCGCGGAGCAGCTGAAGAATTCCGGCAAGCTCGCGAAGCCCATGGACTGGAGCAAGTTCTTCTATCCGGACCTGCTCAAGAAGGTGAGCCCGGACAAGGTCAATTTCAAAATGCCGCAGTAACGGCTGGGAATAATATTAGAATCGATCACGTTCATGATTTTGGATCGGTTCCGATCCAAAAATCATCGTGATCTAGTGCAGGGCGAGCGCCGTGATGCGGCGCTCGTCCACCGTCACGCCGAGGCCGGGCCCAGCCGGGCAATGCGCAAGCCCCTGCGTGGGGGTGATCGGCTGCGTGACGGGGTCTTCGGCGAGCCAAAGATTGCCGAGGCTCAAGCCCCAGTCGATGCGCGGAATCGCGCAAGCGGCGTGGATCATGGCCGCCGTCGCAAGACTCGACTCCATCATCATCGCCAGATTGACCGAGAGCCCCAGCGCCTCGCAGACGCCGGCGGTCGCAACGAGCGGAGTGATGCCGCCGAGCTTGATCGTCTTCAGGCTCGCGCCGCCGATGGCGCGCGCGGCGACATGCGCATGCAAATCGGCAAGCCCGTGCAGGCTCTCGTCCATGCCGATCGGCACGGGCGACGCGGCGGCGACCGTCGCCATGCGAGCAATGTCGCCGGCGGCCGTCGGCTGTTCGAGAAAAGCAAGGCCGAACGGCGCCGCGCCGTTCGTGAAGCGGATGGCACGCGTCGGGTCCCAGCCCATATTGGCGTCGGCGGCGATGAGACAGTCGGAACCGAGCGCCTCGCGCAAGAGGCGGACCGTGCGGATTTCCTCTTCGACAGGCTTGAGCCCGGCCTTGAGCTTGAACGCACGGAAACCTTGCGCGTGGAGGGCGCGCGCTTCGTCGACGTCCTTCTCCACGGAGCCGGAGCCGCCGACGAGCCAGAGCGGCTGGACCGTGCGCCGGATGGCGCCGCCCAGCAGCATGACCGCCGGCACATCGAGAATGCGCCCGGCGAGATCGAGCATCGCCATGTCGACGGCCGCAAGCGCGCCCCCGTTTGCGTACATCGAGGCGCGCAACTCGCGCGACAGGCGCGCACGATCGAGCACACAGGAGCCGATGAGGCGCGGTGCGATCAGCGTGGCGACTGCCGCTTGCATACCGACCAGCGTTTCGCCGGACATGATCGGGCTCGCGGCCGCCTCGCCCCAGCCTTCCGCGCCGCCGCGCGTGCGGATGCGCACGAACAGGACAGGGCCGTCGTCGATGCGATAGGTTGCCATCACGAGCGGCTTGCGCAGTGGCAGCAGCGCGGGGAAGCAATCGACGGCGACGATTTCAGTGGCGGCGGCAGTCGTGCTGGCGGTCGGCGGTGCCGGGTTCATGGCTTCATTTCCTGCGCTTCGGCCGTAAGACATGGCGAAAGACAACGCTGATCGTCAGTTTCTGTATATTGTATTCTGACCTGTCGCCCGTTATCCAATTGTGCACCGGGAGAATCAAGCGTGACCGTGCCCGATTCTGACATCCCCCTGGAGCGTGCGGGAGATTTTGCTCTTCCCGCGATGATAGCTCCGGAGATCGCGCGCGTTCTCAGCCGGCAGATCACCTTCTTGAAGCTCGAGCCGGATGCGCGCCTCACCGAGGAGGAGCTTTGCACGCGGTTCGGCGTGAGCCGCTCGCCGGTGCGGGAGGCGTTCCGCATGCTCGAGGCCGACGGGCTTGTAGTGCGTACGGCGCGGCGTGGCGTCCGCGTCGCGCCGATGAATCGCGAAGACCTCGACGAGGTGTACACCTGCCGCGTCGGTCTTGAGGGACTGGCAGCGGCCGAGGCCGCGCGCGCCGCCGACGCAACGACGATCGCCAAGCTCGACGCTTTGCTCGGCGAGATGCAAAACGCGCTCGATCAGCATGACGTTGAGCGCTTCTTCGATCGCAACGTCGCGATGACGCAGGCGATCCACGCGGCCGGGAGCAATGCGACGCTCAAGCGCATCATCGTCGGCATCGACAAGCAGGCGTTGCGCTACCGCTATCTGGCGCACCAGCGTACGCAAGAGATGCTCGACCTTTCGATCGAAGGTCAGCGCGAAGTGATTGCCTCGATCGCGGCGCACAAGCCGTTGCCGGCGCGGCGGCGCGCCGAGCGTCTCATGCGCCGCGCCCATGGCGTGATTGCCCGTGCCCTCGCTGAGGCTTATCCGGGCGCGGCAAAGAAATCATCGTGAACGCTTCAGGACATCGGGATTGACGACGTTCGTCGGCCGCCCCGCCTCGAAAGCAAGAATTTGGTCGAAGATTTCCGTGAACTGAAGGTCGTATTCCTCGCGCGTCACATAGCCGATATGCGGCGTGCAGATCACGTTCGGCATCGTCAGCAGCGGATGGCTTTTGTCCGTGACCGGCTCCTCCTCATAGACATCGACCGCCGCCATTCCTGGACGGCCCTGGCGCAACGCCTCGACCAGCGCCCCCGGTACGATGAGCGGCGCTCGGCTGGTATTGACCAGGATCGCGCTCGGCTTCATCCGCGCCAGGTCCTCGGCCGTGACGATGCCGCGCGTTTCGGGATAGAGGCGCAGGTGGAGCGAGACGACATCGCTCTCTGCAAAGAACGCCGCCTTCGATGAAGCGACCTCCAATCCGTCCGCCTCCGCCGCTTTGCGCGAGACTTCGCGCGCCCACACGACAATCCGCATGCCGAACGCGCGGCCATAGTCCGCAACGGCCCGCGCGATGCGGCCATAACCGAAGAGACCGAGCGTCTTGCCGCGCAGCGTCGATCCGACGCCCATCTGCCACTGGCCGTTCCTCATCGCAGCGATCTGCTGCGGCAGTTGCCGCGCCGCGGCGAGGAGAAGCGTCCATGTCAGCTCCGCGGCCGCGTAGCAGGGCGTGCCCGGGTGCTGGCTCGACGAGACGATCACGCCGTGCCGCGTGCACGCGTCGATGTCGATATGCGGATAGACGCTGCGCTGGCTGATCAGCTTCAGCTTGGGCAGACGCTCAAGCAGTCCGGCGCGAATCTTGGTGCGCTCGCGAAAGAGGACCACGACATCTGCATCTTTCAAGCGTTCGGCGAGCGCCGCGTCATCCTGCACATGATCTTTGAAGACCGTGACGTCGTGCTTAGCCAGCGTTGCGAAGCACGACAGCGTGCGCAGCGTTTCGAAATATTCGTCCAGGTTAGCAATTTTCA
>JBFWXB010000029.1:0-62127 GCA_050187875.1 Variibacter sp.
TTGAGGCCGACGAGATGCACGGAGAAGAACAGGAACGGAGACGGCACGAACAGATCGAGCTTCTTCTCAAGCAGCAGCGCATTGGTGCACAGCGACACGAACTTCTTGCGCGCCACGAGGCCCTTGACGATCTCGCCGATCTCCTTGTGGATCAGCGGCTCGCCGCCCGGGATTGCGACCATCGGCGCGCCGCACTCCTCCGCCGCGTCCCAGCATTCTTGCGGGGTCATGCGGCGATTGAGGATGGGCGCGGGATAATCGATCTTGCCGCAGCCGGCGCAGGCGAGGTTGCAGCGGAACAAAGGTTCCAGCATCAGCACGAGCGGATAATGTTTCCGGCCCATCAGCTTCTGCTTGATCAGATAGGCGCCGATGCGAATCTCTTTGTAGAACGGAATAGCCATTCTCTTGCTTTCTAGCTTACGGACACTTTTTGCGGTGTCGCCTTTCTTGGTCCCGTCAATTCGACGGGCAGACGGAATTCAATGCGCTCTTCACGACCGGGAAGGGTCGTGACTTCCACGAGCCCGATGCGACGCAGAGCGTTGATCACATCATCGACCAACACTTCCGGAGCCGATGCGCCGGCGGTGATACCTACCACGTTTGCGCCGTCAATCCAGGCCGGATCAAGCTCGCTGCCATCAGCAATGAGATAGCTCGGCACGCCTTCCTCGGCTCCGATCTCCCGCAAGCGGTTCGAATTGGAACTATTCTTGGCGCCGACCACCAGGATAACGTCGACGACCTCGCTGAGGTCCCGCACGGCCGCCTGCCGGTTCTGCGTCGCGTAGCAGATGTCACGGGTATCGGGGCCAACAATGTCGATAAAACGGCGCTCGAGGGCGGCGATGATGCCTTTGGTGTCGTCGACGCTCAGCGTCGTCTGGGTGATGTAGGCGACCGGGGCGTCGTCGGGGAGGCCGAGCTTGGCGACGTCGTCCTCGTTCTGTACCAGGATGACGGGGGCCTCGATCTGGCCCATGGTGCCTTCGACTTCCGGGTGCCCGGCATGGCCGATCAAGATCAGCGCGCGCCCCTGCGACACATAGCGTTTGCCTTGGTTATGGACCTTGGTCACCAGCGGGCAGGTGGCGTTGAGGACGGGCAGCTTGCGCAGGGCGGCCTCTTCTTCCACCGAGCGGGCGACGCCGTGGGCGCTGAAAACGGTGACCGCGCCGGCTGGAATCTCGTCGAGCTCCTCGACGAAGACCGCGCCCTTCGCCTTCAGGCTCTCGACCACGTGCTTGTTGTGCACGATCTCGTGACGGACATAGACGGGCGCGCCGTACTGCTGGAGCGCGCGCTCAACGATTTCGATGGCGCGCACAACGCCGGCGCAAAAGCCGCGAGGTTGGGCTAGGACGACTTTCATCAACACACCCTGCTAACTCGACCTCGTCCGCCCGCATCTTGGTGACTGCAGCAACGCGTGCGGTTCACGCACGCCCATCGGCCCGACTTAGTGACGCGGGCAGGTCATTGAAACGCTTCACAATTCAACTTTGTTCGCAAACGCGACATACGCCGCCGAAATGCGGCGACTTTGTGTCATTTTTCCGGCAATTTTAGATAGGCTTAACCGCCCGTGTCCACGTTAATGCGCCGCGGGCGGCCGTTTTGCCTTCGGCGCCGCGCGCGCATGCTGCGGCGATAGCGTTTCGATCGGGATTCCGGTCGCGTCCGCGACGCTCTGGCAGACATCGATGCCGGCGGGCGGCTGTGGCTTGGCGCCGCGCGGGGCCGGGGGCGCGGGGGCGGCGGCCGGCTCCGGCTTGTAGCGGGTCCAATCCTCGCCGCCGCACAGGAAACCCAGGACACAGCCTTGAATTTGCAGCACATCCGGGCCTTTCAGCCGGATACTGGCGTCATAGGTCTTGCCGTTCTCGGCGTTATAGACCTCGCCCTCCCAGCGGTCGGAGTCGGCCGGCTTCATCCCCATCAGGATCGGCATGCCGAGCGTCGGGCGCGTGCGCTTGGCGGGATCGGGATTGTTGCCGTCCTGCCCGCCGGGGTTCTGCTCCCAGGAGATCACGCCCCAGATGTTCTTGCCGCATTGGTCGATCTTGATGCGGGCCATCCCGTTGGCGACCGTCCATTCCCCTATGGGGGATGGGGGCGCGGCCTGAGCGAGGGGGGCGCTGAGCGCCAAAACGGACATCAGGGCAAAAAATAGCTTGGTCAACACTGCCAAATCCTCATGTCGTCGAATAACTATAATTGCCGATTGAACGTTCCCGCACCGCAACGGCGCGACGGCATTGCGGTAAATTGCGGCGGGGTTTAGGTCACCGGCGCATAATTCGCCACTTTCAGGTTGGAGAAGAGGCCCCCATGAGCCTCGACATGGCTACTTTGTTCGCGGAGCGCGAGGCCGAGCGCTTTTCCATGCATACCCGCCACCTCAACGAGCAGATGGTGCGGGTGCTCAAGACCATCGGCTACGACACCGGCTTCGTACGCGGCAGCGGCCAGTATCTCTATGACCGCGCCGGCGCGCAGTATCTCGACCTTTTGAGCGGTTTCGGGGTCTTCGCCATCGGGCGCAATCATCCGAAAATCCGCGATGCGCTGAAAAGCGTGCTCGACGCCGAGCTGCCCAACCTCGTGCAGATGGATGTGTCGACGCTCGCCGGCGTGCTCGCCGAGCGGCTCCTCGCTTACACCCCCTATCTCGACAAGGTCTTCTTCGCCAATTCCGGCGCCGAGGCGGTCGAGGCGGCGATCAAATTCGTGCGCGCGGCGACGCGGCGCGGCAAGGTCGTGTTCTGCGATCACGCCTTCCACGGCCTGTCCTACGGCGCGCTGTCGATGAACGGCGACGCGATCTTCCGCGATGGACTGGGTCCGCTGTTGCCGGACTTCGTGTCGGTGCCATTCAACGATCTCGCAGCGCTGGAACAGGCGTTGTCTGCGCGCGACGTGGCCGGCTTCTTCGTCGAGCCGATTCAAGGCAAGGGTGTGAACCTGCCCGCCGACGATTATCTCGCCAAGGCGCAGGCGCTGTGCGCGAAGTACGGCACGGTATTCGTCGCTGACGAGATCCAGACCGGCATCGGGCGCACCGGCCGCTTCCTTGCCGTCGAGCATTGGGGCGTCGCGCCGGATATGGTGCTGCTCGCAAAGTCGCTTTCCGGCGGGCACGTGCCGGTCGGCGCCGTGCTCACCAAGCGCTGGATCTTCGACAAGCTGTTCAACCGCATGGATCGTGCCGTGGTGCATGGCTCGACCTTCGGCAAGAACGATATGGCGATGGCCGCCGGCATCGCGACGCTCGACGTGATCGAATCCGAAAACCTCATCGCCAATGCGGCCGAGAGAGGCGCGCAGCTTCTCGCCGCCTTCAACGATATGCTGCCGCGCTACGAGTTCCTACGCGAAGTGCGGGGCAAGGGCCTGATGCTCGGCGTCGAGTTCGGTCCGCCGCGCTCGCTCAAGCTCAAGGCGTCGTGGAACTTGATCGAGGCGGCGAACAAAGGCCTATTCTGCCAGCTCATCACCATTCCCCTGTTCAAGGAGCACAAGATCCTGACGCAGGTGGCGGGGCATGCAAGCCATACGGTCAAGCTTCTGCCGCCGCTCACCGTCACGGACGAGGATTGCGCGCGCATCCTGAGCTCGTTCGAGGACGTGATCGCGGCAAGTCACAAGATGCCTGGCGCCGCGTGGTCGCTCGGCAAGAACCTGATGGAGCACGCGATGAAGGCGCGAGCCTCCTGAGCGCATCCATGAGCATCGCCGACACCGTAATCGTGGCGGCCCCCGCGGTTGCCGCCGACGCTGTCGGCGTGCGCGCCGATGTGCTGACGCGCGCCGAGGTCGAAGCGCTGCCGGTCTGGCGGCATGCCTTTGCCGGTCAACGCAAAGACAGCCGCTATTACGCGCTGGTCGAGGACACGATCCACCCTGAATTCCGGCACCGCTATTGCGTCGTGCGCGACGTGCGGGGCGAAGCCATCGCGGTGCAGCCATTCTTCATCCTCGATCAGGACATCCTTGCGGGCTCGGCCGATGGGGTTTCGGCGCTTGTCGCACGCGCGCGCAAAATTTGGCCGCGTTTTCTCACCATGCGAACGGTGATGGTCGGCAGCGTCGCGGGCGAGGGCCATCTCGACGACGACGATCACGCGGCGCAGCGGCGGCATGCCCCGCTCATCGCGCAGGCGATAACCGACCACGCCAAGCGTGAGCGCGCCCGACTCATCGTGTTCAAGGAGTTTCCGGCAAAATATCGCGATGCGCTTGCGCCGCTTGTCGACATGGGTTTCACGCGCGTGCCCAGCATGCCGATGACGAAGCTCAATATCGAGTACAAGGATTTCGAGGACTACACGCATCGCTGCCTCAACGGTTGGCAGCGCCGCGACATCAACCGCAAATTCCGCCAGGCGGCGAAGTTCGATCCGATCGCGATGGAAGTCGTCGACGATCTCGTGCCCTATATCGACGAGATCTATCCGCTTTATCTCGCCGTCTATCAACGCTCGAAGCTGCACTTCGAGAAGCTGAACAAGGAATTCTTCCTCGGCCTCGCCGAGCGGATGCCGGACAAGACGCGCTTCTTCCTCTGGCGTCAGAACGGCAAGATCGTTGCCTTCACCTTCTGCATGGTCGAGGGTGACGCGATCTACGGCGAATATATCGGCTTCGATTACGACGTCGCGATCAAGCTGCACCTCTACCACCAGGCGTTCCGCGACATCGTCAACTGGGCGATCGCGAACGGCTACAAATGGTTTCGCAGCAGCGGGCTCAACTACGATCCCAAGCTGCATCTGCGCCATGTGCTCGATCCGCTCGACCTCTACGTCAAGCACACCTCGCCGCTGATCAACTTCGGCCTTGCGCGCGCGCTGCCGTATCTCGAGCCGACGCACAACGACAAGACGCTGCCGAAATTCGAGAACTACAAGGATTTGTGGGGGTAGGGATATGGATCGCAGCGCGCCCGTCAGCCGCTAGATGTCGTCCCCGCGAAGGCGGGGACCCAGTACGCACCGGCCTCTCGATACTGCATCGACCGTGGGTACTGGATGCCCGCTTTCGCGGGCATGACACCAAAAGACCGGCGCTTGGTCGTGACAGTTACTTCGCCCGGAAGAAATCCACGATCTCGTCCGCTTGTCCCGTGTGCATGCCGATGCCGTCCATGGTGTGGCAGCCGCGGGCTTTCGCTTCGCGCAGGAGTGGCGTCGGCTTTGCGAGTACGATCACGTCGCCGACGATCTTCACGCCGTCGAGCGGGCCGATATCCGCCGGTAGACCATCGCTGTCTTTCATGCCGACCGGTGTCGCGTTGATGAGAACGTCGTAGCTGGCGACGCGCGGGCCGCCCACGTCGACTTTGCAATTCGGAAAAGCCTCGTTGACGCGCGCCGCGAGCGCGCGCGCCTTCGGCTTGTCGACCTCGTAGATCGTGATCGATGCCGCACCGGATTCTGCAAGCGCACAGGCGATGGCGCTGCCCGCACCGCCGGCGCCGAGCAGCAGCACCTTGCGACCGCGCACGTCGTCGCCCTGATTGGCGAGGCCGCGCGTCATGCCGCGGCCGTCGAACATATCGCCGGTCCAGGTGCCGTCATCCTCCCGCCGCAGCACATTGATGGCGCCGACTTGGCGCCCGGTTGTCAACAGCGTGTCGGCGTATGGGACCGCACGCACCTTGTAGGGCACCGTAAAGATCAGGCCATCGAGGTTGCCGAGGCCCATCAAGGCGCGCATCGCCTCGTCGAACTTGTCCGGAAGGACATGGAGCGGAATGAGGATGTCGTTGAGGCCGCGCGCGCGCAGCTTTTCGGTCAGCACGCGTGGCGAGCGCACCTGCGCGATCGGATGGCCGATGATGCCGAACAGGCGCGTGGCGCCGTCGATGATGGGGAGGACATCATTGGAGGGCATGAGTTTCCTCTCGGACTTCGCTAGCGGACCTATAGACGATGGTGGTGCCTCATCCGCTCATTCCCGCGAAAGCGGGAATCCAGAGGTCTTGGTCCTGGGTCCCCGCTTTCGCGGGGACGAGCGGAAACATAACTGCCATCTCTCACGATCCGCGCCGGATGGTCGGCGCCGGCACGCGCTCAATCATGACGTTGATGCAAGCCGGCTTGCCGCTTGCCAGTGCGCGCTCGATTGCCGGCTTGAGCTCGTCCGGCTTGGTGACGAATTCGCCGTGTCCGCCGAGCGCCTGCACCACCTGGTCGTAGCGGGCAGGCGTGAGCTCGCAGCCGACTGCGCGATCCTTGCCGTATTCGCGGATCTGGATCTGCCGCTCGGCGTTCCATGCGGCGTCATTGCCGAGCACGACGACGAAGGGCAGGTTGAGGCGGGCCGCCGTTTCGAACTCCGCCATGTGGAAGCCGAAAGCGCCGTCGCCCATCATCACCACGATCGGCGCTTTCTTCTCGACGATGCGCGCCGCGAGGGCGAAGGGGACGGCGCCGCCGATCGGGCCCGCGGCGCCGTTGACGACGCGGCGGCGCGGACGGATCAGCGCCTGCGGCCACTGGCCGATCTCGCCGCCCTCGCAGATCAGGATCGTGTTCGCGTCATTTTCGATGATCGGCGCGACGGCGCGGCTCAGATCTAGCGGATGCAGCGGGCCGCCCGCAGCCGAACGGGTCTCAACCCACGCCGGCGGTTGATATGTCACGGCCGCCGCGACCTCGTCGCGCCATGCGGCGGCGCGATTGGGATTCTTCGGCGCGCGCGCAATCAGCGCCTGCGCGGCGCTGACCGGATCAGCGACCGCGGTGTGCAGGACGCGCTCGGCCTGTTCGCGCACCGCCCGTTCGATTAATCCCGTATCGGGATCGATGACGACGAACTTGGCCGCGGCGTCGACGAAGGGTGGCTTGCCGAACTTGATGGCGAAGTCGTGCGGCCGGCCGAGCAGCACGACCAAGTCGGCGCGCGGCAGCATCTCGGCGAAGGCGCCGTTGGTCGCGTCGTTGAGGCCGCGCGGGTTCTCCATGCCGACGACCGGTGCGCGGATCGCGTCCGAGAGCTGCCGCTGCAACGCCTTGCCCGGCGCGTCGCACAAGGTTGGGCCGATCAGGATGATCGGCTGCTTCGCCGCGGCTAGCGCCGCGTGCGTCGCATCGGCTGCGATATCGGAAAGCGGCATTGGCACGGGCGCGAAGGCGCTGGCATCCGGCCAGAGACGGGCGCTGTCGGCGATCTCCTCTTCGAGGATGTCGAAGGGCAGGCTGATATGCACCGGGCCCGGGCGGCCCGAGGTCGCGATACGCGCGGCTTTCGCAAGATCGTGGCCGAGCGTCGCAACGCTCGCGGCGGTCCATGACGCTTTCGTCACCGGCGCGGCGAAGGCCGCCTGCGGCAGTTCCTGGAAGGCGCCGCGCCCGATCTCGTCGCGGCCGACATGGCCGGAGAGGAGGATTAGCGGCGATTCCGCAGCGAGCGCGGTGTAGAGCGCGGAGACCGCATTGGTGTGGCCGGGTCCGCCGGTCACCATCGCAATGCCGGGCGTGCGGGTGAGGCGCCCGTAGGCGTCGGCCATGAACACCGCCGCCGCTTCGTGACGCACATGCACGAGATCGAGTTCGGTGCCGATTGCCGCATCGAAGAGCGGCATGATGTGATTGCCGGAGAGGGTAAAGATCGTTCGCAGTCCGGCGCGATCGAGGGTCTGTGCAACGATGTCGGCGCCACGCAGTTTTTCGGAGGACTTTGTTTTTGCCACGGCGTTTTCTTCTTTCTTGGTTTAGCCCTGCTTCCAGACGAGCAGGCTGGAGATGCTGTAGTTCCAGACCGCGCCGACGAAGGAGCCGAGCAGGCCGGCGAGCCACCACACCGGATCGTTGGCATAGAGCCAGGTGGCGACGCCGATATTACTGACCGCGCCAATCGCGCAGATCACGTAAAAAAGCAGCAGGCCGCGGATCAGGGCAATGCCGTGCAGGCGCTGGTCGCGATAAGTCAGCCAGTTGTTGAGGAAGAAATTGCTGGTCATGGCGACGAGCGTCGCCAGCGTTTGCGCCGCGCCGAAATCGAGATGGATGGCGGAGAGGCCGGCCTTCAGGGTGACGAGATGCACGAGCACGCCGATCGCGCCGACCATGACGAAGCTGACGAAACGCACCGGCAGGGCGTTGCCCGTGAGCTTGGTCACCAGGAGGCCGAGGAAATCGAGCGCGACCTGGTTGTCGAGCTTGCTCTCGCCATGCAACCGCGTGCGGAAGCCGTAAGGCAGTTCGCGCACGCGCAGCTTGCCATCGGCCGAAGCGAGGATGTCGGCGAGGATCTTGAAGCCCTGCGTCGAAAGCCGCTCGGCGAGCGCATCGAGCGCGTCGCGGCGCAGCATGAAGAAGCCGCTCATCGGGTCGGTCACGTCGACATGCAGAAGCCGCCGCGTCAGCAGCGTTGCGACCTGGCTGCCGCGCAGGCGCGTTTCCGACAGACCATCGGCGTTCGCTTCGGCCTGCGCGAGATAGCGGCTGCCGATGACGACGTCGCAGCCGCCAGCTTGGAGGGTCTTGAGCATGGGCGCGAGCAGCGTCTCGTCGTGCTGCAGGTCGGCGTCCATCACCGCGACATAGGGCGCGGCGCTCGCCAGCATCCCCTCGATGCAGGCGCCGGCGAGGCCGCGCCGCCCGACGCGGCGGATGCAGCGCACGCGCGCGTCGGTCTGTCCGATCGCCTTCGCGGCGGCGGCCGTTCCGTCCGGTGAATCGTCGTCGACGAAGATGATCTCCCAGTCGAAGCCCGCGAGGATTGCCGCCACCTTGTCGACGACGAGCGGCACGTTGGCGCGCTCCTTGAACGTCGGCACGATCACCGAGAGGAGAGGGGACGTCGCGGTCGGGGCGGCGAGGCCGGCGCGCTGAGGATCGCTCATGAGATCGTGTGTGCCGGATCAGGGGAGGGCGTCGCTTTCGCGTATCAAATCGCCGGGGCTGGTGCTAGAGCAGGGCCCGCCGTCGTCCCCGTCAAACTGGGCCCGCCATGTTCCGGATCGCCGCCGCCTTGATGGTCATGACTGCGTTGATGTCCGGGGCAGCACGCGCCGAACCCACGACGCTCATCACGCATGAGAGCTATATCGGCGACCTGCATCGCACGGCGGATTTCGACGTCGAGGACGTGAAGGCGACGTTTGGTTTCGTGCTCAAGAGCCTGCCGGATCGCGTGCAGGTGTTTCCGACGGAGAACTACTACTACTTCCGTTTCTACGACCGCGGCGTCGAATATATGGGCAATATCCGGCTCGAGAACGGCACGCGGGACGAAGGCAAAGTATACTTCGCCTACCAGATCGTCACGACGGCGTGGCGTGATCCGGACAAGGACAAGCTCTATCACGCGTTGCTCAGCGCGCAGGATGGCGTGACTGTCGAGAAGGTCGAGCCGCTGCTCTACCGCGTGACGTTTGAGGGTAAGTCGGTCCTCTTCGCGCTCAACGATCTCTCGAACGTCAAACCGCCCGAGGGCATGCTCGCGCTGGGAGAGCGCTATCTCGGGCCGGTGTTCGACGATTCCGGCATCCGCTTCTTCCTGGTCTACAGTTCGCGGATCAAGGCGTTCCATTACATCCTCGATGAGACCGAGACCGTGCCGGAGAAGTTCTTCGCCTCGTCGATGAGCGACCGCATCGTTGTCGGCTATCGCACCGGCTTCGCGTTCTATCGCGACGAGAAGCGCGAGCGGAAAATCCTCGTCGGCGTCTACGAGGGCAATGTCTCGGTCAATAATTACTTCGACGGCCCCTTCGACCAATTGCCCGACAATTTCCTCGATGGCGAGGAATTGCGGAACGCGCTCATCGCCATCAATCCGAAGCTCAAGGGCACGATCGACCGCTTCGGCAGCCGCCCAGGCGGGGAGACGCGCTATCTGATCGAGCCCTATCTCGAATATCGCCGCGTCGAGGACCTGGAGCCTATGGTCCGCTGCGCAAAGCGGAACCGGCGCGACGACGCTCGTTACTATCGGTGTTTCGTGGTGGACGAGTGGGAGAACGAGCGGGCGGCAAGCGGAGAAACACGCGGCAGCCCTCGCCGGTAATATGGTAAATGGCCCATTAACGGCCTGAATGCCTCGGAATGGCCCCCCGCGCTTGCCCGCGGTGGCCTTTCAGGGGCATTTTACCGTCGGCGGCTCTCCGCCACGGTCCCCGGGACGCCCGCCGGCTGAAAAGTCGTTCAGGCCAGTGAACCTCTTTCGGTGCTGCGGCGACCAACTCATGAGCCGAACGTCGGGCGATGCAGACGACCACGGATGAAGTCCTGATCGGACGGATCGCCAATGGCGATCGGCTCGCGATGCAAGTGCTGTTCGCGCGGCACCATGTTCGCGTCTACCGGTTCGTTCTGAGGCTCATGGGCGACGCTTCCGCCGCCGAAGACCTCATCAGCGAAGTGTTCCTCGACGTCTGGCGCCAAGCCGGGCGCTTCGAGGGGCGATCGGCAGTCTCGACATGGCTTCTCGCGATCGCACGGTTCAAGGCCCTGTCCGCCATGCGCAAGCGAACGGACGAGGAGTTGGACGATGAGACGGCGCATGCGGTGGCCGATACTTCGGATACCCCGGAGGAGGCCATCCAGAAGAAGGACAAAGGCGAGATTCTGAGAGAGTGCTTGAAGTCGCTATCGGCGGAACATCGCGAAATCGTCGACCTCGTATACTATCATGAGAAGTCGGTCGAAGAAGTCGCGGAGATCGTGGGTATTCCGGAAAACACCGTGAAGACCCGCATGTTCTACGCCCGCAAGCGCCTTTCGGAACTGCTCAAATCCGCGGGGGTCGATCGAGGCTGGCCATGAACACGACGAACATTTCGACGCAAGAGCGTCAGGAGATCGAGGAGCTGCTGCCGTGGCATGCGGCCGGCACACTCAGCCGGCGCGACGCGCAGCGCGTCGAGGACGCGCTCGCGAAGGACGCGGAACTCGCACGGCGCTTTGCATTGGCGCGCGATGAGCTGTCCGAGACGATCCATCTCAACGAGACTCTCGGAGCGCCGTCCGCGTGCGCCATGGAGAAACTCCTTGCCGGTATCGAAGCCGAAAGCGGCCCGGCCAAGGCGGCGCAGCCGCGCTTCTCGCTGATGGGCTTCATCAGCGAGAAGTTCGCGGCGATGTCGCCGCGCACGCTCAGCTATGCGGCGATCGGAGCGGCAGTCGCGATCGCGCTGCAGGCGGGGCTGCTGGCGTCCATGTATTTGGGCGAGCGCAGCGGAACCGGCGGCTATCAGACCGCTTCACGACCGCCGGCGACGGCCTCGGTTCCGGGCAGCTACGCCATCATCAGTTTCAATCCGGCGGCCACCACGGCGGACGTGACCAACTTCCTCGCGGCCAACAAGCTCGCGGTGGTGGATGGCCCGCGTGCCGGCGGCATGTACCGAGTGCGGCTCGCTGCGACCGTGCTGCCCAAGGATCAGGTCGCTGACATCGTCGCGAAGCTGCAGGCGCAGGGCGCCGTGGTGCGCTTCGTCGCGCCGACCGAGTGAGCTCCCGGGCGCCGTCTCCGAGCGACGCCCCAAGAAGGCTGCCCAAGAAACAGCACTGAAACATGAGCGGGCTAGACTGCGGCCCGTAAAGGGAGAGACGCCATGCGCAGCGCAACCGATGACGGGTCGACCGTGAGCTTGCAACCGGGTATGCGCGCCAAGCCGCGGCGCTCTCTCACGCGAGCGGCGGCAATCGCGGCGGCCGTGATCGCGCTGCTGCTGCCCGGAGCGCACGAGGCTTCGGCGCAATTCGGCATCAGCATCGGCGGTTTTGGCATCGGCGGAGGCGGTGGCGGTTTCGGCGGCGGCGGGTTCGGCCGCGGCGGCCGTGGCGGCGGCATGCATGGCGGCGGCCGCGGGATATATTCCGGGCGCGGCATGTCCGGCCGGGGTATGAACCAAGGCGGGCGTGGTACCTACGCCAACCGTCCCTATGGCACCAACAGTGCTGCAACGAGTTGCCGCGGTCGTGGTTGCGGCGGCGTTTCGACAGGCAATAATTATCCCGGTCGCCGCTACCCCGGTCGCGATTATCCGCGCGGACCGCGTGGCCCGGGGCGTATCTATGTCGATGACGTCCCGGATAGGCCCTATGTCGCGCCGCAGCGTCCGGTCATCGTGGAAGACGACGATGATGTGCCGCGCCGCCGCACGCCGCGCCGCGAGAGGATCAAGCATGTCGAGAAGGAAAAGCCGGCGCGCGCGTCCCGTTCGCAAGCCGCTCAACGCCAGCAGCCGCCGTCTTCGTCGCGCCGCGCCGCCTTTGGCGTACCGCCGCGCGGTGAGAACCGCTTCGTGCCCGACCAGGTCATTTGCGTGTTGCGGGACAATCTCACGCAGCGCCAGATCAATCGGTTCCTGCGCGAGAACAAGCTCGCGCGCACCAATGGCGGCGTCGGTCAGATCGCGCTCCTGAACGCACGGGTATTCCGTTATCGCATCACCGACGGGCGCGCCGTCGCGACCGTCATCACCGCTCTTGAGCGCGACAATCGCGTGATCAGTGCGCAGCCGAACTATCTCTATGCGCTGGCGCAGGACGCGATGGCTTCCGAGGTCGCGGGGAGGGTGCAGGAGAAAGCCGATGCGCCGGCCGCCGATGCCAATAAGGACGCAGTGACCGAGGGCGCCATGCCGGCGCCGCAGTCCGCATCTGAAACGCCGTCGAAGCTGCAACCGGCTGTCGCTGACGCGCCGGCAAGCCTACCGGCGCAGGACGCTGCGGCTCCTGCACAAGACGCTGCCGCCCCCGCTGCCGATGCGCCGTCTGCGCCCGAGCCAGCGAGCGCTGTCAACGCCGCGCCGGCCGTGGGGACCGAGCCCAACGCCAATACGGCGTCGGCTGCCTCTGCTCCGGCCACTGCGACACCGGCGCCTACCGCGCCGGATGCCGCTGCGATGCGGGAAGAGAGCGCACCCGCGGATACGACGCCGGCTCGTGACGCGGCTGCAGCACCGCGGCTCCCGGTCGATCCGATGCAGTACACAGTCGCAAAGCTGCATCTCGCACAGGCGCATCGCCTCGCGCGCGGCGAACACGTCCTCGTTGCCGTGATCGACTCGAAGATCGACGCGACGCATCCCGAGCTTGCCGGCACGATCGCCGAAGAAATCAACGTCCTCGACGATAAGGACGCCAAGCCGCACTCCCATGGCACGGCAATGGCCGGCGCCATTGTCGCGCAGTCGAAGATCATGGGCGTTGCGCCGGAAGCGCGGATCATCGCGATTCGTGCGTTCTCGCAAACCTCTGCGGGGGCGGCGACCGGCACGAGCTATGATCTCGCCCGCGCCGTCGATCGTGCGGTTGCAGCCAAGGCGCGCGTCATCAATCTGAGCTTCGCCGGCCCCAGCGATCCGATGTTGGAGAAGGCGCTCAAGGCGGCGCGCGCGGCAGGGGCGATCCTTATCGCTGCCGCCGGCAATGCCGGGCCGAAATCAGCGCCGCTTTATCCGGCGGCCGATGCGAGCGTCATTGCCGTCACCGCGACGGATGCGCAGGACAATCTCTTCGCCGACGCCAATCGCGGCAAATATATCGCTGTCGCGGCGCCGGGGGTCGACGTCCTCGTGCCCGCTCCCGGCCAGAGCTACGAGATGACGACGGGGACCTCGGTCGCCGCCGCGCATGTCAGCGGCGTCGTGGCCCTTCTTCTCGGCCGCCACCCGAAGCTCGCGCCGGATGCCGTCAAGGCGGTGCTGACCAAGAGCGCGCATCGCCCCCAAGGCAGCACGGCGGACGAATATGGCGCCGGCGTCGCCGATGCATACAAAGCGGTCATCACGCTCGACCCGCAGGCCGCGACCTCGCCGCCGGCGGCTTCGGCCGCGCGCTGAGCCAACCTAACGCGTGAATCCCGGGAACGATTGTTCCCGGGATGGTGGCCATTCAAAAAAGGTCTGTCCCCGCGACAGTTTGGCCTTCCCCCAAAGAGGGTGGCTTTACGCGCCCGCTGAACCCGTTAAAAGAGACGGTGGGGAACAATAGTTGCGTCTATGGCTGAAGACATCATCCTCGAGACCGAGGATCTAACGAAAGAGTTTGCCGGCTTCGTCGCCGTCAATGGGGTGAGCCTGCGCATCAAGCGCGGCACGATCCATGCCGTCATCGGCCCGAACGGTGCCGGCAAGACGACCTATTTCAATCTGCTCACCAAATTCCTCGCGCCGACGCGCGGGCGCATTCTCTACAACGGCAACGACATCACGGCGCTGGCGCCGGCGGATGTCGCGCGGCTCGGGCTCGTGCGATCATTCCAGATTTCGGCGGTGTTCCCGCATTTGAGCGTTCTGGAGAACGTGCGCATCGCCCTGCAGCGCAAGCGCGGCACCTCCTTCGATTTCTGGCGCTCGAAGCGCATCCTCGATTCGATGAACGGCCGCGCGATCGAGCTGATCGAGAGCGTCGGCCTGCAGGATTTCGTGCATTGGACGGCGGTCGAGTTGCCCTACGGGCGCAAGCGCGCGCTCGAAATCGCGACGACGCTGGCGCTCGACCCGGACATGATGCTACTCGACGAGCCGATGGCCGGCATGGGGCATGAGGACATCGACCGCATCTCCGCGTTGATCAAAACGGTCTCGGCAAATCGCACGGTGCTGATGGTCGAACACAACCTCAATGTCGTTGCGAGCCTCTCGGATCGCATCACAGTGCTGACGCGTGGACGGGTGCTCGCCGACGGCGACTACAAGACCGTGTCGGAGAACGCAGAGGTGCGCGAAGCCTATATGGGTGTCGGCCATGCTTGACACCGCATCCTCTGCGTTGCTTTCGGTCCAGAATCTCGAAGCCTGGTACGGCGAATCCCACATCCTGCACGGCGTCGATTTCGACGTGCGCGAGGGCGAGGTCGTCACGCTGCTCGGCCGCAATGGCGCCGGCAAGACGACGACGTTGAAAAGCATCATGGGCATCGTCGGCCGCCGCAGCGGTTCGGTGCGTTTCGACGGCAAGGAATTGATCAACCGCTCGTCGGATCAGATCGCGCGCGCCGGCATCGCGTTCTGTCCGGAGGAGCGCGGCATTTTTGCAAGCCTCAATGTCGAGGAGAATCTGCTGCTGCCGCCGCAGGTGCGGCCGGGCGGGCTTCCTCTCGACAAGATCTATGACCTGTTTCCGAATCTGAAGGAGCGGCTCGGCTCGAGCCAGGGCACCAAGCTGTCCGGCGGTGAGCAGCAGATGCTGGCGATTGCGCGCATCCTGCGCACCGGCGCGCGACTTCTGCTGCTCGATGAGCCGACGGAGGGTCTCGCACCCGTCATCATCAAGCAGATCGGGCAGACGATCCGCACACTCAAGGCGCAGGGGTTCACGATTCTCCTCGTCGAACAGAATTTCCGCTTCGCGGCGACCGTTGCGGATCGCTACTGCGTGATGGAGCATGGCAAGATCGTCGAGCGCTTCGCCAATTCGGAGCTCGACGCCAACATGGGGAAGCTGCACGAATATCTCGGCGTGTAAGGCTAACGAGAGCTTCGTCTCAACGAAGCCAAGGCAACGGGTACAACTAAAGACAGATGGGAGAACGGTCATGAAGAAAGTTATCGCGCTTAGTGCTCTCGCACTCGCGCTCGCATGCGGAACGGCACAGGCGCAATACACCGACGGCGTCATCAAGATCGGCGTCATGAATGATATGTCGGGCGTTTATGCCGACGTATCCGGGCCGGGCGCGATCGCGGCCGCAAAAATGGCGGTTGAGGATTTCGGCGCCGCGAAGAAGGGCATGAAAGTCGAGATCGTCGGCGCCGACCATCAGAACAAGCCGGACGTCGGCTCCAACATCGCCCGCACCTGGTATGACGTTGACAAGGTCGACGTCATCGTCGACGTGCCGACCTCGTCAGTCGCGCTGGCCATAAACCAGATCACGCGCGAAAAGAACAAGGTGTTCCTGGCTTCGGGACCGGCGACCTCGGACCTCACTGGCCCGCAATGCTCACCGAACCTCGTCCACTGGACCTACGACACCTGGGCGCTGGCGAACGGCACCGGCAAGGCGATCGTGAAGACGGGCGGCGACACCTGGTTCTTCCTCACCGCCGACTATGCGTTCGGTCATGCACTGGAGCGCGACACTGCGGCGGTGGTCGAGAAGAACGGCGGCAAGGTCATCGGCAAGGTGCGCACGCCGTTCCCGGGCACTGACTTCTCGTCCTTCCTGCTGCAGGCGCAGGCGTCGAAGGCGAAGATTATTGGTCTTGCCAATGCCGGCGGCGATACGATCAACTCGATCAAGCAGGCGGCGGAGTTCGGCATCGTCCAGGGCGGGCAGAACCTCGCTGGCCTGCTCGTCTTCATCACTGACGTACATTCGCTCGGGCTCAAGACGGCGCAGGGCCTGATCTTCACCGGCGCGTTCTATTGGGACCGCGACGACGCGAGCCGCGCCTTCGCCAAGCGCTTTGCGCCGCAATACAAGGGCAACATGCCGACGATGGTGCAGGCCGGGGTCTACGCCTCCGTGCTGCATTATCTCAAGGCAGTCGAGGCCCTAAAGAGCGATGCCGACGGCAAGGCCGTCGTTGCCAAGATGAAGGAGATGCCGACGGACGACCCGCTGTTCGGCAAGGGCTCGATCCGCGCCGATGGCCGCAAGATCCACGACATGTATCTCTTCGAGGTGAAGAAGCCCGAAGAGTCGAAGGCGCCTTGGGACTATCTCAAGGTGCGCGCCACCATTCCGGCAGCGGAAGCCTTCCGGCCGCTCAACGAAGGCAAGTGCCCGCTGGTGAGCGGATGAGGCGTGCCATCTCTCCCCGCTTGCGGGGAGAGGTCGGATCGCGCAGCGATCCGGGTGGGGGGGGGGGGGGCTTTGCGATGACGTCGAGCCTTGTGGAAATCCCCCTCGCCCCGACCCTCTCCCCGCAAGCGGGGAGAGGGAGAAGCAAACGTTGAGATATACATATGGTTGAGATTTTCGGCATCCCGTCCCAAGCGCTGTTCGGCCAGCTTCTGCTCGGGCTGATCAACGGCTCGTTCTATGCGCTGCTCAGCCTCGGCCTCGCCGTCATCTTCGGCATGCTCAACATCATCAACTTCGCGCACGGCGCGCAGTACATGCTGGGCGCCTTCATGGCGTTCTTCCTGCTGCAGTATCTCGGACTGAACTACTGGGTGTCGCTGATCGTGGTGCCGATCCTTGTCGGCATTGTCGGCGTGATCATCGAGCGGGTGTTCCTGCAGTGGCTCTATAAGCTCGATCACCTCTACGGGCTGCTGCTCACCTTCGGCCTTGCCATCATCATCGAGGGTGTGTTCCGCAATTATTTTGGCTCCTCAGGCTTGCCCTATCGCGTGCCGGACCAACTCACGGGCGGCAAAAATCTCGGCTTCATGTATCTGCCGAATTATCGCGGCTGGGTCGTCGCGTTTTCGCTCGTCGTCTGCCTCGCGACCTGGTTCCTGATCGAGCGAACAAAGCTCGGCTCTTATCTGCGCGCCGCGACGGAGAACCCGACGCTCGTTCGCGCCTTCGGTATCAACGTGCCGCGCATGATCACGCTGACCTATGGCTTCGGCGTCGGTCTTGCGGGCCTCGCGGGCGTGATGGCGGCGCCGATCTACAACGTCTCGCCGCAGATGGGCTCGAACCTCATCATCATCGTGTTCGCGGTGGTGGTGATCGGCGGCATGGGCTCGATCATGGGCGCGATCGTCACCGGCTTTGCGCTCGGCCTGATCGAGGGGCTCACCAAGGTGTTCTTTCCCGAAGCCTCGAACACCGCTATTTTCGTGATCATGGCAATCGTTCTGATCATCCGGCCCGCGGGTCTGTTCGGACGGACGGCGTAACATGGCGCAACTCGCAGAACCTGTGGTTCACACGGCGCCGCCGCGGGCGCTTTCGAGCGAGGCCATCGCCTTCCTGGTGATGCTCGCCTTCATCATCATCGCGCCGGCGGTCATCTATCCCGTGTCGCTGATGAAAGCGCTGTGCTTCGCGCTGTTCGCCTGCGCGTTCAATCTGCTCATCGGCTATGTCGGTCTGCTCTCGTTTGGCCACGCGCTTTTCTTCGGCTGGGCCGCGTATGTCTGCGCGCATCTCGCCAAGGTCGGCGCGATCAGCATCCCGTATTGGATGGCCGGCTGGCACTGGTATGTCATTGCGATACCGCCGCTGCCGCCGGAGCTCGCGATCCTCGGCGGCACGCTCACGGGCGCGGTGCTCGGCCTCGTCGTCGGCGCGATCGCCATCCGCCGGCAGGGCATCTATTTCGCGATGATCACGCTTGCGCTCGCGCAGATGATGTTCTTCTTCGCGGTGCAGGCGCCGTTCACGCACGGCGAAGACGGCATTCAGGCCGTGCCGCGCGGCTGGCTGTTCGGCATCTTCAATCTCGCCGATCAGAAGGCGATGTACATCACCGTCTCGGTGATCTTCCTTGCCGGCTTTCTCTTGATCTACCGCATCATCAACTCGCCCTTCGGCGAGGTGCTCAAAGCGATCCGCGAGAACGAGCCGCGCGCGATCTCGCTCGGCTACAAGACCGAGCGCTACAAGCTCTTGGCCTTCGTCCTCTCGACGACGCTCGCAGGCACGGCGGGCGCGACCAAGGCAATCGTGTTCCAGCTCGCCTCGCTCACCGACGTCGATTGGCCGATGTCGGGCGAGGTGGTGCTGATGACGCTCGTTGGCGGCCTCGGCACCATTTTCGGTCCCGTGGTCGGCGCTTTCATCGTTATCGCCATGCAGGATAATCTCGCGCAGTACGGCCAGTGGGTGCTGGTCATCCAGGGCGTGATCTTTGTGCTGTGCGTGCTGCTCTTCCGCCGCGGCGTCGTCGGCGAGATCGCGAACTACTTCAAGCTGAAGCTTTAGGTCTTGAGCGGAGCTTGGCTCTCGTTGTCATGCCCGCGCAGGCGGGCATCCAGTAATCCCGGTCTCGCCTTATTCCGCAAGGCTGCGGCGTACTGGGTCCCCGCCTTCGCGGGGACGACCCAGCAGGATGCCTGTGCAGCACCCCTCGTTAACCATAATGCATGGTTAACCCTTGAACGCCGCCGCTCGCGACTTTACCCCTAGGTGGAGGCGTTTGTGTTGTGGCGTTGCGTGGTGTCCATGTCCCATCAGACCCGGTTCGATCCGCCGGATCGCGAGGCGCGTGACCAGAATATCTGGGAGCGAACGGATAAGGCCGTTGCGCGCTGGAAGCGGCTCACCGAGCGGCGGCGCAACCATCTTCTCGAGCTCTATCGCAGCGGCCGCTGGCGGCACTATTACGAGAACGAGGATGCGCTGGCGCGTGAGCTGCGTAATGTCGCGCGCGGCATCGAAGGTTTTCGTAGCCTGCTGCCTCCCGAGCTTGCCGGTACGATGACGACGCTCGCCCCGGAAAGCTCACCCGCCGGGAACGAAGCGTCGTCACTCGCTCCCGAAACGGGTGACGCGCAGGGACCAAATCAGGACGGCGTCGAGGACATTCCCGAATTCATACCGGGCGATCACCCTTCGCGACGGTGAGGGTGCGGTTGTCGACGCCCGGCAGCATCTTCGCCGGGTCGCGCGTCACGACGATGTCGAGTACGGTCGGCGTCGAGGTGTTGGCGAGGCCTTCGCGCAGTGCGCCGCCGAGCTTCTCCGGGTCCTCGACGCGGATGCCCTTGCAGCCCATCGCGTTGGCGATTGCCGCATAATCCATCTCGACGAGATCGGACGACTGGTAATTGCCCTTGCCGTACATCGAGTGCTGCAGCGCCTTCACGTAACCGGACGCAGCGTTGTTGAAGACGCAGATCACGAAGGGTGTTCCGGAGCGGCGCGCGGTTTCGAGGTCGCCGATCGTCATGTTGAAGCCGCCGTCGCCGGTCATGCCGACGACGCGGCGTTTTCCGGCGGCAAGCTGCGCGCCGAGGCTTCCCGGTACACCGTAGCCGATCGAGGCGAAGCCGCGGTCGGCGATGAAATGGCGTCCCGCGCGCTTGGTGTCATAGAGGAGGCCGCCCCAGTGGCCGGCGAAGCCGCCGTCGGCGACGAGGATCGAATCTTCCGGCATCAGAGCGTTGAGTTCGTTCATCAGGCGGCCGACATTGATCGGCCGTTCCGTCGATTCCAATCTCTCGCGCGCGCCCTCGCGCCATTTCGCCATGCGTACTGGAAGTTCATCGCAGTAAGCTTGCCGCTTGGCGCGCATCGCCTTGCCGTCGCCGAGGGCCGCCGCGAGATCGGCGAGCGCTAGGCGCGCGTCGGCGGCCATGCCGATCTCCGCCGGCGTAGTGCGGCCAAGCTCCTCCGGGCAGATGTCGATATGGATGATCTTCGCGCCCGGCGAAAAGAGCTGGAAGCGCTTGGTCGCGATCTCGCCGAGCTTGCAGCCGACGACGATCAGCGCGTCCGACGTTGCGACGAGATCGTTGGCGATGCGCGAATAGCGTCCGAACACGCCGGCGGAAAGGGAGCTCGTGCAGGCGACCGCACCCTTGCCGGACATCGTGTGCGCAACGGGGATGTTGTGCATCTGCGCGAGTGTGGCGAGCGCCTCATAAGCTTCCGAGACGTGGATGCCGCCGCCGACGAGGAGGAGCGGGCGCTCCGCCTTTGCGATCAGCGCCGCCGCACGTTCGAGCTCATGCGGATCGGGCCGCGTGCGGCGCGCCTGCGCGCGCAAGGTCGCGGGATCGACGCGGAAGTCGGTGGCGTCGAAATCGTGCTCGCCATGCGCGACGTCCTCCGGAACGTCGAGCACCACGGGACCGCAGCGCCCGCTGGTCGCGATCGCAAACGCGCGCCGAACGAGTTCCGGAATGCGTTTCGTCGACTCGATGCGGATCACGTCCTTCACGGCCGGGCGCAGGATCTCGATCTGCCGCGCCTCCTGCGTCATGTTCTTCCACGAGTGGTCACGATTGGTGTCGCCGATCAGCACCACCTGCGGGATGCCGGCGTTGAACGACTCGACGAGGCCGGTGACAAGGTTGGTCGCGCCCGGCCCGAGCGTGCCGTCGCAGACGCCGGGACGGTTGGTGACGCGCGCATAAGCGTCCGCCGCGAAGGCGCCGCAGCGCTCGTCATTGATGAGGAAATGCTTCAGCCCGAGCGCGCGCATCGCCTCATAGAACGGCAGCAGCTGGAAGCCGCCCATCCCGAACATCGGGCCGACCTCGGAGAGGCGCAGCATTTCCGCAAGGGCCTGTCCGCCGTTCATGCGCCGGGTGGAGTTGGAAGCAGTCGTCATCATTTCAATTCCTTCACGCGGGCGGCAACGAGGCGCGCCACCAGTTCCTTGGCCGAAATTCCGATCTCCCCGCGGCATCGCCGCGCGACCGCGTTGAGCGCTGTGACGAAGCCGTCGCGATAGGTCGACTGACCATCGCCGATACGCGCGCTCCAGGCGCTTACCGTCGCGCCGGCGATGCCGCGCGCATCGAGCGCCGGAAGCCGCGAGATGCCCGCATCGCCGATGCCGATATCGGCGTCGTTATAGAGCGCGGCGAAGACGTTCTGTTTCACAGCTGTTTCCGGTCGCCCGCCGAGGAGGCCGCCATGCGAGCCGGTGACGATGATGTGGCCAACGTCGTCCGGCGTCACCAGCGCGTTTGAATCGAGCGTGACGACACGCACCTGCGGCATCGATGCTTCATCGACGACATGGCGGGCCTCCTGCATTGCCGGCGGCGGTGCAGGCGCGTTTGCCGGTGCGGCCTCCAGCCCTTCGAGTGCGGCCCGCGCCGTCATGCCAGGCGTCACGCCGCAGCCGAGGGCTTGCGTATTAACGAAGCTGATGATGCCGCGCATGAGGCAATCCTGCCCGTCGCCGATACGCGCGGAGCGATGGCCGATCGTCGCAGCGGGCATGCCGAGCTCCTGCAGGAGATCGAGACCGCCAATGCCCGCGCGTTCGCGCCCGACGCCCGCATCCGAGAGGATCACGGCTTTGAGGCTAGCCTTGGCCGCAAGATAGGCGGCGTAGCGTCCGCCATGCGACGCCGCGAGCGCCACGCGCCCGCGCGGATCGGGGCCGAGCGTCGTGACGCTGTCGGTGACGATCGAGCCGTTCAAGTCGCTTTCCCGGCGAAAGACTTCGAGGGGCGTGTCCGGAGCCAGACGTTTGCCTAGTGTGGTGGTTCAGAAGTTCGCTACATTGTCGCCGCGAGCCCGGCAAGCGAACTTCTGAACCGAACCACACTAGACTCAATAATTGCTAGTGTCCTTCGAATCCGAAGTTCGCTAAACGGCTGCTGCACCCTCAGGCGAACTTCGGATTCGGGACACTAGTGGACAGGGGCGACCGGTTTGAAGCATCCTTATGGCCCCCGCGCAAGCCGCACCTCCCATCAGCGAATCCCATGACCACTGCCGGTGACAATCTCAAGCGCTTGCTTGATCTCTATCGCACCATGGCGCGCATCCGCGCCTTCGAGGAAACTGCGCTCGAAGCGCACAAGGCCGGCGACATTCCAGGCCCCTTGCATGTCTCGATCGGGCAGGAGGCGGTCGCCGCCGGGCTCTGCACCAACCTGCGCACGGACGACCGGCTCACTTCGAACCATCGCGGGCACGGCCATGCCATCGCCAAAGGCGCCGATCCGGCGCGCATGATGGCAGAGCTCTACGGCCGCGCCGACGGCTATTGCCGCGGCAAGGGCGGCTCGATGCATATCGCCGATTTCTCCGTCGGCATGCTCGGCGCGAACGGTGTCGTCGCCGGCGGCATCCCCATCGCCTGCGGCGCGGCGCAGGGACTGAAGCTTCTCAGATCCGATGCGATCGTCGCCTGCATGTTCGGCGACGGCGCGATCAATCGCGGCCCGTTCATGGAGGGCTTGAACTGGGCGGCGCTCTACAAGCTGCCGGTCCTGTTCGTGTGCGAGGACAACGGTGTCGCCGCCTTCACCGCAGCAGAGAGTGTCACGGCGGGGCTGGGCGTCGCCGCCCGCGCGGAAAGCTGTGGCGTTCCTGCGGTCACCGTGGACGGTAACGACGTGTTGGCCGTGGAGGATGTCGCGCGCGATCTCGTTGCCGCCGTCCGGCGCGGGGAGGGGCCGCGTCTGCTGCATGCACGCACCTATCGGTTGATGGGGCACACCTCGACGGACCCCGCGGCCTGGCGGCGCGCGCAGGACGTCGAGGACGCGCGCGGGCGCGAGCCGCTGGCGCGCTTCGCCAAAGTGCTGGGCGAACGCGGCGTCACCGACGATGCGCTCGCCGCGATCCGCCTGCAGGCACTCGACGAGATGAAGGCCGCGCGTGCGGCTGCGCACGCCGCCGCTTGGCCGGAGGCCTCGATCGCCTTTGACGATGTGCAGGACGTGGGGGCGGTCGCATGGGCGCGGTGACTCTCGTCGAGGCGGTGCGGCTCGCTGCGCTTCAGGAAATGCGACACGATAATCGCGTCTGGGTGCTGGGTGAGGATGTCGCGCGCGGCGGCCTCTGGGGCCAATACAAAGGTTTTCTCGAAGAGTTCGGCCCCGAGCGCGTCGTCTCCACGCCGATCTCGGAGTCGACGATCATGGGCGCGGGACTTGGCGCCGCGCTTGTCGGCACGCGACCGATCATCGAGATGCGCATCTTCGATTTCGTCATGTGCGCGATGGACGAGTTGGTCAACCAGATCGCCAAGGTTCGCTACATGTTCGGCGGGCAGGCGAAGCCGGCCGTCGTCGTGCGCATGCCGCATGGCATGTGGCGCAATTCAGCAGCGCAGCATTCGCAGATGCTGGAGGCGTGGTTTGCGCATCTGCCCGGCCTTGTCGTCGTGACGCCATCGAGTGCGGCCGACGCGGCCGGCCTTCTCGTCCAGGCAATCCGCAGCGACGATCCGGTGCTGTTCTTCGATCCGAAGGATCTGTGGCAGGTGCCCGGCGAGTTGGCCGACGAGATCGCGCCGATCCCCTTCGGCAAGGCGCGCATGATCCGCTCCGGCGACTCCGCGACGGTGGTGTCCTGGTCGGCGGCCGTGCCGGTCGTTGCGAAGGCCGCAGAGACATTGGCAGGCGAGGGGGTCGCGGTCGACTTCATCGATCTGCGGACGATCTGGCCGTGGGACGAGGACGCGGTTGTGGCGTCCGTGAAGAAGACCGGACGCTTGCTCGTCGTGCATGAGGCGGTTGAGGTCGGAGGCTTCGGCGCGGAGGTCGTCGCGCGCGTGGTCGACCGGCTCGGGCCTTCGGCGTTGAAAGGCGTGAAGCGTCTCGGCGCGCCGCGCATTCCCATTCCCTTCGCGCCGCCGCTCGAGAACGAAGTGCGCGTCAGCGTTGACAAGGTCGCCGCGGCGGTAAAAAACCTGATCAAGGGTTGAGGGCGACAGCCCTTGTCGTCGCGTTGACCCTTAACCATGATGGTTCCCGACCATCCCGCAAATGGCGTCCGGCCCAGCAGACCGCGACAAAGTAAAACGTGGAGGACATGATGAAGACGACCCGTCGTGCCGTGCTTTTGGCCGGTACTGCCGCCGGCACTACGCTTGCCATGCCGTGGATCGCGAAGGCCGCGCCGGAATTCCAGCTCAAATACGCGAACAACTCGCCGCTGACGCATCCGCTCACCATGCGCACCACGGAGGCGATGGAACGCATCAAGAAAGAGACGAACGGCCGCGTCGAAATCCAGGTGTTCCCGAACAACCAGCTCGGCTCCGACACCGACATGCTGAGCCAGCTGCGCTCGGGCGCGATCGAGTTCTTCACGCTGTCGGGCCTCATCCTCTCGACGCTTGTGCCGGTTGCGTCGATCAACGGCCTCGGCTTCGTCTGGGAGAGCTACGACAAGGTCTGGCCGGCGATGGACGGCGCGCTCGGCGCGCATATCCGCGCGCAGATCGCGAAGGTCGGCCTCGTCGCGATGGAGAAGCAGTACGACAATGGCTATCGCGAGATGACCTCGTCGACGAAGCCGATCAAGACGCCCGACGATCTCAAGGGCTTCAAGATCCGCGTGCCGGTGAGCCCGCTGTGGACGTCGATGTTCAAGGCGTTCGACGCCTCGCCGATGTCGATCAACTTCTCCGAGGTCTATTCGGCGCTGCAGACGAAAGTCGCCGAGGGGCAGGAGAACCCGCTTTCGATCATCTATTTCGCGAAGCTCTACGAGGTGCAGAAGTATCTCTCGGAAACGAACCACATGTGGGACGGTTTCTGGATGCTCGCGAATGGCAAGATGTGGAACGGGCTGCCGAAGGATGTCCAGGAGGTCATCGCCAAGAACCTCAATCAGTCGGCCCTCGATCAACGCGCCGACATCGCCAAGCAGAACGACACGTTCAAGGCGGACCTGACCAGCAAGGGCATGGAGTTCCACAAGGTCGATCCGAAGCCCTTCCGCGACAAGTTGCAGTCCGCCGGCTTCTACAAGGAGTGGAAGGGCAAATACGGCGAAGAGGCCTGGGCGATCCTGGAGAAGTTCACCGGCCCGATCGCGTGATGCCTTCGCGCAGGGTGCGTGGTCTCCCTCTCCCCGCCTGCGGGGAGAGGATACGAGGCCCTGGCAGGTACTGATTCACGATGACATCTCCAGAGGCGACAGCCGACGGTGGAACAATGGGAAGGCGCGCGGGGAGCGTCGCGCGCGTGGAGCATGTGCTCGGGCGCACGGTCGAGCTCATCGTTGCGGTGCTCGCCGGCCTCGAAGTCGTCATCCTCTTCGCCGGCGTAGTGACGCGTTACGTCTTCCATCGGCCGCTCACGTGGTCGGACGAGCTTGCCTCGATCCTGTTTCTGTGGCTCGCGATGCTGGGCGCTGTCGTCGCCTTCCGCCGCAGCGAGCATATGCGCATGGCGATGATGGTGAACCGGGCATCGCCGCGGATGCGCAGCTTCTTCGAGGCGCTGGCGACGGCAACCGCCATCGCCTTTCTTGTCCTTATCCTGTGGCCGTCCATCGAATATGCGATGGACGAGATCATGATCGTCACGCCGGCGCTGGAGATTCCCAATGTCTGGCGCGCCGCGGCGCTCCCTATCGGCGCGGCGCTGATGCTGATCTTCGCGGCGTTCCGGATCATTCAATTCGGCGGCGTCAAAGATCTTCTCCTTGCGCTCGCGGCAATCGTTGTCATCGGGTTGGCGCTCTGGTTGCTCAAGCCGGTCTGGATGGCGATTGGCAACTACAAGCTCGTCGTGTTCTTCGTTGCCCTCGTCGCGCTCGGTGTCCTCGCCGGCGCGCCGATTGCCTTCGTCTTCGCCATCGCCACCTTCGCCTTCCTTGCGATCACGACGCGCACACCGCTGACCATCGTCGTAAGCCGTATGGACGAGGGGATGTCGCACATCATCCTCCTTGCCGTGCCGCTGTTCGTGTTCCTTGGCCTCCTCATTGAGGCGACCGGCATGGCGCGCGCGATGGTCGATTTCCTCGCAAGCCTGCTCGGCCATGTGCGCGGCGGGCTCTCCTATGTGCTCCTTGGCGCGATGTATCTCGTCTCCGGCATTTCCGGCTCGAAGGCGGCCGACATGGCGGCGGTCGCGCCGGTGCTTTTCCCCGAGATGAAACGGCGCGGCGCGCGGCCGGGTGATCTCGTCGCGCTCCTCTCCTCCTCGGGCGCAATGTCGGAGACGATCCCGCCGAGCATCGTGCTCATCACCATCGGCTCGGTGACCGGCGTCTCGATCGCGGCGCTCTTCACCGGTGGCCTCCTTCCGGCGTTCGTACTTGCGGCGGCACTCTGCGGCGTCGTCTGGTGGCGCTACCGCAACGAGGATCTTTCCGGCGTCGCGCGCGCCTCCGGGGCGGAAATCTTCCGCGCTTTCCTGATCGCGCTGCCGGGCCTTGCATTGCCGGTCCTTATCCGCACGGCGGTGGTGGAAGGCGTCGCGACAGCGACCGAAGTCTCCACCATCGGCATCTTCTATACCATCGTCATCTGCCTCATCATGACGCGCAGTTTTCCGATGCGCCGCCTCGTTCCGATGTTGATCGAGACGGCGTCGCTTTCGGGCGCGATCCTTTTGATCATCGGCGCGGCGACGGCTATGGCCTGGGCGCTGACGCAGTCGGGATTCTCGCGCGATCTCGCGGCGGCGATGCACGGCCTGCCCGGCGGTGCCGCGACCTTCATGGTCGCATCGATCGCCGCCTTCATCATTCTCGGCAGTGTGCTCGAAGGCATCCCCGCGATCGTGCTGTTCGGGCCGCTTCTCTTCCCGATCGCCAAGCAGGTCGGCATCCACGAGGTCCACTACGCGATGGTCGTGGTGCTGGCGATGGGCATCGGGTTGTTCGCGCCGCCCTTCGGCGTCGGCTATTACGCCGCCTGCGCCATCGGCCGCGTCTCTCCGGACGAAGGCGTGCGGCCGATCTGGGGTTATCTCGCGGCGCTGATCATCGGCCTCATCGTCGTTGCTGCGGTGCCGTGGGTCTCGCTCGGGTTCTTGAAGCAGTAGTTTTTTCTCCGTCGCCGGTTCGACCCGGCAATCCGTTGGTTTTCAAAGCCCCTTTTGGACGATGGATGTGCGGGTCGAGCTCGCCTCTGACGGACGTCAAATGCCGTTTTTCCAATGACCGCTTCGTGATCGTGATCCTTGGGACGCGCGTTTGGCAGTGGCTTGGCCGCACCCGCAACCTGTGATGAAGTGCGCCCGCCTTAGTCCGGAGCCTTTATGAGCAAGATCAATCCCAATCCGTTCACGACACGCCCAGAGATCGAGGGCACATTCGGCGTCGTCGCCTCGACGCACTGGATCGCGACCGCCGTCGGTATGAGCATGCTCGAGCGCGGCGGCAACGCCTTCGACGCGGCCGTTGCGACCGCCTTCACGCTGCAGGTGGTCGAGCCGCATCTCAACGGGCCTGGCGGCGACGTGCCGGTGATTCTGCACGATGTGCGGCGCGGCAAGACGGAAGTGATCTGCGGGCAGGGGCCCGCGCCCGCGGCTGCGACCATCGCGCATTGCAAGGGCCTCGGTCTCGATCTCGTGCCGGGCTCCGGGCTTCTCGCCGCTTGCGTGCCGGGCACGTTTGAGACCTGGATGATGCTCCTGCGCGACTACGGCACGATGGACGTCGAGACGGTGCTCGCGCCGGCGATCTTCTACGCCGAGCACGGCCATCCGCTGGTCGAGCGCGCGAATGCGACGATCGCGACCGTCGAAGAGCTTTTCCGTGATCACTGGCCGACGTCGGCGGCCGTTTATCTGCCGAACGGCAAGGTGCCGGAAACCGGCACGATCTTCACCAACAAGAGGCTCGCGGAGACCTACGCGCGCATCGTGCGTGAGGCGAAGAGCGCCGGCGGCAAACGCGAGGCGCAGATCGAGCGGGCGCGCAAGGCCTGGAGCCAGGGCTTCATCGCCGAGGCGATCGACAAATTCTGCCGCACGCAGTCGCTGATGGATACAAGCGGCGAGCCGCACAAGGGCGTGCTCACCGCGGATGACATGGCGCAGTGGGCGCCGACGATCGAAGCGCCGGCGACCTATGACTACAAGAACTACACCGTGTGCAAAGCAGGATTCTGGAGCCAGGGGCCGGTGCTGCTGCAGCAGCTCGCGATCCTCAAGGGCTTCGATCTCGACGGCATGGATCCGAAGAGCGCTGATTTCATCCACCTGCAGGTCGAGGCGACTAAGCTCGCCTTCGCCGACCGCGAGAAATTTTACGGCGATCCGAACTTCGTCGACGTGCCGGGCGAGACGCTGCTCTCTGACGCGTACAACAGCGAGCGGCGCAAGCTGATCACCGACAAGGCGTCGCACGAGCTGCAACCGGGCTCGGTCGAAGGCTTCGGCGCGGTCGTGGAGCTGCGCCGCGCGGAAGGCGCGCGCGCTTCGGTCAGCGCCTTCGGCGGTGGTGAGCCGACGGTCGGGCGCGTTGGCGAGGTGCGCGGCGACACGGTGCACTTCGACATCATCGACCGCGACGGCAATATGGTGTCGTCGACGCCGTCGGGCGGCTGGCTCCAGTCGTCGCCGGTTATTCCAGAGATCGGCTTTTGCCTCGGCACGCGCGCGCAGATCTTCTGGTTGGAGGAAGGCCACCCCGCTGCCCTCGCGCCGAAGAAGCGGCCGCGCTCGACGCTTTCGCCGACGATGGCGCTGCGCGACGGCAAGCCGTATCTCGCCTGGGGCACGCCGGGCGGCGACCAGCAGGATCAGTGGACGACGCAATTCTTCCTGCGCCACGTCCACTGCAACATGAATCTGCAGGAGGCGATCGACGCGCCGGCATGGCACACGGAGCATTTCCCGATCTCGTTTTGGCCGCGCACGGCGCGGCCAGGTGTCCTCGTCGTCGAAAATCGCGTGCCGAAATCCGAACGCGACGAACTCGAGCGGCGCGGCCATATCGTCGAGGTCGGACCGGATTGGTCAGAAGGCCGCTTGACGGCTGCATCACAAGTCGGGCCGCGCCGCCGCGCCGCCGCCAATCCGCGCGGCATGCAGGGCTATGCGGCCGGGCGGTGAGGAGCAAGAATGACCTGGTCGATCATCGCGCGTGACGTCGCGACTGGCGACCTCGGTATCGCCGTCGCGACGCGCTTCTTTGCCGTCGGCGCGCGTGTGCCGTTCATCAAGAGTGGGGTCGGCGCGGTCGCGACACAGGCGCTCGTCAATCCATTCTATGGCGTCGAAGGCTTGCAGCTCTTGGAAGAGGGACGGCCGCCGGATGAGGTCGTGCGCATGCTCACATCCGCAGATGCCGGGCGCGAGCATCGGCAGGTGCATGTGATGAATGCCGTCGGCGCGATTGCCGCACATACCGGGCGCGAATGCGTCGACTGGTGTGGGCATATCCAGCGCGAGAATCTTTCGGTCGCCGGGAATATGCTCGCCGGGGTTACGGTGATCGAAGAGACCGCGGCGGCCTACGAAAATGAATCCGATTTACCGTTTCCGCGCCGGCTGATCGCGGCTTTGCAGGCGGGTGAGGCCGCCGGTGGCGACAAGCGCGGCAAGCAGTCGGCCGCGCTCGTCATTCACGGCAAGGAGGATTGGCCGGATCTCGATCTGCGCGTCGACGATCATGCCGACCCGCTCGCCGAGCTTGCGCGGCTTGAGGCGGTGAGCCGCGAGCGTTTCGTGCATTTCCGCGCCGTCATGCCGTCGCGCGCTAACCGTGCCGGGATCTATGATCGCGCCGTCATCGAAGCGGGAATCGCCGAGGCTCTGGCAAAAGAGGGCCAAGCGTGAGCGTCGCCGACGACCCCCATCTGATCGCTTCGCGATCGTCCTCCCCCTTTCAGGGGGAGGAAAGAAAGGGCGCACGCTCCGGGCGGCAGCAGCCGCTCCTCGAAATCCGCGATCTGCGCGTGAAATTCCGGGCCGACAACGGCCGCATCACCCATGCGGTCGACGGCGTCGACCTCACCGTCGCCCGTGGCGCGACGCTGGGTCTCGTCGGCGAATCCGGGAGCGGCAAGAGCGTGACGGCGCTCTCGGTGATGGGGTTGCTGCCATCGCATTCCGCCGACATCGCAGGCACGATCCGCTTCGACGGCATCGACCTCCTCAGCATCGACGACCGTGAGCTGCGGGACCTGCGCGGCAACCGGCTGGCGATGATCTTCCAGGAGCCGATGACGTCGCTCAATCCGAGCTTCACCATCGGGGAACAGATCGCGGAGACTTTGATCCGGCATCGCGGCTTGTCGGCCGAGCAGGCGAAAGCACGCGCGATCGAGCTTCTGCGGCGCGTGAACATCCCCTCGCCGGAAGAGCGTTTCGACGACTATCCACATCGGCTCTCCGGCGGCATGCGCCAGCGCGCGATGATTGCGATCGCGATCGCCTGCGGGCCACAGCTTCTCATCGCGGACGAGCCCACGACCGCGCTCGATGTCACCATCCAGGCGCAGATTCTCGACCTTCTGCGCGAGTTGAAGGCGACGAGCGACGCCGCGATCGTGCTCATCACGCATGATCTCGGTGTCGTCGCGGAGGTCTGCGACGAGGTTGCCGTCATGTATGCGGGGCAGGTGGTCGAGCGCGCGCCCGTCGACGCGCTGTTCGCGCGGCCCGGCCATCCTTACACGGTCGGGCTTCTCGGTTCGATCCCGCGGCTGGGTGAGCGTGTCGATCGTCTCGCGGCGATCGAGGGCATGGTGCCGAACATGACGGCGCCGCCGCCCGGCTGCCGCTTCGCGCCGCGCTGTCCACTCGCCGTCGAGGCGTGCGTGAAAGCGCCGCCCCCAGTCGTCGCGCTTGACGAGAGTCACTGGGCGCGCTGCGTTCGCGCGCCCATTGAGAAGGTACTGATGTGATGGCGCCGCTGCTCGTCGCTGACGATCTCGTCAAGCATTTCGTTGCGCGGCGCTCGCTGCTTGGGCGTCCGACAGCGCTCGTGAAAGCCGTCGACGGCGTCAGTCTCTCGATCAACGCGGGTGAGACGCTGGCTCTGGTCGGCGAATCTGGGTCGGGCAAGTCGACGGTCGGGCGGCTCATTCTGCGCCTGATCGACGCGACCAGCGGACGCGTGACATTCGACGGTCGCGACATATCGACTCTCAACCCCGCTGAGTTGCGCGCCTTCCGTCGTCACGCCCAGCTCGTTTTCCAGGACCCCTATGCGTCGCTCAATCCGCGCATGACGGTCGATCAAATGCTCAACGAGCCGATTGCCCTACATGGGCTCGTGCCGGCAAAGGAACGTCGTGCGCGCATCGATGCACTGCTGCGCGTTGTCGGTCTCGAGCCGCGGTATGCGCGGCGCTATCCGCACGAGTTCTCCGGTGGCCAGCGCCAGCGTCTCGTCGTCGCGCGGGCGCTCGCCGTCGAGCCTAAGCTGATCGTTTGCGACGAGCCGGTCTCCGCCCTCGATGTCTCGATCCGCTCACAGGTGCTCAATCTTCTGCGCGATCTGCAGCGCCAGCTTAACCTCGCGTACCTTTTCATCTCCCACGACCTTGCCGTGGTGAAGCATATCGCGGACCGCATCGCGGTGATGTATCTCGGCCGTATCGTCGAAAGCGCTGCGGCAGACACATTGTTCGCGGCACCGCGCCATCCCTATACGCGCGCGCTTCTCTCGGCCATCCCGGTGCCGCGCCCGGACGCCAAGCGTGAGCGCATCATTCTGCAGGGCGATGTGCCAAGCCCCATGCGGCCGCCGTCCGGCTGCCACCTGCACCTGCGCTGCCCCTACGCGATCGAGCGCTGCCGCAGCGAGCGGCCCCCTCTCGTCGACGAGGGAGGCCACGCCGTCGCCTGCCATCGCTGGCGCGAACTGCCGCCGGCGGCCGCCATCGTTCCTGACGACGCGCGCTCGCCGGCGCTCGAGAAACTCATGGCGGCGTTCGCGCCGAAAGAGGGCGCCGCCGTGCGCGCGGATGGATAGGCGCGGGGGCTGCGGTGTTGTTACAATGAATCAAAGGCGTGGCTAAGCGCCACCGTCAAATCGGAGGAAACATTTTATGCTTTTCAAACGCTTCGCTGCCGCTGCGATGTTTCTCGCCGCGGCCGTCAGCTTCGCCAGCGCGCAGACGACCCTGCGCATCGGGCTCGCCGAAGATCCGGACGTTCTCGATCCGACGCTCGCGCGCACCTATGTCGGGCGCATCGTCTTCGCCTCGCTCTGCGACAAGCTTTTCGACATCGACGAGAAGCTCAACATCGTGCCGCAGCTCGCGCTCTCGCACGAGACGTCGGAGGACGGCAAGACCGTCACGATCAAGCTGCGGCCGAATGTGAAATTCCACGACGGCGAGCCGTTCGATGCGGAAGCGACGAAGTTCTCGCTCGAGCGGCATCTGACGATGCAGGGCTCGTTCCGGAAGCCGGAGATTTCCGCGATCGATAAGATCGAAGTCGCCGATCCGCTGACGATCAAGCTGCATCTGAAAAACCCATACTCGCCGCTGATCGCGCAGCTCACCGATCGCGCCGGCATGATGGTGGCGCCGAAGGCGGCAAAGGAGGCGGGCGACAAGTTTGGGCTCAAGCCCGTTTGCGCAGGCCCCTATAAGTTCGTCGAGCGCGTGCAGCAGGACCGCATCGTCGTCGAAAAATTCGCCGACTACTGGAACAAGAACAACGTCCATATCGATCGGATCATCTATCAACCGATCGTCGATGCGACGGTGCGGCTCGCGAGCCTCAAATCAGGATCGCTCGATCTCATCGAGCGTGTGCTCGCAACCGACATCAAGGATGTCCGCGCGGACTCGCGCCTTTCGCTCTCGACGGCGATCGAACTCGGCTATCAGGGGTTGACGATCAATGTCGGCCGTAGCGACAAGAGCAAAAACCCGCTCGGGCAGAACGCGAAGGTGCGCGAGGCGCTCTATTACGCGATCGATCGCGACGCGCTCAACCAAGTGGTGTTCAACGGCGAGTTCCGGCCCGGCAACCAATGGGTCAACCCGGAGCACCCCTATTATCAGCACGACTTCCCGGTGCCGAAGCGCGATCTCGCCAAGGCCAAGGCGCTGATGAAGGAGGCCGGCGTCACCGCGCCGTTCGATGTCGATTTCATGGTGCCGAAAGGGGCCGAGACGCAAGCTGTCGCCGAGGTGCTGCAGGCGATGGCCGCGGAGATCGGCATCAACATGAAGATCCGCGTCACCGAGTTCGCCACGTCGCTGAAGGAGGCGGAAGAGGGGAACTATCAGGCCTTCATGCTGGCCTGGAGCGGGCGCATCGACCCGGACGGAAATTCCTACATCTTCCACGTCAGCAATGCCCCGCAGAACTATGGCGGCTACAAGAACCCGGCGGTGGACAAGGGGTTTGCCGACGCACGGCTTGTCTCCGACATGGCCAAGCGCAAGGCGATCTACAAGCCGGTGACCGAGACACTGCTGAAGGAGGGCTCGATCATCTATCTCTATCACCGCCGTATCTTGATCGCGCACACGAAGAAGCTCGAAGGCTACAAGCAGATGCCGGACGGCCTCGTGCGCGTTGTCGGGCTGACGCTGAAGTGAGGTTGGCGGTGCTGCAGTCGTCCACCGCTGCGATCGATGAGATGCTCGGTCTCGCAGCGCAGCGCGGAATACTCCCTCCCCCCTTGAGGGGGAGGGTTGGGGAGGGGGGTGTTCGCAAACATCCTCGCTCTCCGCATACCCCCCTCCCTGTCCCTCCCCCTCAAGGGGGGAGGGAACCACGCGGAGAAGCAGCACCCCGTCCCGTGGGGCGTGTTGTCAGGCGAGCGAAAAAGCCATGCTGAGCTTCCTCGGCAAGCGCTTGCTGCAGCTCATCCCGACACTGTTCTTCGTGTCGCTTTTGATCTTCTCGCTGCAGCAGCTTCTGCCCGGCGATCCGGCGCTGGTGATGGCGGGCGAAGAGCGCGACCCGGCGGTGATCGAGCAGATCCGCAAGCAGTATCGGCTCGATCAGCCGATCCCTGTGCAATATCTCTACTGGGCGAAGGGCGTGCTCACCGGCGATCTCGGCGAGTCGCTGCGCATCAAGGTGCCGGTGCGCTATCTCATCGCCGAGAAGCTGCCGGTGACGCTGCAGCTTGCGGCGATGGCGATCGTTATCGCGCTGACGATCGGCGTCGGCGCCGGCATTGTCTCCGCTGTCAAGAAAGACACGCTGTGGGACTATGGCGCGAATATTTTCGCGCTGTGGGGCATATCGACGCCGAATTTCTGGCTCGGCATCATGCTGATCTTCCTGTTCTCGGTGCAGCTCGGCTGGCTGCCGGCGTCAGGCTATGTGCGATTGTCGGAGGATTGGCGCGCAAGCCTTGCCGCCACCATCATGCCGGCCTTCGTGCTCGGCAACGCCATCGCCGCGATCCTGATGCGGCACACCCGCGCGGCGATGCTGCAGGTGCTGGAGAGCGATTATGTACGCACCGCCCGCGCCAAGGGTCTGCTCGAGCGCTCGGTCATCCTCAAGCATGCGATGCGCAATGCGTTGACGCCGGTCATCACGCTCGGCGCGCTCGAGCTCGGGACGCTGCTCTCCGGCGCCGTGCTCACCGAGCAGATCTTCTCCATTCCCGGATTCGGCAAGCTGATCGTGGATTCCGTCTTCAATCGCGATTATGCGGTGGTACAGGGCGTCGTGCTGGTGACGGCGACGACCTACATCATCCTCAATCTCTTGGCCGACATCGCCTATATCCTCGTCAATCCACGGCTGCGCGGATGACGCGTATGAAGAGCGCTTGGCATGGCTGACACCCACGGCATCACGGCGACGCTCGCCGACTTTGTCGCGCGCACGCGCTGGGAGGACATCCCGGCATCGACGCGACACGAAGCGAAGCGCGCGATCCTCAACGGCTTCTTCGGCACGGGCTTTGCGGGTTGCCGTGAGGATGCGACGGAGATCGCGCTGGCCTCGCTTGTGGAATTCTCCGGCCCTGCGCAGGCGACGCTGATCGGCCGCAACGAGCGACTCGACGGGCTCGGCGCCGCGTTCCTCAACGCGGCAAGCGCGAATGTTCACGATTTCTGCGACACGCATCTTGCGACCATCATCCATCCGACCGCGCCGGTTGCCCCGGCGCTCTTCGCGTTGGCTGAATTGCGGACATTCAGCGGGACCGAGCTTCTGCGCGCGTTTGTGCTCGGCGTCGAGATCGAATGCAGGATCGGAAACGCGATCTCGCCTGGGCATTATCGGCGTGGCTGGCACATCACCTCGACCTGCGGAACATTCGGCGCGGCGGCGGGCGCGGCCACGCTTCTTCGCCTCGATGCCGAGCGCGTCACCTGGGCGCTCGGCCTTGCGGCGACGCAAGCCGCCGGGCTGTGCGAATGTCTCGGCACGCCGGCAAAGAGCGTGAGCGTCGGCAACGCCGCGCGTAACGGGCTCTGGTCGGCGCTTCTCGCGGAGAAGGGCTACCGCGGGCCGGCGCAGCCGATCGAAGGCGTTCAAGGTTACCTCAACGCCGTCGGTGAAGTTTCCGACATCGACGCACTGACCCGCGATCTCGGCGAGATCTGGGAGCTTTCGAAGAACGCCTACAAGCCCTATCCGGGCGGCATCGTGAAGCATCCGGTCATCGACGCCGTGCTGGAGTTGCGCGCGGCGCACGATCTCAATGCCGCCGATGTCGCCAGCGTGGCTGTGCGCGGGCATCCTTTGTTGAAGCAACGAACGGATCGTCCTGAGATTGACACCGGGCGCGCCGCTCAGGTGAGCGTGCAGCATGGCGTCGCGGTCGCCTTGATCTACGGCGATGCGACGCTCTCCCGCTATACGGACGCCTGCGTCCGCGAGCCGACGGTCGCCGCGTTGCGCCGCAAGGTCACGGTCGCGGTGGATGACACCATATCAGCCGAAGGCGCTGCCGTGACCATCACGATGAACGACGGCGCTCGCCACGATCTCACCGTCCAGCACGCGCGCGGCAGCGCGCAGCGGCCGATGTCGGACCGGGAGCTGGAAGAGAAATTCCGCATCAATGCGCGCGGCTGGGATGCCGACTACGATCCGGAGCCGCTGATCGCGGCGATCTGGTCGCTCGACGATAGCGGCGACGCGGGAAAGGTCATGGCCTTGGCCACCCCGCAAGCAGCCGAGCGACGGTGGCGCGCTTGACATGACCGACTTCGCCCTGTCGACGAACCTTGCGGACGAGGTCATCGAGACGCCGACGCGGCGTGCGCTGCGGCGACTGTTCAAACGCCGCGGCGCCGTCTTCGGACTGGTGGTGATCGCCGCCTTCGTCATCATTGCGATCCTCGCCCCGCTCATCTCGCCCTACGATCCCACGGCGCAGAGCTGGAGCGCGGTGCGCAAGGCGCCGTCGGCGGCGCATTGGTTCGGAACCGACGAACTCGGTCGCGACATCGTCGCGCGCGTCATGTATGGCGCGCGGGCATCGCTTCTCGCCGGCGTGATCTCTGTCGCCATCGCGCTCTCGATCGGCGTGCCGCTCGGGCTCATCGCCGGGTATCTCGGCGGCTTCGTCGACGCGCTCCTCTCGCGCATCACCGACGCGATGCTGGCGTGCCCCTTCCTCATCCTCGCCATAGCGCTCGCCGCGTTCCTCGGCCCGAGCCTCGGCAACGCGATGATCGCCATCGGCATCACGGCGACGCCAATCTTCATCCGGTTGACGCGCGGGCAGGTGATGGTCGTGAAGGTCGAGGACTATGTCGAGGCGGCGCGCGCGCTCGGCAATCCGCGCTGGCGCATCGCCTTCATGCATATCCTGCCGAACATCCTGCCGGCGCTCCTGATTCAGGCGACACTGTCGATTGCCGCCGCTATCATCGCCGAGGCGAGCCTGTCATTCCTCGGGCTCGGGCAACAGCCGCCTGCGCCGTCGTGGGGCAGCATGCTCAACTCGGCGCAGCGCTTCCTGGTCCAGGCACCGTGGATGGCGATCTGGCCGGGTCTTGCGATCTTCCTGACGGTCTTATCGTTCAATCTCATCGGCGACGGATTGCGCGACGCGCTCGATCCCCGCAGCCGCTGAGCCGTCTAAAGATTCCAGCTCTCGACGGAATCATCGTCGTCGTCGCGATGCCGGTGGCGCTCGCTCCGGTGTGAATCGCGCTCATCGTCGTCACGCCAGTGGTCGCGTCGTCGCTGCCAATCGTCGCGCGACATGTCGCGGCGCCGCCTTGCATCATCTTCGTCGTTCCAGCGCTCGCGCCAGCGGCGGCGCATCTCGTCACGCCAGGCGTCGAGGCGCCCGTCACCAAGGCTGCGGCGGCGCTCGGCGCGCCAGCGTTCGCCCGGGCGGGGCGGCGGCGCGGCGTAGAAGCGCGCCTTCTGCTCTTCCGACAGCGTGCGATAGAAATCGTCCAGCGCTGGACGCACGGTGCGGATGGCTTCGAGCAGCGTCTCCAGGCGCTTCTCGGCCGCGGCCAACCGGCCGCTCGGGGTGAGGGCGCGCTCCGTCGGGCAGGCGCCGCGCGAAATCTCAATCGCCTTGCCGGCTGCGTCGCGCAGCTTTTCAAACGCCTGCTGCTGCTCGCCGGTCGGCCGCGTCAATCGCTCCATGCGATCGAGCAGGCGAGAGATGCGTCGTTCCATCCGGTCGCCACAGCCATTGTGAGGCCGCGTCTCGCGCGAATTCTCGGAGCGCCGCTCCCGCTCCTCGCTTTCGTCGCCGCGACGACCGGACATCGCGTCGCGGTCGCCTTCGTCAGCGGCGCGGGGCGGTGGCCCCATCGAGGGCTCCATCTCCCGATGATCGCCGCGTTCCTCTCCGCGCTCGTCGTCATCGTCAAAATAGGGATCGTAAGGCCGGCGGGATGATTGGGCATCCGTCGTGTCGTCGTCATCGCGAAAGCGGCGGGCGAACTCGGCCGCGAAATCTTCGCTGGGTGAACTTTGTGTTGCGTTCGATGATCCGTTATCCGCCGGTTGCGCAGCGGCGGGCGAGACCATGATCGAGGCGGCGAATAGCGCGACGCCGATCATGGGAATTCCAAAAGCAGCGATCGTCGAGGGCGCGCGCAGCGTGCGTCGGGAGAATAAATGCATGGCCATCTTTCCGCATTCTGGAGCGAGCCTTCATACGGCTCGCTCGGCTGGCTCCGTTGCCCCGGATGTGGGACCTCCTCCTTGGCGGAATCAGGGCGAGGTTGGGGCCAAGTCCAACGCCTGCTCGTCACGTTTCGGTCAATGGCGCAGCCAGCGGTCCCGCCAACGCTCCATCCGTTCGCGCCGGCGCGGCTCCGACGTCATCTCATTGAACCGCGCCTTCTGCTCATCGCTGAGCGAGTCGTAGAAGGCGTCGAGCGCTGGGCGCAGCGTGCGCACCGCGCGCAGCACCGCGTCGAGCCGGGCCTGGATCGCTTCAAGCCGGCCCGTCGGCGTGATTGCGACTTCGCCGTTACATCCGGCTGCCGCTTCCTCACGCGCTTTTGCGGCGGCCTTCTTGAGGTCGTCGTATTTTCCGCGCTGCGTATCCGTCGGTTCGACGATGCGATCGATGCCCTCGAGATAGAAATCGATCGCCTCTCCGACGCGCGGACCACAAAGCGGCGCGAAGGCGAACGGCCCCATGGCGCGACGCCATTCGGCGGCCTTGCGCCGGTCGCGCTCACGCTCGCGCCAGCGCTCGCGGCGCTCCTGGCGTTCTTTGGCCCGGGAGGCGCGGTCGTCTTTCCGGCCGCTGGGTTCGGCCTTGTCGGTGGGCGGGGTCGTGGTGGGCGGCGTCCCGGCCGCGGGAGGGGCCGGACTGGCGGCAGGCGGGGCAGGCGTTGGGGCTGGAGTCTGGGCTTGCTGGGCCTGCGCGACGCCGAGGGACACCATCGTGACGAGGATCAGCCCCGCAAAAGCGACGCTTGTTCGCAGGCTCGAAGTGGTCATGATGTGTCTCCGCGTGCCGGAACCGGTTGCAAAATAACGGAAAGAGCCGTTTGAGGACTGGAAACCGCTTCATATGGGCAGCGGTTCCGCCGTAAATTCAAGGAAGCGAGGCCGCGTCCGCGGCCTTCTCATTTCACGATCTGGAGATGTTGCCATGGCGCCTGCGACGGCGAAAGACGAAGCTGCGATGAAGACTTGGCTGGCCGGACAGCGCGAGGCGATGCTCGCGCTCCTCGAGACCCTCGTGAATACCGATGGCGGCAGCTACGACAAGGCGGGCGTCGACCAGGTCGCGGCACATCTGCGCAAGTTCTTGGAAGGGCGGGGCATCCCGTGCGACACGGTGCCGAACGACAAGTTCGGCGACGCGCTGCGCGCGACGGTCGCCAACGGGGCCGTCGGCGCGGGCGCGAACAGCACCATCTTGCTGATGGGCCATCGCGACACGGTATTTCCGAAAGGCGAACCGACGCGCCGCCCCTTCAAGATCGAGAACGGCATCGCCTATGGCCCCGGCGTGTCCGACATGAAGGCCGGGCTTGTGATGAACGCATTCATCCTCGCGGCCTTCAAAGAACTCGGCGGCGCCCCCGCTCCGTTGGTCGGTCTGTTCACGAGCGACGAGGAGATCGCCTCGCCGTCGTCGCGTCCGGTGATCGAAAACGAAGCGCGTCGCGCGCGCGCCGTGTTCAACTCGGAGCCGGGCCGGCCCGGCAACGGAATTGTCACTGGCCGCAAGGGCGGCGTGTTCATGCGCATGACGGTGACAGGCAAGGCGGCGCATTCGGGCGCCAACTTCCAGGAAGGCATCAGCGCAATCGAAGAGCTCGCGCGCAAGATCATCGCATTGCACGCCATCACCGATCTCGACAAAGGCACGACGGTGAATGTCGGTCTGATCTTCGGCGGCCAAACCGTGAATACGGTCGCACCGGAAGCGAAATGCGAAATCGATCTGCGCTTCGTTACCCCGGCCGATCGCGATGCCGCGATGAGCGCCATCCGTAAGATCGTCGATACCGCGCATGTGAAGGGCACGAGCGCGTCGCTGGAAATCGCCGGCGAATTCCTGCCGCTGGTAGAGAGCCCGCAGGGCAAAGCGCTCTATGATCACTATGCGAAAGTTGCTGAGGAAGTCGGCATTCCGGTGAAGCCGGCCTTCACCGGCGGCTGCGCGGATTCGGGCTTCTCCGCCGGTGTGGGTGCGCCGACGATCTGCGCGACGGGGCCGATCGGCGGTAAGGCGCATACGCCGGAAGAGTATCTCGAGGTCGACTCGATGGTGCCGCGCGCGCAGGCCTTGGCCTTGTCGATCATGCGCCTATCTTAGCGCTCAGAGACGCACTCAGTGCCCGCAGCGCGGGCGCCGAGCACTGACGATCGTCCTCATTTCATCCAGGAAACCTATGTCCAGCGTGCTTTTCTCGCCGATCAAACTTGCCGACGTCGAATTGCCCAATCGCATCGTCGTCGCCCCGATGTGCCAGTACAGCGCCGACGACGGAAGCGCGACCGATTGGCATCTCACGCATTTGGGGATGCTCGCCAATTCCGGCGCCGGACTTGTCGTCGTCGAGGCGACGCATGTGGAGCGGCAGGGGCGCATCACGCACGGCTGCCTCGGCCTCTATTCGGATGACAATGAAGCGGCGCTTGCCCGCGTCATTGCCCATTGCCGGCGGATCGGCACGGCGAAGTTCGGTGTGCAACTCGCGCATGCCGGGCGCAAGGCCTCCTCGCAGCGACCGTGGGAAGGTGGTCTCGGGCTGCAGGACAACGATGTCGATCAGCCCTGGCCGACGATCGGGCCGACGACGGAAGCCTATGGGCCGGCCTGGAAGGCGCCGCGGCAGATGGAAGCCGCCGATTTCAAACGCGTGCGCGATGCTTTCGTCAGTTCGGCGAAGCGAGCGCTGCGCATCGGGTTCGACGCTATCGAATTACACATGGCGCACGGCTATCTGATGCACAGCTTCACGTCGCCGTTGTCCAATACGCGCAACGACGCTTACGGCGGCGATCGCGCCGGACGCTGGCGCTTCCCGTTCGAGGTCACCGAGGCGGTGCGCGCCGTCGTGCCGAAAGGCGTGGCTCTCGGCGCACGCATCACCGGCAGCGACTGGTCGGCCGACGGCATCATGCCGGAAGAGGCTGCTGCTTTCGCGAAGGAGCTCAAGGCGCGCGGCCTCGACTATATCGATGTCTCGTCTGGCAGCGCCAATACGCTGGTGCGTAACCCCAACACGCTGGGCTACAACGTGCCGCTGGCGGAAGCCGTGAAGCGTGGCAGCGGCCTGCCGACCCGCGCCGTCGGCTTGATCACGTCGCCGCAGCAGGCGGAGGCGATCCTTGCTGAAGGGCGCGCCGACATGATCGCGCTCGCCCGCGGCTTTCTCGATAATCCGCATTGGGGCTGGCATGCGGCGCGCGACTTGGGCGCCAATGTCGAGCGGCCGAAGCAATATGCGCGCGTTTCGTCGAAAGTCTGGAACCTGCCGCCCGACGCCAAGCATTGAGAGCTCTCGTCCCTCGTTGCGGCCACAAGTATAGTGTTGGGCTGCGAAGGAGCCTGAAGCGATGCGGAATCTCGTGATTGATGCCGAGCGGCTGTGGGGCGACATCATGTCCACGTCCGCCATTGGGGCAACGGCGAAAGGCGGCATTTGCCGCCTCACATTGACCGATCTCGATCGCCAGGTGCGGGACTGGTTCAAGGCGCAATGCGAAGGTCTTGGCCTCACCGTCACCGTCGACGACATGGGCGTGATGTTCGCGCGCCGGCCGGGACAGCGGAACGACTTGGCGCCGATCGGCCTCGGCAGCCATCTCGACACCCAGCCGACCGGCGGCAAGTTCGACGGCGTGCTCGGCGTCATCAGTGCGCTTGAGGCCGTGCGCACGATGGTGCAGGCCGGTTATGAGACCGTCGCGCCGATCGAGATCATCAATTGGACGAACGAAGAGGGTGCGCGCTTTGCGCCTTCGATGACTGCGTCCGGCGTGTTCGGTGGGGCGTTCAAGAAAGACTGGGCGCTCTCGCGCACGGATCCTCAAGGCGTCACCTACGGCGAGGCGCTGGAGGCGATCGGCTATCGTGGCAGCGAGCCATGTGGCGAACATCCGCTCACGGCTTTCTTCGAGCTGCATATCGAGCAAGGGCCCCTGCTTGAAGCCGAGAGCAAGGAGATCGGCATCGTCACCGGCGTGCAGGGCCTTCGCTGGTACGAGGTGACGGTCACCGGACAGGATGCGCATACGGGCGCGACGCCGATGCACCTGCGCAAGAACGCGTTGTTGGGCGCGGCACGCCTCATCGAGCGCATCAACGACATCGCCAACGCGCATGCGCCGCTCGCCGTCGGCACCGTTGGCATGATGGAGGTCAAGCCGAACAGCCGTAACGTGGTGCCGGGCGAAGTCTTTCTCACCGTCGATCTGCGGCATCCGGAGAGCGACGTGATCGAGGCGATGGAAAAGCTCCTCGTCGCCTCGCTGTCGGAGATATGCGATCCGCTCGGCCTCGGCGTGACGATGGCGTGCATCGCCGATACGCCGCCGGTGCGGTTCAACGCCGACTGCATCGAATCCGTGCGCGCCGCTGCGGCGCTCAGTGGGCTTTCGGCGCGCGAGATCATTTCCGGCGCCGGGCACGACGCGACCTATGTGTCGCGCGTCGCGCCGACTTCGATGATCTTCGTGCCCTGCAAAGGCGGCGTCAGCCACAACGAGGCGGAGTTCTCGTCCAAGGAGCAGTGCGCCGCCGGCGCGCAGGTGCTGCTGCAAGCGGTGCTCGATTATGACCGCAAGCTTGCCGAGAAAGGAGTTTCATGAGTACGCCCGCAGGCCTCTCGCCGAACTTGTCCCGCCGTCAGCAGCTTCGCAAGCCGGCGGCGCGCTCATCCGGCGGCATCGTCGCGAGCCAGAACCGCCTCGCTTCGGAGATCGGCGCGCGCGTTCTAGCCGACGGTGGCCATGCCATCGATGCCGCCATCGCCACCTCGATGGCGGTCGGTGTGCTGGAACCGTGGATGAGCGGCCTCGGCGCGACCGGCGCGATGCTGATCTATTCGGCCAAGGATAATCGCGTCGCCGTCGTCGACTTCGGCGCGCGCTCGCCGGCGGCGCTCGATCCGGCCGATTATCCGATCGTCGGCGGCGACGATGGCGATCTGTTCGGCTGGCCGCGGGTCAAGGATGATCGCAATCTGGTCGGCGCCAAGGCGGTGGTCGCACCGACCGTGCTCGCCGGATTGACGACGGCGCATAAGGCGTTCGGGCGACGGCCATGGCGTGAACTGGTCGCACCCGCGGTCGATCTCGCACGCGACGGCATGGTCGTCGATTGGCACACGACCCTGATGATCTCCGGGGCGCTACAGAACCTCCTTGCGGACGAGGGCGCGCGGCGCGTGTTCGCGCCGGCCGGCGTGCCACCGTGTCCGCCGCCGGCGGTCGCAGAGAATCCCGCGATCCGCCTGCCCAATCCGGAGCTTGCGAAGACGCTCGCGACGATCGCGGAGGAGGGGGCCGACGCGTTCTATCGTGGGCCGATCGGCGCGGCACTGGTCAAGGATATTCGCGCTCTCGGTGGCGTGCTCGATGTCGGCGATCTTGCCGCCGTCACCGCGCCGATGGTGGAACCGAAGACGCTCACGCATCGCGACCGCAAGGTGCATGTGCTGCCGGCGCACAGCGGCGGCCCGACGATCGCGGCCGCTTTCGCCGGCCTTGACGCACGCTGGTCCACGTCCGCGACCGGCAAACCGCTCGATGCCGATGCTTTCATGGCCGTGGCGAAGAGCCTCGACGAAGCCTGGCGCACCCGCCTCGCCACCATGGGCGACAGCACGACGACCGCGCCGCGCGGCTCGACGACGCATTTCTCGGTCATCGACCGCGAAGGCAACATGGTGGCGCTGACGCAGACCTTGTTGTCGCTGTTCGGCTCGCGCATGCTGTCGCCCTCGACCGGCATCCTGATGAACAACGGCGTCAACTGGTTCGACCCGCGGCCGAACACGCCGAACGGGATCGGCCCGGGCAAGCGCACGCTCTCCAACTATTGCCCCGCCATCATGCTGGGGCATGACGACACGGTGGCGATCGGCGGCTGCGGCGGCCGCAAGATCCTGCCGGCGGTGTTCCAGCTCCTGGTGATGATGGCGAACGGCCTGTCGCTCGACGACGCGATGCATGCGCCGCGCATCGACGTGTCCGGTGGCCCTTTCGTCATCGTCGACCGCGACCTGCCCGACAGCGTGCGAGCCGCGTTGGCGCAATCGTTCAGCACGCGCCATGTGGAGCGCACGGCCTATCCGAACCACTTCACCATCGCCTCCGCCGTGCGCCGCGTCGGCGCGATGAACGAGGGCGCGGTCGAGCCCTACATGCCATGGGGCGAGGCGGTGGCGGAGGATGAGGTGTGAAGGATTGCTTATTCCGGGGGAAGAAGTATCTAAGGAGCCGCTAGCGAGGATGCCATGAAGATCAAAGTGATCGTGCATGAGGCTGAAGAAGGTGGCTTCTGGGCGGAGGTCCCGGCAATTCCCGGGTGTGCATCCGAAGGCGAGACGCTCGATGAGCTCTTGAAAAACATTCATGAAGCGATTGAGGGCTGCCTTCTCGCATAAGCGCCTAACCGTCATCCTGAGGTGCTCGCGCAGCGAGCCTCGAAGGATGCACGGCCAGAGAATCCGTGGCCGTCGCCCTTCGAGGCTCGGCGCAAGCGCGCCTCGCACCTCAGGGTGACGGGCTTAGGTCGTTTGCAAACCTTTCAACAAAAACTCCAGCGCCGCCTTCGTGAACGCCTGCATGTTCTCGGCGCGGTCGGTCTTGCCGGTTTCGAGCGTTATTGCTCGCTCGGTCGGTCCGACGACGGCGATGCAGGAGTGGCCGGCGGCGTCGCCATAGCGATTGCCGGTTGGACCGGTCGCCCCGGTTTCCGCCATCGCCCACGTGGCGTCGAAACGCTCGCGCATACGTCGCGCCATCATCAGCGCGTAGGCCTCGGTGGACGGCCGCGTGCCGTCGAGATCGGCGTCGGAAATTTCCAGCAGCAGACGGCGTGATTGGCGCGTGTAGACGACCGTGCCGCCAAGGAAATAGGCCGAGGCGCCGGGGACCGCGAGCAGCGCCGCCGCGATCAAGCCGCCGGTCGAGGATTCCGCAACGACGATGGTTTGCTTCTTCCCTTTGAGTTGAGCGCCAACGCGTTCGGCGAGCGGCAGAAGGTCTTTCATCAAGAGGCCGGTCCTTCGCTGATGAGTTCACCGCCAAAGGCGAAATCGCGGCCCGGCGCGGCGTCGAACAGGGCGCGCGTATATGGATGCTTCGGCGCACGGAAAATATCGGACGCCGCGCCTTCCTCCACAACTTCGCCCTTTTGCATGACGGCGATGCGGTCGCAGATCTGCGCCGCGACGCGCAGGTCGTGCGTGATGAAAAGAACGGCGAGGTTGAATTTCTCGCGCACGTTCTTGAGCAGACGCAGCACCTGCGCCTGCACCGAAACGTCGAGGGCGGACACCGCTTCGTCGGCGATCAGGATGTCCGGCTCCATAGTGAGCGCACGCGCGATGCAGATGCGCTGGCGCTGCCCGCCGGAAAATTGATGCGGGAAACGCGAAAGCGCCGCCGGGTCGAGCTCGACGAGGCGCATCAGATCGGCCGCGCGCGTGAACGCGTCCTCGCGCGACAGGCCGAAATTCATCGGTCCTTCGACGATCGATGCCCCGACTGTGCGACGTGGATTGAGCGAGCGATAGGGGTCCTGGAAGACGATCTGCACACGCTTGCGATGCGGATGCAGCGCTGCGGGGCCAAGCTTCGCGACGTCGGCGCCCTCGATCAAGATCGCGCCGTCGCTCGGGTCGATGAGGCGGGCGATGCAGCGCGCGACCGTCGATTTGCCCGAGCCCGATTCTCCGACGACGCCGACCGTCTCGCCGCGCTTGACGGCGATGTTGACGTTGCTTGCCGCCCGTACTTCCTGGCGCTTGCCGAGAAAGCCGCCGACCACATAGGTCTTGCTCAAGCCGCGCGTTTCGAGGGCGACCGCTTCTGCCGCTTTCGTCTCGATCTCCGGCGGGGTCAAGCTTGGCACGGAGCGCACGAGCATGCGGGTGTAGTCGTGCTTCGGCGCGCGCAAGACCTCATGCGCCGCCCCCTGCTCGACGACGCGGCCGCGCTGCATAACGACGACGCGGCTCGCGATCTCGGCGACAACCCCGAAATCGTGAGTGATGAAGAGAACGCCCGTGTTGCGGCGCTCCATCAACTCGCGCACGAGCTTGAGGATTTGCGCCTGTGTCGTCACGTCAAGTGCGGTCGTCGGCTCGTCGGCGATGAGGAGCACAGGATCGAGCACGAGCGCGGCGGCGATCATGATGCGCTGGCGCTGTCCGCCGGAAAGCTGATGCGGATAAGCGTCGATCAAGCGCTCGACATCCGGTAGATGCACGGCCGCCATGGTGTCGAGCACGCGCCGACGGCGCGCCTGCGCATCGAGGGGCGTGTGGATCGTTAGCACTTCCTCGATCTGCTCGCCGACCTTGAGAACCGGATTGAGCGCCGTCATCGGCTCCTGGAAGATCATGCCCATGCGATCACCGCGCAGCTTGCGCAGCTCCGTGGGCGATTTCTTCAGCAAATCTTCGCCTTCGAGCAGGATGCGGCCGGCGGTTGGCGTGAGCTGTCCTTTGGGAAGGAGGCCCATGACGGTGTGAGCCGTGACCGACTTGCCGGAGCCCGACTCCCCGACGACGCAAACGATTTCGCCGGCGCCGACCGTGAACGACACATCCTCGACGGCGTTCATGCGGTCCGCGTGCGCGGGCAGGCGGACCGTCAGGCCTTCGACCGCGAGAACAGGGGAGGGGGCGCTCATCACATCCGCTTCGCGATTTTTGGATCGAGGCGGTCGCGCAACCCGTCGCCGAGAACATTGACGGCGAGGATCGTCAACGCCAACGCGACGCCGGGCAGGAGCACGATGCGCGGCGCGATCGGGAAGAACTGCCGGCCTTCCGCCATCATGTTTCCCCAGCTCGGGATTTCCGGCGGCGTGCCGGCGCCGAGGAAGCTCAGGATCGCCTCCGTCAGCATCGCCGAGGCGCAGATGTACGTCGCCTGCACGATCAGCGGCGGAATGCTGTTCGGTAGGATGTGGCGCACAAGCAGGAGCGGCAGCCGCGTGCCGGCCGCGATCGCCGCCTCGACGTAAGGTTCCTCGCGCACCGTGAGGACGACCGAGCGCACGAGCCGCACCACACGGGGAATTTCCGGGATCGTGATCGCGACAATCACAGTCGTCATGCTCGCGCCCGAGAGCGAGACCAGCGCGATGGCGAGGAGCACGCCCGGGATCGCCATCAAGCCGTCCATGAAACGCATGACGATCGCATCGACGAAGCGCATGTAACCCGCGACAAGTCCGATCACGAGGCCGATACTCAACGAGAGGACCGCGACGGTCAGCCCGACGAGAAGCGACACGCGCGAGCCGAAAACGACGCGGCTCCAAATATCGCGGCCGTACTGATCGGTGCCGAACCAGTTGGCGGCGCTCGGCGGGCGCAACCGGCCAAGCGGATTGAGCGCCAGCGGATCGATCGTGCCGAGGAGCGGCGCGGCGACCGCCGCCAACACCATGAACACGATGACGATTGTGCCGAAGATGACCAGTGGCTGCCGGGGCAAGCCGCTGCCGCGGCGCGCCGGCGTTGTAGCGATGGCTGGGTCGGCGATTTCGCTCAATAGCGGATCCTCGGATCGAGCAGCGTGTAGGCGATGTCAATCAACAGGTTGAGGAGGATGTAGACGAACGAGAACAGCAGGATCAGCCCTTGGATGATCGGGTAATCGCGCTTGAGGATCGCATCGACCACAAGGCGGCCGAGGCCGGGGATGTTGAAGACGCTTTCCGTCACCACAACGCCGCCGATGAGGAGCGCGATGCCGAGCCCGATCACGGTGACGATCGGCACGGCAGCGTTACGCAGCGCATGATGGAACAGCACCTTGCGCTCGATCTGCCCCTTTGCGCGCGCCGTGCGGATGTAATCCTCGTCGAGGACTTCGAGCACCGTGGCGCGCGTGATGCGCGCGATCAAAGCGACGAAGATGGCGGAGAGCGCCAAGGTCGGCAGCGCGATATGCGCAGCGAATAGCCCGATGCTCTGCGTCGGGCTGCGATAGCCCTGCACCGGAAACCAATTGAGGCCGAGCGCTAAGCCGTAGATCAGAAAATAGCCCATCACGAAGACGGGCACCGAGAAGCCGATGACGGCGAAGACCATCACGGCGCGGTCGATCCAGGTATTCGCCTTCCAGGCCGCGACGACGCCCATCGGTACGGCAACGACAATTGAGAAGATGATTGTGGTCAACGCCAGCATCGCCGTCGGCTCGATGCGTTGCGCGATCAGGGTCGAAACCGGCAGATTCGAGAAGATCGAGACGCCGAGATTGCCGTGCGCCAGTTGGCCGAGCCAGGCGAAGAACTGGGTGTAGATCGGCTGATCGAGGCCGAGCTGCGTGCGGATGCGCGCGATCTGCTCGGCTGTCGCGTAGTCGCCGGCAATGACCGACGCCGGATCGCCAGGGGAGAGACGCAGCAGCATGAACACGGCGAAAGCGACGATCGCCATCACCGGGATCGTGCTGAGCACGCGCCTGAGAATGAAAGCAAGCATGTCAGTACGACCGTCGTCGTTTCACGCGAAGTGCCCGGTCGTCATTGCCGGGCTCGACCCGGCAATCCATCTTTCTTGATCGATGGATGCCCGGGTCAAGCCCGGGCATGACGATTCGGAATTCGACCGAAGGCCTGTCAGCTCGACACCTTCTCCATGTTCCAGAAGAACTGGACCGGCGAGGGAATCATGCCCTTCACGTTGTCGCGGTAGCCGACCGGCACGAAATACGTGCCGAGGTTGACGTACTGCCCGATCTCGATCGAACGCTGCTGCACGGCGGCGGCTGCTTTTTTCTGCTCGTCGAGCGAGGACGCGTTGGCGAAAGCCTGGCGGAGCTCCTCCATCTTCTTGTCGTTCGGCCAGCCGGGCCAGGCCTTGTCGGGATTGGCGATCATCGCCGCGTTGGTGAGCGGGTTGAGGAGGTCGCCGCCGATCCACCAGGTCGGGAACATGTTCCAACCGCCCTTGTCGACCGGATCCTTCTTGGCGCGGCGCGAGGTGACGGACGACCAGTCCATCGCCTGCAGGTCGACATTCATGCCGATGTCGCGCAGCGTCTTCGCCGCGACCTGCGCGAACGCATTGCTGATCGGGATGTCGGTCGGCTGCAGGATGACGACCTTGTCGCCCTTGTAATTCGCTTCCTTGAGGAGCTTCTTCGCCTCGTCCTTGCTCGGGGGCCGGATGAGGTCGAGCCCGGCCTTCGATTCCATCGGCGTGCCGCAGGGGAACAGCGAGTCGCACTGCTTGTAGTAGTCGGGATTGCCGACGGCGGCGGCGAGCATGTCCTGTTGGCTGATGGCGCGAATGATGGCGCGGCGCACGAGCTCATTGTCGGTCGGGGCGACCATGCTGTTGAGACGCAGCATGCCCTGCGCGCCAATCGGGTCGAGGGTCTCGATTTTCACACCGGGCGCTTTCGCGAGCACCGGCGCGAGGTCGCCCGGCACTTGCTCGTAATAGTCGATCTCGCCCGACATCAGCGCGTTCATGCAGGTCGTCGAGTCCGGGATGTAGAGCCACTCGACACGGTCGACCTTGGCGATCTTGCCGCCGGCCGCGGCGGAGACGGGCTCCTTGCGCGGCACGTAATCCTTGTTCTTGACGTAGACGACCTTGGAGCCCGGAACCCACTCGTCCTTCTTGAAGATGAAGGGCCCGGAGCCGACCGCGCTCTCGACCTGCTTGAAGGCGTCGGTCTCGGCCAGAGCCTTCGGCATGATGAAGGGCACATTCGAGGAGATCTTGCCGATCGAATCGAGCATCAGCCCGTAAGGCTTGCTGATCTTGATCTCGAGCGTCTTGGCGTCGCGGCCCTTGCAGCTCTCGACGATGGAGAAGAGCTGCTGGCCCATCGGGTCGCGCTTGCTCCAACGGATGAGCGAGGCGGCGCAGTCGTCCGCTGTCACCGGCTTGCCGTCATGGAAACTGAGGCCGTCGCGCAGCACGAAGGTCCAGGTCTTCTTGTCGGAGGACTCCTCCCACTTGTCCACCATCTGCGGCTGCGGCTTCAGGTTCGCATCCATCGCGAACAGCGTGTCGTAGACCATGTAGCCGTGGTTGCGGCTGATATAGGCGGTGGTCCAGATAGGGTCGATGTTCTTCAGGTCGGCATGCGGGATGACGCGCAGCACGCTGGCGCTGCCTTGCGCGAATCCGGTGCGGGCAAGGAACGGTGCGGCGATGACGCCGCCGACAAAGGAACGACGATTGAGCTTCATGATCTCCTCCGTGTGAACGGCCCGATCTTGGCGCCGGCGCCGCCGCCATGGCCCGCGATGCTGCGGCATTCGGCCGGGAATGACAACGGCCAATCGGCTGTCGCCCAGGCCCAATTTGGGCGCCGCGGCATTTGGTCTCCGAAGGCCTTGGGCCATCCCCGCCAGGAGTGATTTCGTGGGTTGATGTGGCTTGTTTCGCGGGCGGTGCCCCGTCACAGTAGCGCGCCGCGCCGCAAAGGATTCTCGCCGCCATGCCTCGTCCGCTCGCCGTCCGTCGCCATGACGAGATCGTCCGCCGCATCCGCGCCGTCGGCTCGGTCAGCGTCGGCGAGTTGGCGGAGGCCTTTGGCGTTTCGCACGAAACGATCCGCCGCGATCTCAAATCGCTCGCCGACCAAGGCCATCTCGATGTGGTGCATGGCGGCGCCGCGCGGCGCGGCGTCATGGAGCCGGCGCTCTCGCAGCGCGAAGCGGAAAATGCCGAAGGCAAGACCGCAATCGCGCGGGTGGCGGCGAAGCTCATCCCCGAAAACGGCACGGTTCTGCTCGATTCGGGCTCGACCACCCATGCCATTGCGGTGGAGCTCGTTTCGCGGCGAGGGCTCACCATCTGCACGAACTCCCTGATCAATGCGGGCGTCCTCTCGCGCGTGCCGGGAAACCGAGTCTATCTTCTCGGCGGCGAGGTCGACGGCAATGACGAGGCGACGATCGGCATCGACGTCGTCAATGCGGTGCCCAATTTCCGCGTCGATGTCGCCTTCGTCGGCGCCGGTGGTTTTGCCGAGGACGGCGATCCGACGGACTATTCGCGCAGTGCCGCCGAGATGCGGGGCAAGATGCTGCTGGCGGGCGGCGCCTATCTCGTCGCGGATCAGCGCAAATTCGCACGCCGCACGCCATTCCGGATTCCGAACTTCAAAAGCGCGGCCGGCGTGATCGTCGACAAGCTCCCGGACAAGGCGCTGCAGGCCGCATGGCATGGGCGCGGTGTCAAAGTCATCGCCGCGTGATTTCTCCGTTTGGTATTTTGTGGTTTTTTGTGATATTAGCTCCCTCGCTTTCACCAGCAGGGTAGCCTCATGACTGATCCCAATTTTCCCACGCACGCGCGCATCGTCATTATCGGCGGCGGCGTCATCGGCTGTTCCGTCGCCTATCACCTCGCGCAGGCGGGCGAGAAAGACGTGGTGCTGCTGGAGCAGGGGCGGCTCACCGGCGGCACGACCTGGCACGCCGCCGGCCTCGTCGGGCAACTGCGCTCGCATTCGAACATGACCCGGCTGGTACAGTATTCGGTCGAGCTCTATTCGCGCCTCGAAGCGGAGACGGGGCAGGCGACCGGGTGGAAGCAATGCGGCTCGCTGCTTGTCGCGCGCACGGCGGAACGGCTGACGCAACTCAAGCGCACCGCCTCGGCGGCGACGGCGCAAGGCGTGCCGTGCGAAATGATCTCGGTGAAGGAAGCGGGCGAGAAATATCCGATCATGCGCACCGACGACCTCACCGGTGCGCTGTGGCTGCCGAGCGACGGCAAGGCCAACCCCGCTGATGTGACGCAGGCCCTCGCGCGCGGGGCGCGGCGCGGCGGCGTGCGCATCTTCGAGAAGACGCGCGTCGCGGCGATCCACAGCAAGGATGGGGGTGTCAGCGGGGTGACGACGACGCGGGGCAAGATCGATTGCGAGATCGTCGTCAATTGCGCCGGTCAATGGGCAAAGCAGGTCGGGCGCCTTTGCGGCGTCACCGTGCCGCTGCACTCCGCCGAGCACATGTACATCGTCACTGGCCGCATCGACGGCATCACGCCCGACCTTCCGGTGATGCGCGATCCCGATGGCTACATCTATTTCAAGGAGGAGGTCGGCGGCCTTCTCATGGGCGGCTTCGAGCCGGTGGCGAAGCCGTGGGGCATGGACGGCATCCCCGACGATTTCGAGTTCGGCATCCTTCCCGACGACTGGGACCAGTTCCAGATTCTGATGGAGAACGCGCTCATCCGCGTGCCGGCGCTCGAAACTGCGGAAATCAAGACCTTCATGAACGGTCCGGAGAGCTTCACGCCGGACAACAATTTCATTCTGGGCGAGGCGCCGGAGCTGAAGAACTTCTTCGTCGGCGCCGGCTTCAATTCGGGCGGCATCGCCTCGGGCGGTGGCGCCGGCCGTGCGCTCGCGGAATGGATCGTCAACGGCAAGCCGACGCTCGATCTTTGGCCAGTCGATATTCGCCGCTTCGCGGCCTTCAACGGCAACGACGCTTTCCTAAAAAGCCGTGTCACCGAAGTGCTCGGCCTGCACTACATGATGGCCTGGCCGAACCGCGAGCTCGAAAGTGCGCGGCCGCTGCGCTGCTCGCCGCTTTACGATCGGCTGAAAGCGAAGCACGCGCTGTTCGGCTCGAAGATGGGTTGGGAGCGCCCGAACTTCTTCGCACCCTCGGCAGCCGATGCGCGGATCGACTATTCCTTCGGCCGGCAGAACTGGTTTCCTTACGCGGCGGCAGAGCACAAGGCGGCGCGCGAGACCGCAGCGGTCTTCGACGTCACCTCGTTCGCGAAGCTTCTCTTGCAGGGCCGCGACGCGGAGCGCGTGCTGCAGCGCCTCTGCGCCAATGACATCGCGGCTCCGGTCGGGCAGACGGTCTATACCGGGATTCTCAATGAGCGCGGCACGTATGAGAGCGATCTCACCATCGCGCGGCTTGGCGCCGACCGCTTTCTGCTCGTCACCGGCACCGCGCAGGCGACGCGCGACGCCGACTGGATCAATCGCAACATGCCGCACGATGCGTGCGCGGTGCTGACCGACGTCACGTCGGCCTACGCCGTGATCGCGCTGATGGGGCCACGCGCGCGCGACATCTTGTCGAAGCTGACGAGCGCGCCGCTCGGCAACGAGGCATTCCCCTTCGGCGCGATCCGTCCGATCGGCATCGGCAACGCCACCGTGCTTGCATCGCGGCGCACCTATGTCGGCGAGTTCGGCTGGGAGCTCTATGTGCCGACGGAATTCGCGGCTGGCGTCTACGATGCGCTCATGGCGGCGGGGCAGAGCGAGGGCCTACGCGACGGCGGCTATTACGCGATCGAGTCGCTCCGTCTCGAGAAAGCCTATCGCGCCTGGGGACGGGAACTCACGCCGGACTACAATCCCTATGAGGCGGGACTTGGCTTCGCGGTGAAGCTCGACAAGGGCGATTTCCTCGGGCGCGACGCGCTCCTCGCCGCCAAGACGAAGCCGCTGGCGCAGCGCCTCGTCAGCTTTGTCGCCACCGCACCCGACACGCCGCTCGCCCATGGCGGCGAGCTCATTCTGCGGGATGGCGTGCCGGTCGGCGACGTCAGTTCGGCGGCTTACGGGCACTCGGTCGGTGGCATAGTCGCGCTCGGCTATGTGAAGACAAATGGCGCCGTGCTCGATGAAACCGCGCTCATGAATGCGCGCTTCGAACTCGACATCGCCGGCGAGCGCGTTGCGGTGCGCGCGTCGCTGCGCGCGCCTTACGATCCGAAAGGTGAGAAGGTGAGGGGATGAGGATTTTTTTGTCCCTCCCCTTAAGGGGAGGGTGGCTCCGTGCGGAGCGCGGAGCCGGGTGGGGTGAATGCGCGGCGGGCCCCACCCGACCGCTCACTTGCGTTCGCGGTCACCCTCCCCCTGCGGGGGAGGGATGCTGCCGTCTGCGGCACGGTCCTTAAGCGTGGACCCCTTCGTCTTCGCTGCGGTTCTTGTCGGCGCTGCGTGCCACGCCGGCTGGAATGCGCTGGTCAAAGTGCGGCTCGAGCCATTCACGGCGATGGCGCTGATCGCTATCGCCTCGCTCGTGATCGTCATCCCGGTCGTGCCGTTCGTCGGGCTGCCGGCGCCGGCGGCGTGGCCGTGGATCGGCGCGTCGATCCTCGTGCATATCGGCTACTTCATCGGGCTGAGCGAAGCCTATCGCTACGGCGATATGGGGCAGGTCTATCCGATCGCGCGGGGCTCGGCGCCGCTGATGACGACGCTTGTCAGCACGACGGTGCTCGGCGAGGCGATCAGTCCGACGGGGATCTTCGGCATCGTGCTGCTCGCCTGCGGCGTGTTCCTGATGTCGTTCCGCGGCGGTGCGGCCGTGGCGCGGATGAACAGCCGGGCCGTCGGCTTCGCGCTATTCACGGCGGTCACGATCTGCGGCTACTCGATTTCCGACGGCACCGGCGCGCGGGTCGCAGGCAATCCGCATGCCTACACGGTTTGGCTCTTCATCGCCGACGGCTTGATGATGGCGACGCTCGTGCTGATACGGCGCGGTCCCGCCGCCTATCCGGCGATGGCGCCGTTCTGGATCGGCGGATTGATCGGCGGCGGGCTCTCGCTCGCGGCGTACTGGATCGCGATCTGGGCGATGACCGTCGCGCCGATCGCGCTCGTCGCGGCGTTGCGCGAGACGAGCGTCCTCTTCGCGGCGGCGATTGCGGTTGTCATCCTCAAGGAGCCGCTGCGCGCGACGCGTATCGCGGCCGCGGTGGTGATCGTCGCGGGCCTGGCGCTGATCCGGTTGCAGTGATTTGTCGACTGATCCTGTCATTCCGGGGCGCGCGAAGCGCGAGCCCGGAATCCATAACTCCGGTGGTGCGGGATGATCGTGAAGGCTGCGGCGTATGGATTCCGGGCTCGCGACCTGCGGTCGCGCCCCGGAATGACAACTCGATTTTCAAACAGCCATCCGCATTCTCGCGAGCGCAAAGCGCTCCGAGGTTTGCCGGTCCGTCCCCTCCGAAAATGAGGGGACGTGGAGCGCCGACGAGGCGCTACTTGGTGGCGGCGTGTGCGAGACGCCGCCGAAGCCGCGCTTAAGGCGCGCGGCGGGCGCTTTGCGATCAGCGCCCACGCCTCTCGGCGCTCCACATGGCGGGAGACACGCACAACGTGCGATCCCGCCGCGGCGTCTGAGATTCCCCGGGACCGTGCTTCGGCCACGCTCTTAAGACCGAGCGCGCCTTCAGCCAGCTCCTGGCACCCGCTCCTAGTGGCGGGGGACGGAGCCCCGGGGCCTACCGGGTGAGGGGATGCGTTGTCCCACGCCCGCGGTCGCCGCACCCCGCTCCACCTTCAAGACGCCTCCGGACGGCGCCCCTCATGAGCGAGGATAGATAGGACTATATTCCATGTAAGGTAAGGAGTCAAGCGCGTCGCGCACATAGGGCGGATGACGGAGAGAGCGACCGTCGCCCGGATTGAGCGGAGCGAAATCCGGCGTATGCGCGAACGGATTGCCGACAGTCCCCGCGTTTCGCTCTGCTCAACACGGGCTACGAGACCTCGCCTTCGTCATTCCGGGGCGCGCGAAGCGTGAGCCCGGAATCCATAATCCCTGTGCTGCGGACTGAACTCGCGCGTCTCGGATTATCCTTGATGCTGCGGCGTATGGATTCCGGGCTCGCGACCTGCGGTCGCGCCCCGGAATGACATTTACGGCGTGACCGGCTTGCCGGCGGCGATGTCGGCGGGCGCTTTCTTGTGCTCGCGCAGGCGGCTGTCGCGGAGCTCCCCGGCCACTTCGAGGATCGGGTAGGCGACTGAGGTCAGGTGGCCGTTGATGCGCTTGAGATCGCGCACGACGTCGAGATGGATCGACGAGGTCTCGATCGATTCCGGGCGGCCTTCGCGCAGGCGCGCGAAGTGGCTGTCGGCGGCGCCGAGCTCGGCGCTGCGCATCGCCGCCTTCTCCGCGAGCAGGCGGCGCGCGAGCGTCACGTCGCGCGTCGCGAAGACGTTGAAGGCGAGGCGCATGTTGTCCATCACCTGTCCGTGGATACGGCGGATGTCGTTCAAGCCTTCCGCGGAGAATGCATACTGGTTCTTGATCTTCTTCGCAGCGAGTTCCATCAGGTTCTTGTCGATGATGTCGCCGACATGCTCGAGATTGGTCGTGAAGGTGAGGATCTCGGCGTGCCGCTGGCTCTCCTCGTCGGTCATCTCCGCTTTCGACGCCTTCACGAGATAGAGCTTGATGGCCTCGTGCAACTCGTCGACGACGTTGTCTGACTTCTCCACCTCCTTGACGAGCTTCGCGTCCGACTTCTCGAACACGACCAGCGCCTGGCGCAGCATGTCGGCGACGCGGTCGCCGAGATGCAGCGTTTCGCGCAGCGCACAGGCAAGCGCTTCCGAGGGCGTGTCGAGCACATGCGGATCGAGGTGGCGCGGCTTGCTGCTGTCGGCGGCTTCCGGCGCGTCGGGGAGGAGATAGGTGGTGAGCTTCGAGAACAGTCCCGTCAATGGCAGGAGGATCAGCGCGCCGACGAGATTGAACGCCGTGTGGAAATTCACGACCATGCGCGCCTGATCGGACTCGACGATGGCGAAGAGTTCGGTCGCCCACTTCACCAGGAAGATCATCGGCAGTGCGATCGCCGCGCGCATGATGAGGTTGCCGACGGCGACGCGCTTGGCGGCCGGGGCCGAGGCGGTCAGCCCCGTCATCGGCGCGATGGCGCCGCCGACATTGGCGCCGAGCACGAGCGCGAAGGCGAGCGGCATCGGGATCGCGTGTCCCGCCGCCAGCGCCATCACCAGCAGCACCATGGTGAGGCTCGAATGCATGAGCCAGGTCGCCGCGGTCGCGAGGATGAAGCCGAAGATCGGATCGCCGGCGAGGCCGGTGAGCACCGAGATGAAGGTCGGGGAATCCTTGAGCGGCTGCGCGGCGACGCGCAGGTGATAGAGGGAAAGGAGCATCAGGCCGAGGCCGATGGCGATGCGCGCGACCGCGCGGACCTTGTCGCCCTCGGCCGCCATGAAGGTGAAGACGCCGATGCCGACCGCCAGCGTCCACAGCCAGATGATGTCGAAGGAGAAGATCTGCGCCGCGAGCGTCGTGCCGACATTGGCGCCGAGCATCATGATCAGCGCGATCGGCAGGACGATCAGGCCGCGCGCCGCGAACGAGGCGAGGAGGAGGGCGGTCGCGGTCGAGCTTTGCAGGAGGCCGGTGACGCCGAGGCCGGCGAGGAACGCCGCACCCTTGGTGCGCACGTGGGTCGTGAGGATATGGCGGAGCGCGGTCCCGAACGCACGCGTCATCCCGGTCCTGACCATGCGCACCCCCCAGAGGAGGAGGGCGACGCTGCCCAGAAGCGATGCGAACAGTTCAGTGCCGTACATTCCGGATTGGGTATCCTCGCTATGCCGAGTGTGGCGCCCGATTCCCTAATGTAGTGCCAATCTCATGCGGCAAAAAGTGGTATTCAGACCGCTTCTGATGAACCGTAAAACGATGAGGCTACGGTTCATTTCGTGCGGCGGACCGCTGTCCGGCAGGGGAGAGACAACCCACAAGAATCTGTCACCGTGGTCTGGCACCCTGTTGCTATTGACCGAATTTGTGATATTTTGTGGCTCTTCGTCAAGAGGGAACTGAAACGCATGACACGTGCCACCGCTCCTGCCGTTTCCGAAACGGGCGACCCGCTGCTCCTCACGCCCGGGCCGCTCACCACTTCGAAACGCGTCAAGGAGGTGATGGTTCACGATTGGGGCTCGCGCGACGCGACCTTCATCAAGATCAACTCGGAAGTGCTGGCGCGGGTGCGCGACATCATCCACGGCGGCGACGATTTCGTCACCGTGCCGATGCAGGGCTCCGGCACCTTCGCCGTCGAGGCGATGCTGACGACCTTCGTGCCGAAGAACGGCGGCGCCCTCATCCTCATCAACGGCGCCTACGGGCATCGTGCGAAGAAAATTTGCGACATCGCCGGCCGCAAGGTCGTGGTGCACGAAACGGCGGAGGACACGCCGCCCGATCTCGCGACCGTCGAGCGCATCCTGCGCGACGACAAGTCTATCACCCACGTTTTTGCAGTGATGTGCGAGACGACCTCCGGCATTCTCAATCCGATCGCGGAGATCGGGGCTTTGGCGCAGAAGCACGGCAAGCGCTTCCTCATCGACGCGATGAGCGCGTTCGGCGCGCTCGAGCTCGACGCGCGCAAGGTGCAATTCGACGCGGTCGCGGCCTCGTCGAACAAATGCATCGAGGGCGTGCCCGGCCTCGGCTTCGTCATTTGCCGCAAGTCGGCCTTGGAGAAGACGGCCGGCAATGCGACGACGCTCGTCCTCGACTTGCACGACCAGTGGCGCAACTTCGAGAAGACCGGCCAGTATCGTTTCACGCCGCCGATTCACGTGATCGTCTCGTTCCACCAGGCGCTGCAGGAATTCCTCGCCGAGGGCGGTGTCGCCGGGCGCGGCGGACGCTATGCCGAGAACGGCCGCATCCTCGTCGCCGGTATGCGCGAACTCGGCTTCGAGCCGCTGCTGCCGGATCGCCTGCAGGCTCCGATCATCGTCACCTTCCACATGCCGGCCGATCCGAGGTTCGTCTTCCAGACCTTCTATGATCGGCTCAAGGAACGCGGTTACGTGATCTATCCGGGGAAGCTCACCGTCGCCGACAGCTTCCGCATCGGCTGCATCGGCCGGCTCAATGCCGACCATATGCGCGGCGCGCTTGCCGCCATTCGCGACATCCTCGCCGAGATGGGCGTAAGTTCGCCGAAGCCGGCGAAGGCCGCGTGATGAATGGCTTGTGGAGGCCAGGCCTCTTGCTCCCTCTCCCATGCGGGGGAGGTCGGGGTGAGGGGCTTGTTCTACAAGCACGTCGCAACGAAATGCCCCCTCACCCGACGCGCTGCGCGCGTCGACCTCTTCCCGCAACCGGGGCGAGGTAAAGAAGCAGAGGCGTAAGCATGAACTACAATCGCAACGATATGCAGGTCACGGCGAACGGGCGCACCTATCGCTTCCCGAAAGTGCCGACGGTCGCGGTGTGCATCGACGGCTCGGAGCCCGGCTATATCGAGCGCGCGATCGACGCAGGGCTCGCGCCGAATTTCGCGCGGCTGATGGAGACCGGCGCCAATCTCACGGCGACCTCGGTCATCCCGAGCTTCACCAACCCGAACAACATCTCGATCATCACCGGGCGTCCGCCCGCCGTGCACGGCATCGCCGGCAATTACTTCTATGACCCGAAGACGGGGCAGGAAGTGATGATGAACGACGCGAAGTTCATGCGCGCGCCGACCATCATGAAGGCTTTCCACGATGCCGGCGCGAAGGTCGCAGTCGTCACCGCGAAGGACAAGCTGCGCACGCTGCTCGGCAACGGCCTCGACTTTTCGGGCGGCCGGGCGATCGCCTTCTCGTCGGAGAAGGCGGATCAGGCGACGCTCAAGGACAACGGCATCGCCGACGTTCTCAAGCGCGTCGGCAAGCCGGTGCCGGAGGTTTATTCCGCCGACCTCTCCGAATTCGTGATGGCCGCGGGCGTCGCGCTTCTCAAGCGCGAGAAGCCGGACGTGATGTATCTCTCGACCACCGACTATGTGCAGCACAAGGCGGCGCCGGGCTCCGACATCGCGAATTCCTTCTACGCGATGATGGACCGCTATGTCGGCGCGCTCGACGCGCTCGGCTGCGTGCTCGCGCTCACCGCCGATCACGGCATGAACGACAAGCATCTGCCGAACGGCGAGCCGGACGTCATCTATCTGCAGGATCTGTTCGACGCGTGGCTCGGCAAGGACAAGGCGCGCGTCATCCTGCCGATCACCGATCCTTACGTGAAGCATCACGGCGCGCTCGGCTCGTTCGCGACGGTGTATGTGCCGCAAGGGGTCAGCGCCGGCGAATGGATCGAGAAGCTGCGCGGCGTCGAGGGAGTCGATCAGGTGCTCTCGCGCGACGAGGCTTGCGCGCGTTTTGAATTGCCGGGCGACCGCGTCGGCGACATCGTCGTCACCTCGACCATCCACAAGGTGCTGGGCACCAGCGCCGCGCGGCACGATCTCTCCGCGCTCAGCGAGCCGCTGCGCTCGCATGGCGGGCTGACGGAAGAGACGGTGCCGATGATCGTCAACCGCAAGGTCTCGTTGCCGGCGGATCGCAAGCTGCGAAACTTCGACGTCTTCGATGTCGCGCTGAATTATGTGGCGTGACACGCGCGAGAGTGAATTGTCATTCCGGGGCGCGCGAAGCGCGAGCCCGGAATCCATAACCCCGGCTGCGGCGTATGGATTCCGGACTCGCCGCTTCGCGGCGATCCGGAATGACGGATGAGGGAAAAGGTGATGAACATCCAGACCAAGCCGGCCGCAGGTAAAGTCATCCACGAGGCGATGCGCATCGCCGGCAAGCGTGTCGAGACCGAGGCGCGCCTCGACGTGCACAATCCCTATAACGGCGAGGTCGTCGGCACAGTCCCGGCGGCGAGCCCGCAGCACGTGCGCGACGCTTTCGCCAAAGCGAAGGCATTCAAGCCAAAACTCACGCGCTACGAGCGTCAGCAGATCCTGATGCGCACCGCGGAGATGCTGCGCGATCGCAAGGACGACTTTGCCCGCCTGATCACGGCGGAATCCGGCCTGTGCTGGAAGGACTCGCTCTATGAGGCGAGCCGCGCCTACGACGTCTGGTCGTTCGCCGCCCAGCTGACGATCAAGGACGACGGCGAGATCTACTCCTGCGACATCTCGCCCAACGGCAAGACGCGCAAGATCTACACGACGCGCCAGCCGCTCGGCGGGGTGATCTCCGCGATCACGCCGTTCAACCATCCGCTCAACATGGTGTCGCACAAGCTCGCGCCGGCAATCGCGACCAACAACCGCCTGGTGCTCAAGCCGACGGAGCTCACCCCGCTCACAGCGCTTGCGCTCGCCGACGTGCTCTACGAAGCCGGCCTGCCGCCGGAGATGCTTTCGGTCGTGACCGGAAATCCGTCGACCATGGGCGACGCGATGATCACCGATCCCGACGCCGACCTCATCACCTTCACCGGTTCCGTGCGGGTCGGCAAATACATCGCCGAGAAGGCCGGGTATCGGCGTATCGTGCTCGAGCTCGGTGGCAACGATCCGTTGATCGTGATGGAGGACGCCGACCTCGACAAGGCGGCGGAGCTTGCCGTGACCGGCGCGACAAAGAACTCCGGCCAGCGTTGCACGGCGGTGAAGCGCATCCTCGTCGTCGAGAGCGTTGCGGATGAATTCTCCAAGCTCGTCGTCGCCAAGGCGAAGAAGCTGAAAGCCGGCGACCCGATGGACCCGACGGTTGATGTCGGCACCGTTATCAACGAGAAATCCGCCGCGCTGTTCGAGCGCCGCGTGGAGGACGCCGTAGCGAAGGGCGCGAAGCGCCTCTATGGCGAGAAGCGCGACGGCGCGCTGTTCCCGCCGACGGTCGTCGACCACATTCCCTACGAAGCGGAGCTGGTGAAAGAGGAGACCTTCGGACCGGTCATCCCGATCATCCGCTGCCCGAACGATATCGGCGCGGTGATCAAGATCTCCAACTCGACCGCCTACGGATTGTCCTCGGGAGTGTGCACCAACCGCCTCGACTACATCACGCGCTTCATCAGCGACCTCGAGGTCGGAACGGTCAATGTCTGGGAGGTTCCCGGCTATCGCATCGAGATGTCGCCCTTCGGCGGTATCAAGGATTCCGGGCTTGGCTACAAGGAGGGCGTCGTCGAGGCGATGAAGAGCTTCACCAATGTGAAGACCTATTCGCTGCCCTGGCCCGCGTAAGTCCGTGACGATCGCAGCAAGACCGCGCCGCGGATGCTGGGTAACTCCCTCTCCCCTGTGGGGAGAGG
>JBFWXB010000030.1:0-61597 GCA_050187875.1 Variibacter sp.
GCACCTTTAACTCCGCACGGCGTCCGCGGGGGCGTAGCTCAGTTGGTTAGAGCGCCGGCCTGTCACGCCGGAGGTCGCGGGTTCGAGCCCCGTCGCTCCCGCCATATTTTCAAGCACTTAGCACCCCCTTTTTTCCTCGATTCGACTCTTGGCCCTCGGGCGTTTCGACTCTGCGCCCGGCCAGCCCGGCGCGGACGGCGCGCGGAAAGGTCTCCTCGCGCGCGCGGTGCACTTGGCCGACCATAGGCGCCAGAAGCTTCTTGGGGACAACCCCGAACCTCATTTCGAGCCCTCCCGCGAGCCGCGGAGCCGGTTCCGGCCGACGGTGCGCGCGGCATCAGCCAGCCGCACCAGCGAGGCCGTGTGCGGCATGTAGGTGTCCTGCAGCGCCTTGTTCCGGTCGATCGAGTTGGCGAGCTTGCCGGCCAACGCCTTGAGATCGACCTCGCCGGCCGTCGCCTCGACGGTGCCGGAACGGCGGAAGTCCATGATCTGGCGGGTGTCGCCCGGAAATTCTGCCTCGCGCACGAGCCGGAAGTCCGCGGCGAGCTTGTCCTTCTGATAGGGCACGGGCGGTCGTGGCCTGCCACCCTTGCTGCCCGGCTCGCCGCCACGGGTGTGGAAGATCGGCGTGTCCGGGTGCAGCGTGAAGGGCAGCAGATCCACGTAGGCGAGCAGGAGGCGCGCGGTGCGCTTGCTGACCGTGCCGATGCCTGCTCGCCCGGTTTTCGTGCGCTCGAGCGCGAACAGCGGGCCGGCTGCGTCCGATTTGAGCTGCGCCGTCGTCAGGGTGCGCACGTCGACAGGCGACCATAGCGTGTCCCAAGCCACCGCAAGCGCGCCGGCGAGGCCGTGAAATCCCATGCGCCAGGCGCGCTTGACCAGGCGCACGGCCTCGCCCTCGAACCAGATCGCATTGCGCGGCTTCGGGGTTTTACGACGAACGCCTTGGGACGGGTCGCGATCCTTGTCGCAATAGTTCATCGACGCCAGCACCTGCCACAGCGCGCGCCAGATCTTCATCGCCCGGTGCGCCTCGCGGACGCCGACCAGCTCGAGCAGGGCGGCATACCACTGGTCGATAATCTCGAACGTGACCGTCTTCGGATCGACGTCGCCGAACATCGGCTCGATGTTCTTCCAGCCACGCTCCCAATCTTCGCGGGTGCGCGGCTTCTTGCCGGTGTTCCAAGTGTAGGTGCCCTTAAAGCGCGCGAAGCCTTCGCCGACGCTGCCTTGCGGGTAAACCTTCTCGATCTTCCCGAGCGGCTCGCCCGCGCGATGCCGGCGCCGGGCCTCCTTCCATTGCTCGTTGCAGCTCTTGGCCTTCGCCCAGGCGAGCGGCCCATCCTCGCCGCAATCGACCAGCTTGAAGCCGAGCTGCGCCATGAGCGACGGCTCGATCTTGCCGGTTTTCGGATTGCGGCGCGCGAGGCAGGGAGCCCAATAGCCCCACTTCTTGGCGTCGGCATGCGCCTGTCGCGTGACGTAGTAGGGGATTTTCACGCTACCCACCCTCGCGCATCCTCTGCAGCCGTTCCTGCGCGACATCTTTCGCGACTCGCGCGCCGGAGGAAGCGGTTGCAGAGGAGAATTGTGGATAACGGGCCGCGCGCCAGCGGTCGATCGCATCGAGATCGAAGTTTCCCGTGGTCGCGTCAGCAGGCGGAAACTGCCGTTTTTGCAGGTCGGGCAGCATCATCATGAACTGCGTCAGGGTCAGCCCGAGGCGCCGCGCCGCGAGCGCGGGCGGAACGTCACCACCGGGCGGAAGCCTGAAGCGCATGGGCATCACACGGGCTCCTTGACCGGAGCGCCGTCGAGAATTTTTCGGAATATGCTGATGTCGGTATCGGCTTCCTTCGGGCGATCGAGAAGTGGGCGGAACATGTTGTGCTGGAAAAAATGGTTTGGCGGAAACTCCGCCAACGAGATCAGCGGCACGCCGCAATGATTAGATGACGGAATGATCCCGGTGACCTTGTAGACGACCCCGTGCTTCGGGATATGCGGCGAGGGCTGGCGGGTATCCGCCAAAATCCATTTGCCTTCGTCAACCGCGATGCAAACCACCTTCTGTCCGACGACAAATTTGCACTCCATCATCGCCCCCGTTCTGCAGCTCGCGCGCGGGCGAGCTTCCGTTTCGCCTTGAGTTTCATGCGATCGCGCTGCTCGCGCCGCAGCCGACGCGCGCGCTCCCGATCGCGGAACTTCCGGGTGGAGAGCTGCTCGAGCTTCGCCCGCGCGGCTTGATGCCGGCCGGTCTTCTCGAGCTGTCGGGCTTCCCGAATGAGCCGGCGGTCTTTCGCATCGCGCGCCTTCACGCGCTTGTTGACGTCGGAGCCCGCCGAACCGGCGCCGGGCTTGCCGTTCGTCTTGACCGCGGCGCAGCTCGTGCGATCGCCGCGGCACAGCGCTTGGAACTGGTCGAGTGCATCGGAGGCCGTGAAATGGCGCTGGTCGATGTGGTCGAACTCGGCCGTGTCACGCGTGACAGGTTTGCCGCACTTGATGCCGAAGCCGGGCAGGCCGGGGCAGACGCCGCCCTGGCGGGCGATGATGACGTCCTTCTCGCAATCGGTGAGCTTGCGGCGGCGGGCCGTCATTTCAGCTTCATCGCCTCCGCTTGCTGCTCGAGCAGCGACGGGCCGGAGCCGTCCTGCATCAGCCGCTGCTCGTTGCGCTCCCACCGCTTCTCGCGGCAGTTCTCGCAAAGGATTGTCGTCTCATGCAGACGGCGCATATTGCCGGTTTCGACGAAACAACCCGGATCGTCGTCGCTGTCGATCGGCGCGTCGCAGTCTTCGCACGTCACCATGCTCATGGTCGTTCTCCTGAGCTTAAACCCTAGTTCCGTACCGGGATTCTTCGACGGCTTCCCGAAGGTCCAGCACGGTTGCATCATCGGGGCAGTTTTGCAGGAAGCGGAAAATCAAATGTGCAACCGCTTTCTCGCGAACCGTTGATGCCGTCGACGGCGGATCGAGTTTTAATCCGCGGTCATCGCCGCTGGCTGCGGTCGCCTCGATGATCTCGTCCATGTCGATCATTGTTGGCCTCCTCACATCACCACCGTCAGCTTCTCGGCGGCGCGGGTGACGCCGGTGTAGAGCCAGCGCCGCGCGTCATCGCGGAACACGCCGCTTTGGTCGAACAGCACGACGTTGTTCCATTGCGAGCCTTGGGCCTTGTGGACCGTCAGCGCGTAACCGTAGTGGAATTGCTGCGTTTCCTTGATCTGCTCCCACGTCAGCTCCTTCTCGCGGCCCTCGAAGAAATACGGATGGACCTTGACGTCGACCGCGCGCGCGACGTCGCCGGCGTCATCCGGCTCGATCACGAGATGGCAGGCCGCAGGGTTGAACTTCCGCTTCTTCGCGACTTTCCAAAGCCCGCCGTTGAACAGGTGGCGGCTCCGATCGTTCTTCAGGCAGACGAGCTTCTCGCCGACATAGGGCGTCGTCTCCTTGAGCTTCTTCAACACCCGGATGCGCGTGTTCATGTCCGCGCGGGTATCGTTCTTGCCGACGAGAATTTGATCGGCGGCAAGAATTTCTTCGGCCGAGATGGCATCGCGCTGCCACGGCACTACGCGGCAAGCCCCGAAGTCGCCATAGGGGAGGCGCGCGCCGGCGCGGATATCCATCGACAAGCGGATGATCGGGTTTTCGGCGGCCTGCCGGTGAACTTCGTCGAGCATGACGTCCGGTTTGGCGTTCGTGAAAAAGCCGGCATCCTGCACGGGCGGGAGCTGCGCGGGATCGCCCAGGACGAGGATCTTCGTGCCGAAGCTGAGAAGGTCGTGCGCCAGCTCGGCACCGACCATTGAGCATTCGTCGACGATCAGAAGCTTGGCGCTCGCCAGATCGCTTTCCTCGTTCAGCATGAACCGGGGCACGGGGCCGGCGTCTTCGTCGATCCTGTAGATCAAGCTGTGAATGGTCGAAGCACCGCGGCAGCCCTTTGAGCGCAACACGAGCGCCGCCTTGCCGGTGAAGGCTGCGAACAGGACCGACTTGCGGATTTCATCGTCGGTGAGCTGCTCGCCGCTGTCCTTCACTGTGTCGCGCACTGTGTCGGCGATCTTGCGCGCGAGCGTCGTCTTGCCCGTTCCGGCGAAGCCGAACAGCCGGAAAATCTGCTCGCTGTTCGAGGCTGTGAACCAGTCGGTCACGGCCTTGAGGGCGGCGGTTTGTTGCGGGGACCAGTCGGGCGTCATGCCGCGACCTCCGAGAATGCCGGCAGCGGGCCGGCCCAATCGAAGATCCCGCGCTCGGCACGGATCGGTACCGGCTCGGCGAAAGGCCGCGGATCGCGCATCGGCCAGAGCCAGTAGCCGGCGCGCATCTGGTCGCTGCCGGGCTCGCGATGTGGCTGCTCGACGTAGCGGGGTGCGTCGAGTGCCACCGTGCCGAGCGCACAACCAAGCGGCACGACGCCCTGGCACTTCGCGGCCTTGGACAGTTTCTCGAAGATCGGCAGCGCACGGTCGCGCGCGTATTCCGGCGAGCCCTTGTTCAGCTCGACGAGCATGTCCATCACTTCATCCGGCCGGACAAAGCGGCGGCTTGCCACGATCACCACCCGCTCGCCCTGCAGGTGCGGGAAGGTCTTCCGATAGTCGTAAGGCTGGCGATCGCCGACGATGGCGCGCTCGAAAATCATGGACGCCCGCGGCTGCCAGACAGGCACGGCCTTCATTGCTGGTTTTCCTCTTGGTGACGTTTTTCGGCCCGACGAGCTGCGGCCTCGAGCAGGTAAGTGACGCGCAAGCGCCCGACACTGCCGAACGCAAGGCCGGCCCTCTTGAGCAGCTTTGCCAGCCGGCGGCTGAAATACGCGAGGTCGAGCGCCGTGCCGGCACATTCCGAACAGAGCGGTCCCATCAGCTCGAAAGTGTAGGGCGGCTCTTTCACCCAACTACATGCGCCGATCGCTCGGCCGGATTCTTCACGAACGATGCAGGCGCGGTGTTCGGTGCAACCGCAGATGCGGCAGCACATGCCGTCTCCGGATAGAGGTTTGTTCAGGGGGTACTTCATGCGGCCTCCGATCGGCCGCACGAGCCGTCAGCCGGCGAGCAGCTTCGGCGGCGGGTCGAGCTTCGGACGCCGGCCGGCCCATTCGTTGATGAGCCGAACCTGTTCGCGCCGGCGAACGCCCGGCAAGTAATCGCGGAACAGCAGCTCGAGCGCGAGATCGACGTAGTGCGAGAACGCGCCGTCCTCCATCTCGGGGAAGGCAGTCGACTTGAGCCGAACGGCAACGCCGGACGTCGCGCCGGTGCGAACAGGGATGATTTGCTGGATGAGCCCGGCCTTGAACTTGAGTTCAGCGTGGAGCGCGTCGGGGCTGGCGTCGATCGCCTCGGCGACACGCCCGACAAGCCCGCGATACCAGCGATTGAGCTTGCTGGTGCGAGAGAAGTGCGTCTGCACCTGCATCGGCTGTTGATGCCGAATGCTGCGCAGACGCTCGTAGTCGAGATCGGTTGCCGGGACGAGCGCGATGCGCGTTCGTTCCCGGACCATGCACAGGTCCATGCGACCTTATGAGACTGTTTTTGTTGCCGCATGGTTAAGCCCCGTCAACCCGCCTGTGCGGCTTCCGTCATTTCGGGTTTGGCCTCGTCTTTGCCGCCGCGACTTCCCTTGTTGGCAGGCGGCTTGGGCGAGGTCGGTGGCTTCTCCTCGGCAGGCTGTGGGTTCTGTTCACCAGCCTGCTTGGAGATCTCGGTCTGGCGGGTGAGGCCCGCCTTGTTGATTTCATTGCGCTCGGCGTCAGTGAGGCCCTCCATGCCGCCGACTTCCACCATGAAGTGCATGACGTCGTTCATGGTCTGCTGGTCGGCGAGCTGCGCGATCAGCTTGTCCTTGAGCGACGGCTGCGCCGGCGGCGCGGAGTGATCGGGCAGGCTGTCGTTCAGCTCCGTCGTCGTGTTCTCCGGGGCGAGGAGCGCCGCGTAGCGCGACGGCTGGCCTTCCAGATCGCGGTGCAGACTGTCGAAGCCCGCGCGCATGGCGATGAGCGGCATGACTTCCTCGACCTCGGTCGCTGACGCGCCGAAGTGCTTCTGGAAAAGCTGGATGCGGCGCTGCTTGTCGGCGGTGGACTGACCGCCACAATGCAACGTCAGCAGGTCTCCGATTTCACCCCAACAAATCTTACGTTGGACCGATGAGAAGTCCTTCTTGTCGGCGCTGATGTCATGCTCGCTGGTACGCTTGGTGTCGACGCCGAGTTGCTTCCCGCCGAGATTGAGACAACGGATGTGCGGCAGGAATGCGGAGAAGGTCTGATTGGTCAATTCCTCGACACTCATGTTCGCGCCGTTCTCGTGCTGCGCGCCGAAGATGAACGTCTTGCCGTCGATCAGCGTGGAGCGATCCTTGAGAACATGCGCCTCACGCCACACGGCGCTCACCGCTTTGCCATCGAGCTTCTGGCAAAGCTCCATCTGCACGAGCAGGGAGGGCTCGAAGCCGAATTCGCCTTCGGCCTTCATCTTCACGCCGGTCTTCTCGAGCTGCTTTTTTCCTTCGTCGTCGGCGAAATAGTCATACTCGTAGCCGGCACGACCGCACACGATCATGTGGAGCGGCAGGTTGACGTAGCGATCGCTGAACTGCTGCCAGCCCTGTTCGCCTTTGAGATAGCTCCAGTCCTGGAACTGGAGCCGATAGTTGCCGGACAGCCGCAACTGGTTCTTCTTCGCGCGAGCATAGCTTTCGCAAAGCTCCTTCCAGAAGTGCGAGATCGAGTCGACGATCAGGAATGACCCGTTCTCCGCAGCTTCGTCACACGCGCGGATGAGATCGGAGAAGGCGCGCGTCTTTGCGACATAGAGCGGAATGCCAACCTTTTCGAAGTCAGGCCGCAGCCAGTCCGAGCCGGTTTCAGTATCGAGGAAGAACACCGGCTTCTTGGCGTAGTCGATGTTGTGTTTTTGCATGTAGCGGACGAGACCGATGGCGATCAGGCCCGCAGTCTTGGTCTTGCCCGACCCCTGGAAGCCGAGCAGACCCATCTTCAGGAACGCCGAGGTATTCTCGGCCGGTCGGAAAAGCGGTGTTGCTGTCATTGCTGGTACTCCTTCGTTGGTACTGAGTGGTCAGACGGGGGAGCCGGTGAGCGGCGTCTGAAAACGCCCGCCGGTTTCGGGATTGAAGTCGTAGCCGTGGCTCTGCACGACCTCACCGTTCACGGTGACGGGGTGGTAGAGGCACCAGCGCCCTTCGGCGTCGGTCACCTTGATTGCGTTTGGAAATTGGTCGGGAAACGCACCGCCATGCTCGAGCGTCTCGAATTTGAGGCCCGACCCGTCGAGGTTGTTATCCTGCGGGCGCATGTCGGCCGTCATGCGCTTGAACCGATGCGAGCGCACGAGCATGCGCCCGCTTTCCGTCGTGTTTGCCGTCATTGGCTTGCTCCTTTGGTTGCACTTGACGTTCCACGCGGCCGAACGCCCGCGAGGGTGTTCGACAGGTGACTGGTGAGGCCGGCGAGGCGGAGCGCCGCGGCCTTGAAGGCGGGAAGGCGCTGCTGCGTCTGCGCCATGCGCAGCTCGCCGTAGGCCATGTTGATGTTGTCGAGCTGGCGCGCGATCGCGTCGATCGTCAGCGCCGTGCCGGGGATGAATGCGGGCGCAGCCGCGTCCCGCCCGGCATCCTGCGGACGGTCGTCCAGCGGGAGTAAGGCCGGCGCTTCGTCACGATCGCCGGGCGGGAGTGTGTTTTCGATAAAGCTCATGGCTGAGGCCTCCGTTCGGGTTCGGAACGCGGTTCGGAACCGGACGCGGACTTCTTCCAGTTGCGCAGCGGACAGGCGCGATCGACGCAGCGATAGGGCTGGTCGATCAGGTGTTCGGGGACCGAAACCCGGCAGCGGCTGCACTTCACCTGCGGGGTTCGGTTCATGCCGCGCCGCCTTTCTTCCTGGCGGATGCGGCGAGATGTTCGATGTGGACGACGATCTTGCGAACTTCGGTCTCGTCGATTTCCCAACCGCGGTCCGGCTTCCAGAACGAGACGACGTTCCACTTAAAGGCCTGATAGACGCGAAGGGCGCGCTGATCGTCGCGGAGGGCGTCGGCGCAGATGGCGAGGGCGAGCTGCGCGGGACCGGAACCGCCGTAGCCCCACGCAAAGCCATCAGGCGAATGGTTGCAGAGGTCGTGGCGCGGATCGAGGACACGCATCTCGCCGTTCTCGTAGATCCGCGCGTCGGTGCAGCCCTTGGTGCCGATGTAGGTTTTCATGCGCGATCCTCGCGGCCGCGCTGGCGCGCCTCCTCGATCTCGTCGGGAAACATCGCCTCAACGTGTTCGTCGACGTCATCGCCCATCGCCGCGGCCAGTTGCGCGTCGATGAGTTGGCTTGCCATCGAAGGTTCGTCGTCGATCGAGCGATCAGGTCGGAGCTGTGCCTTGCCCGGATGCTTCGCCCTGATGTGCTGAAAGCGGGCGTTTGGGTCAGTGAAGTTTCGCTCGCAATAAGGGCAATGGACGGAATTGCTCATCGCACACCTGCCATCACGATGCGACCGTAGGCAGTGCAGCGCGGGCGCGCGAAGATGCCGACGTTGTAGAGCGAGACGCCCGCGCAAGTCGCGCCGCCCTTGTCGAGCGCGCGCTTGAGGAACGCCATCGACCAGCGGAGATTGGTCGCCTCGTCGCGCAGCTCGTGGCATGAGCCGGTGAAGCCGACCGAGCGGGCCGACTGGCACTTGATCTGCCCAAGGCCCCACTCGCCGGCGGCACCGCGCAGGCCGGCGCGGTAGCCGCTTTCATGCCGGATCACGGCATGGGCGATGTTGGAGGGCACCCCGGCCGACAAGGCAGCGGCGTCGACCAGGGCAACAATACCGGGCGGCGGTGAGATGCGGCGGACCGCCGCCCGGCCCAGGGAGGCACTCAGACTTACGCTGACGCTACTGACGCTACGCTCACAAAGGTGAAGATAGGGACCGGCGCAGGCTTCCTGCGCCGGCGCGGGAAAGGCGCGCAACAGGATGATCGCGATAACAGCGATAATGAGCGCGGCCTTCAGAATAGTGGTGTTCATGCGGCCTCCTGCTGAAGCGAACTGTCGTTCGCGAGTGCCTCGGCCAGCTCGACGATCTTCCGGCGCACCTTCGAATTGGGGATGCGCATGAACGCCTTGACGAAGGCGAGCCCGTCGGCGGTGGCGAGGAAGTCGTTGACGTAGGTGGGCGAGGGGGCTTCGGCGCCGGCGGCGACGAGGAGACCGGGCGTGGTCGGCGCGCCCTCGAAGAAGAACGCCGGCGACACCTGCAGCACGGCGGCGATCTGTTGCAGGCGGCTCGCGCCGATCCGGTTCGCGCCCTTCTCGTACTTCTGAACCTGCTGGAACGTGAGGTTCAGCGCATCGCCAAGCTTCTCCTGACTGATGCCGATCATCATGCGGCGCATGCGGACGCGCGCGCCGACGTGCTTGTCGATCGGGTTCGGTGCCTTCTTTTCCATGACGCAATACTCCCCTCGGTTGTTGGCGATCACGCGTGATCGCTGATGCCGACGACTTCGGCCGGCACCGACGCGTAGTGGTTGATTTCTTCGGCGATGGCGTCGGCTTCGGTTTCATCGAACCGCTTGGCCTTCGCTTTGTTCGGCGTCCAATAAAGTTCGCCGTCGGTCGCGTGAAACAGGAAGAACGTGCCGACGTCTTCAACGCGGCGGATAGCAAAAGCCATTGTCATCTCCGGGCATGGATCGCGGACTCCGCGAAGCTGCGACGACGGCGAGGCCGAGCAGCAACGCGAGAGCGGGCGCGATGATGTGGATGAGGGTTGCCATCACGACACCGCCTTGACGGCGAGGATGGCGAGGATCGACGCGACGAACAGAACGCCGAGAACGTTGACGACGGTTTCAGCCATCAGCGGCGCTCCCGATCGGCGAGCGCGCGAGCGGTCTTCGCCAGCTCCGCGAGATGGTTCACGCGGGTGAAGATATGCTCGTCACGTTGCTCCGAACCGCGACGGACAAGGACGTAGCGGCCTTGGTCATTGTCGTAGCCAACTGCGAAACGGTCCGGCCGGTTGACGATGCTCAGAGCATCGCTCGCGCGAATCTGCGCGGCGATTGCGAGCTTGCGCAGGTGGATCGCGCGAGTGCGCATGTGGCGGTCGTGCTGCGACGGCCCGAACATCGCCTCGAGAAAATCGTGATGGTTCTCGAAGACGAGCATGCCGCTGCTGTGCGGCATCAGGCGCTGCATCTCTGAGAACGGGCTGGACAAGCGGACCTCCGAGAATCGTCGGAGGTCACGGTACAGGCAAACTGTACCGAGTCAACCAAAAGTACAGTTTAACTGTACGATGCACCCGAGCTGCGCCGCCCCATCACGCGTGACGTCACGGCTGTCACGCGTGACTCGCGGCGAAAAGGGCTGAAAATTCAAAGAGGGCCGTCACGCGTGACTCCGTGACAGTCACGGCAGAGAAGACAGAGACCCCTTCCCACTCACAGTTCAAACCAGGGCAGGCGAAAGGAATTCGCTGCGGTTTTTTGTCCTGCGAAATGAAGGCTCGAGGCCGCTAAGGTGGAGCGTGGCGAGTAGAACCGCGTGTACAAGCGTAAAAGGTGCAACAATGGGGCGGATCGTCGAATTCTCCGCGGGGGGGAAAGGTTCGGATGGAACCGAAAACTGGCACAAACGAAGGGCGCTGCAGATTGTGGCGCAACTTCCCGACGAGCTGAAGGACGCGGTGGCGATCCTCGCTTTCGCCGAGCAGCTCCTGCAATTTCTGGAAGGGCCTACGCGCGCTTAGATCTGGACCGGCTTTCCTGCTTCTCGATGTCCTCGATGGCTTTCACGAGCCGGTGAGGCAGGCCGTCCTTGAGGCCAAAAAAAATATAATCGAGGCTCGCGCCCGTGAGCTGACAAACCCTTATGGCGTTATCGATGCCGATCCGGTTGTCGCCGGTCTCGGCGTTGTTCCAGGCCTGCCGCGTCGGGATGCCGGCCAGCTCGGCGAATTCCTTCTGGCCGAGCGGACGCTCATGGCCCTGCGCCTTGCTCCACCCGGTACGGATGAGGAACAGGCGATAACCGATCGCTTGAGCCGAATCGAAAGGTGGGTGGGGCGCCATCGCGGCGCGGATGGTTTCAAATCGAGCGGGGTTATGCGAGCAAGCAGATGACAACTTGACACCGTACAGTTGAGCTTTACTTTTCCGCCCTTATGACGATTCGACAGGCTCCAGAGGCGACCAAACTCAAGACCGTCCTCGAGGTCGAGGACGCGATCGAAAAGCATTTCGGCGAGGGCGCGTTTCGACGCCTGATGGGCAAGGCGCGCAAGCGCCAGCACCTGTCAAACTATCGCTCGCTGAATCGCTTTCCGTCCCGGACCTATCTGATCGTGACGACCGCGCTCGCGCAGATCCCCGCTTCGGCACCGCCGAAGCTGTGGGGCATCGACGAGCCGCCTAAACGAGTGTTCGCGTAAGCGTCTGATTGTTGCGTCGAGTGTGTGCGTTGGAGCGCGTCTGAGTCTTGGAAAATCTGTCCCGCGTTTTGGAAAATCCTTCCCGGCTCACGGTCCGGGAAATTCAGGAGCTGATCGCAGTCGTTGCGGGGGCTCCGACATTCCGTGACACGCGGGAAAGCTGGCTCATTCGGGCTGCGAAGCGCGGAGGCTTCACACCCCGAATGATGAGGCGGCTCTACTACGGGGAACTTCACGACCCGGAGCATCCGGCCCTCGTGAAGCTGAAGAAGGCGGCGCAACACTATGCAGCTCTCAGGCTCGCAGAACAGATGGAGCAATGCGCTCGCATGCTTCGGGAGCAGGCGAGCCAGTTTGGTCCCGCCAGCCCCATGTTCGCCGTGCGGCGTGTGGATCATCTACGACCACCCCACCGATCATCCTGACAAGTTCGTCGCGCGCAAATTCTACGTCGGGGCGAGCATGGTTCTCGCCAGTGACGAGGTGCTCGGCGCGGAGACCCTCGAGAAGCTACGCCCGCTTCTTCCAACCGGCCTCGTCAATCTCGGTCGCGCCGATGACGAAACCGACGAGACGGTTGTGGAGATGTGGGCGTGACATACGACAAGTCCCGCGACCCTCGCATCATCACCGCACCGCGCGTCGTCGCGGAGAGAAAGCCGAAGCGTTACGGCTGGTATCGTGAGTACGAGCAGGACATGACCGAGCCGGTCTGGCGACTGATTGCCAGAACATCGGGCCGACCGCTCGCCGAGGTTCATGCCGTTCGATCGGCCATCAATCGCTGCGCTTCAATGGCGCGGAGGCACGGCTGGATCGGCGACTTCGACGCCGACGAATGTGCTGAAATGCTCGACCTCGAGCTGCAGCACGTAACGGCGATCTTGTCCGCCATGCACGAGCGCGAGTGGCTTGCCGAGGGCTACATCGTCAACTGGTCGGACCGAAACCCCGATCAGGAAGACCCCACAATGGCCGAGCGCCAGCGCCGCCGGCGCGCGCGCATGAAGGTGCGCAAGAAGCTCGCGATGGGGCAGACGATCACCGAAGCGGAAGGCGCGCTGCTGTCACGCGTGACAGGCCCCGGCACCGACATGGTGAAGCCGCCGACCCGAGGCGGACCGCTGGTCATCACTGAACCGCTCGACGACTCGCCGGAGGCGATCAACGCCGCGACGATTTCGACGGCGAAGAACGCGCAGCTCTACCTGCTCGGCGGCGGAACGGGGACGCCAGCTGACTTCGGCTATGCGAGCAAGGTGGTGGCCGACAAGATGGGCATGCGCCGCATGGCTGCCGACACCACGATCCGCGGCTGGCTGTCCCTGATGAACGGCGACGTCACCGCTCTCGCGAAGATGATCGATGCTGCCGATCACGGCCGCATGATCGGTGAGGCCTTCGAGCAGGTCGTGAAGACCGGCATCAAGCGGTACATCGCGGAGGCCACAAAGGGCCCGGAACTGCCGCTTGGCCCGGCTGTCGTTCAGGGAGGCCGCCGTGCCTGAGTGGCGCATCCGCTGGAAGAACGGCTCGCACACGCCCTGGCAGCCGATCGCCGAGGGCTTCCACAAGCCACCCCGCGACGACCAGGGTGAGATCGAGGGCGTCGAATTCCGTCTTGCGGGCGGGCCGCTCGCCGGCGGAGATCTTCCGCGCGTTCCCCGCATCGTCACCGATCGGGACCAGCCTTGAGCGCCGGCGTCGGCCGGCGCGCGTTCATGCGCCTCGCGGCACTTTCGCCGTTCGCTGCGCGACAGGCCGCGGCCGGCGCTGCCGCAGAGATGGCAGGGATTGCGCTATCGCCCGGCGTCGGATCAATCCTGAGCGGAGATACGGCGCCGCGCGGGCAGGGCGCAGGGCCGGTCAATCGAGCCTTCGATTATGACAAAGCGGTCGGCCTCGTGCTTGAGCTGCCGGCCTATCGCGACAAGCTCACCTCGCTGCTCTACGAAGAAAACCGCGTCGTCAACCGGATCGATCCCGATCTGGCGGTGCTGAAGTCGTTTTCGCTCGCCGCCAAGATCGCGTTCCAGCGCCAGCGCGACGTCGAGCGCCAGCTTGCCTATCAGTACGGGGGCAAGCTCACGCCTTGGGGCCGGATCCAGAAACTCATCAGCCGGGCCGCGGGCCTCGATTATCCCTAGAAACGGCTTCAACTAGCCGTCATATACCGTTGATTGAAAAGTCAAAAATCTAGCTGTATGGTAGCGCCCGATTTGGGGGCGATCATGCCAGCCGACCAGGTGATACGGGGTTCTGACCCCTGGCCGTTCCCGCGGCCGGCCGGCGCTATCGGCAGTCCGCCGATGCGACTCGGCGAAACCGTGCTGGTGATGGGCGCGCTCGGCGCGATCTCCGAAATCGCGCCCGGCATCTTCCATGCCACCGTGTTCCTGCCGCTGAACCTCAATCACTGCGGCGTTCAGCGCATCGAAGTTCCGCTCGAGGCGGTCACCCGGCTCTAACCAGAAATTTCCGAATGAGCGAGTAGCGTTCAGCTCAACAGATCCCGGCGCGCGGTGTGTGGACCTGCGCGTCGTTTTGCCGTTCCGGCATCAGGCAAGGCGGGACCGTCAGCTCGTGTGGTGAGTGCTGATGGTGCGTAAAACGATCGACGTCGAGAAGCTGCTGCATTGGGCCTATCGCGACGAGCTGCCGAAACAGGGCTTCTCGGATGAGCGCAGCGGCAATATGTGGAATTCCTTGATCGCGCTCGGCACCGCGGTCGACACCAGCCACAATGCCGACGTCTATCTTCCGGCCTCATTCGGTCCGCCAAGCCCCGACGCGCTTTATGTCGATCACGCGGTCAACGCGCTCGATGACATGAAGATCAGCGCGCACGAGGTACGCCACATCGCACACCCGATGGCGGACGAACTTCCCGTGAAGGAAATCCACATTCAGTCCGCCGCGCTGGTCATCACCTACGCCAAGATGGGAACGCGCCCCGACTGGCGTTTAGGCCGCATCCGGTGCGGCCGCGTCGTCGGCGCCAACGGCAAAGCCGTCGTGCAACGTGTCACCGAAAAACCCGAGACGATCAGGGGCGAGCAGGTTCCGGCTGGCACGTTGGTTGAGGGGCGCACCAGCGCAAGGCACTACGGGCTATCTGCGAGATGCCCGCTCGCATACGAGCCATCACTGCAAAAGCTCGTGTTCGCGCGAGTTCAATACTTCGCCTGGCGCGCGGCGCTGGTGTTGATCGCAGAGAAATGCGCCTGGATGCTCGAGGAGTTCGCACCGTCGCGACCGGCTGCAGCACCATACCCGTGGGTGGTCGATCTCGAGCAGAAGTCTCGAATTCTCGAGGCTCAACCGCAATTGCTGGAGCCGGCATAAGACAGCGATCGCTGGCGCGGCGAAGGGGACTTGAAAGCGCCTGGGGTTCTGTCGGATCATCACCATGCGAAGTTGACGCCGGCGCGGGAAACCGCCGCCGGTTTTTTGTTGCCCGGAGAGGGACGATGTAGTCATGGCCACGCCGCTCGCGCCGACGTCGAAGACCGATGAACGCGAGCGGGAAATGCGCGACGTCGTGCGCTCGGCCGGTGGCGCGCAAGACGTTGACCTCACGCGCTGGACCTCGAAGCTTCTCGATGCGCGCGATCGCTGGCAACGCCGGCAGCTTCTGCGCGGCCGCACCGCGCTTAACAATTCCTGAATCTTTTCGGCGCATGCCGATTCCAGATGGCGCGCTCCACACCGCGCCGCGCAGGCCCGGCTCGCCGGCGCCGACCTCACGGTCCCGCTGCCTGCTGGCGGGCCGGGCCGCGCCTCGAACACTGGAGGACGTGCATGCCGATCAAGCCGACAGTCGGGCGCATCGTTTGGTACAGACCCGACAAAAACGACCTGCTCATTGCACGTCGGCCTGGCGAGCCGCTCGCGGCGATGATCACCGGCGTCACCGACGACAAAACGGTCAGCCTCTCTGTGTTCAGCGTCAACGGTGACGGGCCTTACGCAAAACCGAATGTCACGCTGCTGCAAGATGGCGAGCCGCCTCCGGCAGATGGCCGCAGCGGCTACGCCGAATGGATGCCATTCCAGAAGGGACAGGCCGCCAAGACCGAACAGCTCGAGAAGCAGGTCAGCGAAGGAGCCGCATCGTGAAGAAGTCCTCCATCGAGCGTTTGCGGACGCAGAACCGCATGCTACGCGCCGACAAGGAGCAGCTCTCGAAGGATCTGCGTACCGTCCACGATACGCTGGCCGAGAACCGCTGCACGATCGAGCGGCTGGCGCGCGAGCGTGACTACTGCACGAACGAAACCGCCCTTATCAACGCGGACCGCAGGGCGAAAGAGCGCGAGATTGCGCACCTTCGCGGCCTTGTCGCGAGGCTGGAGCAGGGTCTTGCTCGCCTCGAGGGCTTCCGCGATCGCGTCCATGAGATCGACAATCAGAGGGCGCCGGCGAGCAGTACGAGCACGACCACCACGACGGATGTGCGCGGTGGCGTGACGACCGTCGAGAAGCGGGAAGCCTACAGGCCGCAGCATACTCTCGCGCCGTCCGCTGATCCTATCTTCGCATGCGGCTCCGATTTTGACCGCAATGGCAAGGTGGACTGGATGGTGTCGGGACGCGACGGCCGTCTTCGACCGATCTGAATGAGCGGTCGGTCCGGCTACCGGAAGACCGACCGCAAAATCCGGCATCGCACCGCTCCGCATGAGATGCCGGACTGGATCTTGCGTTTCTCGCTGCCGACCGCGATCGCCGCCTTCATCTCGCCGGGCCATTCCGGGGTGATGGGCGTCACCGTCCTCAAGGACGGCCGGATCGAGGCCCGCGGCAAGGACTGGCAGTGGGTCACGCAACAGGCCTGCAGCTTCATCGGCAAAGTCGCCAACGGCAACGAGCTGGTGGTCAGCGCCGTCCTCGAGCGCGGGGATAGCCCGCCGACGACGTCCGGTGCGCCGTCCCACGGAAGGACGGAGCGCGTCCGCGAGTTGGTCTATGTGCCGGGCGCGTCCGTCGTGCTGCTGCACCCGATCTCGCTGAAGAAGCCGCTGGTGTTCAAGGTGGAGCGATGACGCTGCTCGAGGTTGCCGAGGAGATCGAGGCGATCCGCGACCGCATCCGCAGGAACGTGCCGAAGCACAACAAGCCGGATGCCTTCCACGAGGAGAAGTCCGAGATCACGGCCGAGCTGACCAAGCTCGCCGACAAAGTGCGAAGGGGGAAGTGAATGCGCGAAGCATCGTCGTATCGAGCAGCTCGTCGGAACGCTGTCCTGCGCGGACAGCCGAAAGGCACATGGGGACATCCGTCGCACTACCACGAAAGCTTCAAGCCGAAACACATTCGCCGAACCGTCCTGACACGGCGTCCAAGCCGCTACCACCCGCTTCAGGCCGCGGGCGCCTACCTGCATTCGCTCGGTAAGCGATGGCTCGGTCCGTCACCGCGCCGGCGCGCTGCAGCTCGAGGAACATGACCCTGCGCGGCGCACACCGACGTCAGTGCATTCTTTCGGCGAAGCGCGTCGTTCGCCGCGTTCAGAAGGTGCTGCCCGGCGTCAGGGTGCATGCTGCGTGGCAGAACTATGATCGCGAGCTTGGCGTGGCCCTCCGCCTCGGTCGACGTCGAACGGCGATCCGTGTGCGCGGACATATCAGACCGTCCCCCGGGGCGCTGATCCGCAGAATCGTGAAAACCCTGCGTCCGCCGCGTCCGGCGACCCAATAGGAAGCCCGCTGGTGCTTTAACCGACACCCCTGCGCTACCTCGGGGTGGGGGAAATTCGACCATGACGCGACCGATGCCAACTCTCGAGATGGCGGAGGCTGCGGCCAGATCGCCCTGGTTCCTGCCGGCGCCGGATCTGCGGGACTGGATGCTCGAGACCTTCATCGAGTGGGACGCACGGTTTCACAACCCGGATCACGGTCACCTGATCGCCGCGCGCATCGGGGTGCTGTGGACCTGCATCGAGAACAAGCGCAACGGCCGCCGCATCGTCGGGCAGGCCGAGTTCCGACCGCCGAGCGGAACGATGGGGCGATGGCAGCGCGCGCGAGCGCAGGCGCAGCTCGCCGAATGGTTCGACGGGGAGCTGGACTTCCTGCTGACCTTCGACGCGACATATGCCGCCAAGGCCAGCGATCGCGAATTCTGCGCCCTGGTCGAGCATGAGCTTTACCACTGCGGACAGGACACCGACGAATTCGGCGCGCCGCGGTTCGACCGCAGCACCGGCCTGCCGGCGTTCCGCATGCGAGGTCACGACGTCGAGGAGTTCATCGGCGTGGTGAAGCGGTACGGCGCGACGTCGCCCGAGGTCGCCGAGCTGATCGAAGCAGGCTGCGACCATCCCGCGATCGACGACGCCGGCGTGAGGGCGATCTGCGGAAGCTGTCACGCGTGACACAGTTTTGAGGCGACAGGTCAAAGCACCATCGCCTCGAGGGAGGCTGCCGATCCCGCTCACCCCGACGGGGTTCCGCGCCTCCCGCCGACATAGCCGGAGAACGCAATGACGATCTCGGTCGAGAAGCACGAGAAGCTCAAGGCCTGCTACAAACAAGGCCTGAGTTCGGGTCGCGCGGCGAAGCTGGCTGACGTCGCGCCGGCGACGGCGGAAAGCTACTTCCGCAAGTTCAAATACGCAGGTGTGAAGCTGCCGAAGATGCCGGGCCTTCCCATCTACGAGGGACCGGACTGGATCGGCTCGGCCGCGTAATCCCGACCTTCCTTGACGAGCAAGCGATGCAGCCCGACCTGCACTTCACGGTGAAACGCTACATCGTTCAACGGCTTGCGCAGTACGACACGCCCACCGACGTGGTGAAGGCGGTCAAGGAGGAATTCGGCCTCGAGCTGACGCGCCAACGGGTTCACTACTACGACCCGACGACGCGCGCCGGCGCCGCGCTCGCATCCGAGCTGAAGGCGTTGTTCGAGACGACCCGCAAGGATTTTCTCGAGCAGATCGAGCGCATCCCGATCGCCAATCCGGCGGTGCGGCTGACGCATCTGAACCGGCAGCTCGAGAAGGTCGCCAGCCTCGGCAACGCCGTCCAGGTCAAGGAGCTGTGCGAGGCCGCGGCGAAGGAAGTCGGCGGCTTCTTCACCAACCGGCGCGAGATCAGCGGGCCGGGCGGAAAGCCGATCCAGACCGAAGACAAGACACCGCCCGCGCCGGCGGCAGGTGACATTCGTGACCAGTTCGCCCAGCTCCTCAACGCCGCCGTTGTTGACGCAGCAGCAACTGCCGAACGAGCGCCGGCAAGCGATCCTGTTCTACAGCCTGACTCTGCAGGCGGCGGCGAAGCACAGCCCGGAAATGTACCGGCAAGCGCGCCGGTGGCTGTGCCGCAACGACCTGTTCTACCTGCTGGTGATTGGATGCCGGAGGACTGACATCAATCACGATTGGCTGTTCGCGCGGTGCCGCGAGGTGCAGGCGCAGCCGAACGGCTATCTCGATCTGTGGGCGCGCGAGCACTACAAATCGACGATCATCACCTTCGGGCTCTCGCTTCAGGACATTCTGGCGAGCCACGGTGAAGACCCCGAGCCGCGATACGGCGGTCGCGAAGTCACGATCGGCATCCTTTCGTACAATCGGCCGGAAGCGAAGAAGCCCCTCCGCCAGATCAAGTTCGAGTGCGAGAGCAACGCCGAGCTGAAGGCGCTGTTTCCCGACGTCCTGTGGGAGAACGTCAAGGACGCGCCGAAGTGGTCTGAAGACGAAGGCCTGATCTTTCGGCGCAAGAGCAACCCGAAAGAGGCAACCGTCGAGGCGCACGGCCTGGTCGACGGTCAGCCGATCGGCATGCACTACTTCATCCGCGTCTACGACGACGTGGTGACGGACAAGAGCGTCACGCCAACGATGGTCCCGAAGACCACCGCGGCTTGGGAGCTTTCCGACAACCTCGGCACCGAGGGCGGTTGGGAACGCTACGCCGGCACGCGTTACGGCGTGTTCGACACCTACGCGGTGATGATCTCGCGCGGCATTCCAACGCGCATTTACCCCTGCACGTCGGACGGCTCGGAGGATTGGTCGAAGTCGGTTTTCCGCTCCGCGAAGTTTCTTGCCGACAAGCGCCGGAAGCAGGGGCCTTACACCTTCGGAGCGCAGATGCTGCTGAACCCGACCGCGGACAACGCGCAGGGCTTCCGCGAGGAGTGGCTGAAATACTGGCCGGCGCAAAACTTCACCGGCCTGAATTTCTACATCGTCGTCGATCCGGCTTCGAAGAAGAAGAAGGAAAACGACTTCACCACGATGTGGGTGATCGGCGCCGCCGGCGACAGGAACTTCTACCTCTGCGACGGTGTGCGCGATCGGCTCAATCTGACCGGCCGCACCAAGAACCTGTTCGCGCTCCATCGTAAGTGGCGGCCGCGCGCCGTCGGCTACGAGGAGTACGGCCTGCAGGCCGATATCGAGCACATGGAATACGTCATGGGGCACGAGAACTATCGGTTCTCGATCACCCCGCTTGGCGGTCAGGTCCAGAAGGAAGACCGGATCAAGCAGCTCGTGCCCGTGTTTGAGCAGGGCCGCATGTTCCTGCCGCAATCCGGCATCGTGAAGCTGAACTACGAGAACCAGCAGGTCGATATCGTCCGCCTGCTCATCGACGAGGAATACAAGACCTTCCCCGTCGTGGTGCATGACGACGGCCTGGACTGCATGGCGCGCATCCTCGAACCCGCGCTCGGCGTCGTGTTCCCCGAACCCGACGAGCAGCAGCGGCCGAAGTGGATGACCGACCATGACATGGACGACGCCGACGGCGGCGACTGGCAGACCGCATGACTGGACAAAGCCGATGGATGAGCGGGGCAATGTGATCTCGGTTCGCGCCAATATGGACGCAATCAAGCTCGCTGAAGAAGCGCTGCATCGCCTCAAATCGGGACGGAGCTGCGCGCTCGCTGTTGTGCTGGTCGACGAGGATGGCTGCGTCACTGCCGCATGGTCGCGCAGCACCAGCTACCACCAATTGAACTCGGGCGCGGCGCGATTGGCCGCGCGTATCGCACTTCAAGAGTAGCGACGGTCCATGAAATTCGCGCCGGTCCCGACAAACCGCGTCCCCAAGCAGGACGCGGCGAAGGTGATGCTGCTTGCCGATCGCTGGCAGCGCGCCACCTTTGGGCATTCGGCGTGGGCCGAGCGCGCGAAGAAGGCCTTCGATATGTTCGAGGGCCGGCAATACACGGTTGAGCAGCTCGCCAAGGCCCGCAACGAAAAGCGGCCGGCGCTGACCTTCAACATCATCGCGCCCTTGGTGCGGCTGGTTCTTGGCTATCAGCGCAACAACAAGTCCGACATCACGTTTCAGGCCGGACAGGACGCGCTCTCGCTCGAAAGCACGGCCGAGGCGCTGACGATGCTCGAGAAGCAGATCGCGCAGGCCTCCGATCTGCCTTTCATCGACACCGAGGTGTTCCTGGACGGGCTGGTCGGCGGCCGCGGCTTCTTCGACACCCGGCTCGACTTCGAGGACAACGACCTCGGCGAGGCCAAGACAACCGCGATGGACCCGTTCCGGGTCAAGATCGATCCGAACGCCGACAGCTACGACCTCAATGCCACGGCCGGCTTTCTGTCGACCGAACGCATGGTATCGATCGACGAGATCGAGGACGCCTTCGGGAAGGCGGTCGCCGAGCTGATGCGGCCGTTCATGATGGGGCAGACGCCACTCGCGCCACTGTCCACGTTCATCGTGAACGACGAGATCACGCCGGTTCGCGCCTTCGCCGAGAGCGACGAGCTAGCGGCGCCGTGGTGGGATAACTTCTATGCGCTAAACGGCGATTTCGTTGACACGTATCGCAAGACGATCCGCGTCGTCGAGATGCAGTACAAGTGCCGGAAGCCCAAGAACGTCATCATCGACCTCGAAACCGGCATGAAGAAGATTTTGCCGGATCATTGGGACCGCGAGCGCCTGCAGAAGGTGCTGCTCTACTGCCAGCAGATCGGCAACCCCTGCGTCATCGAGCGCCGCAACGTCGAGTTGTTCCACTGGACGACGATGGCGGGCGATCTTCTGCTCTACGACGCGGAGTCGATGTACGACCGCTACACGATCACGGGGTATTTCCCGTATTTCCGGCGCGGCATGACGCGCGGAATGGTCGACGACATGATCGACCCGCAGCTCGAGAAGAACAAGCGCAAGTCGGCGAAGGTCGAGATCGTCTCCAAGACCGCCAACGGTGGCTGGATTTATCACGAGAAGGCCCTGACGGCGGAGGAGGAGCGCAAGCTTCAAAAGTTCGGCTCGACGCCGGGCGTTCGCATCAAGTTCAAGGGCGATGCGAGCATGAAGCCCGAGCAGATCAAGGCGGAGGCCTCGACGCTTCGCCTCGACCAGCTCGAGCAGGAGGCCGACCAGGACATTCGGACCATCTCCGGCGTGAACGAAAGCGCGCTCGGCGAGCTGGACCGGGTGCAGTCGGGCCGCGCGATCGAGGCGCGTCAGCGTCAGGCGGTGATGTCCATTCAGGTCTACATGGACAACTTCAAGCGATCGAAGCAGCTCCTCGGCGGCAACCACTTGTCGATCATCCAGAATTACTACACCGAGCCGCGCATCTACCGCGTCCTCGGCGAAGACAGCCGACTTACCAAGGTCATGCTCAACATGGAGCAGGTGGACCCGGCCAACGGCATCAAGCGCATCCTCAACGACGTGACGATCGGCAAATACTCCGTCGTGGTCGATGACGCGCCGCTCTCGGCGACATTCCTCAACGCGCAGTTCGAGGAGATGATGCTGCTCCTCGAGAAGATGGGGCCGGCGATCGGCCCGCAACTGCCGATGTTCGCAGACCTCATCGTCGAGATGTCGACGCTGCCGCGCAAGGACGAGTGGGTCAAACGCTTCCAGATGGTTGCTCAAGGCCTCGCCGGCGGCGGACAGCCCGGTGCACCAGGCGGTGCCCCTCCGGGCCTGCCGGCGCCGGCTCCCGGCGGCGCGCCGGCGGGCGCCAACGTCGTCCCGTTCGATGCGGCAACCCAACCGAGGCGGATCAATGCGGGCTAAATTCGATACGATCATGACGCCGCTCCTCCTGCGGCGCTTTCAGGACGAGGCGACGTTCGAGGATGGCGACGGCCGCTATTACGCCGTGGTGCACGGCGAGGACGGCCGAATTTTCGTCCACCATCCCGGTTCGCCGACGCTCTCGGCCGAGCAGCTCATGTTCGCCACCGACATACTGCAGCTCCTCCATCGCGAGCTGCACCACGACGGTGCGTGGGTCATGGTGTTTACCCGGCCGGCGCAGCCCGATGGCGTGATCTCGATCGAGAACCCGAAGCATTGGGAATACGAGCGTTTCGGTTTCATCTTCATCGACGCCGATGGCGATCCGCAGTTCACCTACGAGTGGGAGAGGGGCGGCAGCGAGCTGCTCGACTTCACCGAAGTGCTGCTGGCCGGCCCGCACTCGTGGGCCAACAAGTGCGAGACCGCGTGGCAGACCTGGGCGATGAGCCAGAAGGCGCTGGATCTGCGCCCCGACCAGACATTCCGGCAGGCCAAGGGCGAGGCCATGCCGTCAACCGCGAGACACTGAGATGGCACGGAACCGGCAGGAAAGCCTCGAGGTGACGCTGGCGCGCATCGACGAGAACGTGCGCCAGTTGGTGGAGAGCGATGGCGACAAGGAAAAGCGCATCCGTTCGCTCGAGAAGCGCCAGTGGGTGCATTCCGGCGTGATCCTGCTGCTCGTGCCGTTCCTCGCCAAGGTCGGCATCGTGATCCCGCTGCCGAAATGATCCGCGCGCTCGCTGCCGTCATCGCGGTGCTTACCGCGGTGGCGCCGGCGTTCGCGCAGCACGACCATGCGGCCGGCCACGACGTCTACCAGCACTGGCAGAACCAGCGCGGGGAGTTGTGCTGCAACGGGCAGGACTGCGGCGCGCTAGAGCCGGTCGAGGTTCGCAACGCCGGCGATCATCTCGAGGTGCGCGTCGAAGGCCAGTGGTGCCCGGTCGCGCCGTGGATGGCCGTCACCAACAAGAAATCGCCGGACTGGACGCGGGCTCATGCCTGCGTTTGGCCGGATTGGAGCGAGAGCGGCGGCACGTCGCCGTGCTCGAGGCTCAAATGCTTTCAGCCGGAGGCGCTGTTCTAGCGGCAACAAGAAACCGTGCCCGGCGGCTCCGGGTAATCGCGCGCACGAGCAGGAGCTTGGCGCACCTGGAAGGAGAATGCGATGAAGTATGCCTCAGAGTGCCTGGGACGAAGCACTTCAGTTCACGAATGGAAGCCGATCGCGTTCGATCGCTTTTCCAAGGCGATCCACCATCTCGCGACGACGTGCAGCGATGATGATGGAACGGACGGCGTTCACCCCTTCGCGATGAAGCTCGATCGAGCTTCCACCGCGACGATCTGGTACATGCCGAAAAAAGGAAAAGCGCCCGATGCAATCTCAACGCCGGTTCTGCTCACGGTGCAGGGTGCCGACGGCAGGCTGATCTGTTTCGAGAGCCTGAGCCACGCCATCCCTGGCCTGCAGTAACCGAAGCGAGCCGAGAAAGCCTGTCGACCACATCGCGGCCTGCTCCTCGCGGGACAGGCCGCGATAGCGCCGATACGAGTCCTCAACGAGCTTCGCGATCGACGGGTTGCTGAGGTCAGGGATCGGCATCGCCGCAACGTAACAGTTTCCGCCGCCCTGTCACGCGTGACAGCCCGCGGCCTCGCTCCGCTCGACGAGTAGCTCGGGCGCTTCCGCGACACCGGCCAAGCGATACGCCGGAACCGTCCTCCCGAACGCATCGGGACGAGCCGCCATCGCCAAGGGCGCTTCCGCACAATTCCCGCGACAGAGGAGAACCGGATGACCACCGGGAACAATACGACCGTTGACCCCGCTCAGGGGCAGGAACAGCTGCCGGCGGATCAAACAGCTGCGCAGACGCCGCCGGCGGAAGCCGGTGCGCAGAATGGCAACGAGGGCGTCGGTAGCGCCACGCTGACATTCACGCACCCGCAGCCGGCCGACGATGATCCTGACGCCGCCGAACTTCGTGACGCTCAAGCCGCAGCCAAAGCCGAGGAGGCAGGTGGCGAGGGCGAAGGCGAGGCCGGTGCAACCAACGGACAGCAACCGCCGCCGCAAGCCGGCGAGGGGACGAAACCGGGAGCCGCACCCGCGGCCGGTCAGCAGCCCGCTCCGCAGGGGCAGCAGCCGACCGACCACCAGGTGATGATCCCGAAGCCCCGCGTCGATGCTCTTGCGAAACGCGCCTACGCCGCCGAACAGGAGAATGCCTACCTCAAAGGCATGCTCGCAGCTCGGCAGCCTACCGGCCAAGCCGGTCAGGAAGGCGCGCCGCAGCAAGGGCAGCAGCAGCCGGCACCGCCGACGATCGAACAGCGCCTCGCCACCGTCCAGCAAAAGCAGGACGCGCTGGCGCAGAAGTTCGACGAAGGCGAAATCTCGATGAAGGATTACGTCGCGCAGTCGCGAACGCTTGAGAACGAGGTGGAGACGATCCGCGAGGAGCGTCTGACCGAAAAGCTCAAGCCTGCAACCGCGCCGGCGCCGGCATCGGGAAGCCTCGAGTCCCTGCGTCTGGACGAGCTGACCACTCAGATCGAACAGGCGCATCCGTGGACCGTGACGCTCACGGAATACGCGGACAAAACGGGCAGCGAGGCGGAATGGCGGTATCTCACGCAACTCGCGGTCGACAACCTCAAGTCGCGAGGCGTCGATCCGAAGAACGGCGAACTTGGCAAGTTCCAGCTTCGTAAAGAGATTGCTGAACTCGCGACCAAATACGGCCCGTCGCTCGTCGGCGACAAGCTTGCCGCGCTTGGCATCGCTTCCCCTGGTCAACAGCAGCCCTCGCAAGGGCAGCAGCAACAGCAACAGCAGCAGCCGCCGGACCTCAGCAAGACCGCTGCGGCCCGCACGGCGAAGCTCGCTCTCGCGAACGCCGCACCGCCGGACCTCACGCGCCTGCCTGGACAGGGTGATGACCCGACGGTGCCGACGGACGCGAGGATCGAGGCGATGTCCGACGAGGAGATCGCCGCGCTGCCTGCTCCCGTAAGGAACCGCTTCCTCGGCGCCACGTAAAAACAGGTGCCACATGAATACTGACTTCGGTCAGCTCACCGCCGCCCAGAAACGCGTTTGGGCGGCCACGATCTGGCAGGCCGGTCGCGACCAGTCTTTCTGGTTCGCTAACGGCTTCATCGGATCGGCGAAAAACACCAACTCGGTCATTCAGCGTGTGACCGAGCTGTCCGAGACCGAACGCGGTCTCGAGTGCGTCATGCAGCTCGTGCTCGACATGCAGGGCGATGGCGTCGTCGGCGACAACGAATTGACCGGCAACGAAGAAGCGCTGGTCAACGACGTCCAGACGATCCGCATCGACCAGCTCCGCCACGGCGTCAAGTCGAAGGGCAAGATGGCCGAGCAGGCGACCGTCATTCGCTTCCGCGATCAGGCGAAGGACAAGCTGTCGTTCTGGCTGCCGGACAAGCTCGATGAGCTGATGTTCCTCACCCTGTCGGGCCGCGCCTTCACGCTGAAGACCGACGGCACGACCCGCACCGCCAGCCAGCTCCCGCAGCTCCGCTTCGCGGCGGACGTCGCGGCGCCGACGTCGAACCGCATCCTCTATGCGGGCTCGGCGACCGGCGAGGGCTCGCTCACCACTGCGGACAAGGTGACGTGGAACTTCCTCGTCTCCGCCCGTGCGCGCGCCGAACGCGCCCGCATGCGTCCGATCCGCGATGGCGGCCGCAACTACTACGCGATCGTCCTCTCGACCGAACAGGCGCGCGATCTGAAGCTCGATCCGAACTATCAGACCATCGCGTCCCGTGCGGAACGGTCGGGTTCCAAGAATCCGCTGTTCACCGGCTCGATCACGACGGTCGACGGCCTCACCATCCACAGCCACCCGAAGGTGTTCAACACCCTCGGCCTGGCGGGCGCCACGAAGTGGGGCTCGGGTAACACCGTGGACGGCGCGCAGGGCTTGCTGCTCGGCGCTCAGGCGGGCGGCATTGCCACGCTCGGCAATATGTTCTTCGAGGAATCGGAGATCACCGACTATGGCAACCGCCCCGGCACGTCGGTCGGTCGCAAGATCGGCATGCTGAAGCCGCAGTTCAAATCGGTCCACGACGCGGGCACGCGTCAGGACTTCGGCGTCATCTCGCTGAAGACCGCGGCCGCGGCGTAAGCCGTAGCTTCCCACATCGACAACCCCGGAGGCCTCGAGGCCTCCGGGACCGGAATACGGGCGCCCGACCCGCTTCACGGGCAATTCACCCCGACCCTCCACAGTGAAAGAGAGCAACGCTATGCGCGAGTTCCGCATGCAGCTCAAGGATCTCTACACTGGCGAGACCATCATCACGTCCGGCGGCACGGTTTTTGTCGCGGTGAACGGTGGTGCCGCCAAGGAGACCTTGAAAGACAAAGACGGTGCGGCCCTGAGCAATCCGGTCACGCCGACCCGCGGGTTCATCAACTTCTTCACCGCCGATACGGTGGAGAAGGTGGACCTCTACATCCTCGCTCCCGGCGGCCAGTTCGTCGTGCGCAAGGATGTTCGCGCCTCCGGGCCGAACGAAGTCCTGGTCGACACCAACAGCCGCCACCAGTGCATGGTGATCCCGGTCGCTGCCGCCGACGTCACGCCGGCAACCGAGACCGAGACCGGCTTTGCCGAACCCGCCAACGCCCTGATGCTGCCGTCGCCCTTCATCGACGTGCTCGAGATCGACGATACCGAGACGCTCGATGTCGGCACCGATAGCGGCGACTCGGGCGATGCCGACGGCTTCATCGACGGCGTGTCGGTCGCGACCGCGGGCGTTGCGAAAGCGACGGTCGCCAACAGCGGCAACACGCTCGGCGCCCTGTTCGAAGTTCAGGACAGCGCCAACGCCGGCGATCTGACCCATGAAGGGCGCGTCTCTGGTGGCAAGGCGATCACCGTCACCACCTCGGCGGGCACCGACACGCTCGAGGCCTTCGTCCACCTGCCGTACCTGCTCGCCGCGTAATCGCGGCGCAGCCGATCGGCTGACAACACCGAAGGCCCGCGCCTTGTCGTGCGGGCCTTCACGTTTCCGCTATCCCGCCACCAACTCGAGGACATTCGATGTTCCCCGCCGAAGACAATCAGGGCGAAGCCCCGCAGGCCGCCGCCGCGCCGGCGCCGGTTGAGATGCCGACCGTTCCGCAGCCCGAGCCCGTCCAGCCGCCCGCGCCGGAGATCTCCGCCGCAGCCCCCGCGCCGCAGCCTGCCGTCGTTCAGCAGTATGCGGCACCGCAGCCTGCGCCCGCGGCAGCGCCGATCGCCCCGCAGGCCGCCGCCGCGCCGGCGCCGAAGCCCGCGGTGCCCGCCGGCCCGCCGAAGATGCTGGTGCTCGACACCACGGCGACGGTTGCGTCCGGCAAGCGCGTTCACGAACAGATCATCAATGGCGCGCGCCAGTCCTTCATCTTCGAGCCGAATGTTGCGCTGGAACTCGATGCGGCCGTGGCACTGAAATTCCTGCGCCACGATGCGTTCAAGCTGGTCCAGAACGGCCAGATCGTCGACAAGCAGCGTCGGCCGAAGCAGCCGGACGAACTCGAGGCCGGCGAGAAGGTTGTCCTGCAGGAACACGAGACCATCGCGCGGCTCGACGAACTCAGCACCAAGGCGCTGTTCACGCGCGCGGTTGAAATGCCGGGCGGCGAAGTCTTCGCTCAGTCGCCGACGCCGCCGGACCGCAACGCGCTCATCACCTTCATCATGAAGCGGAAGGCCGACATCAAGAAGGCCAACCTCTCCAAGAAGAAGGACGTCGCGAACGATGAATTCGTCCCCGAGGCCGAGCTGACCGGCAACGACGGCGATTTCGACTAATCGCCTATGTCGCGCATTCTGACGGCTGCCGAAATCTGTGAGCGATCGCTCCGCGCGATCGGGGCGTTTCCGCTCACGGAGTCGGCAGCCGATGCCGAATATCTGCGGGAGGCCATGTTCTGGCTCGACCTCCTGATGGCGCAGAAGGCGGGGACCGGGGAGCTGTTCTTCCTCGTCACGGATGCCCTCCCGATCGAGATCACGAACGGCACGAGCCAGTACGACCTCAACCAGGCGCTCGGCTCGAACCTGCCGGCCGATCGTCTGCAGTTCCCGCTCGAGGCGTGGCTTGAGGATGCGGCGGGCAACCGTACCCCGCTGACGATCGCCAAGCGCCAGACGTTTCAGGCGGTCTGCAACGACGGCACGACCGGCGCGCCGACGATGATCTACATTGACCGGCTGCCGACGACGCCGAAGATGCAGATTTACCCGACGCCGGCGACGTCCGACCCGCAGGCCTACACCATCATGCTGGTGGTGCAGACCTATGCGCCGAACGTTGCGCCGGCGGGCGTGACGGGGACCAAGCCCGACGCATCGATCCTGACCAAATTCCGTCAGGCATGGCAGCGGTGGCTGATCCTGAAGCTGAACATCGATCTCGCCGGCGGACCGATCCGCAAGCTTCCACAGACGAGCATCGACAACTGGAAGCGCGAAGCCGAGGCAGCCGAGGAGGCGCTCGAGGCCTTCGAGAACCAAGAACACGATACCGAAGAACCCGTTTGCGAGGCGTGGGGGTAACCGATGGCAACGGTGCGCGGCGCAATCCCGGACTTCATGCTGGCGAACCCGATCTACGCGGGCGCGCGCGTGTCGTTCTATACCGTCGATCCCGACACCGGCCTGCGCACCAGCACCCTTGCAACCCTGTATGCGTCCGCCACCGGCACGCAAACCGCGAGCAATCCGCAGGAACTCGACAGCGAAGGCAAGTTCTCGGCGCCGGTCTATACCGAGGTGCCGCTGATCGCCGAGGTGACCGGCGTGAACGTCGGATCGCACACCACGGGCATCATCGCGGTGCGCGGCACATGGCGGGGCGATTGGGCGACCAGCACGGTCTACTTCGCCAATGACTTCATCTACGATCCGGTCACCGGCAATCTTTATGCGGCGCGCGATGACTTCCGATCCGGTGCCACCATCACGATCGACTTCGAGGCCGATCACCTCGCCGAAGTCATCAATCAGGTCTCGCTCATCACGGGCGGCGCGGCCCTTGCCATCAAGGTGCCGGTGGCGGTCGCGACCACCGGGGAAACGCTGACCCATACCGGCCTGCCGGTGATCGATGGCTATCAGGTGGTCGCCGGCGATCGCGTTCTCGACAAGGACAATTCCGACGCCACCGCGCGCGGCATCTGGAACGCGGCCGCGGGGGCCTGGACGCGAGCCGTAGATCTCGATCGCTCGGCGAAGTTCGGCGACGGCCTGATCGTCTACGTCCGCAAGGGCGACATGAACGCCAACCGGGGGTGGCAGCTCAATATTTCACTGCCGTTCACGCTCGGCACCTCGGCGATCGTCTGGACGCCGCTCGAGCTGCCCGACTCCTCGATCGGCGTTTCGTTCAATTCGGCGCCCGACACCTATCTCACCGCAGACGTGGCCGTGAAGTACGCGCATGTGCCGTTCGCCTGCACGATCCAATCGGCACTGGTCATCGGCAATACGGCCGGCAACATCGTGCTCGGCATCTTCAAGGCTGCTTTCCCCGACGTGCCGGACAGCGGAGACAGCATCACGGCCGCTCTGCCGCCCTCGCTGACCAATGCCCAGGCGAACCGGATGACGACTCTGACCGGCTGGACGGTCGATCTCGACAAGGGCGACGTCCTCGGCTTCGCGATCTCGAGCACCTCGGGCTTGCGGTTCGCGCGCATCGAGCTTCCGGTGAGGCGCCGATGAGCACCCACAAGATCGAGCGTTCCGCGCGGTTCGACTCGGCTGACAGCGCGTACCTGAGCCGGACACCATCGGCCGGCAACCGCAAGACCTACACGATTTCAATGTGGGTGAAGCGTGCCGGGCTTGGGACCAGCCAAACATTGTTCTACGCCGGCACAGACGCCAGTAATAAAACACGTCTCAATTTTTCTAGCACAGGGACGCTACAATTTTACGATATCACAGGGGGCTCTACCGAGCGCGCAAAAGTGTTCTCCAACGCGGTGTACCTCGATCCGAGCGTACACATGCATGTGGTTGCGGCGGTTGACACGACTCAGGCTACGTCCTCGGACCGCATTAAACTCTATGTCGGCGGCGGTCAGATCACGTCTCTAGGTACCGCCTCATACCCATCGCAGAATACTGATCTCTACATCGGCGCTGCGAATGACCATCGCGTAGGGGGCGGCCCGACCGGAGATACGCAGTTCTGCAACTGCTTAATCTCCGAAGTGAACTACATTGACGGGCTTGCGCTCGATCCATCCTACTTCGGCGAGACCGACCCTGCGACTGGCGAGTGGGCGCCGAAGGAGTACACCGGCTCCTACGGCACCAATGGGTTCCGCCTCGATTTCTCCGACAACTCGAACACCACGTCCTCGACGCTCGGCAAGGACCGCTCGGGAAACAACAACGACTGGACGCCCAACAATTTCTCGGTGAGCGCGGGCGTCGGCAACGACAGCCTCGTCGACACGCCGACGAACTATGGCACCGATACCGGCGCGGGTGGGGAGGTGCGCGGGAATTACTGCACGCTCAACCCGCTCGACCCGCCGACTCTTACGACTTTAACAAACGGGAACTTGGACCTGTCGATCGGCTCAGGCAAAGGAGGTGTCCGGGGTACGTTTGGGGTCAGCGCTGGTAAGTGGGTTTATGAATGTACTGGTGCAGGCTTTACCGCAACAAATGGTGTGAAGGTTGGCTGGTCAACTAAAAGTTTCAACCTTAGTGCTTCGTCTGACCTCGGGGCTGCGGGAACCGGGTTCGGCGTCCGCGCAGGAACTGGAAGCACTGACTATTTTGAGTATAATGGGTCGTCGACAAATTTGTCAGCCAACTTCACCAGCTCAACTAATGTTTTGCGTATGGAAGTTGATTTTGACACAGGGCACGTCGAAGTGTTTAAGGTCGTCGGCGGTACTCCCACGAGCGTATATTCTGCAACGCATTCTGGGCTTGTTGGCCAGACTTGGTTTCCAACGTTTGTAAACGAAACTGGATCGACGACAAAAGCGCTGAGCGTGAACTTCGGTCAGAGACCACTCTCTTCGACCGCAACTTCCGGCTTCAAGACGCTCTGCACTCAGAACCTACCTGATCCGGCGATCAAGAAGCCAAGCGAGCACTTCCGTGTCGTCCTTGACACTGGCGCGAACATCAAGTCGTCGGCCGAGGCGGTGTTCGCTGGCTCCGACTTCTTGGAGTGGATCAAGGACCGCGCTAACTCGAACAATCACCAGCTCATCGACACGGTGCGCGGCACGAGCGCGGTATTGCAGTCGAACTCAACCGGAGCCGAGACGACGTATTCCGCGCCGTCGGGCAATTCGGTGGGGTGGGTTTGGAAGAAAGGGCCGCTGCTGGATATTGTCTCGTACACGGGCAACGCTACCAACCGAACAATCGCTCATGCTCTCGGCGTGGCTCCCGCGCTGATGATTTTCAAAAACAGAACCGATGGCGGCGGCCAGCCCTGGAACAGCTATCATAAGGATGTCGGGGCGACGAAACGTCTTCGGCTGAATGCTACGGATGCCGCTGCAACATCGTCGTCTGAGTTTAACGATACGGCTCCGACATCGTCTGTGTTCTCGGTCGGAACATCTGCCGCCACGAACGGAAGCGGCGCGGACATGATCGCTTTTCTGTTCGCTGAAATCCCCGGCTTCTCGAAGTTCGGCATCTACACCGGTAACGGTAGCGCAGACGGCCCGTTCATCTGGTGCGGGTTCAAGCCGCGATGGCTCATGGTGAAGCGTACTGACACGACTGGCGACTGGTTGCAGTACGACGCTGCGCGCGAGCTTTACAATCCGCGCAGTACCCTACTTTTTCCAAATTCAACGGCAGCCGAATTTCAAAACGCCAATTACCCTCTCGACTTCGTTGCGTCCGGGTTCAAGTTGAGAGCTGGTGGTGCCTCTAGTGCTGCGTACAACGCCAGCGGCGCGACCTACATCTTCGCCGCCTTTGCCGAAGCTCCGTTCAAATACTCCGCGGCTCAGATCGAGCTGTCGAGCAATCCCGACATGGCGTCCATGAACCTCGCGGTGCTTCCATGAAGTCGATCTTCACCGGGTCCGGCTATTTCCTCAACGACGATCGCGCCTCCGGCGGCAAGCTCGCCGAGGACGACATCATCGCCTGCGCGCACACCAATGTCGCGATGAAGAAGTCAGAGTGGAAGTTACACGGCGGCATGTGCATGGTCTGTGGCAAGCCGATCTCCGCCGCTGCGGTCGCCCGCGCGCAGAAGTTCGGCTGCGAAGGGCCGGAGACGATGCGCCTCGAGCGCGCGCTGTCGGAGCTGCACCGCCGCGAGCAGAACGCAAAGGTTCTCGGTATCTGAATTCCGAGCGGTCATCCGCGCGGATATAGCCCAAACGCGCCTTGGGCAAGCGCACCCGCGCTGTCGTGAGACACGCATTCCTCAAAATGGAGCCCACTTATGGGTGTTACCTACACGTCCGGTAACGGCGCTTTCACGCCGGCTACCAACCAGGACAACTGGACGCTCGACGCCGGCGCGTCGGGCACCATCTTCGCCAAGGTGATCGCGATCGGATGGGGCGGCCGCCTCACGACCTCGACCGGCTATCGCACCCGCTGGACGCGCCCGACCACGGCCGGCTCGAGCACGTTCACCGCGCTGACCAACGCCTATCACTCGCCGAACTTCGCCACGGTGACGAGCCGGATCGGCACCTTCGCCACCGCCCCGACGCTCGCGAGCGATCCGGCCGGCAATCTCTGGTCGCAGGACTGGAACGGCCAGGGCGGCATGGGCATGCTCGTGATGCCGCTCGCCAACCCGTGGTTCCTCATCACCGGCATCCTGCAGGGTCAGATTTCCTGCCGGAACACCGCCGGCACCGACGCCAACGGCTCGAGCTACGAAGCCACGGTCGAGGAAGGTTAACCGTTTTCTGCCAAGGGTGGGCCTCTCGCAAGGAGGCCCACTATGGCGGAAGCGAACCAACTCCTCGTCAAGGAATTGCGCGAGGCTCTCGCGCTCGCCGAGGCTGGCACGATTACCGACGGTCTGGTCGTCGGCATCGGCGGCAAGACCGCACATCACACATTCGCCGCGCGGACGCCCGAGGCGCTCGTGTCGGTTCTCGGCGAAGCCGCAATCTGCGTTGCCGGGCTGCAGAACATGGTGATGCACCAGCGCACGGTTCAAGCCAATGACCGTGCATCGGGCATCATCCGCAAGCCGTCGTAACCATGACGGTTGAGGCCATCGACGATCGGCTGACGCGACGGGTTACGCTCCGCTGCGTCATGCCGGGCTGCAATGCCGAGCTGCTTTGTCCTGATCCCGACGATCCGTGGACGTGGCTGCAGTCGGAAGAAGCGCGAGCCTTCAAGGCGAAACACGTCGCTCACGGCAGCGAAAAGACTGTCGGCCCCGTCATCGAACACGTCGAGAAACAACCCTAAGCCATGCTGATCGCCGGCACCCACGCAGCTCACATCGAACGGGCGGCGCGGGGAAGCCGCGTCTTCTGGCCGGGCGTTCAAGGGCCGTCGGTCATCCCCGCCGGCGCGCGCGAGCTGTCATGGCAATCAGGCCAGGCCTGCATCGGTGTCAGGATCGCAGGAAGCGGTGGCGCGGCAATCCGGCCGGGTCACAAGGGTTATCGCGCCGTCCCGTTCAACTGCGTGCTTCTCGGCTACAGCCTCATCGCCGACCAGCCCGGCTCGATTGTCTTCGATATTTTCCGCTCGTCGACCGGCGTGCCCGGACGGGGCGATACGTTGTGCTCGCTCGCAGCGTTTCGTCCGGCGCTTGCAGAGGCGCAGTGGAATGAGGACGTGGTGCTGTTCGGCTGGAACACGGTGCTGAAGAAAGACGACATGCTCGGGTTCGAGTGCGTCAGCGCCGCGACGATCACTTCGGTCACCTTGACCCTGTTTCTGCAGCGGCCCGGACAGCCTTAAAGGAAAGCCGCTCCGATGTTCCTGTTCGGCACCCATCGCGCCCAACAGGAGCGCGAAGCGCGTGGCATTCAACTGCTGCGCGCCGGCATCCAAGGGCCGAATGTCGCCCCGCCGCCGCAGATCCACAATCGGGTCATCACACGGCAGGAACTGCCCGGCCACCCGCCGGCGCGGTTCTTCGCGGGCGTTCAAGGCCCTGATGTTCGCATTCCTGTCCGCGACATCATCATCACGCGGCAGGAGCTGCCGATCTATCCGCGGCATCCTCTGCCGCGGTTCTACGCAGGCGTCCAAGGTCCGAACGTCCGCGTTCCGGTCGTTGACCGCATCATCACGCGGCAGGAACTGCCGGATCATCCGCCATCGCGGCTGGTGACGGGCGTTCGCGGACCCGACGTCCGCGTTCCTGTTGTCGATCGCATCATCACGCGCCAGCAACTGCCGGATCATCCGGGCTCGCGGTTCTGGCCGGCGCCGCCGCCGCTGCCGCCGCAGATCGCTTTCCGCTCCGCGCTGATCGTGAAGCAGGAGCTTCCGCCGCATCCGCCGTCTCGCTTCTACGCCGGCAACCCGCCGCTGTCGTTCGAGGACGTCGAATTCTTCCTCATCGTCTGATCGGAAAAGCCCATGCGCTTCAAACTGCCCGACAACACGATCGTCATTCCCGGTCTCGGCTTCGCCTATGGCGGCGAGACCTACGGCGCGGATTGGTATCGGCTTATGACGGACGCGCAGAAGACCGCGCTCGGCATCACCGAAGTCCTCGACGATCCGCAGCCCGATGGCCGGTTCTATTTCGTGGCCCCCGACCACGACAATCCGGGCAAGTGGATCGCTACGCCGAAATCGCTCGAGCAGATCAAGCCGGTGCTTATCGCGAACGTGAAGGCCTATGTCCGCGCGGAACTCTCCGCGACCGACTGGATGCACTTCCGCGCGATCGACGACGCGCAGCATCCGGTTCCCGAGGAGGTCACCACCTATCGCAACGCGGTGCGCGACCAGGGCAACGTTCTTGTCGCCGAAATCGAGGCGATCGAGGATTTCGAAACGCTGGCCGCGTGGCAGATGCACGACTGGCCGACGCCGCTGGAGTAACGCGCATGAAGCTCCAGCTCGTCCAAGACTGGAAGAATGCGCTGCGCTGGCACAGCGTCCGCGCTGCGATCGCAACCGCGGGCCTGTGGGGCGCGGTCTTCGGCCTCAATGAAATCTGGCCGGCCTTCGCCGGGACGATCCCGCTGCGCTGGCTCGCGATCGGCGGCATGGTCCTCGGCGCGTTGACCGGCATCGGACGCGTCACCAAGCAGCCGGGATTGCCCGAATGAGCAAAGTCAAGCGCGCCGGCGCCGCCGTCGGCATCAGTGTCGGTGCGGCCGCGCTCGCTGCGGCGGCCATCCAGCATTGGGAAGGCGAGAAACTTGTCGCCTCGCACAACTCGTTCGATCCCGCCGGCGTCGTCGACGTCTGCAACGGCATCACAAACCGTCGCTGGCCGTGGCTGAAGCCGGGCATGCGCTTCACCCCCGAACAGTGCAAGCAGGCGCTGATCGAGATCATCCCGGATTACGCCGCGCCGTTGGTGAACTGCATCAACGGCTTTGGCGGGATGCCGCCGCACCGGCAGGCTGCGCTGATTTCAGCTTCGTGGAATCTCGGCCCCGCCACCGTCTGCAAGTCGACCGCGGTGAAGCTGCTCAATGCCGGCGACGTGCTCGGCGGCTGCAAAGCACTCGGCAATTTCACCAAGTCCAACGGCGTCTGGCTGCGCGGTCTCTGGAACCGGCGCAACGACACCTATTGGGGTGAGATCGCCTGGTGCTTGCGGGAGGATTGACGATGATCTTCGACGCCTTCGTATGGCTGGCAACCTCGATCGTCGCGATCGCGGGCACCGGCGGACTTGGCATCGCCGGTATCGTCATCGGCCTTCTGAAGGACAAGAGCGAATGGTTTGCGCGGTTCGGAACGGCGCTGATCGGCCTCGCGCTGTTTCTGTCGGGCTACCACGTCGCCGATCGTGCGGCCGACGAGAAGGCGCGCATCGACGCGCTGCAGGGACAGGTGGTGTCGCTGACCCATCAGCTCGCGAGCCAGAAGCTCGTCGGCTTGATTGCTTCGGGCGAGCGCGAGCAGCTTCGCAAGGACAAGGACGCCGCGCGCTACGAGGCCGACACCTACAAGGCGATGCTCGCCAGCGCTGAGAAGAAAGCCCCGACCGATGCAAAGTCCAAGGCGTCTCATGACCCGTGCGCTCTCAATCGTGCTGATCTTCAGTTTCGTGACCGGGTGCGCCGACACGCTCGACCAGCCCCGTAGCCCCGCCGTCCAGATCCCGCAGGATTGCGGACAACTGGCCGAGCCGGTGTCCGAACCTGAGTGGCGCGAAGGCGCGAGCGCCAAGGCCGTTCTCGCCGACACCACAGTCTCCCTCGAGGAGGCGAACGGGCGCCTCGAGGCGACCCGGCGCTGCCAAGAGAAGCAGGCCAAGATTTTCGCCGCACCGTAACCCGTCACGCGTGACAGGCTGGAACCCATGAGTTCTCCGGTTATCCGAATTTCCGAGTTCGACACCAAGCGGCCCGGCTATGGGCTTGCGACCGTGCGGATTCTGGTCGCCAACACGTCCGATCTCGCCACGATCTATACCGACGAAGCGCGTACCGCGCAGGCCGACAATCCTCAGACGCTCACGTCCGAGATCATCAATGGCATCGCCTATGGGCGCTGGCAGCAGCCGCTCTATACCGACAAGCCTTATCAGCTCGAGATCAATTCGGTCGATCGAACGGGGGTTCAGCGTCCGGCATTGACCACGCTCGTCGACCAGGACGCCTCCCATGCGACCGTGCTTGTCACTGGCGCGCAACGCAATATCGCGCTGGCGGATCATCTCGCGCGGCGCGTCGATGTTCGGGATTACGGCGAATTTCTAGCCGCCGGCAGCGACGGTGCGTCAGCGACGACCAACACGACCACCCTCAATGCTGCGATCGGCGCGGCCGGCGCGCTCGGCGCGGGCTTCGTCGAACTGCCGTCAGGCACTTATCAGATCACGAGCTTCAGCCTGCCGCAGGGCGTCATTCTGCGCGGCCTCGGGCGCGGCGCGAGCATCCTGCAATCGACACTCGCCGGCGACGTCTGCACGATCGGCGGCGATCGCGCCGGTCTCGCGCGCCTGACTCTCGACGGCGTGACGCTGGTGGGCGCTTCGCGCGGCGTTTACGCGCTCGACAAGGATCAAATCAGCTTCGATGAAGTCGAGATCAAGCGGTTCGAGACGGGCGTCCAGTGCGAGGGCGGCGCGGAATTCGACTGGCGCAATCTGTTCGTCGCCAACTGCGTCAACGGCTTCCGGGGCCGCGGTGTCGAGAAGATCGACGGGAGCTTCGCGATCCAGCGCGATAATCGGTGGCTCGGCGGACGCATCGAGACGTGTTCGGCGAAGGCGATCGAGCTGCGGCACAACGGGGCGACCTGCCGCGACTTCGTTTTCCGGGGCGTCGGCTTTGACAGCAACACCGCGAAGGCGATGCACATCATTGGCGCGCGCGGTATCACCCTCGAGCATTGCTGGTGGCTGGACAACGGCGACAACATCACGCTCGAGGACGGTTCGCCGCAGACCATCGAAAACACCGTGATCGGCATCCGCCTGAATGGCGGTTCGATGAACGGCGGCACGATGACCCTGAGCGGAACGCTCGAGTCGGTCTCGTTGCGTCGAATGACGCTGCAGGATGTCACGCCGACGATCACCACGCCGGCGCACCCGATTTTGATTGAAGATTGCCGCGAAGTCTCCGGGATCGATCTCACTGCCGCCGGCAGCGCCTGGATGCGCCGGAAGACCGGCGATCGAGGCGCAACCTCGGGCCTCACGACGGGCAGCGCCGCGACCAAAACATGGGGCCTCGAGCTGGCGGCCGGCCAGCGTGTTTATCTCGAGGCGCGCGTCGTGGCTCGCCAACGCAACGGCACCAACGCCGCGTTCTATCATCTCGCGGTTTCGGCGCACCGGCCGGCGGCATCGCTCGCCTACGATTCGCAGACCGCGAACTTCACGGCCGGAAATATCGCCACCGGACAGACCTCGGGCGCAACGGCCCGCATTGTCGCGGACAGCGACAGCGGCACCACCGGCACTCTCTCGCTGCAAGACGTGCAGGGCGATTTCGTCGACAACGAGATCATCACCGACACCGGCGGCGGGTCGGCGACCGTGAACGGCGCGATCTCGAACAGCAACGCCGCGCTTGTCGGTTCGGTGACGAAAATCCGAGCCGATCAGGAAAGCGACACGGATTGGGCCGCGACCTTCGTGGCGAACGGACCCGAGATCGAGCTGCAGGTCACCGGCGACACTGACCAGACGATTGAGTGGGTCTCCGACGTGAATGTGGTGACCTGATGCCCGAACGCTGGATCGCGCTGCCGCTCGACAAGCAGATGTACGCGAACGCCGATGCGGACGCCGTGGTCGGCCTTCAGACCGCGATCGAGAACGGTTATCTCACCGAGCAGGGAGTGCAGAGCCGGTTTCCCGGCCTCAAGGAGTTCTGCACCCTCAAGGATAACGGCCGGGTCGTGCTTCACGATTTCAACGGCGACCTGATGGCCGGCACGAGCAATGGCCGGCTGTACCGCATCGACAAAGCCGCGAACGTCGAGAGCGTCCCCGGCGTTGCCATCTCCGGCGGACGCCGCATCGTCTTCTCAAAGACCGACCGCGAGCTTCTGATGGCCGCGGGCGGGCCGATCATTCGGCTGCGCAATACGGCGACCGAATTGCTGAGTAAGCAGGCTCCGCTTTCCACGCATGTCGGCTGGATCGACGGCTATACGATCGCGGTCGAGACAAATTCGGGACGCTTCTACCATTCCGCTCCGGGGGTGCCGGACTCGTGGAACCCGCTCGACACATTCGCGGCCGACGGCAACCCGGACAACATCAACGCGATGCTGATTACGCCGTATCGCGAAATCATGCTCGGCGGTCAGAACTCGATCGAGCAGTTCGAGCGGTTGCCGACCGGCACCGTGCCGTTCTTCCGGCGGTGGAACATCGGCGATGGCGTCAAGTTCCCGTACTGCATCCTCCACGCCGACAATGCGGTGTGGACGGTGAACCAGCTCACGGAGCTTGTTCGCCTGAGCGGTCAGCAATCGCAGGCCGCGTCGGCCGAGATGGGTAGGCTGATCGAAGCGATCGACGACTGGCGCGATGCCTGGATCGGCGGCTATCCCGATCGTGCGTTCCACATCGCGGGCCAGAAGTTCATCATCCTGCAGGCTCCGTTCGCAACCAATGAGTACGGAACCAAGGGCGTCACGCTGCTCTACGATTATCGTCAGCAGCGGTTTTACACGCTCTACGGATGGGACGTGCAGACGAGCGTGCCGGGCCGCTGGCCGGGCTGGTCGCATTGGACGCACTGGAACAAGGTGTTCGTCGGCGGCGAGGGCAAGGTCTACTACGCCGACCTCGACACCTTCAAAAACGGCGACCAGCTCCAACGCTGGTTGGTGCGCACCGCTCACCTCTCGCAGGGCACCGGCTTCGAGGTGAAAGATTTGCGCTTGCGCGTGAGGCGCGGAACGGGAACGCCGGAAAGCGCGGCCACCATCCGCGTTCGCTGTTCCCGCGATGGACGCCCCTTCGGCGCGTGGATCAGCCGCTCGCTCGGCCGCGCCGGCCAGCGCGAACAGTTCATCAATTTCGGCAGCTTTGGCCTCGCCGATCATGTGATGTTCGAGATTTCATCGTCCGAGGCCGCGCCGATCGACCTCATCAAGGCGGAGATCCTCGCGGACCCGGTGGGGCACTGACATGGCGGACGATACCCGGCTGCCAGCACTCCCGCCGCCGCCGCGCCTGCTTGGCGATCCCGCGCTGGACACCATCGCGTTGCGCGAGTGGATGTACCAATTCTACAGCGTCGGCGTTCTCCAGACCGGCTTGCTCGATCCGAGCTTTCAGTCCAACGCCGGCGATGCCGTGTTCGACGCGGATGCACTTCCGAACCCGGCGCGCACCACGATCGCGCGCGCGCAGCTCTGGGCAAATGAAGCCTTCCGCATTTCGGCGCCGTTCTACGAAACCAGCGTCACGGTCACGGGCGCGAACAACGAGATCACCATCCCGTTTCCGACGGCGCGGGACGACACGAACTATCGTGTCGTTGCGAGAAGCACGGACTTCACCGGAACGCCATCGGGCGCTGCGTTCATCGTCGCGCGTGTGACCAAAGCGCAGGACAGCGCGACGATCCTGCTGGCGGCCGCGCCTGGCAGCGGAACGTCGGTAACCTTCGAGATTTCCTTCATCGCCAACCTGAACGAGTAGATCGATGGCAAAGCAAAATCCCTACGACCCGTCCGGGTTCGCGCCGGGGCGGTACACCGAAACGCGTCTGCCGCAGTTCATCGGCGGCGAGATCGACGAGGCAACGGGAAATCTCAGGAAGGGAACGCCGTCCGACACGGCCTCGGGAAAGCCGAAGCCGACGGCTGGCTCGAGCGATCTCACTCCGCTCCAGCGGGTGACGAACGAGGACGGCACGACGTCGATCGAGTCGCCCCGCTCGCCGAGCACGCGGCTCTCGTCGATCGATCCGAATACCATTCAGGCGCCCGCGCCGATTACGCCGGTCACTCCGCCGCGTTCGAACGGCGGGGCAGGCACTGCGCAGGTGCTTGGACAGCTCGCCAACGGCCTCGCCCCGTTGGGCAAGGAGCTGTTCAAGTTCACGAAGGACATCACGAGCGGTCCGTCCTCGCCGCCGCCGTCCGCGCCGGTACAATCCTCGAGCTTCGACTTCTCGTTGCCGTCGGTCGACAGCTATTTCGATGCGGACGATTACTTCGGCGCGGTGCAGGGGCCGTCGTCGGTCCCGCTGCCGCCGTCACGGCCGTCCGACGCCGGCGGGGCGGGCACCTTCGACGACAGCTATTTCGAACCGGAAACCTATGCACCGTCTGCGCCTTCGCGCGGAGACAGCGGACCGAAGGCCTCCGACTTCTCATCGCCGGGCGATAGCGGCGCTGCCGGCGGCTATTCTGATTTCTCCTACGGCGGCCCGTCGGGCAGCTACGGCGGAACCTATACAGCCTCCTTCGGCGGTAGCCGCGGTGGAACGGTCATCTGCACCGAGTTGCACCGGCAGGGTCGGCTCGATGGCATCACGTTCCAAGCGGACCAGGCGTTCGGCGCTTGGACCGCTGCAAACCATCCGCAGGTTTACGCCGGTTACATCTCGTGGGCGCGGCCGACCGTCTGGCTGATGCAGCGATCGAAGTGGTTCTCGCGGTTCGTCCAGTTCGTCGCAACGCCCTGGGCGCAGTATCTCGCGGTGCAAGTCGGCGAGAGGAAGACCGCGCCGCGGATCGGCGCCCTGTTGTTCCACGGTGGATGGCACCTGTGCGCGCTCATCGGTGCTGCGCTCGCCATCGTCAATCGCGTGAACCGCGTCGCGAGTCTCTAGCAAAAGGATCATCACCATGATGAACACCAACGCGGCTCCGCCGCCGACGGGCAATGGCGCTCCGCCTTCGCCTCCTCCGCAGCAGGCAGGAGCAGGGCCGGGCGATCCGTTTCACGCCGAGCTGATCGCTCGGCTTCGCAAGCTCTCGCCGCAGGATATTGCGGCACTCGTTCAAGGCGTGTCACCGCCGGCGATCGCTGTCCTGAAGAAGCTCTTTCCAGAGATCGGGATGCTGATCGACCAGCGTGCAAATGGTGGCGGCATGCCGCCCGGCGTTCCGCCGGAAGCTGGTGGAGCGCCGGCCTTGCCGCCTGGAGGCGGCGGCGCTCCACCTCCGAGGAACATGCTGCGTCAAATCGGCGGGTAATCTCACATGGCTGACGTTTGGGAAACCTTCGCGCCCGCGCTCGCCAAGGTGGCGGGCGCGGCGATCGCCTCGAGCGCAAATTCCAGTGCGGCCGCGCAGGCGGGAAATGCCGCCATTCAGGGCGCGCAGATCAGCGCCGAGGCGATCAACCAGGCGCAGCAACTCGTCACGCAATATGGCCGACAGGCTATCGACCTCGCGCAGCAGCGCGCGCAGGAGGCCGACGCGATCGCGCGCGAGGCCGAGGCCGAAGCGCGGCGGATGGTCGAGCAGTATGGCGAGCAGGCGGCGGCGGTCGCCATCCAGCGCGCCAACGAAGCGCGAAAAGCCGTCTCCGACGCAAACGATCTTGTGCAGGGCATCTACGGCCAGATCCGCGCCGAGACCGCGCCCGGCACGAACTATCTCCGGCAGGTCGTCGCTGAGGACGGCGGGCTCACGCCGGCGCAGCGGACGCAGCTCGACGATCTTCGCACTCAGACCGCGAGCGCAATTCGCGGCTCCGATTATGCCGGATCGGGACGAACGGCGGCCGCGTTGTTCAAGAAGGTCGAGACCGATTACGTCAACGACGCGCTCGACCGGAACCGTCAGATGCAGCTCGCCGCCGCGGGGCAGCTCGCTTCGGGGAACCTCAACGCCGGCGGCGCCGCGGCTCAGGCGCAAGGTCAGACCGGCCGCGATATGTCCGGCATCATTACCAACGAGGGCAATCAGGAAGCCGGGATCATCAAGGGGATCGGCGACAGCTCGTCGAGCATCGTGACGAATACCGGCAACACGCGCGCCAACAATGCCGCGCAGCTCGGCCAGACGCAGGTGAATACGCTCAACACGATGGGCACCAACAACGCCAACCTCGCCACCAAGGCGGGACAGGTGCAGGGCGATGCGGTCGCGAAGGCGGGTCTCTACGACGCACAGGCCGGCATCGCGAATGCGAGCTTGACGGGCAAAGCCTTCGGAGATGTCGCCTCGACGATCGCGAACGAGCAGCGCGAGAGCCGATATGCCGATCGCCTGTCGAAGATCGAAAAATCACTCGGAATGAACTGAGGTTGTCATGGCATCGCGACTGCAAGGTCTCAGCTTCATCACGGACAATCCCGCCGCGCAGGCCTTCAACGAGGGCGTAGCTGCCGCACAGAAGCAGCGGGCGAATGATCTCGCGATCGAAGGCGCGATGCTCAAGAACACGGAGGCGCTCGCCGGCGCGCCGTCGCGACTTCGCCGGCTGGATGCCGACACCGCGCTCGCCGAGACCAACGCCGACGTCGCCGGCAGGACCGCCGACGCGAAAGTGTCGACGGCTTATTCCGGCGCCAGCACCGCGGCGGCAAATGCAAGGACGGCCGGCGCCAACGCCGACGTCGCGCAGGGCACGGTCGGCTCGCGCATCGATCAGTCCGCGGCGGCTGCACAGGCTGCAGGCGCGAACGCGCGCACGGCCGGCGCCAACGCCGACGTCGCGCAGGGCACGGTCGGCTCGCGCATCGATCAGTCCGCGGCGGCTGCACAGGCTGCAGGCGCGAACGCGCGCACGGCCGGCGCCAACGCCGACGTCGCGGTCGCGACGGTGCCAACCCGGATCGAAGAAGCCGGAACCCGGCTGCGCCAGGCGAAGGCAGGTGCGGTCAATACCGAGCTTGCGCCGTTCTATAAATCAATCGAGCTGCTCGGGAAGGGCGACATCGAAAGCGCCAAGGCCGTCGCGGCGCAGGCCGGTCAGACCATTCCCGATTTCGTGCTCAACAGTGCCGAAGCGCGCAGCGCGATCAGCAACGCCGCGACCTACGCGCAAAAGACCTATCCGAACCGTCCCCGCGATCAGATCGAGTTCATGCGCGGCTACATCACGGATCTCGGTGAGCGGAAGTCGCAGGGTCAGCCCGCGAACGATCCGGCCGCGGTCTACAACGTGCCGGGCGCGCCGAAGCCGCCGGAAACAAGCGAGCGCGGCTATTACGAGCTGCTGCCCGGATCGAGGGTCAATCCCGACACCGGCAAGTCTGAGTCCGGGACGTTCAGCCTCAACCGATATTCGGGGCAGACGGAATTCACGCCTGGCATGGCCGTCAATTCGCGCACGGCCGCGCCGCGCGACCCCGCGAAGGTCGCGGCGGCGAAGTACCTCGTCGAGCATGGTGTCGCGCCCGACGAGGCAACCGCGTGGCAGATGGTCAACACGTCGCCTGACAATCCGAACAAGCTGCGCACCAGCGTCTACAACACGGCGCTCAAGGCGACGTTCGGCGATCAGAAGAAGGCCGCACAAATCGCCGACGACTTCATGGCGCAACTGCAAAGTAACCAGGGCGGCGTATCGGGTCCGACGGTCGCGCCGGCTGCAGCAGCTCCGGCGCGCCCGGCACCTGCCGCGCGTCCGCCGGCGGGATTGCAGGGAAGCGGGACGAAGGCCGCACCGTACAAGGCTACGACGCAACAGCAGATCAATTGGTTCAAGACAACCGCGCCGGCGGGCAGCGTGATCGAAGTCAACGGTCAGCTCTACAGCAAGTGAACTCATGCCTCTCGACGTTACCGGCCTGAAGCCGCTCGACACGAGCGGGCTCACTCCTGTCACGCGTGACGAGGACGAGGGTGCGCTCGATGCGTCGGGGCTCAAGCCGCTCGATGCGTCCGGCCTGAAGCCGCTCGATCAGCCGGATACGTCGTTCTCCGATTATCCCGTCGAGGCCACCAAGGGCTTTGCCGAAGGCGCAAAGGGACTTGGCGCGTCCGCGCTCAAGGGCTTCGCCGCGCTCGACGTCGGGCGCAAGAGAACCTTGCTCGGTATCGCGGACCGCATCGACCGCGGCGAGCGGGTTCGCCCGGTTGACGACGTGATCGGTTACGGATCGCTCAATCCCGATCAGCGCCGCGAGATGCGCGCCGAGCTTGAAGGTCTCGCCGCGGGCAAGGTCACGGACAATCCGCTGTTCCACGCCGGCGAGGCGGTGGAGCAGTTCGGAAAGGAAACCCTCGCGCCGAAGCCGGGCTTTGAGAATTCGTGGACGCGCGACATCGGCGCAGGACTTGGATCGATGGCCGCGGGCCTCGGCCTGAGCCTGATCCCGACCGTCGGCCCTTATGTTGCCGGCGCCACCTTCGTCGGTTCTGGCTCCGGCGAGGCGGTCGACACCGCGCTGAAGAAGGGCGCGACCGACGAGCAGGCGGTCGAGGCCGCGCGTTTCGGCCTCGTGCCCGGCTCGACCGATGTGGTCGACATGCTGCTTCCGCACATGGGCACCACGGGCAAGGTGCTCGGCTTTGTGCGGCGCGTCGGCGAGCGCGCGATCAAATCGGCGCTGGCCGAGGGCGGCCAGGAAGGCGTTCAGCAGCTCATGCAGAACGCCATTGCCAAAGGCATCTACGATCCGAACCGCGACATCCTCGAGGATGTGCCGCGGTCCGCGGCGATCGGCGCCATCGTCGGCGGCGGTGTCGGCGGTGGCTTCGCCGCGCTCGAGCGCCCCCATGTGGCGGAGGCGCCTGCCCAGGCCACGGACGCGCCCGCCAGCGTCCCCTCCGGGGCGATCAATGCCGACGCCATTTTGCCGTCCAGTCCAACTGGACCCGCGCCAGCGCCCGCCAGCGCCCCGCCGGTAAGCGGACAGCCTGTTTCACATGAAACAGTCCCGCCGAGCGAAATTAACGCACCCACGGCCGCGCCAGCCACGCTGGACGCAGCGCCCGAAACTCAGGGCGAACTGTCCGGCCGGGACACGCTGAAACGGCTGTTCGACGACCCCCGCACTGCACAAGAAATCCGGGCCGGGATGGAAGCCGCGGAGAGCTGGCAGCCGACCCCAGAGTGGCAGGACGTGCCGCCCGGTGCGGTTCTCCCGCCCGGCCTGCAGATCGAGATGGATATCGACACCGGCCGTCAGCGCGCGCGCCTGATGCCGACGCCCGGAACGCGGGAGAACCCGGTCGAGCTGGACGGTCCCGAAGGCGTGAGCGCCGGCGCGGAACAGACCGCGCAACCGACGCCGGCTCAGGCCGAGGCCGGCAATTACCGCAAGCGCCACGTCGCCTGGAACGGCCTCGACATCTCGATCGAGACCGAAGCCGGTCAGAATCGCACCGGCGTTGCCGCCGACGGCACCCCTTGGAGCGTCCAGCTCGCGGTGCCCTACGGCTACATCAAGCGCACCGAAGGCGCGGACGGCGATCACGTCGACGTCTATGTCGGTCCGCATCCGCAATCTCCCCACGTTTTCGTCTTCGATCAGGTCGATCCCGACACCCGGAAGTTCGACGAACACAAGCTTGTCATCGGCGCGCGCAATCAGGACGAGGCGCGCGCGATCTACGAGCATGCCTTCGACGATGGCTCCGGCGCGTTCCGATGGGGCGCGGTCACCGAGATCTCCGTCGACGAGCTGAAGGCCTGGCTCAAGAGCGGCAACACCACCAAACCTCTGTCCTATCGGCCCGCGTCTGCCGCCCGGCAGCGCGGGCCTTTGTCGTTGTTCCAGTTCCTTGCAAGCCGGGGCGGCATCAAGGATCAGGGCGGCGAGTTGAAAGCTCTCGGTCTCGACAAGCAATTCGTGCCGGGCGGGGGGCGCCTGGTGCGCTCGAGCGGCATGAGCCTCGATCGCGCGCGGGAAGCCGCAGTCGAGGCTGGCTATCTTCACGATCCGGGATGGAATACCGACCTGCCGTCCACCTCGACGCCGGCCGATTTGCTCAACGCGCTTGATGCGGAATTGCGCGGCAACCGGGTCTATTCTGTCGAAGATACCAATGCCGTTCTCGAGCGAGATGCCAAGCGCCAGCGGAAAGCGCAGCGCGAGGAACTCAATCGCGCCATCGATGAGGTCTCGGCGATCGCGAAGAACGAGGGGATCAACGCCACCAAGGACGAGCTGCGGCAGGCCGCAGAGCTTGTGCTGGTCAATGGCTCAGACCACGCCGATGCCTTGGTGGAAATTATCGAGCGCAGCTATTACGCCGCGCTCGACGATGCGGTATCCTTGGAGCAGCCGAAAGAGACCGCCGATGAGCGACCGCAGCAGCAGGATGAAGCCCGAGGAGAGAGTGAGGGCGGCGCAGGACGCGCGCCGGCGGGCGAACAGTCAGCCGGGCCTCAAGCAGAGCCAGCGGTCGAACCTGCGCCGGGTGGCGAGCAATCTCGTGAAGGCGAACAGCCTCGAGGCGAAGAAGCGCAAGCCGACGCCGGCGTAGCGCTGCCGCCGATCGACGAAGGCCTCGACCATCGCGATCCCGACTATCCCGCCAAGCTGCGCGATCGCCAGATCGAGCGGATGAAGGACGACACGCCGCTGGCCGATCACGAGGCGGCAGCAGAAGCCTATCGCAACAGTCCCGAGCATGCAGCCTCGAGGGCGATGGAAGACGCGCTCGACAAGATCGAGGTGGCGGTCGAGGCCAATGATCGGAAAGGCGTGATGGATGCCGCGCGCGAAGCCAAACGGGTTCTCGCCGCTACGCCGCAGGCTCTGAAAGACGCGGACCCTGACTATTGGGGGCAGTTCGGCAAGGCCATCGCGAAGATGACCAAGCCGGGCTACGTCACAGCAAAACAGGAGATTGAGGGCGCGGCCCCCGATGACGCCGACACCAAGCCAGCCGTTGAAAATCCGAAGGACAAGAACGGCGCGGCGGCGATCACGCTTGCACGGTCGCTGACCGCAGATTTGAAGGCGGGCAGGACCATTACCGCGCGAACGCTCCAGCAGTCAGCCGAGCGCGCCTATGGCGCGAAGCTCGCCGAGGGCAAGTTCGACCGGCGCGACATGCAGGATGCGCTCGAGCTGGCTGTCAACATCGTCATCCGCGACGACCCGAAGTATCACATCAAGGGCGACGACTGGCGCGCGCCGCTCAAGGCGCTCGGCGAGCTGGTGTCGAAGCTCCCGACGCAGCGGGTGCGATCGGAGGAGCAAGAGAGCTTCCAGCAATTCTCGACGCCGCCGAACTATGCCGCCGCCGCCGTCTATGCGGCCGACATTCGCGAAGGCGACATGCTGCTCGAGCCCTCCGCCGGCACCGGCAATATCGTCGCGGTCGCCGCACGTCCCGGCGTTGAAATTGTCGTCAACGAGCTGTCCGAACGCCGCGCCGCCTTGCTGCGCCATCTGGTCGGCGACGACGCGCGCGTCTTCAACGAGAACGCCGAACAGCTCGACAACATTCTCCCCCAAGACGTGACGCCAACGGTGGTGGTGATGAACCCGCCGTTCGCGCAAACCGCCGGCCGACTCGGCAACCGCAAAGACCCGATGACGGCCGCGAAGCACGTCGAGCAGGGCCTGAAGCGCCTCCGCGAAGGCGGACGCCTGGTCGCGATCGTCAGCCGCGGCATGACGATGGGAGCGCCCGCCTATCGCGCGTGGTGGGCCAAGATGGCCAAGGAATACACGCTGCGCGCCAATATCGGCGTCGACGGCAAGACCTACGAGAAGTACGGCACCACCTTCGGCACCCGGCTTCTCGTCTTCGACAAACTTGCAAATGGCGAAAGCAAGCCTATCCTCAAAGACGTCAGCTCGATCGACGAGCTGATGGCAACACTGGAGCCGATCCGCGATGAGCGCCAAGACGCAAGACGACCCGAACCTCGCGCCGATCAATCGCGAGGCGCTGCGGTTTCTGACGCAGGCGAAAGCGCCGGCGCCGGCGCACTACCTGCATCTGCTCAATCTGGCGATGTGGGGAGCGGAGAACGGGGCGGACGGCGAGTGGCCGTTCGCGGAGAAGATGACGCTTCAGGCGCAGGTGGAGCTGATGTTCGCCTGGAAAGCGGAACGCGTGATGGCGTGGCTTCTGACAAATCCGAACGGCCCGGAACGCAGCGAGCAAGCGGCGGTGCTGTTCGCGGCGCTCCATCAGGCGAGCAATCCGAAACAGGCCGCGGCGATCGTTCTCAGCGCGATCTGGTCGAGGCAGATGGCCGACAACCCGGCGCTGCAACCGGCAGCGAGCGAGTAGAACTCGAGCAGGCCAAGCCTGGCACACAAGCCGCCGCCGAGATCTCCGACAGTCTCTATCAGGCCTACGAGCCCAAGCGCGTCCGCGTCAAAGGCGCAAAGCCGCATCCGGGTCCGCTCGTCGAATCGGCAGCGATGGCATCGGTCGATCCGCCGGCGGCGACCTACAGCCCGAAGCTCCCCAAAGACGTCATCGAGACGGGCAAGGTTTCGCTCGCGCAACTCGAGACGACCGTTTACGCGGGGCAGGCGCATTCGAAGATGCTGCCGGCGGCCGAGGGCGAGACCGCGCGCCGGCGCGGCTACTTCATCGGCGATGGCACGGGCGTCGGCAAGGGGCGCGAAATCGCGAGCATCATCCTCGACAATTTCGGACACGGCCGCACGAAGGCGATTTGGGTCTCCGAGAAGAAGACGCTCTTGCAGGACGCCAAGCGCGATTGGTCGGGCCTCGGCCAGAACGCAAACGTTCTGTTCGACGCCGGCAAGGTGAAGACCGGCGAGCCGATCAATTCGCCGAAGGGTATCGCCTTCATGACCTACGACACGCTCAAGGGTGGCATGTCGGATCAGGAGGCGATCGCGCGGGGCGGCTTTGCTCGCCGGCAGGCGGTCACGGTCAATGGGCAAAGCGGCAAGGTGGTGAAGTTCACCCGCGGCAGATCAGGCGTTTCGCGCTGGTCGCAGGCCGATCGCCCGTCGATGGTGACGGTGAAGCTCGATGACGGCGCCGAAATCACGGTGCCCGCGAGCGACGTGAAGGCCGAAGGCTCCGGCCTGGTCAAGTCGCGCGTGGACCAGCTCGCCGAATGGTTCGGCGAGGACTTCGACGGCGTGATTGCCTTCGACGAAGCCCACAACATGGCGAATGCCGTCACCAGCAAGGGCAAGCGGGGCTTCAAGGACGCCGCGCAAAAGGCGCTCGCCGGCATTGAGCTGCAGAACCGATTGCCAAACGCGCGTGTCGTCTATGTCTCGGCGACCGGCGCCACCGAAGTGAACAACCTCGCCTATGCCGATCGGCTCGGCCTGTGGGGCCGCGGCACTCCGTTCGAGAGCCGCGAAAAGTTCATCGGTGAAATCGACGAGGGCGGTATCGCGGCGATGGAGCTGATCGCGCGCGATATGAAGCAGCTCGGCCTCTACACGGCGCGCAACCTGTCGTTTGATGGCGTCGAATACGAGCGCCTCGAACACAAGCTCGATGAGAACCAGCGCGAGATTTACGACACCGCGGCCGAGGCCTGGCAGGTTGTCCTGCGCAACATCAATGCCGCGCTCGAGGAGACCGGGGGCGGCAAGGATGCCCGCGCGAAGTCGGCGGCGATGTCCGCCTTCTGGAGCGCACACCAGCGGTTCTTCAATCAGATCATCTCCTCGCTGCAGATGCCGTCGGTCATCGAGGCGGTGAAGAAAGACCTAGCCGCGGGCCGGGTCGCGGTGCTGCAGCTCACCAACACCAACGAAGCCAGTCAGGAGCGGGCTGCCGCCAAGGTCCAGTCGCAGGAAGACCTTGACGATCTCGACATCACGCCGCGCGACCAGATCATCCAGCTCGTCGAGCGATCGTTCCCGACTCAGGAATACGAGCAGTATTCGGAGATGGTCGACGGCAAGGAGAAGGTGCGCTCCCGGCCGGTGACCGACAGCGACGGCAATCCAGTCCAAAACCGTACTGCGCTGCGAATGAAGGAACAGCTGATCGAGCGGCTTGCCTCGATCCGGGTTCCGCAAGGCCCGCTTGATATGATGCTCGACCAGTTCGGCACCGATGTCGTGGCGGAGGTGACGGGCCGCGGTCGCCGCTTCGTGCTGAAGAAAGACGAGGAAACCGGCAACCGCAAGCGCACGGAGGAGAGCCGGCCGGCGTCGGCCAACCTCGCCGAAACCGAGACGTTCCAATCCGGCAAAAAGAAAATCCTCGTGTTCTCGGAAGCTGGCGGTACGGGCCGGTCCTACCACGCGGACAACACCTCGACGTCCAAGGGAAGCCGACGCGTTCACTACCTGGTGCAAGCGGGTTGGCGCGCGGACAAAGCCGTGCAGGGCTTTGGCCGAACCCATCGGACCAATCAGGCGTCGGCGCCGATCGTGAAGCTCGTCACCACGGACCTGCAGGGGCAGAAGCGGTTCATCTCGTCGATCGCGCGCCGGCTCGCGCAGCTCGGCGCGCTTACGAAAGGGCAACGCCAGGCGGGCGATCAGGGCGTGTTTTCCGCGCGCGACAACCTCGAAAGTCCCGAGGCGAATGCGGCCCTGCGGCAGTTCTACAACGACCTCTTGCACGACAACGTGGAAGGCGTCCGTATCGACCAATTCGAAGATCAGACCGGGCTCGAGTTGCGGCAAAAGGACGACGAAGGCCGCGTCCTGGGCGCGAAGGAGGAGCTGCCGCCGATCACGCAATTCCTCAACCGCGTTCTGTCGCTCAAGATCGAGATGCAGAACCGGGTGTTCAACGCCTTCTCCGCGCGGCTGGACCGGATCATTGAAGCGCGCGCAGCCGCGGGCAAGCTCGATGTCGGGCTTGAGACAGTGCGCGCCGACAAGATCGTCAAGGATACCGAGACGGTTGTTCACACGACCGAGGAGACCGGCGCGCAAACCAAATACGTCAAATTCACGCTGTCCGATCGCTATCATCCGTACACGCTCGATGAGGTGTCGGAGCGGCGCGGCGAGCGACTTTCGTTCTTTGTGCGCAGCCCGAAGGGCAAGGTCTACGCGGTATCGAAGACGGAGAGCCTGACGGACGAGAAGGGCAAGATCGTCGATTACTACAGGCTCGATAATCCGATTTCTGGAACGCAGGTCACCGAAAGCGCGAAGATCGATACCGGCAAGGACTGGTCGCGCATCGACCGGGGCGAGGCCGAGAAGCTGTGGAAGGGCGAGATCGAGAAGGCCCCTGAGTTTGTCGAGAAGCCGTTGCACCTGGTCACCGGCGCCATCCTGCCGATTTGGGACCGGCTGAAGGGCAGCCCGCGCGTCGTGCGTCTGCAGACGGACGCCGGCGAGCAATTCCTCGGCCGCGTCATTCCGTCAGGCTCGATCAACGAGACGCTGCGGCGGCTCGGAGCCGAAGCGCATGCGCCCAAGGTGACGCCGGAAAGCCTCTACAAAACCCTTATGGGCGGCGGTCGCGCAACTCTGTCCAATGGCTGGACCTTCAAGCGATCGCGGGTTGCCAACGAATACCGGATTGAACTGACCGGCCCTTCAAGCTTCTCGGAAGCGAACAGCGTCAAAGGCGATGGCGTTTTCACCGAGCGCATCGACTATAAGACGCGCTTCTTTGTGCCGGCTTCCGAGGCGGAAGGCCCCGCTGTCATCAAGCGGCTCATCGAGCATCGGCCGATCACGGACCTTGTGGAGCCGGGCGCAAGCCCAAGCGCGGCGGCCGCGGGTGACGAACCCATGTTCGCGCTGCGCGAGCCTGGGCTTGACGAGGCCGGCGCTCCGCTTTCGATCAGCCGCAATTTCGTCGGCGCCGGCGAGCGCACGGCGGAACCCAACATTCCGCCGCACATCGCGCGGATGATTGAGGACGGCGCGTCCGATGCGGACGTCAACAAGGCGCTGCAGAAGTTTCGGCAGGACCGTTCCGCAAGAATTGCAAGGGCCGCGCGCACCATGCCGGCGCTTCGCACGTCGGAAACGTTCCCTGCCGACGGCTTCGAGGTCCGCACCCCGTTCACCACAAAGTTCCTCGAGCTGCACCGGAAGATTTATCCCCTGATGCGGCAAGAACTCGATCGGATCGGGCTCAAGCGCATCGGCCTGCGGCTCGTCGATCGTATTGAGGTCTGGAAGGACGGCAACGTCACGATCGCCGACGGCCACTTCCTGACGGACCTCATCACGGTGTCGCTCGAGGCCACGCGCAAGTATCAAATCCTGCATCACGAGGCACTTCACGGCCTACGCCAACTCGGCGCGTTTACCGAGGGCGAATGGGGAATTCTTGAGCGCGCCTCGAGCAGCAAGTGGCGCAAGCAGTTCAGTATCGAGCGTGCCTACGGGCAACAGCCCGAGTGGATCCAGATCGAGGAGGGCGTTGCACACGCCTACGCCGCCTGGGCGGCCGGCGAGCTGAAGGTCGACGGCCGAGTGGCGCGATTGTTCAAGCGCATCCGTGACGTTCTCGAGGCGATCGGGAACGCATTGCGCGGCGCCGGGTTCAAGACGGCCGAAGGCATTTTCGACGAGATCAAGAGCGGCGCGATCGGCCGGCGTACCTTGCCCGATGTCGGCAGGATCGAGCCGCGTTTCGCGGCGCGCGAAAACGGCTTCAGCTCCGAACCCGGTGCCGACGGCAAACCGCAACTCGTCATCCCCGGTACCGAGAAGATCCAGACCAAGGATGCCCCGAAGGCCTCGAAGAAGACGCAGAAAACCGTCGACGGCTTGCCGCTCTTTGAGCGCGAGCCGGACCCGGAAACCCCGATGTTCGCGTTGCGGCAGGAGCCCGGCACCGCGGTCCAGCGGCACGAGGCGATGCAGGGCTTGCTCGCTCGCGGCCAATATGTCGATCGCGCTGTCCGCATGCCGTTCGACTTCTTCGGGGGCGTCACGCGTGACGGTGTTTGGAAGCCGGGTCAGTATCTTTACGACAAGACTTCCAACCTCGTCACCACGGCGAAGTTCTCGCCGGAGGGCCGGTTTTCATTCTTGAACCCGATCCTCGAGAACGCACGGCGCGGTCTCGTCGATCGCTATGGCCTCGATCCGGCCTACGTTGATCGAGACCGCAAGCGGTCGCTCGACGAGCGGGCGACCGCGCTCGAGGGCGCGGAAATTCTGAAGTACCTGAAGGCGAACAACGTCGGTGCCGCCGAGGCTAAGGTTCTGCAGGCGATGCTGACCGGCGAGGATGTCACCGACGCGCAGATGGCGGCGATCGCGGAGCCGATCCGGGCTGCGGTCGACCAGCTCGGTCAGGAAGCCGTGGACCTCGGGCTTCTCAGCCGGGAGAGCTATGAACGCAATCGCGGCGCTTATCTGCACCGCGTCTACATGAAGCACGAGGCCGACCAGAACGGGCTTTCCCGCATGGTCGGTCAGATCATGGGCGCGAAACGCAAGAAGATCATCGGCGACCAGTTCCGTGGTCGCGGAATGTTTCAGGAGATCACGGTTCAGCAGCTCATGCGCGACGTTCCCGGATGGCGCGAAGGCTCGACCGGACGCCCCGAGATCGGGACCAAGTTTGTCCGCCTGGACGAGCGACCGCTGCAAGCGGCTCTTGCTCTGGACGAAAACACTCGCGAACAGAAGCCATTGCGAACGGTCTTTTGGCCGGCGGACAAAGCCATTCCCGACCGCTACGACGGCTTCCGAAACGAAGGCGTGTGGGAGGTGCGAGGGCGCGGTGACGGCAAGATCACGATCTGGCGCGACTTCACCAAGGACGAGCGGGTGAAGATGGGAGAAATTCTCGACGCGCGATACACCATCGGCAAGACGTTCATGCTGATGGCGCACGATCTTGCCAACGGCCGCTTCTACAAGGACATCGCGGAAAACGAGGCCTGGGCGCGGACGTCGACGCCCAACGCGCGCTGGCTCGATGCCGACGAATGGTCGGCGCAGCGTCAGCGGATCGCCAAGCGCGGCGACGTCGAGTGGGTTCGGGTGCCCGAATCGACGATCCCGAACAGCGGCGACAAGAAGCGGTGGGGTGCGCTCGCCGGCAAGTGGGTCCGCGAAGAAATCTGGCGCGACCTCAACGAGACCGCGATCATGCAGCGGCCGGGCTTGTGGCGGTCGCTGCTGACGCAATGGAAGTTGAACAAGACCGCCCGCTCGCCCGTCGTCCACATGAACAACGTCATGTCGAACTTCGTCCTGATGGACCTCATCGACGTGCGCATGCAGGATTTTGCGGCCGGCATCCGCTCCTATCTCGCGAAGGATGCCAATTACGAGGAGGCATTCCAGCACGGCGCATTCGGCGTCGACATGATCTCGCAGGAAGTCCGCGATCAGGTCTTGAAGCCCATCCTCGAGGAGCTGGAGCGCAATAATACCTATCAGCAGCAGGGTCGCCTTGGGTCGCTCGGGCAGGTCAGCCGGTTTACCGAGACGCTATGGACGAAGATCAAAGCGCTCGATCAGAAGATGATCGATGCGTACCGGCTCGAAGATGAAGTTTTCCGCATGGCGACCTATATGCGCCGGCGTTCGCTCGGCGACAGCGCCGAACAGGCTGCCGAGGTCGCGCGCGAGCAGTTCATCGACTATGACATTCGCGCGCCGTGGATCAACATGGCGCGCAATACCGTCCTGCCGTTCATCTCCTACACCTATCGCGCCGCTCCGCTCGTCGCCAAGGCGATCGCCACGCGGCCGTGGAAGCTCGCGAAATACTACACGATCGCCTATCTCCTCGAGGCGATGGCCTACAGCCTCACGGGCGGCGATGAAGATAAGGAGCGCAAATCGCTGCGCGAGCAGGAGCAGGGCAAGACATGGATCGGTGCCGAGCGCATGATGCGCATGCCGGTCAACGACCGCTACGGCAATCCCATCTTCCTCGACATTCGCCGATGGATGCCCGCCGGCGACGTTTTCGATCTCGCCGGCGGCGACATTCCCGCCTGGATGAACCTTGGCGGGCCGTTGATGCTTGGCGCGGAAATCGCGCTCAACCGAGCGGCCTTTACCGGCGAGGAGATCGTCAACAACAAGACCGACGATTGGTACGAGCGTCAGTCGAAGCGCGTCGGGCATCTCTACCGATCGTGGGTGCCGTCCGCCGCGTGGGTGCCGGAGAGCTGGTACTGGCAAAAGCTCGAGAACGCCGCAAAGGGAGCAACCGACTCACAGGGCAGACCCTACAGCATCCCGCTTGCCGCGCTGTCATCGGTCGGCATCAAGCTCAAGCCGCAGGATGTCGACGAGGGACTTCGCTGGCGCAAGTACGAGATCGAACAAACGAACCGCGCGCTCGATCAGCAGGCGCGCAAGCTGCAGCGTCAGCATAGTCGGAAGATGATCTCCGACTCTGCGCGCGACGATGGCATGAAGACGATCGAGAAGAAGCGCGAGCGGCTGCGCGAGAAGGCAGCCGATCTCAACAGCGTCAACTAGAAGTGATAGTTGATGCCGGCGCGCACGACGTCGGCTTTCGCGTCCGAATAGGTAATCGCGATCGCCGGCGTGGTTGTGTTGTAGGTGATCGTGTCGCCGGAAAACTCCATATGGAGATATTCGGCCTTGGCGCTCCAGCGCGGCGCAAACATCCACTCGACGCCGCCGCCCGCCGTCCAGCCGACCTTGCTCTTGGACGCGGAATAGTTGCCGACCACGCCGGTGACGCCGCTGCCGTCGTGATTGATCGTCGTGAAGGCCGCGCCGCCGGTCGCATAGAACAGCCACGGACCGCTGGCGAAGCCGAGCCGCGCCCGCGCCGTACCGAAATAGTCGATGCCGAGCGTTTCGCGGATGGCCATCGTGCCCGCGGCGTTCGATACGGTTCCGGTGCCGTCGAGGCTCAGGGCCTGAAGATCGATTTCGACGCCGGCGACGAGCTGGCCGGACTGCCAGTTGTAGCCGAGCTGCGCGCCGCCAAGCGCGCTGTCCTCGTTGGCCTGGCTCGACCACAAATAGCCGGCATTGAGACCGGCGTAGAAGCCGCTCCAGATCTGCGTGGGTGCGATCGGCGCGTAACCCTTGACCGGCATGTCCGCCGCCACGGCCGCGGTAGCCAGAAAGACCCCGCCGAAAGCTGCCGCCAGAACTGCGCGCATTGTCGCTCCCCCGTTTTGAACCGGGCGAGCTAACTACAATCTAGAGGCGAGAGTCCATAGGGTTTCGCGGGTTACCCCCGGTCAGCCGCCAAAAATCAGGGCGGAAAGCCCAATTCCGACGAAAAATCCGGCCAGCGCGCCGGCATCGGGCGGCAGGAAGGGTGCGAGCGCGGGCGCGCGGCGCAGGAGCATCCGGTGCAGCTTCCAGCCCTCGATCATGCTGTGCCCCGTTACGATGATGGCGCCGATCGCCATCACGACGTATTTTCCGAACATTGAGCGTCCCCGTTGTCGCCCTGGCTCCGGCCGGGGCGCTTTTTTTGTTGGCGCTACCAGTCGCGCAGCCAGCCGCCGAGCGCCGCAGCGCCGAAGGCGAGCAGCACGAACAAGAAGCCGCCCGCCAGAACACCGGCATTGCCGAGCTGCCAGGCTTTGAAGGCAACGACGCTCGCGAACAGCAGGAAGCCGGTCGCGAGCGAGAAGCAGATCAGCGCAGCGAAGTGTCGTAGCGTCATGGTGTTCTCGCGTGAGGGCGCATTAAGCACCTAGGCCAGCAAATGCCGCGCGGCGTTGCAGGCGTCCGTTACCGGGTCGCCGTCCCAATCATCGGGAAGGCTTTTGCGGAAACGGTCATCGGCCTCGATAATCCTGCGCAGGGCGCATTCCAGTGTTTCGATCCTGGCATGTTGCACGGCAATGGTCCGCCGCGCCAATTCCTGCATGTCCATCCTTGACCTCTCCTCAAGACGCTTGATCGGCCTTCGGCGCGCTCGCGATCTCGAGCTTCTGCCCGCCGATCTTCATGGCGCCTTCCACCGTCGCGCCGGGCTTCAGCTCCTTGGCCTTGGCGACGATCTCCTTCGCCTTGTTGGCTTCGGCGAGAAAGTCATCGACGGTCATGTTCGCCTTGGCGGGATAGGTGATGGTCAGGTCGATCGTCACCATCGGGACTTTGCCTTCACGCGGGGCTTGGGCCATGCGGCTCTCCTTCAGTAGCTGAGACGTTGCTTGATGTGAGGCTCGTTGTCGCGGAGCCATTCGAGGGAGCGCAACGCGGCTTCCATGCGCGCGGTGTGCAGGTCCGCCTCGCCCTGGCGCAGCGTCCCTTTGCGAACCAGCCTCGGGTACACGTTGTCGCGCTGCATCAGCTCGTACTTCACTTCCTCGATCTGCTGGTGGATCGAGAATCTCGGCTTCGGCTTGTCCGCCGGCGGCTTCTCGTCTTCTTCTGCTGGCATGGCCTGCTCCGGGGTGATGTCGCCGTTGTAGAGATCGACCGCCGCCTGCGCGTCCCGACACGGCTTCTCGTCGACGAAATAGGAGAGGCGCGGGTTCTCGCCTCGCATATGGGTGCGGTGGACCGTGATCCGCTCGAGGCCGACGACCTTGTAGATATTCACGAAGCTTCCGCGCGGGCTCATGTCGCAATGAGCGAAGAGCGCCGTGCGGTGCGTCTGCAGATGCTCGAGCGTCAGGCGTTCGGTCACCGCTCCCCCTCGCGCTTGGTAATGCACAAGGCGGACGGACCGTCCTGCGCGTAACGGCTGCACCAGCCGTCGAATTCTTCCTCCGACATAGCGTAGCGGCGGAGTGCTTCCTCGCGCGTCAGCAACCCACCTTGGACCGCAAGGACGAGGTTGGCTTTCCGATACTTCGACCAATGGATGCCGGGGCCAGGCGGAGGGAGATCGTTGAGGCAGAGCGGAACGCCGTCGAAGCCGCGCACGATGCGCGGAGGCGCGTCGTGCGACATGATGTTAGCGAGACGGGCTTCCGCTGCTGCGCTCATGCCGCGATCCCATCCGGGAACAGCTTGTCCTCGGCGCGGATGCGTCCTTGTGCCGGATAACTGGCAAAGCCCATGTCTTTGATTTTCACGATCGCCGACTTCACGGCATTGGTATTGATTGAGTAGTTGCAGGCGGTCGCCAGCTCCTCGCGGGTACAGTCGTTGGGCCAGATTGCCGTGAGATGCTCGAGCAGCTTATCGGTCGGTGGCCCGAGGATGGCGGTGATGCGCGCTATCCACTTCGCGATAAGGTGCCGGGCATAGGGCGGGTTGAGCCAGACGCGGAGATCTCCGGCGTCGGGATCGCGCCAGCTTTGGATCAGGCCGTTGTCGTGGATGGTGAAGACGCGGGCGGCGGTCGGGAACGGCTGCTCGATCGGTGCGCAAGGGTCGAGATCGAACGGACCGAGTGCATCGATGTAGAGCTTGGGCGTGAGCCAGTTGACGGAGCCGGTCATCGCTCGGCCACCTTTCCCGTCGGCACATGGATGACGAGGCCGTGCAGCGGGCAGGTGATGAAGCCAGCCTCATCCGGCTCCAGCGAGCCGAGTGGCGCTTTCCGATGCGGACAGATCAGCCCACCAGCTTTGTCGCGAGTGCATGATCGGCCGGCGTAATGCGCGCGCAGATGGTCGAGCGGTTCCGTTCTAACGTGAGGGGGCACAATGAACGAGAGCCGCGACCGCACACATTTCCGCAGGCGCATCGAGGATTGGCCCTCAATGTCCTTCATCCGATGCGCGGACCAGGAGTTGGGCGCATCGACAATGCCATGCAGAACATACGGATGCCGTTTAAGGGCAACTTCATCGGAACAACGCACGAAGCGGAAATCAACGTGATAGTGTTGGTAGGGAAAGTTGAAATGATCGGCGTCTTCGTGACGAGGGCCGATTACCGGCCAGTTGGCTTCCCGACCGAAATATTTGGCGCGCACGGTGCGGACAAGATAAAAGTGCCCGACGACCGGCGGCGACGTGAGAAGATCGACGCGCTGACTGGTCATGAGCGGTTCCTTTCGCGCAACCGATGCTCGAGCTTCGCCGCGGCCATAATCGTCGGCTTCAGCTCGGCCGGTGCCTCGTCGTAGCCGCGACCGCGCTTGCCATTGAGCCGCGGCAGAATTCCGCGCGGGATCAGCTCCCAATTGGACGGATCGGTATTGAGCCGGTTGCCGTCCTTGCACTTCAGCACCATGCCTTCCGGCACCGGGCCGTTCGCTTGTTCCCACGTCCACCGATGCTTATGGACGCGCCAGGTCGAGGCGCCGGTCCAAGGATTGCGTCGATCGGTGACGATCCAGACATAGCCGTCGTCGCCGATGGATTCGTGGCCCGCGCCCTTCGTGTTGTGTGGCGAGCGCCCCTTGCGAAACTGCGTTCGCGCCGACCCCGGATTGTTGCCGATCTTCTTGCCTTTGCTCCACGGCACCGAGCCTTTCGTGAATTGGCCGGTGCGTCCGGTCTTCCAGCCTTCCTTCTTCCTGAACTGATTGAGTGCGACTGCCGTGATGTCGACGCGATTGAACTTCGCGCAGAATTGCTTGTGATAGTCGCCGATCACCAGCGCACAATTGTCCCGCAGCCACGCAATCTCAGCGGCGGAATACTTGGTGTGCCGTCCCACCATTCGTCCGCGCGCCAGTTCGCGGCCAATCTTCCAGCCCTTGCGCTTGCGCAGCGCATGCAGGTTCGCTGCCGTTACGTCGGGGCGCCCAAATTCAAGGCGGAACGCCTGATGATAGTCGCTGATGACCATCAGCCTGTTGGCCTCGAGCCATCGCATTTCAGCGGTGGAATAGACGATGGCTTGGCCCTTGCTCACTGGCTTTTCTTCCCCTCGGCAGAGCCAGTAACGCGCTGTCGGCCTTCGAGGGCGAGGAGGTGCCCCATCGCGTCCGGGCCGGGCTTCTTGCCGTGGTCCGCCATGAACTTGGCAGCGGCGAGCTGCACGTTCGCGTTGCTGACGATCTTGTCCGCGACAGCGACCATCGCCGCGCCGCGCTTGATCTCGCGGTCGAGATCGTCGCCCTTGAGATGCTCGTCGTTGAGCCGCTCGAGCTGCTCGAACAGGTGATCGTTGAGATCGATGAGTTTGTTCTTCATCGCGTGTCCTGTGCTTTGGGGTCGCCAGCGAGCGTGACCAGACGCTCCACGTCGAAGTGCGGACCGAAGATTGCTGCGCCCTTGAATTTGAAGGTCTCGCGGGTCTCGTGTTCCACGGCGGTCAGCACGGCGAGGAACGCGGTCTGCACGATCTCGCTCTTGGTCATGTGCGCCGACAACTTCCACTTGCGACCGCGCCATCGCACCGGAGCGCCGGTGACGTTGCATTGCCCCTTTTGCTCCAGTTGGAGATACGGCGCGCAGCCAGTGCCTTCATCGCTCACGCGCACGAGGAAGCGCGTGTTCGGAAATTCGACATGGCTGAGGATGGCCTCGATCGCGGTGGGCGTCATCGCAGCACCACCGCGTTGCCGTTGGCGTCGATCGGCGCCGGCGCGCCGCTCGAGAAGATGAGCAGCACCACGATCGCGAGCGTTTCGACTCTGCGTCGGCGAGAGTCGAATCCCGCAGGCTTAGGACCGCTATTGGCCCTTCCAGAGTCGAATCGAGCGTTGTAAAATCTCGACAATCTCCGGCCTGTCACGCCGGAGGTCGCGGGTTCGAGCCCCGTCGCTCCCGCCATATTTTCAAGCACTTAGCACCCCTTTTCCGGCCCGTTTCGACCTCGATCGGCGAGGCATGTCCGCTCCATGACCCAG
>JBFWXB010000031.1:0-60303 GCA_050187875.1 Variibacter sp.
AAAAACGCACAATCCCCGACACTTGGCGTCACATCGGTGATCTCGTCGCCGCAATCGAACCCCACGAATGCAGCAACTACTTCGCCAACGCCGGATATGCTTCCGTCAAAATGTGAAAGACTCTAGCGACAATTCAACAAGTGTCGTCCTTGCGAAGGCGGGGACCCAGCACGCCGTGTGCTCTCGATTCAAACCGAGTCCTGTGATTACTGGATGCCCGCCTTCGCGGGCATGACACTCAGAAGCAATCTGACACTCAGAGTTTGACCGCGCCGTTCGTCGGCACCAGCCCCAACGCCTCGCGCCGGCTCCAGCGCGTCACCATCAATACGGCGACGACTGCGAGCCCGACCGCAAGACCGATCCAGATGCCCGTACCGCCGAGGCCGGCGGCGAAGGCGAGGGCGGCGCTCACCGGCAGGCCCAATCCCCAATAGCCGAACGCGGCGTAAAACATCGGCACACGCGTGTCGTGCAGGCCGCGCAGCATGCCGGCGCCGACAACCTGCGCGCCGTCGGCGATCTGGAACACCGCCGCCCAGAACAGGAATGAGACCGCGAGCGTGATGACTTCGGCGTTGGCCGCATCGCGCACGTCGACGAAAGCGCCGGCCATCAGGCGCGGCGCGAAGATCATCAGCGCCGCCGTCGCCGTCATGAACCCGACGCCGAGCGCAAGGGCGACCCAGCCGGCGCGCGTGATCCCGGCATTGTCCTGCGCACCGAGCGCGCGCCCGACGCGCACCGTCGCGGCTTGGCCGAGCGCCAGCGGCACCATGAAGGTCGTCGAGGCGATCTGGATGGCAATCGCATGCGCCGCCAATGCGGGCGCGCTGATGAGACCCATCAGGACGACGGCGCCGTTGAAGGTCGTGACCTCGAACATCATCGTCGCGGCGATCGGCAGCCCGAGGCGTAGCAATTCGCGCAGCCGCGGCCAGTCTGGACGCCAGAAGCGCCCGAACAGACGATAGCGCCGAAAGCGGCGGTCAAGCGCGAGGACGAGAGCGAGTCCGCCGAACATGAAGAAGTTCGACAGCGTGCTCGCAATACCGGAACCGACGAGACCAAGCGCGGGAAAGCCGAGATGGCCGAAGACGAGGCACCAGTTCGCCGCCGCATTGAAGAGCACCGCGAGGCCGGTCACCAGCACCGCCGCGCGCGGCCGCTCGAGCGCCGAGATGAACGAGCGGATGACAATGAAGCCGAGGAAGGGGAGATACCCCCACTGCAGCCCATGCAGGAAGGTTTCGGCGCTCGCGGCAAGCTCGGGCTTCTGCCCGAGCAGCAGCAGAACCGCCTCCGCGTTCCAGAGCACGATCCACGCCGGGATCGTGATGCCGATGCCGGCCCACAGGCCTTGCCGGAACGTGCGCCGCACGTCGCGCACGGAAAAGCGGTTGCGCCCGAGCGCGCGCGCCATCATCGGCGCGGTCGCCGTCATCAGCCCGATCGCGAAAATAAGGAACGCGAAATAGAGGTTTGCCCCCAGCGTCCCCGCCGCGAGCGCGTCCGGTCCGAGGTGACCGATGAAGATCACGTCCGTCGTGGTCAGAGCGATCTGCGCGAGATTGGTGAGGATCAGCGGCCAGCCGAGCGCCAGCGTCGCGCGCAGCTCCGCCATCCAGGCGGAACGCGTCGGGGACACTTCGAGTGTCGCTTCGATCGAGCTGTTCATAGTCGCAAATCGCGAGACGCCACGCGCCGCGTCGCAGCGCTGCGAAGCGATCGCCTGAAGTCGGACGGGGTGTCGGGACGCGCGGTGTTAGGCGCTTTGTGCGGCCTTTTCAACCCGGAGGGGCGGACTCCCTCTCCCCGCTGGGGGAGGGTTGGGGTTGAGGGGCGGGTGACTCTCGATGAGCTCTCTCCCCTCACCCGGCACGCTTCGCGTGCCGACCTCTCCCCAACGGGGAGAGGTGAAGAGCGTGCGCGTCTGCTTGGTCGATCCCCGTCATGCACTACCGCCAGCGGGCCGCCGCGTCGTCGTCTTCGTCCTTCGCCTCGACCCATTGCGGGCCATCGCCGCCATCCACGCGCTTCCAGAACGGCGCATGGGTCTTGAGGTAATCCATGAGGAAGGCGGCGGCTTCGAAGGCGGCTTGCCGATGTGACGAAGCGGTGACGACGAGAACGATCGTCTCACCCGGTGTGATTCGTCCGAAACGATGGATTACTGTCACCCCGAGGAGCGGCCAGCGCCGCTCGGCCTCCGCGACATGGCGCGCGATCTCCTCTTCCGCCATGCCGGGATAGTGCTCGAGCGTCAGAGCCGTGATCGGCGCGCCTTGCTCGTCGCCGCGGCAGACGCCGATGAAGGAGACAACCGCGCCGACGTCGGTACGGCCTTTCGTCATCGCGTCGATCTCGCGCGCGACGTCGAACGGCTCGCGCTGCAGACGCACCGCCATGGCGCGACTATCCGCCCGTCATCGGCGGGAAAAAGGCGACCTCGCGCGCCCCGGCAAGCGGAGCCTCCGGCTTCACATGGCGGCGATCGATCGCGGCGCGCACGACTTTGGGGTTGGCGAAGGCGTGCGCGTATTCGTCGCCGCGCGCCGCAAGCCATGAGACGAGATCGCCGATCGTCGTGACCTCGGCGGGAAGCTCGACCACTTCCTGCTCCTTGCCGATCCGCTCGCGCACCCAGGCGAAATAGAGAAGCTTCATGGCGCGTCTCTCACGGCTTGTCATGCGTCAGATGATGCACGGCGACGCGCAGATAGTCCCAGCCGGTATAGAGGGTGACGATCGCCGAAACCCAAAGCAGCGCGATGCCGATCAGCGTCGTCATCGGCAAAATCTCGTCTCCCGCCTCGCCGGCGATGAGGAAGCCGACAGCGACGAGCTGCACCGTCGTCTTCCATTTCGCAAGCCACGTGACCTGCACGCGCACGTTCAGCTCCGCGAGGAACTCGCGCAGCCCCGAGACAAGGATCTCGCGGCACAGGATCACGATCGCGGCCCACAGCGACCAGCCGAGGATGGTGCCGTCGGCGGCGAGCATGAGGAGGCACGATCCGACAAGGAGCTTGTCGGCGATGGGGTCGAGCATGCGCCCGAGCGGCGAGAGCTGGCCCCAGCTGCGCGCGAAATAGCCGTCCAGCATGTCGGTTAGCGCGGCGGTGATGAAGATGAACAGCGCCACCCAGCGCAGCCACAGGCCGCCCTGGAAAAGCTGCGACCAGAACAGGCAGGCGACGACGGCCGGGATCGCGGCGATCCGCCCGAAGGTCAAAAGATTGGGGAGCGCGAACGTGTGCGCCGCCGATGGTCGTCCCGCCAAGGTCATGTCCGGAGGGAACACACTCTGTTCCGGGCCGTCAACCAAACCTTCTGTGCAGGGAACGTTTGGCTTCGTCTGTCCCATCACACTTTGGGCTCCGCCGATGCGGATACCGCCGGGCGGGGCTGCGCCGCGCCAGCGTCATGAAAGAAGTCATAAATTTTGCGGGCCGTTTCCATGCTGATGCCGGGCGCCTTGGCCAAGTCGGAGATGGAGGCGCGCTCGATCGCCTTCAACGTCCCGAAATGATGGAGGAGGGCGCGCTTGCGCGTCGGACCGACGCCGGCGATCTCCTGCAGGCCGCCCTCGCGCAGGGTGCGCTGGCGCCGCTGGCGGTGCGAGCCCACGGCGAATCGATGCGCCTCGTCGCGCATCCGCTGCACGAAATAGAGGATCGGGTCGCGCGGCGGCAGCTTGAACGGGCTGCGGCCGGGCATGAAAAAAGTCTCGCGTCCAGCGTCGCGATCCGGCCCCTTGGCGATGGCGACCATCGCGACATTGTCGATGCCGAGATCGGCGAGCACGGCCTCCGCGGCAGCGAGCTGCCCTTGCCCGCCGTCGATGAGGATGAGATCGGGCCAGGGGGAGTCGTCACGCTTGACGGCGTCCTGGGCTTCACCATTGGCCGCAGCATCCACCCTCTCCCCTTGTGGGAGAGGGTGCCGCGCCGCCGGAGGCGGCAAGGCGGGCGAGGGGGGCAGGGCGGCATCTACCCCCTCACCCGGTGGCTCGCGTTGCTCGCCGCCACCCTCTCCCACAAGGGGAGAGGGACCGGCGTCCGGACTTGCGGCGCGTGGCGCCTCGTCCAGCAATCGCTTGAAGCGGCGCGTGAGCACCTCGCGCATCATGCCGTAGTCGTCGCCCGGCACGAGTTCGGCCGAGCGGATATTGAACTTGCGGTACTGGTTCTTGCGCAGCCCCTCCGGCCCCGCGACGACCATCGCACCGACGGCGTTGGTGCCCTGGATGTGGCTGTTGTCGTAGATCTCGATGCGCTGCGGCACGCGCGCCAGGCCGAAGGCTTTGGCGAGCCCTTCGAGTAGGCGGCGTTGCGAGGCGCTGTCGGCAAGCTTGCGGCCGAGCGCTTCGCGCGCATTCGCGACCGCATGGTCGACGAGCTCCTTCTTCTCGCCGCGCTTCGGGACGGAGATCTCGACCTTGCGGCCGGTGCGGATGCTGAAGGCTTCCGCAAGCAGCGGACAATCCTCGATATCGTGCGAGAGGAGGATGAGCCGTGGGCACGGCTTGTCGTCATAGAACTGCGTGAGGAATGCGGCGAGTACTTCCGACGCCGAGAGCGAGCGGTCGGCGCGCGGGAAATACGCGCGGTTGCCCCAGTTCTGTCCGGTGCGGAAGAAGAACACCTCAATGCAGGTGAAGCCCTCGCTCTGATAAGCGGCGAAGACGTCGGCTTCCTCGACGCTGCGCGGATTGATGCCCTGATTGGTCTGCACGGCGGAGAGCGCGGCGAGGCGGTCGCGATAGACGGCGGCGCGCTCGAAATCGAGCGCTTCGGATGCCGCTTCCATATCGCGCGCTAACTGATCCTTCACCGCATGGCTGCGGCCGGAGAGGAAGGCCTTCGCCTCGCGCACGAGCTCGGCATAGTCGGCCGGCGCGATCTCGCCCGTGCAGGGCGCCGAGCAGCGCTTGATCTGATGCAGGAGGCATGGCCGCGTGCGGCTCTCGAACATCGCGTCCGAGCATGAGCGCAGAAGGAAGGCGCGCTGCAGCGCCGTGATCGTGCGGTTCACCGCCCACACCGACGCGAAGGGCCCGAAATAATCGCCGGGTGCGCTGCGCGCACCGCGATGCTTCGCGATCTGCGCCGCGCGCGCGTCGTGCGTGATGACGATATAGGGGAACGATTTGTCGTCCCGCATCAGCACGTTGAAGCGCGGCCGCAGCCGTTTGATGAGGTTCGCTTCGAGGAGGAGCGCTTCCGTCTCCGTGCACGTCGAGATGAATTCGAGGCTCGCGGTCGCCGCGATCATGCGCACGATGCGCGCGTCGAGGCCCGCCGGGCGCAGATATGATGTGACACGCTTGCGGATGCTCTTCGCCTTGCCGACGTAAAGCACGTCGCCGTCGGCATCGATCATGCGGTAGACGCCGGGCGAGAGCGGCGCGAGTTTGGCGTGCCGCGCGATCGCCGCGCGGCCGGCCGCGAGCGTCCCCTCGGCCGCGTCGGTCGCCGACAGGTCGATCAGGTCGTCGATCTGCGCTTCCGGCAGCGACGCCTCCTCGTCCTCTTCCTCGAGGTCGAGATCGGGTATGTCTTTCTCGCGATTCATTGTTTCTTCTAGCCGCGCCTTAGGTAATACCCGTGCGGCGAATAGGCGAGGGCGCTATTCCTCGATCCCCCAGACATCCGGCGTTTTCCAGGCGATATGCTGCCCGCCATCGACCGCGACGGTCTGCCCGGTGACCGCATCCGCACCGGCGAGATAAACGACCGCCTCGGCGATATCCTCCGGCTTCGGCCCGTGCTCGAGCGGCAGCGCCGCCGCCTGCCGCGCGAACGCGGCCGCATCCTGCCGCGGGCTCGGCAGCGTCGGGCCGGGCGCCACGGCGTTGACGCGGATGCGCGGCGCCAGCGCCTGCGCGAGCATCGTCGTCGCCGCGTCGAGCGCGCATTTGCTCAGCGTGTAGGAGAACTGCCGCGGCGTCGGCCGCATCACGCGCTGATCGGTGATGTTGACGATCGATGTATTGGCGGCCGGCGGCGCCTGCCGCGCGAAGGCCTGCGCGAGAAATACCGGCGCGCGCAGATTGATCGCAAAATGCCGGTCCCAAGCCGCCGGATCGAGCGTGCCGACCGCGTCGCTTTCGAACAGCGAGGCGTTGTTGACGAGCAGTGTGAGCGGCCCGACCACCTGCGCCGCCCGCGCGATGATTTCTTCCGTCGCTGTGGCATCGCGCAGATCGCCGGGCACGACGCCGCTGCGCATGCCGAGAGCTTCGATCTCGGCGGCAAGCGCTTGCGCGTCCGCGCGCGAGCGTTCAGCGCCGATCGCGACGGCATAGCCGGCATGCGCCAATGCGAGCGCGATGGCGCGGCCGATGCGTTTGGCGCCGCCGGTGATGAACGCGGCGCGTGGCGGCCCCTGCGGGTTCGATGGACTCATCGAATTCTTGTCGCACGGCTGCGGCGCAGAGCCAACGCCGCCCGCGTTAGGCGGGCGTTGTCGCAGCGTAGGCCGGCACCTTCGCGGCGAAGGCATCGAGCCACTGCACGAGTTTCGGATACTGCTTGCGCCATTCACCGGCGAAGCGGAAATCGAGATAGCCGAGCGCGCAGGCGAGCGTGATCTGTCCGACGTCGGGTGATGCGCTCACGGCCGGCAGCGCTTTCTCGAGCGCGGCGAGCGCGCGCGAGACCTTCGCGGTCTGATGCTCGATCCATTTCGACTCGCGACGGTCTTCGGCGCGGAAGCGCTGCTCGTACATTAGGAGCACGCTCGCATCCATCAAGCCGTCGCCGAGCGCCTGCAGGCGCAGCGCCGCGAAGCGCGCGGCCGTTTCTTTGGGGATGATGCGGCCGCCGCCGGCGAGCACGTCGAAATATTCGAGGATCACCGGGGAGTCATAGAGATACGTGCCGTCTTCGAGCGTGAGCACCGGCATCTTGCCCAACGGGTTTTCGGTGCGGATTGGATCATTGGGATCGGAGCCGTCGGCGTGGCGCACGTCGATCTTTTTATCGAGGCCGAGAACGGCGGCGGCGATGCGCGCCTTGCGGCCGAAGGGCGAGGCAGTGGACGTGCGCAGGATCATCATCGTTAGATTTCCTCATGCAAAAAACAAAATGCCTTCCGCGCGGCTCGGCACGGAAGGCAAACCAGGATGCGATTTCTGGCGTTAGCCAGAGACCACGAGATTGACGGCTTTCGGGCCTTTGCCTTTCTTGTCGGGCTCGACGTCGAACGAGATTTTCTGTCCCTCGTTGAGCACCTTGAGGCCGGCGCGCTCCACCGCTGTGATGTGGACGAAGACGTCGCGCCCGCCGTCGTCCGGTTTGATGAAGCCGTAGCCGCGTTCGCCATTGAAGAATTTGACCGTACCGGTCGTCGCCATCGGGAAGCTCCCTCTCCACGCTTCGCCGTCCGCCCCCGCGGCATGACGGGTCGGCTGGACATTCCAGCAAGAACGATTTGGCCCCCTCAGGCCTCGTCATTCCCACCACCCCCTCCGGGGCGGAACATCAAAGCCGCCTCTATGAAATACTAACCCCGGCAAACTGGGAAGAGCCTCCAATGGGCAGGGCTATTTTTCGCCTGCGAGCCAATCGATACGGGCGACGCCCTGAGCGGGGGCGAAGACTTTCGCCAAGGCCGGCAGGAGGACGCGAAGCTCATCATCGAGGCGCCAGGGCGGGTTGATGAGAAGGAGGCCGGTTCCGCCGAGACGGTCCGCCGCCGGCCGGCTGGCGAGGGCAACCTCCGCGCGCAGCACGCCGGGGATCCCCGCGCCCGACATTCGCTTCGCGAAGGCGTTGACCGCCTTGGCGTCCTTGAGCGGATACCAGGCAAGATAAATCCCGCTTGGCCATTTACGATGGGCGGAGCCGAGCGCGGCGGCGAGGCGCGGGAATTCGTTGCGCTCCTCGAAGGGCGGATCGATCAGCACCACCCCGCGCCGCTCCTTCGGCGGCAGATAGGCCGAAAGCGCCGTCCAGCCGTCGACATTGAGCGCCTTGGCGCGGCGGTCGCGCGCCAGGCTCGCCGCGAGCGCGGCGAGCGCCGTCGGCTCCGTTTCGCACGCGAGCAACCGGTCGACCGGCCGCAGCAGCGCCGCGGCGAGCGCCGGCGAGCCGGGATAGGTCGTGATCTCGCCGCCCGCATTGAACCCCGCGAGGGCGTCGAGATAAGGCGCAAGCAGTTCGCGCGCGGGCGCGAAAAAATCGTCGCGCGACAGGGCCGCCATTAGCGCGCCGATGCCGCTGTCCGCTTCGCGGGTCTTTTGCGCTTCGGCGGACGTCAGATCGTAGAGGCCGGCTCCGGCATGCGTATCGAGTACGCGGAACGCCGCCGGCTTCTGGCGCAGATGCATGATGACGCGCGCAAGCACGGCGTGCTTGACGACATCGGCGAAGCCGCCGGCGTGATAGGCGTGACGATAGTTCATGGCAGGCCATCGCGCGCACGCTGCGCGGAGAAGGAGCCGCTGTGCCTTGGTGTCAGCGGAGGCGTCAGCCGCCGCGCACCGGCGGCATCACCAGGCGGTCGCGCCGGCATGCGCGCCGTTCGATTTCCGGACAGGCGCGGAAGCCGAATTGCTTGGTCAGGCAGATGCGCACTTCCCGCAGCCGCCGCTGATCGCAGTTGACTGCGATCGCCTCGTCCGTCATCCCGGGATTGACCTTGATGAACGCATCCTCGACCTCGCGCGGCGAGACGGTCAGCGCCGCCGCCGGCTCGAGATAAGGTTCGGGAATCTTGATGAACGCCCGCGCCTTGCGGATCATTTCGAAATAGGCGCGGGCGGACAGTCCCGAACATGTGCCGTGCTTGTCCCATTCGTTATAGATCAACCGCGGCGCCGGCATGATGTCGAGCATCGAGGAGACGATGTTGCGCGGCAGGCGCGGCGCCGGGACCTGACAGAATTCGGGAAAGCCCTTCTCATATTGCGGCCACAGGCCATGCACGACGAAGGAGTAGGGCCGCGCCCCGCATTGCTGCCGCGGCGCGCGTTCGCCTGCGGATTCGCAAAACGACGGCGACCATGAGAGCGAGAGGACGTAGAAGTCGAAATTCCCCGGCGCATTCTGCCGCCGGTCTTGCGCGGCCGCCGGAAGGGCAGCCACGACCGCACAGACAACGCCGAAAACAACCCGCGCAACCCACGCCATCACACGCTCCCCTCAACCCTGGCGGGTGATGTTACCATCCGCGCGGAACATTTCAAGAACGAAGCGGTGCGGGGTCAGGGGCGCGCCATGCGGCAGCGCGGGTTGTAAGCCCAATTGCGGTCGAGTCCGACGACGCACCATTCGACCCCCCAGCTCACGCCGATCTCGCCGGCGTCCTCGATGATCGAGTAATGCACGGCGTGCCGCTTGCCATCGGAGATTTCGGCTTGCGCGGTGCAGAAGCGGCGCGGGATCGCGTCCACCGCCCATGGCCGGAAGGCGATTTCACGTACGGACGGGAAATCGAGGATGCGAAGCTGCGAGTTCCAGAACTTCGTCTCCTTCTCGGCGAAATGCAGACTGATCCGCTGGAGGACGGCCGGATACTCGCAAGGCGGCAGCACGGCGTCATAGCGCGGCCCCGACAACCAGAAATTCTTCTCCAGCGGCCCGGCGGCCTGAGCCGGCGCCGAAAGCATAGCCGCGAGCGACAGGGCGCTGGCGAAAATCGCCCCCGCAAGGGTCGCCCCAATGGTCCCAACACCCCAGCGCGTGGACATGCGAATCGCCTCCCTCAAGAGCAAGCCATAGGTGCCGTCGGGCCGACCGTAGGGTCAAGGTCCGGGAAAAGGAATGTCATTCACGCGCGGGCGAAGGAATTGAACGCCGACTGTTACCGATCCGCCACCGCGGCCGTCCTTTTGTGAACGGCCGTCATGGCGGCGAGACCATGCTCCAGTGGCGGACGGGCCGAGACGACGCAGGGCGTCGCCGAGATGTTCCACGAGGTGTTGTTGAGAACCATGCCGCAGGTCGCGAGCCGCGCCCCCGTTGGCGTGCGTAGACAGATCGAGGTGCCGAGCGCGAAGTCGCGGTCCATGGCGCGGCAGGTGCAGTCCGCCGCCGTCGCGCTCGCCGCGTGCAAGGCGGCAAAAGCGCAGGCACTCCAGACCACGCGGCGGAGCCTGTCCGACATCTTTTAAGGATAGCACAAAGACGCCGCGGCCGGGAGTGAAAACGCTCCCTCTAGGCCGCCCGTTCGAGCTGTCGGTGCGCCTCGAGTGCGGCGGAGAAGAAGTGATAGAGCGTGCTCGCCGGCATCGTCGATCCGACCGTCGCGCCGTTTTCGTCGCGCTTGTCGTGATAGCCGCCGGCGCACGGGACACCGAGGTAGTCGCGCGTGACGGATTGCAGGAGGCGGGCGACGTGGGCGTCCGCGCCGGGGTGGCCGCGCTCGTGCGCTACAAGCCATGCCTTCGCAAGCTCGGTCTGCGGCCAGACGCGGCGGCTGCGCACGCGCGGCGCATGCGCGCGTGAGACGCCGTCGAACACGAAGCCGGTCGCGGGATCGGCGGCGCGCGTTGCCATGTCGAGAAGATGCGCCGCGAGCGGCTCCACTTCCGTGCCGCCGATCCGCGCCTGCTGATGCAGGAGATGCGACCATTCGGCGTGATGCCCGGGCTCGATGATGTCGTCGTTGGAAAGCGTCTTCCACTCGTCGTCGAAGAATTCCCCGAGCGTGCCGGATGTCGCATCGAGAAAGCGCGCGTCGAGGTGGGCGCGATGTATCGCGGCGCGTGCTGCGGCCGACGGATGGGCATCCGCTTCCTGCAAGGCGAGGAGCGCTTCATAGAAATGCATATGCGGGTTCTGTCGCCGCGGCAGGCGCCGCGGCACGCTTTCGAACAGCGTGCCGTCGGGCGCGGTGAGATGCGCGTCGACGAAGGCGAGCGTCGTGTCGATGAGGTCGCGTAACGTCGTGTCGCCCTGCACGCGCGACAGCGTCGCCAGCGCAAGCAGAACGAAAGCGTGATCATAGGCGTCGCGTGTGGCGTCGGCGATGCGACCCTCCGCCGTCACGCTATGGACGAAGCCCGGCGCGCCGTCGGGCTCGAGGGCGCGGGCGCGCAAGGACGCGAGCGCGCGCTGCACAAGCGAAAGCCCGCCGGGGTACCAGCCGAGCGCGGCCGCTTGCGTGAAGACATAGATCTGGCGCGCCTGCACCATCGTCCGCCGCGGCGCATCCGGATCCGCCGTCCCATCGGCAAAAAGCCTCTCATGGAAGCAATCGCGGGCCTGGTCGAAGCCGGCCGTCGCCCAGAACGGCAGCGCGCGTTCGATCATCCACTCCCGGAAGGCCCGAAGGGGCGCCTGCGGATCGGCGGGAGGGATGGATGGGTTGGGCGGCGCGGCCATGACTTGAGAGCAAGCCGACTGAGAGGAAGCCTCGGCCCGACGCCGACGGCGCCTCGACTTATCGGCAAGCGCCGTGGGAGATCAAGCGGTTAGGGCCTGCAAGCAGAAGGCACGGGCGGAGCAGCCGTGACGCTCACGAATGGCGTAGCACCAAAGACCGGATGGCTTTCTTGCGCTCGCTTCGGGCCACGGAGGGGGCGGGCAGCAAGCTCAACACCCACACGGCGCCGAGCATCAGCGGAATGATACTGGCGATGATCACGAGGAAGATCATGATCGGCTGGATGTCGGGGCCATACGCACTCATGGCGGTACTCCTTAACGCGTGCATAACTGGAACGCGTCAAGGCTACGGCCGGTTCCTTAGCACTGGGTTAAGGTTAAGAAACATCCGAGGGCAGGCCCGAACCGGCTAGACTTCGCCCCCGCGCTCTCCTTTAAGGGGGCATGGCCTCAACGCCGTCCCATGTCGGTGAGCTTCGCCGTGCCGACTTTCGGGCGGCGCTCGTCTTGGCCCTTTTCCTGATCCTTCTCGGTCTCTACCCGCATCTGCGCTTCAGCCTCTCGATGGGCGAGCTTTCCTTTTTCAAGGGCGCTTACGACGAGGACACGTACTTCAACCTGATGCGCTCGGGCATCGTCTTCCGCAACGACCGCGCGCTCAGTTTCTACGCGTTGAAGTTCCTGTATGAGCTGACCGGCCATTCGGCGAACCTCACGCTCATCGCGGCCGATCTCGTCTTCCCGGTGCTGGCCGGTATCGCGGCCTATGTCCTGGCGGCGCAACAGGCCGGCCGGTGGCTTGTGCGGCTCGCCCTCGCGCTGGCCTTGCTGCTCGCCGCCGATATCCTCTCGTTGGCCAACGCCGCAGTCTGGATGCAGTGGAACGTGCTGGGAAGACTGCGTTCGCTGTTCGGCGCATGGGGGCCGATGCTCGTCCCCAGTCCCGACGTTGCCTATCTCGAGATTTTTCGCACGCCCGAACCGCAGGTGAGCTACATCGTGACGTTCGTCGCATGGGCGCTGCTGATCCGCATCGCCCGGCGAACGCAAGCTCCGGTGACCGGCGAGCTTGCGCTGCTTGCCGGCGTCAACGTCGCGCTGCCCTGGGCTTATCTTTTCACCACATTGCCGACATTGGCGCTGCAGACGTGGCTCGCGGTGGCGATGCTGCGCCATCGTCGCATGACGGCAGTCTGGCTGCTGCTGATCACCGCGGCGGCCGCTGTCGCTACAGCGCTCGGCGTCAGCGGCGATGCCAAAGGGAATATGTTTCCCTCGCATCTGCCTGTCGTCTCGCCGGCGACGGTCCTCGGCGCAGCTTCGATTGTCGTTGTCGGCGGTTTGCTGATGCGGCGCGGGCAGAAGGACCTTGTCCTGTGGCTTGCGCTCGGCTTCGTGGCGCTGCCGTTCGTGATGGCGAACCAGCAGATCGTGACGGGGGTGATGCCGACGGCGCGCGAATGGGAGCGCTATGTCAGCTTTCAGCTTCTCGTGACCGGTCTCGCGCTCGCGCTTCCTGCGGGCTTCGCCGCCATTGGGATTCGCGCCGGGCGCGTCATCGGTTACGGCAGCGCGTTTGCGGTGCTCCTGTCGGTCATACTGATGGTGCGTGCGCAGGCGCTCACCTACCGTTACTTCGAAGCGCTCAATGTTAATGCGCTGGCCACGGCCCGTGCGCTGGAGAGTGCGGGCCCGGCGGTTGCCGCCGCGCGGGTTCTGCTCGACGACGTCAATCTGGTGCCGCAAGTGACGGCGCGACGGCCGCTCCCGCCGCCGCGCTTCGTGATCGATTACACAGGGAACTTTCTCGATCCGGTGCCGGAAATGGACCGAGACGGGGGCGCGCCGGACAGCCCGCATGCGCAAAGCCTGTTCGAATATTGGTGGCGCACGGGCGTGCCGGCCGAGGCCGCGGAAGCGGTGCTCCGGGCCGACGCCGCCGCGCGGGGAGGATTCTTCTCCGCCTTCGTCTTCAACATGCACGATTTTCTCGGCGTGATGACCGACAACCGCGCGATCCGTCCGGAGGCGGTCGCGCGCGCCATCCCGACCGTCATCGACCGCTATCGCGCTTATTTGATAGCGGCGCTGCAAAAGGCCGATCCGATGCCGGTCATCCTCCTGACGGCCGCGAAGCCGTCCGACGTGCGGACGCCGTCGGGGCTGACCAATCGGCTCCTGGGGACGGGCAACGCCGGGGCGGCGACCATTTACGCCTATCGCCAGGAGCGCCTGGAATGAGTATCCGGGTGGGGCCGATCGTCGAATGAAGGCTTGACCCTTTCCGGAAAGTACCGCAACACAGCGCCCGGCGGTGGCCTGCGCGTTTGGATCAAGCACTTGAACCTTTGTGAGTTTTGGGGATCCGCAGGCGCGATTCGGGTGGGGGAGCGTTGGTCGACGTCGTAACGGTGTTCGGCACCCGGCCGGAAGCCATCAAGATGGCGCCGGTCGTGCGGGCGTTGCGTGAATCCGGACGCCTCAGGTCGAAAGTCTGCGTTACCGCGCAGCACCGCGAGTTATTGGATTCGGTCCTGCGGCTGTTCGAGATCGTGCCCGACTACGATCTCGATATCATGCGGCCGGATCAGAGCCTCGACGCAGTCACGGCTGGCGTCCTTACCGGCATGGGCCGCATTCTGGACGAAACGCGACCGGCTGTGATGCTGGTGCATGGGGACACGACGACGACGATGGCCGCCTCCCTTGCCGCGTTTTACCGCAAGATTCCGGTCGGCCATGTCGAGGCGGGCCTGCGCTCCGGCAATCTGCTTGCCCCGTGGCCTGAGGAAATGAACCGCCGCGTGGCCTCGCTTGCCACGCGCTACCATTTCGCCCCGACGGAACGCTCGCGCGCCAATCTTCTCGCCGAAGGCTTCCCCGAACGCGACATCCACATCACCGGCAACACCGTCATCGACGCCCTGCAGTGGGTTGCCGCGCGCATCGCGGCTTCCCCGGAAAAAAGCCGGCTTTTCGCCCAAATGTTCGGCTTTCTCGATTCCGGCCGCCGCCTCGTTCTGGTGACGGGTCACCGCCGCGAGAATTTCGGCGAAGGATTTCGTCAAATTTGTCGCGCCATCCGCGCGCTCGCCGCGCGCAAGGACGTGCAGATTGTCTATCCGGTCCATCCCAACCCGAATGTCCGCAGCGTGATCGATACCGAACTCGGCGGCGTGAGCGACGTATTCCTGATCGATCCGCTCGACTACGAGCCGTTCGTTTATCTGATGCAGCGCGCCAGCATCCTGCTGACGGATTCCGGCGGCGTGCAGGAGGAGGGGCCTTCTCTCGGCAAGCCCGTCCTCGTGATGCGCGAGGTCACCGAGCGTCCGGAAGCCGTCACCGCCGGAACCGTGCGCCTCGTCGGGTCCGACACCGACCGGATCGTCAGCGAAGTCGCTCGCCTGCTCGATGACGAGGGCGCTTACGAAGCGATGGCGCGCGCCATCAACCCCTATGGCGACGGTCAGGCGTCGGCCCGCATCCGCGCCGTTCTGGAGCAGGAATTTTGATGGATACGGAACGGCCTCTCATTTGTGTCGTCGGCCTCGGCTATATCGGGCTCCCGACCGCCGCAGTGCTCGCCTCGCGTGGACAGCGCGTCATCGGCTTCGACGTCAATGCGCGCGTGATCGACACCGTCAACAAGGGCCTCATCCATATCGAGGAGCCCGACCTTGCGGCCGTCGTCCAGGTCGCGGTGGCGAAGGGCCTGCTGCGCGCGGTCTCGACGCCGCAGGCGGCCGATGTGTTCGTCATCGCCGTTCCGACGCCATTCCATGATGGCGAGCCGGATGTCTCCTATGTCGAGAAGGCGGCGGCCACGATCGCGCCGGTTTTGCGCAAAGGAAACCTGGTGATCCTCGAATCGACGTCGCCGGTCGGCACGACGGAGCGCCTCGCCGCGCTTCTCGCGAACGCGCGGCCGGATCTGAGCTTTCCCGCGACGGCGGCCAGCGTCAGTGATGTGGCGGTCGCCTATTGTCCCGAGCGCGTGCTGCCCGGCAAGGTGCTGCAGGAGCTCGTTGCCAACGATCGCATCATCGGCGGCCTCACCGCGGAATGCACCCGCAAGGCGACCGCCTTCTATCGCCTATTCTGCGAAGGCGAGTGCCTGCCGACCTCCGCGCGCACCGCCGAGCTTTCGAAGCTCACCGAGAATGCCTTCCGTGACGTCAACATCGCCTTCGCCAATGAGCTGTCGCTGATTTGCGACCGGCTGGGCATCAATGTTTGGGAACTGATCCGCCTCGCCAACCATCATCCGCGTGTGAACATCCTGCAGCCGGGTCCCGGCGTCGGCGGCCACTGCATCGCCGTCGATCCGTGGTTCATCGTTTCTTCCGCGCCGGACCAGTCGCGCCTCATCAGGACGGCGCGCGAGGTGAACGACGCCAAGCCGCGCGTGGTGATCAGCAAGATTCAGGAGTTCGCGACGGCGCTGCGCAATGACGGCGTGGAGCGGCCGGCCGTCGCTTGTCTTGGCCTTGCCTTCAAGCCGGACATCGACGACATCCGCGAAAGCCCGGCGCTCGCCATCACCGAGGAGGTCGCCGGCTGGGGCGATTGCGACGTGTTCGTCGCCGAGCCTCACCTCAGCGAGCTTCCCAGTTCGCTCGCCGCTAAGAACCATGTCGTCATGAGCAGCGCCTCTGACGCGATCGCGAAGTCGCAGATCGTGGCGCTGCTGGTGAACCATCGGCAGTTCTATCAGATCGACCGAACGAGCCTGCGCGGCAAGAAGCTCGTCGACACGCGGGGCATGTGGGCGTGAAGCAGGTCTTGATCAAAGGCGGCGGCGTGGTCGTCCAGGACGTGCCGGCCCCGACGGTCGGCGCGCGCAACATCCTCGTCCAGGTCCGTCATTCCTGCGTCAGCGTCGGCACCGAAATGTCGAGCGTGAAGATGTCGGGCCTGCCGCTCTATCGCCGGGCGCTCAAGCAGCCGCATCACGTCAAGCGCGCGCTCAAGCTGATGGCCGACAACGGCGTCAAGCGCACCTACGACATGATCAAGGGCCGCCTCGATGCCGGCTTACCCGCGGGTTACTCGGCCGCGGGCGAGGTCGTGGCTGTCGGTGACGAGGTCAACGAGTTCAAGCCGGGCGACATCGTCGCCTGCGCCGGCGCCGGCATCGCCAACCATGCCGAGCTGATCGACGTCCCCGTCAATCTCGCGAACCTCGTTCCCGAGGGTCTCGACACGGAACTCGCTTCGACCGTGACGCTCGGCGCCATCGCGATGCAGGGCGTGCGGCGCGCCAATCCGACGTTTGGTGAGACCATCGTGGTCATCGGTCTCGGCATCCTCGGGCAGATCACGGCACAGCTTCTGAAGGCGGCCGGCTGCGTCGTCATCGGCACCGATGTCGATCCGCAGCGCGTCGCGATCGCGCGCGCGAACGGCATGGACCATGGGCTCACCCCCGCCGATGGCGCGCTCGCCGAGCGCGTGACGCAACTTTCCAACGGCTTCGGTGCCGACGGCGTCATCATCACCGCCGCGAGCCAGAGCAGCGAGATCGTCGCGCAGGCCTTCCAGGCGTGCCGGCGCAAGGGGCGCGTGGTGCTGGTCGGCGATGTCGGGCTCAACATCGACCGCAACGACATGTACGTGAAGGAACTCGATTTCCTGATCTCCACCTCCTATGGCCCGGGCCGCTACGACCCGGTCTATGAGGAGGAGGGGCGTGATTACCCGCTCGCCTATGTGCGCTGGACGGAAAATCGCAATATGCAGGAATACCTGCGGCTGCTGTCGACCGGCGCGCTCACCTTCGCCAATATGCCGCGCGAGGTGTTTCCCGTCAGCGAGGCGACGCAGGCCTACGAGTCGCTGAAATCGCCAGCGAAGCCGCTCCTCGTCGTTCTGCGCTACCCGCGTCGCGAAGAGGCGGCAGCGCCAAGCGTTGTGCTGCGCGAGGCGCGCGCACCGCACAGCGGTAAGGTCCGGCTCGCACTCTGCGGCGCCGGCGGCTTCGCGCTCGGCATGCATCTGCCGAATCTCGCAAAGCTCACCGACGACTTCCAATTGACAACGGTGATGAGCCGCACTGGCGCCAATGCCGTGATGGCGGCGAACCGCTTCGGCGCCGCCAAGGCGACGACGGATTTCGACGAGGTCTTAAGCGATCCCGACATCGATCTCGTACTGATCGCGACGCGCCACGACCAGCATGCAGCCATGGCGCTCAAGGCGCTCGCGGCCGGCAAGCATGTCTTCGTCGAGAAGCCGCTTGCCATTCATGAAGCGCAGCTTGCCGAGATCGAGGAGTTCTTCCGCACGCACACTTCGACGCCGGTCCTGATGACCGGCTTCAATCGCCGCTTTTCCCCCGGCATCGCGGCGCTCCAGCCACTGCTGCGCGCGCGCAAGACGCCGCTGATCGCGAACTACCGCATGAACGCGGGATTTATCGCCAACGACCACTGGGTGCACGGCCCGCAGGGCGGCGGCCGCAATATCGGCGAAGCCTGCCACATCTACGATCTGTTCAACGCGCTGACGGGCAGCAGTTACGAGCAGGTCGACGCGACCTCGATCGTGCCGAACTCGAAGCATTGGCGCCGCGACGACAATTTCGTCGCCACCGCGCGCTATCGCGACGGGTCGGTCTGCACGCTGACCTATACGGCGCTCGGCGACAAATCCTACGCCAAGGAGCGCTGCGAGATCTTTGCCGACGGCAAAGTCTACAGTCTCGACGATTTTAAGTCGGTCGCGGTATCGACGGCGCGCAAGCCGTTGTGGAAGTCATGGACCATCGAGAAGGGCCAGCGCGAAGAGCTCCAGGCGCTGGCCAAGGCGATCCGCGACGGCGGCGCCTGGCCGATCTCGCTCGAAGACCAGATCGCGGCGACGCGCATGTCGTTCGAGGTCGAAAACCAGCTCGCCGATTGAGGGCGAAAGGACAACGGCACGATGTGCGGCATCGTCGGCATCCTCTCTCTGAACGGCCACGGCCAGGTCAATTCCAACGTGCTCGCGCGCATGCGCGACACGATGATGCATCGCGGTCCCGACGGCGGTGAGAGCTGGGTCTCCGGCGATCACAAGGTCGGTCTTGGCCATCGCCGCCTCTCGATCATCGACCTCGCCGCCACCGCATCGCAGCCGATGTCCAATGAGGACGGGCGCGTCGTCATCACCTACAACGGCGAGATCTACAATCACACGAAGCTGCGGCCGCAGCTTGTCGAGGCGGGGCACCGCTTCCGCACCGACCACAGCGACACCGAGGTCCTCGTCCACGGCTACGAGGAATGGGGGCTCGACGGTCTGCTCGATCGGATCGAGGGAGACTATGCCTTCGCCATCTGGGATGCCGACAAGCGGCTCCTTTCGCTCGCGCGTGACCGGGTTGGCGTGAAGCCGCTCTATTTCGCGTTCACGTCGAGCCAGCTTCTGTTCGCGTCGGAGATGAAGGCGATCGTCGAGCATCCCGACTTCGTGCCCGATATCGATCCGCACGCGCTCTATCACTATCTGTCGTTCCTGACGTCGCCGGCGCCGCTCACCATGATGAAGGGCGTCTACAAGCTGCCGGCCGGATGCCATCTCACGATCACCGCGGCCGGTGCCGCGCGCATGCAACGCTATTGGGACGCGGTGCCCGGCCGCGGCATCGATCCGTCGGAGACGAAGGGACTTTCGGACGCCGCGCTCGAGGACTTCTATGTCGGCGGCATTCGCGATCGGCTCCGCGCCGCCGTCGACAAGCGCATGATGTCCGACGTGCCGCTCGGCGTATTCCTCTCCGGCGGCATCGATTCATCGACCAATGTCGCGCTGATGAGCGAGTTCTCCTCGCGGCCGGTCGAAACCTTCACCATCGGCTTCAGCGATCATCGGCATCTCAACGAGTTCGAGCACGCGCGCGCCATCGCGCAGCGCTTCAACACGAACCATCACGAGGTGCACATCAACAAGCAGGACATGGTCGATTATCTGCAGAAGATGATCTTCCACCAGGACGAGCCGATCGCCGACTGGGTGTGCATCCCGCTCTACTTCGTCACCAAGCTCGCGCACGACAACGGGATGAAGGTCGTCCAGGTTGGCGAAGGGTCGGACGAGCAGTTCTGCGGCTACGCAAGCTATATGGGCTATCTCGACCTCTATCATAAGTATTGGACGCCGTTCCGCCGCTTCCTCCCGCAGCCGGCGCAGCGCCTTGCGGCACATGCCGCGAAGATGGCGTCACGTCTCAATCCACGCCTGCCGGTCTATGCCGACATCATCGATCGCGCGTCGCGTGGCCGCGAACACTTCTGGTCCGGCGCGACGGTGTTCTGGGACACGCTCAAGGACCAGTTGATCGACAAGGCGGCGCTCGGTGCGCCGTCCGATCATGCGCGCGCGCTCGAAGCCGGCGCGCTCGATTCTTCCTATCTCGAGCCGGACACCTACAACGTCATCGAAGGCTTTTTCGGTCCGCTCGACCGCGCCCATCCCGGCAGCGACGCGCTCACCCGCATGATCCACAGCGAATTCCGGCTGCGCCTGCCGGAACTCCTGCTCATGCGCGTCGACAAGATCGGCATGTCGGAATCGCTCGAGGCGCGCGTGCCCTTCCTCGACCACAATCTCGTGGAGTTCACCATGGACATCCCCGAGAAGTGGAAGACCAAGGGCGGCGAAGCCAAATATCTGCTCAAGAAGGCCGTCGAAGGCCTGATCCCGCACGACATCATCTATCGCAAGAAGATGGGCTTCGGCGCGCCGATGGCCGATTGGCTGCGCGGTGACTTCGGCCGCGGCGTGCGCTCGGCGGTCATGTCGTCGGGTCTGATGCGCCGCGGCTTCTTCCGTCGCGACTATGTCGAGAAGCTGTTCGACTGGCATCGCAGCGGTCGCGCCGACACCAGCCTCTATCTCTGGACGCTTTATAACGCCACCGCCTGGTACGATTACTGGATCGACCGCAAAGAGGTCGCCGTCGCCTGAGGCTGTCATGTCCTTGACCGCGGCTGCCGCTCGGGTCGGCAGGATGGTGCGCAAGCCGCCCCGCTACGTGCTCGCGCGGGCGTTGACGGAAGCCGAGCGCGAACTCGATCGCTGGCGCGCGCCGCGGCGCGCGCGCGATCTGACCGCCGATAAGCTCCTGCACCTCGCCGCTGCGCCGAACCTCGATGCGCTGTGGCAGCGACTGGCGGAGCGGCCCTTCCCGGCGATGACGCAAGGCTTGTCGGCGCTGGATATCGACAGCCTCGATAGCGGCGAGAGCGCGCGCATCCTGCAAGCTGCGGAGCATGCCTGCAATCGTGTCGTCGACGTGCTCGGCCTCGGACCGACCGCGCTCGGTTTTCCAATCGATTGGTCGTTCGACTATCGCGTGAAGATGGGATGGCCGCGCGGCTTCGCCCGCGCGATCGACTACGTCAATGCCGACCGGCCAAGCGACGTGAAAGTGCCGTGGGAGATTTCGCGGCTGCAGTGGCTCATCCCCGCCGGGCAAGCTTATGTGCTCACCGGCGACGAGCGCTACGCTGTCGCAGCGCGCGAGATCCTCAGCGAATGGATCGCCGCGAACCCGCTCGCCTATAGCGTCAATTGGTCCTGCACCATGGAAGCGGCAATGCGCGTCTTCACATGGGCATGGCTGTTTCACGTCTTTGCGCGCAGCGCCGCCTGGTCGGACGCGGATTTCCGCTGGCGCTTCCTCGCCGCGCTCTATCTGCATGGCGACTTCACGCGCCGTCACATCGAGAAGTCCGACATCAACGGCAATCATTACACCGCCGACCTTGCCGCCCTGGTGATGGCCGGGCTCTTTTTCGGCGCGGTGGGTGAGGCGCCGCGCTGGGCCAAGGAAGGCTGGGACGGTCTCGTTGCCGAACTGCCAAGGCAGGTCTTTCCCGATGGCGTCGATTTCGAAGCGTCGTGCGCCTATCACCGTCTCGTCTTCGAGCTGTTCGCGTGGCCGGCGCTGTTTCGCCGACGGCTCGGCCTCGAGATTCCCGAGGCGTACCTCGAACGCGTCCAGCAGATGGCGCGTTTCACCGCGAGCTATTCGCGCGACGACGGTACAAGCCCGCTTTGGGGTGATGCCGACGACGCCCGCGCTTTGCCATTCGGCGGCCAGGCGATGGGCGATCATCGCTATGTCCTCGGCATCGCCGCGCTCGGCCTCGGCGCCGAAGACCTTGCGCCTGTCTTTTCCGGGCCGCGGTCGGAACTCGTCTGGATGTTCGGAGCGGAGCACGCGAGCACGCTCGTACTCCATGCGCAGGCCTCGCTTCCTTCCGCAGCCTTTCCGAACGGCGGCTGCTATGTAATCCGCGATGGCGGGACGCATGTCTTCATCGACTGCGGGCCCGTCGGCCTCGCCGGCCGCGGCGGCCACGGCCACAACGACGCCCTGTCCTTCGAAGCCTGGCTCGAAGGGGTGCCGCTGATAGTCGATTCCGGTTCGTACGTCTACACGGCCTCATTCGTGGCGCGGAACCGCTTCCGCTCGACGCAAAGCCACAACACCCCTCAAGTCGACGGTCAGGAGGTCAACCGGTTCGATCCGGCGAACCTCTGGTCGCTCTCGGACGACGCGAAGGCGGTTTGCCTCGACTGGCGTATCGAGCCGGACGTTTTCTTTGCTGGTGCGCATCACGGCTATCGTTCGCTGGGCATCGAGGTGCGGCGCGAAATTCGTTTCGACAGGCAGACGCGTGAGCTTGAGATTTCCGACCTCCTGGGCGGGGCAGGAGAGCACACGGTCACCATTCCGCTGCATTTCGCCCCTGGAGTTGCAGTGGAATATGCCGGCGGCACCGTCCGGGCTCGCTCCGGCGGCCGCTCTTTTGCAATCGTCGCGAGCGAGGATTGGGCCGTTGTGGTCGAGCCATGCTCGGTGTCTCCGAGCTATGGCGTGCTGGCGGACGCCTATCGCGCCGTTTGGCGCCGTGCGGGCTCGCTGCCGGCGCGTTTGACCGTGACAATAAAGCTGGACTGAGGCCATGGACTGGGTGAGCCATCAGGGTTGCACCGCCAAATTCGTGAGGTATAGCTTCACCCATGTCGATCGATAGCATTGCCAATCAGCAGGCGAGAGCGACCTGGAACAATCGCGCCTGCGGAGCGCTGACCGCCGAAGAGAACGCGCAAGCCGGCACGCTGCCGTTCTTCCGCCAGATGGCACAGCGGCGTTACGAGCGCGATGATCCTTGGGTGCCGGCCGTTCTCGACTTTCCGTCGATGGCGGGAAAAGAGGTTCTCGAGATCGGCCATGGCATGGGCTGTGATCTCGTTCATGCGGCGAAAGCCGGTGCGCATGTGCACGCCGTCGACCTCACGCCGAATCACCACGAGATTGCGAAGAAGCATTTTGCCGCCAATGGTCTCGAGGCCGATCTGCGCCTGTGTGATGCGAGCGAGTTGCCGTTCGCGTCGAACACGTTCGACGTCGTCTATTCACTCGGCGTCCTGCACCACACCGACGACACCGTGCGCTGCATTAGCGAAGCGTATCGCGTGCTCAAGCCGGGCGGCCGGTTCACGATAGCGCTCTATCATTTCTGGTCGCTGCCGCATCTGCATCTGCTGTTGACGCGCGGAATTCTCAACGGCGATCTGCGCCGCCTCGGCTACCGCAATCTACTCTCGCTGGTCGAAGGGGGCGCCGATGGCGTCACCATCAAGCCGCTCGTGAAGTTGTATTCGCGCCGGGTGCTACGCACGATCCTGGCCGATTTCTCGGACGTCACGATCAGCATTCATGGATTGGCCTACAGCCGCATTCCTCTCGTCGGGCCGATCGTCCCCGAGCCGGTCGGTCGATGGCTGGAAAGGCGTTGGGGCTGGTACGTGGTCGCGCAGGCCATCAAGTGAGGCCAGCTTTGAAAGCCCTGATGTGCTAAAAGGCGCCTTCTGGCGTATTTACAGGCTCAGAATAGTCACCTTTAGCAGCTGCCGCGCACTCGGATGCGCCGTATTTTGTGGCGAAAGTTCCCCCCAACTTGCTCGATCCATCGTCCGGACGCGCGATACCGGATAAGACTAGGCGCATGGCCGAATCGACCGTTGTCATGAGCTTTCATCCGCTGACCGCGCCATTCACGGCGCGGCTGCGGGCGCTCTTTGGGTCGGAGATGACGACGTTCAATGCCGCGGACCTGCGGCACAAGTCGTTCCTTGCCGGTTTGCGGGATCTGTGGACGATTAAGACGGACCGGCTGATCGTTGCGGTCGAACAAGACAACGCCTTGCCGCTCGCTATTCCCCTATCGATCGCTGCGGCCTTCACGCGTGCGCGCGATGTGCGCATTGTCTGGCCGGATTTGCGCGTGGAGCCGCTGCCGCGGCTGGCGGCGCTTGGAAAAGTGGTATCGGTGCTGCGCGATACGTTGCAGGCGCGCGCGTCGCTTCGACGGAATCGAAGGACCCGCGCGATGATGAAAGATGCGGCCGCGCGGGCGGTGTCTCCCGCGCGAGGCCAGCGCGTCCTTTTCATCGACGCGAACATTTCGCTCGGCGCGCCGGTCGGCGGCTCCATCGGCCACACGGCCGGCGTCATCAGCGGATTCTTGGACGAGGGCTTCTCGGTGGACTACGCGAGCGTGCGTCCGCTGCCGCTCGTCCGCGAGGGCGCGACATGGCTGCGCTTGTCTCCGCCGAGCCTGACGGCTATTCCCGCCGAGCTCAATTACTATCCGTACATGGAGATGATGACGCGCGTCTTGAGCGAGCGTCACGCACAGCAGCCGTGGTCGTTCATCTACCAGCGCTTCTCGCTTCACAGCTTCGTCGGCACGACTCTCGGCCGTAAGCTCGATATTCCGATCGTCCTTGAGTTCAACGGCTCGGAGGCTTGGAGCGCCGCTTATTGGGGTGAACGGCTCGCGCTTCACGACGACGCCGTTGCGACGGAAAGAACTGCGCTAACGACCGCCGATCTTTTGGTGGCGGTGTCAGATGCGCTCTACGAAGATATCCGCCGCCACGATATTCCAAACGATCGCGTCGCCGTCTATCCCAATTGCGTCGACCCGAAGGTGTTCGATCCCGCACGCTTTGGCGATGCCGACATTCGCGCGACACGCGCCCATTATGGGATCGCCGACGATGCGCGCGTCGTGGGCTTCATCGGTACATTCGGCCTCTGGCACGGCGTCGAGTTCCTCGCCGAATGCATCCGTGATCTCGTCGCAAGCGATCGTGCATGGATCGAAGAGAACAATCTGCATTTCATGTTCGTCGGCGATGGCCTCAAGATGCCGGTCGTGCGCGAAACCTTGAAGGATGCATCGTCCTTCGCCACGTTGACGGGCCTCGTTCCGCAAGCCGAGGCGCCGCTCCACCTGGCGGCGATGGACATCCTTGTCTCCCCGCATGTTCCGAACGCGGACGGCTCGGCTTTTTTCGGTTCGCCGACCAAGCTGTTCGAATACATGGCGATGGAGCGCCCGATCGTCGCATCTGCGCTCGAGCAAATCGATGACGTGATGTCCGGGCGCGGCGCCACCAAGATCGGACGCTTGCCGGTCGGCGCCGGAACGCGCTGCGGCCTTACCTTTACGCCCGGCGACAAGGAGGCTTTCAAGGCGGCGCTGCGGGAGATCGTCGAGAACCGCGCATTAGGCGAAGAACTCGCAATGGCGGCGCGCAAGGAAGTCTTGGCGCGCTATACGTGGCGCGCGCATGTGTGCGCCATCCTCGATCGCATGGACGCTCTCCATTTGATCGAGCGTGCGGCGCGATAATCGCCTTAGCGTTTCGGGACCATTGCTTGCAGCGCAGCGAGGTATTCGGCCGCAAGCTTCTGTCTGTCGTATCGCGAGGCCACCAGCTGGCGGCCATTTTCCCCTAGCCGATGCCGCAAGGCAGGATCGTCAGCAAGCGTCGTGACCTTCTCCACAAGGGCAGCGGCGTCGCCCGGCGAGAACGTCAGCCCGCATGCGCCGTCTTCGACGATGTGCGCGGCGATCCCTTGCACGCCGAGGATGATCGGCCGGCGCATAGCCATGGCTTCGAACATCTTCGATGGGATGACGAGATCGAAGAGAGGCGAGGGCCGCAGCGTCACCAGCGCCGCGTCGCTCGCGTCCCAGATTGCGGGAATCTGCTCGCGCGGCGTCAAAGGCAGCATCAGAACGTTATCGAGTTTCATGTCCCGATGCATGGCCAGAAGCTTTTCGCGCTCCGCGCCGTCGCCGACCATCAGAAAAGCGATGTCCGGCCTGTGCCGGAGACGATCCGCCGCCTGCAGGATCGTCTCGAGCTGATGCGCCATGCCGTGCGTGCCGATATAGGAGGCGACGAATTTCCCCTCGAGGCCGTGGGCGGCGCGGAATTCGGCCGCGCCCGACGGTTCGGCGAAGCGCGCGAGATCGACGCCGTTGGTGACGGTGCTGATCTTCTCGGGTGCGATGCCGCAGGCGAGAAAGTGGGGAACGAAGGCCTCGGAAGCGCCGACGACATGCGTCGCCTTGCGATAGGCGAAGCGTTCGAGCACCTGCAGAAATCGTGTCGCCGCGCCCGGCCGCATCGCTCCCACGGCCACGATGCTGTCGGGCCACAAATCGCGAATGTCGAGCGCCCAAGGAAGGCGGCGGAGCCGGCTCACCGGGTAGCCGGCAAAACCACACAGAAATTGCGGCGACGTTGAAACGAGGACGTCGGCTTTGGGAAGAAATGGCGCGGCGAAGATCGCCGATACGAAATACGAGATGAAGGCGGCGCTGCGCCGGACCAGTCCCTTGTTCGGCGCGAGATAAGTCCAGAGGCGTATGACGGCGATGCCGTCGATCGTCTCGCGCTGCCAGAGCGCGTTCTTGTATCCCTTGTAGACGATGCCGGTGGGATGGTTGGGTGCACAGGTGACGACGGTGACTGCGTGCCCCGCTTGCACCCAGTTGCGCGCGAGTTCGTAGAAGCGGCTCGCGCCGGCGCTGACTTCCGGCGGAAAATTCTGCGCCAGGACGAGGATGCGCAAGCGCTGCCGTTCGGTCATGCGCAGGAGCCTGCGCCGCGGATGCGGATATGAGTGCGAACATCGTGCGGCAGTGCGCCGCGCCAGCGCCACGCGATCGTCGGGCGCGCAACGACCTTGCCGAACCCTTCCGCAAAACGGCCTTGCGTGACCGCGACGTCGGCCGCGCCTTCGATATGCACCTTGACTGCGGTGCCGGACGGCGTCGTCAGGAGAACGCTTCCATTCTCGCCCGCGTCAACAAGTATGCCGGGATGGACATGCAGAAATCCCGCAAGCTCATGCTCGCCGGCGCCATCGATCGTGTCGGCCACTTCGACGCCTGTGGCCGCGACGGCGATGCGCCGCCGATGGATCGGCCGGCCCGGCAAGTGGTGGTAGCCGTCATGCGCGCATGCAGCCCAAGCGCTGTCGAAAGTCTCGCCCGTTTCGATCGGCGTCACATTCGGGCGTCGTCCGACGCGAAAGCTGGCCCAGGTCTCCGCCGAGTTCTGCCCGTCGATCATCACGGTTGAATGGGCGGACGTTCCGCGCTCCCATTCGCGTTCGGAGCCACGATCGTAGGTGGACGTGCCGGAATTGGTGATCAGCCGCTCGCCTCCAATGGAAAGCTCGAAGGACAACGTGTCGGCATGGGCGTGGCCGGGAATGTAATCGGGGCCAACGCGGCCGCCGTCGAAAATGCAAACGATGGAGCCCATGGAGAGCCGCGCATACCCGCTCGCCGGCATCGCTACCGCCGCCGACGCTGGCGCGCGGTCCGAGTCGATGCCGACACGACGCGCATAGGATACGAGCACCGCGTGCGTCGGCGCGATGCCGAACGTCGCGTCGTTGAAATAGGAAATATCGCCATCCGGGTGGCTCATGCGTTCAAGCCATCCGTGCATGCGCTGAACAACATCGGACAAGCCGAGGTCGGCCGCCCGGATCGCGTCCGGATAGGCGACGCCGAGCGCGGCGAGATCGAGCACATCTTCGAGGATCAGCGCGTGATACATCGGGCTTCCTTCGAAATGTCCGCCGTCGGACAGGACCTGCTCGTGAAGCTGCGCCCGCAGGATTTCGAGTCCGTGTGCGCGCCAGCACTCCGCTTCGTCGCCTGCGAAGAACGTGCCGGCAAAGACGAGCGCCTTGGCGTTGACGAATAAATGGTTACCGAGGAGATGCGTCTCGATCGAACGATCGAGGTAGCGCGCTTGCATCGCAAGGCTCTCAAGTCGACCGGGCGTCGTCTTGCCGATGGTCGAGAACCATACGATCCAATTCACGATGCGGAGCGAGAGCGGATAGGGCTCCCAGCCGGTGCCACGGCCGGGAGGGTTTTCTGCGATCCATCGGTCGATCCAGGCGCTGTCGTCATCAATGCGAGAAGGCGCCGCCGTTTCGCGGAGCCAGTCGAAATAATGCAGATTGTAACGCCAAAGCTTGGCGACACCCTCGTCATCCCAATCGGACGCCGTCGTAACGTCCGCCGAGCGATTGAGAAAATCAAAGCGGCTGCCGCTGCGAATCGGACCGGCCCGTAGGATCGGCGCAGCGAAAGAGCCGCGGCGTTGCCGCAAGCTGGGCGGCGGCGCATCGGCCACCGGCCGCTTCGGCAAATGTCGCTGCAGCCGTCCCCAAATCTGCTCCCGCCGCAGATGCCGCAGCGTGCGCCAATAGGTCATGAGAGAAGGGGACATCAGGGGCGATAGGCGGCGGGGCAGGATGGGTTGAATGGGGCCGCGGCGGTGCGATGAAACGACATGCGCCGGCGCCGCGATAGCGGTCTAGATATCCGACATTCGCGCAAGCGCGATACGCAATTTGTAGCGTCACCCCGGGTCGCCACAGGGAAGTTGTGGCTTCCTGCCACAGTTCCAGGGCCCAAAGCGCGCGCCTGCGCTATCGAACTTGGTGCTTGGGCGCACGTGTGGCATCGATGGGGTCGGTGCCGCTAAGAATACGTTGGGCGCGGTTGGCGGGGGGATATTTTCCTACCAGAAGCCCACTCCGGGACGAGTTCATGCGCTTTCGATGGCGATTGAGAACTTCGATTGATCTGCCCTGGGTCAATCTATCGACCTTGATCGTGCTGTGGGCCGCAGCGGCGCCTTTTATCGCCTTGTGGCTGCGGGACCCGCAAATCCTCTCCGACGGCGTCCGCAGCGAGCCCCTCATCTATGCGATCACGTCTGCGATCTTGTCTGTCGCGAGCTTTATCTGGTTCCGGCTGGGCCATGGCGTGTCGCGATTTTTTTCCCTCGCCGATGCTATCCTCATCATCAAGGCGTCGGCGATGGCGGTGCTTTGCACACTGATCGCCTGTTTTCTTCTCACGCGCCTCGACAATATCCCGCGCGCTGTCCCTATCATTCATTTTTTCGTTCTGGCGGGCGGCACCATCCTCGCGCGCGCTGAGCGTTACTTCCGGCGCCGCCGGCGCGATCGCATCGACGTATCGACGGCCGTGCCCGAGAACATCCTCATTCTCGGGGTCAATGACCTGTCCTGGTTCTACATCCAGATGATCGAGGACCTGGCGCCCGACCTCTACACAGTGGTCGGCCTGCTCGACGAAAACCGCTCGCTGCAAGGCCGCTTCGTCCACGGCTACCCGGTTGCCGGGCGCATCCACGACATCGCGCAGGTCACGCAGGAATACGCCATTCATGGCGTTCCCATTCACCGCCTGGTGCTCGCAACCGACCTCGAGGCGCTGGCGTCTTCTCTCGCCGAGAGGGTCCGCTCGGTAGCGGACAGCAAGGCGATCCCGCTGGAGGTGTTGTCGGATCGTCTCGGCCTTCGCCGGCCGTTGAAGGCGCACAATCGGGATCAGGCCGATAGATTCGAGATCCCGCGCGTCAGAGGTCCGTTCTGGCTCAGCAAGCGCGTGTTCGATTTCTGTTTCGCGCTGCTATTGTTGATCGTGACCGCGCCGATCGCATTGATTGTTTCGCTCGTCGTGCTTCTCGACTGCGGCATGCCCATCATCTTCTGGCAGATGCGGGTCGGGCGGCAGGGAGAGCGCATCACCGTCTATAAATTCCGCACGCTTCGCGCGCCCTATACCGCGCGCGGCGCCGTGCGTCCCGAGCGCGAACGTGTCTCCGCAATCGGGCATCTGTTACGGCATTTGCATGTCGACGAGTTGCCGCAGCTGCTGAGCATTCTCGAAGGGGAGATGTCGTTCATCGGGCCGCGCCCTTTGCTGCCCCTGGATCTATCGCCGCAGGCGAGCCTGCGCCTTGCGGTTCGGCCGGGAATCTCCGGTTGGGCGCAAGTCAACGGCGCCACTCTTCTGACGGTCGAAGAAAAAAATGCGATGGACGAATGGTACGTGCGTCACGCGTCGTGGCGGCTGGAATTTATGATCGCGCTACGGACTGTCGCAGCTTTGTTCGCCAAGATGCGGCGCAATGAAGCGGCCATCCAGGCCGCGCTGGCTGAAAAAGGGCAAGCAAGCGGCGGGGACTCCTAAATGCACGGCTCGCGATATCTTAGAAGCATTGCGTGCGTGCCCTATGCTCGCGGAGATTTCAGCGCCGCGCAAATTGCGTTGCGCCTCGGCGGCAAGACATCGCTCTTTCGAAAGCAACGCTAATGCTTGTGCGCTACCTCGATCGTCGCTTTTATCCCAACATCGAAGGACACTGGGACGACAGGCTTTTCCGTCGATTCATTCTCAATCGCATCACGCGCGACCACGACGTTCTTGATCTCGGCGCGGGCGCAGGCGTCATTCCTGAGATGAATTTCCGCGGGCATGCGGCGCGTGTTTGCGGCATAGACCCCGATCCGCGTGTCCTGCAGAATCCTTATCTCGATGCCGGGGCGATCGGCGTCGGCGAGCACTTGCCTTATGCCGATGCCTCATTCGACGTCGTGTTCTGCGATAACGTCGTGGAGCACATCACGGATCCGCACGGCGTCTTTTCCGAGATATTCCGTGTGCTTCGTCCGGGCGGCCGTTTTTTGTTCAAGACACCCAATCGCCGCCACTACATGCCGGTGATCGCGCAGATGACGCCGGACTGGTTCCATAAGTTCTACAACCGGCTGCGCGGCCGCGACGCGGAAGATACGTTTCCGACGGTCTACAAGGCGAACACGCCGGAGGACGTGCGCGGGTTCGCCGAGCGGATCGGATTTACGGTCGGAGAAATCGCATTGGTGGAGAGCCGCCCGGAATATCTCCGGCTGACGGCGCCGACCTACCTTCTTGGCATCGCCTGGGAGCGCAGCGTCAATGCGGTCGATGCGCTGGCCCGTTATCGTATTCTTCTGATAGGAGAATTGATCAAGCCGCCGATTGTCGGAGCGGCGGAGGCCGCGTAAAGGCATTTGTCACGAATCGCCGCTCCTCCGACTTGCCGAGCTCCAAATGCCCGTCAGCAAACCTTTAGTCGCGCCCCGTACTGCGGAGCCGTCGCCGCTCCCTTTCATTGACCTGCGCAGCCAGCGCCGCCGTCTCGGCGCCGCTGTCGATGCCGCAATTCTACGCGTGCTCGACCACGGCCAATTTATCCTCGGCCCCGAAGTGCGAACGCTCGAAGCGGAGCTCTCGCGATTCTGCGGCGCCAAGGAGGTCGTGTCCTGCGCCAACGGCACCGACGCGCTCGGCCTCGTCCTGATGGCGCGCGGCATCGGTCCGGGCGATGCCGTGCTCTGCCCGAGCTTCACCTTCGCAGCGACGGCGGAGGTTGTGGTCTGGCTCGGCGCGACGCCGGTCTTCGTCGACGTCGATCCGGTCACGTTCAATCTCGACGGCGCGAGCCTGGAACGCGGCGTGGCGACGGCGAAGCAGCTCGGTCTCAAGCCCACGGCGCTCATCACCGTGGATTTGTTTGGCCAGCCCGCCGATTACGATACGCTGGAGCCGATTGCGGCGGCGCATGGCCTGTGGATTCTTTCCGACGCCGCGCAGTCCTTCGGGGCGAGCTATCGCGGACGCAAGGTCGGGACCATGGGGCTTGCCACGGCGACCAGCTTCTTTCCCTCGAAGCCGCTCGCCTGTTATGGCGACGGCGGCGCGATCTTCACCGACGACAAGGAATTGGCGGTGATCCTGCGATCGCTGCGCGTCCATGGCGAAGGCGTCGACAAATATGACAACGTCCGCATCGGCATGAACGGACGGCTCGACACGATCCAGGCGGCGGTTCTGCTTGAGAAGCTGAAGATCTTCCCCGACGAGATCGCGCGGCGCGATCGCATCGTCGCCGCTTACAACGAGGCGCTCGCCGATGTCGCCACGGTGCCGACGGTGGCCGAAGGCAACACGTCGGTGTGGGCGCAGTACACGATCAAGGTCGATGCCGCAAAGCGCGACCAGCTGGTCGTCGCCTTGCGCGAGGAAGGCATCCCGACCGGTGTCTATTACCCGAAGCCGGTGCACCAGCAGACCGCGTATAAGCACTATCCCGTCGCCGGGAACGGCCTGCCCGTCTCCGATCTGCTAGCCCGACAGGTCGTGAGCTTGCCGATGCATCCGTACCTCGATTCCACGGATCAAGAGCGCATCGTCGAGGCCGTCAGGCGTCATTTGCGATAAGGATGCGCACGGGCGTCCGGTCGCCGATCGGCGCCGGCCGGATGGTTTAGACTTGCGGGCACTCCCGCCGCCGCTCCAGCGTCTCCCGATAGATTCTGAGGTCGGCCTGCGTCTGCAGCAATTGCGGCTGGTAAACGCTGTTGCCGATGAGGCTTCCGCCGGCATCGCGCTCGGCCTTGGCGATCAGTGCCTTGAGTTCGTTCACACGCGTCTCGGACGCCCGGATATTGGTCGCAAGCTGCTCGCAGGTGAGATGGTCATACTGGTTCTGCACGCTGAAGACGCGCGCACCCATAGAGGTGTCGGCACAGCCTCCCGCAAGCAGCGCGAGCGACAGGCTGGTGATCACGGCGATATGACGCCCCGCAACCGGTAAGCGTTGCCGGAGCATGTGTGGCGTGCGTTCAGGCATGGGAGCGGGACAATCCATTGGGTATCTCGGCGGCCACGATCGTCTTGCGCGCCGCCCGCTCGCGCAACACGGTTCCGCCGAGAATGCCGACGCCAAGGACATAGAGCCAGCCGGCGGTGAAATCGGAAAGGTGCGAGTTGAACAAGCACGCCACGATGTTTTGCAGCACGACCATGAGGCCGAACCACGACGCCCAGCTGTGGCCGGCAAACAGCAAGAGATGCGCGATCCACATGGCGAAAAGGATCGCCATGCCGGCGATGCCGAGCTGAATGCCGACGGCGAATGTCTGGTTGTGCGGATTATTAACGACGAGCGCGGCCGCGCCTTGATTGCCTTCGCGCGCCTTCAGCATGGCATCGCGAATATAGCCGGTGCCGTGACCAATGATGGGCGCATCGGCAATAGACTCAGCGGACTTGCGCCACAGTTCGATCCGTTGCGCCTCCGATGTGCTGGACTCCGGATCGAAATGTTTGGTGTTGAGCACCAACGCCTGAATGCGCGTGCGCAAATAGGGCGAGGTATTCCAGGCGACCGCGGCGAGCCCGGCGAAAATGATAACCGGAACGAGCGCGCGCCGCAGGCCGAAGCGCTGGACGCCAATAGTCAGCAGGAGAACCGGAAGGATGACCAGCGCCGTTCGCGCGGTTGCGACATAGGCCATGTTGGCGAGGAAGAGGACCGTCAGGAGAACGGCGGCCAACGCGTAGCCGTAACGACGGTTGCGCTCCATCGAGATGATGAGATGGATGAGCCCGCACGCCGCGAGCACGAAGCAGATGCTCTGATAAATATAATCCTTGATAGGGATGCCCGGCGCGCGGCCGACATTGTCGCGCCAGATCAAGGAGGGCCATTTCAGCGACGCCCAGGAGTAGGCGAGCAGCACCGTCGACGAAAGGAGGAAGGCCAGCACGACCTTCAATCCGTTGCTAGAGCGGCTGAACTGCATCATCAGCAGCGGGATGAGCAGCAGCTTATGGAACGCGCGAAAACCGTCGAGCCGCGCCGCCCACGTCGCGTCCGACCAGAGCATGCCGATGGCGGCGAAGAGCCACAACACGACCGGCAGATAAGCGGCCGGCGTGGTGAGGCATCGGCGCATGGTCAGCCCATCCAGCGACGGCACGACGACGATCATCCACGCGACGACAAGGATGCTGGTCGCCGACGTCGACCATGGCAGCGCGAAGATCGCCGCCGCGGCGAGCCAGTCGGACGTCGTCGAGCGCCAGGGGGCGGCGGCCTTCATGTCAGTGGCAACGCGTGAGGTCAAAGCGAACGCTCTCCATCGCGCATTTTTGCTCTTGTTGTTGGGTTCCGGACGACCTGCCGCCGGCCCGGATCAAGGAATCTCGCTTTTCGATCAGGTCCGCCCGCTTGCTTGCGGCGCAATACGGCAGAAAAGAGACGGTGAGTGGACTCGGGAATAATGTTTGACCCTTTGGGTCAACACACCCTAGCGTAGCGAAAAGCAATGCGCCCGGCAGCGAAAAAATAAGCGGGCGCGGGGGAAACGCACAGGCGGGAGGGCGAGCTGGACATCATGGCTCAATCCTCGGCGGTTGCGGCGCGACAGACCCATCCGGTCATCGACGTCCGCCATCTGTCGAAGGTTTACGGCGAAGGCGCCGCCGCGGTCACGGCACTCGACGACATCGATTTCTCGGTCGCCGACGGAGAATTTCTTTCCATTGTCGGCCCCTCCGGGTGCGGCAAGTCGACCCTGTTGAAGATCCTCGCCGGCCTGCTGCTGCGCTCGCATGGCGACGCGCTGCTCAACGGCACGCCGATCGAGGGGCCGCGGCGCGATATCGGCGTGGTGTTCCAGTCGCCGGTGTTGTTCCCCTGGCGCAGCGTCATCGACAATGTGCTGCTGCCCGCCGACGTGCAGCGCCTCGACCGTGCGACGATGACCAAGCGTGCCCTCGAGCTGATCGCTCTCGTCGGGCTCGCCGGCTTCGAGAAGCGCTACCCTTGGGAGCTCTCGGGCGGCATGCAGCAGCGCGTCGCGCTGGTGCGCGCGCTGATCCACGATCCCGCGCTTCTCCTCATGGACGAGCCGTTCGGCGCGCTCGATGCGCTCACCCGCGAGGCGATGAATGTCGAGCTGCAGCGCATCTGGCTCGAGCGGCGCAAGACGGTGGTCTTCATCACGCATTCCACCGCCGAGGCCGTCTTCCTTGCCGACCGCGTGATGGTCATGACCCCGCGCCCCGGCAAGATCGGCGACCTCTTCGAGGTCGACCTCCCGCGCCCGCGCAGTCTCGACGTCATGACGACCGAAGCGTTCGGCAAACACGTGCGCCGCGTGCGCAAATCGCTCAACAGCGGAGGAGGGTTGGACTGATGAACACCCAGCGCAATTTTCTCCTCCGCATCCTGTTGCTCATCGCGACCTTGATCGTCTGGGAGATCGCGGTGCGCGTCTTCGAGATGCCCGCTTATATCCTCCCGACGCCGAGCAATATCCTGATGGCGCTCTATCGCGGCATCACGAGCGGCCTTTATGTCGAGCATGTCTGGATCACGCTTATCGAGACGCTGCTCGGCTTCCTCCTCGGCGCCACGATCGCCTTCACCTTGGGGATCGGCATTGGGCTCAGCCGCCGCACCGAATACTATCTCTACCCCTTTATCGTGATGATCCAGTCGATGCCGAAGGTGGCGCTCGCGCCGCTGATCATCGTGTGGTTCGGCCTCGGCCTCACCTCCAAGGTCATCAACGCCGCGCTCGTCGCCTTCTTCCCGCTGATGATCAACACCATCGTCGGCTTGCGCTCGGCCGACGAGGACCGCGTCAACCTGATGAAGTCGCTTGCCGCGACGCGCGGGCAGATCTTCTGGATGCTGCAGCTTCCGAACGCGATGCCCTACATCTTCGCCGGCCTCGAAGTGGCGATGATCTTTGCGCTGACGGGCTCGATCGTCGCCGAATTCGTTGGCGCCCAGTCGGGCCTCGGCATGCTGATCCAGAGCATGAATTTCACCATGGATGTGGCCGGCCAGTTCTCCGTCCTCTTCATCCTCTCGGTGGTGGGGCTCATTCTCAACACGCTGGTCGCGATCGTGCGCCGGCGCGTCCTGTTCTGGGATCCCTCGCAGAAAGCGGGCGAATCCACACGTGGTACGGCAAAGCGTCGAGGCGATGCCGCGCCGGCGGCGGGCCGGCAAGAGTCCGCACTGTCAACAAGCTGAGGGAGAGATGATCGTGGAAAGACGTTTTGTTCTCGCCGCCGTTTCGTTCCTTGTCGCGTCGGCGGCCGTAGCGCCCGCAACCGCTGAGGAAACCGTGCGCGTCGGCTGGTGCGCGCGCACCATCAGCTCGGCGGCGGCGCCCTTTGCCATCGCGACCAAGATGGGCTGGTACAAGGAGGCCGGGATCAAGGTCGAAGTCGTGCCGCTTCCCGGCTCGACCGATTGCGTGAAGAACGTTGCGACGAAGGAATTGCCGTATTCGCTTCCCTCGATCGAACCCCTCGCCATCATCCGCGGACAGGGCGTCAAGGCGAAGAATTTCTATACCGCCTACCAAGGCAACATCTACGGCATCGCTGTGCCGGTCGACAGCCCGATCAAGACCTTCGCCGACCTCAAAGGCAAGAAGATCGGCGTGACCTCGATGGCCTCCGCAGGCGTCATCGTGGCGCGGGCGCTCGCGGCCGCGAACGGATTCAATCCCGACACCGACATCAGCATCGTCGTCGCGGGCGAGGCGGCGCAGACGGCGGCGCTGTTGCGTTCGCATCAGGTGGACGCGCTCTCGCAGTTCGACACGCAATATGCGCTGACGGAAAACGCGGGCGCGAAGCTGCGCATGCTCGACACCAGCGCGATCGCCAAATTCCCGTCGAACGGCTTTGTCGCGCTGGAGGAAACGTTGAAGGACAAGCGGGCGCAGGCGGTTGCGCTTACGCAGGGCTATGCCAAGGGCACGATCTTCGCGATCAACAATCCCGAAGCGGCGATCCGTATCCTGTGGGAGGTCTATCCGCAGACGAAATCGACCGGCAAGGACGAAGCGACGGCCCTCAAGGACGACGTCAAGACGCTGGAAGCACGCGCCCGCAGTTGGCGGATCGAAGCCGGCGGCGTGTCGAAATGGGGTGAGAACTCGGAAGAGAACTACACCGCCTATGTCGCGTTTCTTGTTAAGAATGGCGTGTTGAAAGCTTCGGTGCCGACGAACGATCTCATCACCAACGACCTCATCGCCGACATCAACAAATTCGATTCGGCCGCGATCGCCAAGATGGCGAAGGAGTACAAGGCGAAGTGATGCGTTGATCGCGGCCCGGCCAAAGGACGCGGAGAGGATGATCGGAATTCAAACGGCGCCTGCGTGCGGCGCCGTTTGACCTTGCAATCGCGGCGACGTTAATCGGCCCGGCCGAGGGTTTTTCCATGCTTGCCACATTTCCCGGCCGCTTGCCCGCCGAACCGGATTTTCGTCAGTCCAAGCGGCCGGCATGAACCGTCATCTGACCGACCGCCGCAAGAGGCTCATTCGGCTGGTCTCTGCGCGTTGGCAGCAGCGGACCATGTTCGTCCTTGGCGGCTTGGTGGTCGGGGCGGCGGCCGTGGTGCTCGCGCTGCTCGCCAACGAGGCGCAAGACGCCTTCGCGCTGTTGACGTCAAAATGGCGCTACGCGCCGTTGATCGTCGCGCCGCTCGGCTTTGTGCTGACGGTCTTTCTGACCAATAAATTCTTTCCGAACTCGCAAGGCAGCGGCATTCCGCAGGCGATCGCCGCGCGCCAGTTGACCGATCCGGTCGCGCGCGGGCGGTTGGTCTCGCTCCGTATTGCGATCGGGAAGGTGGTGCTGACGCTGCTCGGTTTGTTGTGCGGCGCTTCGGCCGGCCGCGAAGGGCCGACCGTGCAGGTTGGGGCTTCGATCATGTTCGCAATCGGCCGTATGTCCCCACGCCATCAACCCGGCCTGATCTTGGCCGGGTCCGCCGCCGGCGTCGCCGCCGCTTTCAACACGCCGCTTGCGGGTATCGTTTTCGGCATCGAGGAAATGAGCCGCAGTTTCGAGGCGCGTACGAGCGGTCTGGTGATCACGACCGTTATCGCTGCCGGTCTGACGTCTTTGGCCATCATGGGCGACTACACCTACTTCGGCATCAGCGATGCGGTTTTGCACAGCGGCCTCGATTGGCTGACGATTCCGTTTTGCGGAATTGCCGGTGGCTTGGCTGGCGGATTGTTCGGCCGTTTCGTTGTTGCAGTGGCGCGCGGCTTTTGCGGCTCGCTCGGCGCTGCGGCCAAGCGCCACCGGCTCATCTTCGCGTTTGCTTGCGGACTCGGTGTCGCCGTTTGCGGCTTGGCCTCGGGCGACATGATTTTCGGCACCGGCTACACGCAAGTGAAGGATGCGCTGGAGGGAGGTGCGCCGCTGCCGTGGCACTTCAGCCTGCTCAAATTGACCGCCACGGCGCTTTCCACGGTCAGCGGCATTCCGGGCGGCATCTTTTCGCCTTCGCTCGCGGTCGGCGCCGGCATCGGCGCGAACGTCGGGGCGCTGTTTCCGCATGCACCGATCGGCGTGGTCATGCTGCTTGGAATGGTGGCGTACTTCGCCGGTGTCGTGCAGGCGCCGATCACCGCGTTCGTGATCGTCGTCGAGATGACGGACAATCATGCGATGGTGGTGCCGCTGATGACGGCCTCCTTGATCGGGTATGCGGCCTCGCGCCTGGTCGCGAGCCAAGGCACCTATCACGCGCTCGCCGCGGGATTTCTTGCCGAGCATGACAAGCGATAGCTGGTCGTCGGTAGCCATGAAGCGGGGCGCCCTGAACGATTGATAGGCGCTCCGATAGCGTCACGCCTTGCGTATCCGGAACACGAGCAGGCCCTCGTCCTGCCGGCTCTCCTCAAGCACGTCGCCGGTTTCCCGCAGCAGGTTGGGAATATCGATCGCGGCGAGCGGGTCGGTGCATTCGAGGACGAGGCGATCGCCCGCTGCGAGCCGCGTCAGTGCTTTGCGCGCTTTCAGCGCCGGGAGCGGACATTTAAGCCCGCGCAGATTGAGAGAAGTTTTGCTCATCAGGTCCTTGGGCCAAATTATCCCGCTCGTCCCCGCGGAAGCGGGGACTCGGAGCCAAATAATGCTGGATTCCCGCTTTCGCGGGAATGCGCGGGAAAAGCCATAGCAGGCCGGCGCTTGACCGCGTAAGCCGACCCTAGGCAAAGATGCGCCATGGGCCCCTCGGTCGCACCCCCGCAGCGGATCGTCCGGCTGACTGCGCTGCCGGAGGTCTTGACGTCGATCGGCCGCCTCGCGCCGGTCGCGCCGCGATCCGTATCGCTCGCCGGCGCGCGCGGCCGCGTGCTCGCCGAGGATATCTGCGCGTCCGGGGCCGTGCCCGCTATTGCGACCGCGGCACGTGACGGCTGGGCCGTCGCTGCCGATCAGGTCACGGATGCGAGCTCTTACGCGCCGGTGCCTATGACCGGCGCGGTCTGGGTCGATGCTGGCGATCCCATGCCGCCGGCGACCGACGCCGTCCTGCCGCCCGAAGCGATGTCGCCGGCCGGCGGACGGCAGCAGGCGTTGGCCGCCGTGCCGGTAGGCGAGGACGTGCTCGCGCCCGGCTCCGACGCTGCGCCGGATACGCCGCTTGCGCGCCGCGGAACGCTGCTGCGCGCGGCCGATGTCGCGGCTTTGCACGCTTGCGGCGTGGAGCGTGTCGCGATCCGCGAGCCGCGTGTGACGGCCATCGCCGCGCCGGGGACGCGCGCCCATCGCGATGCCGCCGTCGCTTTGATCGCTGATGCGGTGGCTGCGGCCGGCGGCGTCGCCACCTCGGTCTTCTGCGACAACGGCGCCGATGCGCTGGCGCGGGCGCTGCGTAAACTCGATGCCGACATGATCATCACCATTGGCGGAACGGGCGCGGGACGGCAGGACGGCACGGTGCGGACCGTCGCTGCGCTCGGCCGCGTCGATCATCACGGCATCGGCATCGCACCTGGCGAGACGACGGCGCTCGGCGCTTGTGAAAAGACGCCCGTGCTGATGCTGCCGGGCCGGCTCGATGCCGCGCTCGCCGGCTGGCTGCTGATCGGTGATCCGCTCTTGCGGCGTCTGAGCGGCGCGAACGAACCCGAGCCCGCGCCGCGCGCGACGCTTGCGCGCAAGATCACCTCGACCATCGGCCTTGCCGAGATCGTTCTGGTGCGTCGCACTAGCGATGGTGTCACGCCGGCCGCTGCGCGGCTCTTCCCGCTGCAGGCGACCGCGCAGGCGGACGGTTACGTCGTCGTGCCGCCCGAGAGCGAGGGGTTTCCAGCCGGCACAAACGTCGCCGTGAGGCCGCTGCCGTGAGCGCGCGCGACCGCAAGACGCCGGACGCGGCCCTCCTCGCGGCAGTGCGCAAGGCCGCGCGCCAGGAGCAGTTCCTCGAAGTCGTGTCCGCGGAAGACGCGAAGGCGCGCTTCGAGCGCCATCTGACGCTCGCGCCCGTCGGCACGGAAAATGTGCCGCTCGCCGCGGCGCTCGGCCGCGTTCTTGCCGCCGACGTTCTCGCCGCCGTCGATGCGCCGCCCTTCGACCGTTCGAGCGTCGACGGCTTTGCGCTGCGCGCCGCTGACACGCAGGGCGCAACCGAGACGACGCCGCGCCGGCTCGCCTTGAACGACGAGGTGCTGGTCTGCGGTGCGGCGCCCGCGTTCACCGTTGCGCCAGGCACCGCGACGACCATCGCGACCGGCGGCATGATCCCGCGCGGTGCCGACGCCGTGATGATGATCGAGTGGACCGACCTGATCGAGGTCGATGGCGGGCCGGCGATCGAGTTGCGCCGCGCGGTGAGTCCCGGACAGTTCGTATCCTATGCCGGCTCCGATATGGCGCGTGGCGAGACGGTCCTGCGCCGTGGCGCGCGCATCGGCTCGCGCGAGATCGGCATGCTCGCAGCCTGCGGCTTGGCGGAAATTTCAGTCGTGCGCCGTCCGAAGGTCGCGGTCCTCTCGACCGGCGATGAGCTCACCGCGCCGGGCGCACCGCTGCGCCCGGGTGCGGTCTACGACTCGAATGGCGCGATCATCGCCGCGGCCATTGCGGAGATCGGCGGCGAGCCGATCGCCTATGGCGCTTTCCCCGACGACGAGAAGCCGCTGGAGGAGGCGCTGCGCCACGCGCTCGCCGCCTGCGACATGGTGGTCTTGAGCGGCGGCACGTCGAAAGGCGCCGGCGACCTCTCGCACGCCATCGTCGGCCGCCTCGGCGCGCCGGGCATCATCGTGCACGGCGTCGCGCTGAAGCCGGGCAAGCCGCTGTGCCTCGCGGTGGCGGAAGGAAAGCCCGTGGTCGTGCTGCCCGGCTTTCCGACCTCGGCGATCTTCACCTTCCACGCCTTCGTCGCGCCGGTGATCCGCGCTTTCGCCGGGCTGCCGCCGGAGGCGGCGCGGCACGTCGAGGCGACGGTGCCGGTGCGCATCGGTTCCGAGCTTGGGCGCAAGGAATTCGCGCTGGTCTCGCTCGTCGAAGGGGAGGGCGGGCTCGTCGCGTTCCCTTCGGCGAAGGGCTCGGGCGCCGTCACAAGCTTCTCGCAGTCGGACGGCTTCATCGAGATCGACGCGCTCGCGCAGACGCTCGATGCGGGGACGCTCGCGCAAGTGACGCTCATCGGCGATGCGGCGCAAATTCCCGACCTCGTCGTCGCCGGCAGTCACGACGTTGCGCTCGACGTCGTCGTCGGGGCGCTTGCGGCCCAGAATATCAGCGCGCGCACGATCGCCATTGGCAGCATGGGCGGCGTCGCCGCGGCGCGGCACGGCGCTTGCGACATCGCGCCGGTGCATCTCGTCGATCCCACAAGCGGCACCTACAACGCGCATCTTGCCGGCAACGGGCTTTCGCTGGTGCCGGGTTGGCGGCGGATGCAGGGCGTGCTGTTCCGCCCCGGCGATCGGCGCTTCGAGGGCAAGAGCGCGCAGGATGCGATCGCCGCGGCGCTCGCCGATCCAAATGCCGTGATGGTCAACCGCAATGCCGGCGCCGGCACGCGCATCCTCATCGATCAGGCGCTCGGCGGCGCGCGGCCCGCGGGCTACGGCAACCAGCCGCGCTCACACAACGCCGTCGCGGCTGCGATTGCGCAAGGGCGCGCCGACTGGGGTGTCGCCATCGAGCCGGTGGCGCGGCTCTATGGCCTCGGCTTCCTGCCGCTTGCGCCCGAGCATTACGATTTCCTCGTCGTCGACGCGCGCCGCGAGCGTCCGGCGGTGCGGGCCTTCCTCGCCGCGCTCACCGATCCGGCCGTGCGCGAGCGCATCTGTGCCCTCGGCATGCAGTACGGCGACTGATCTGCGGCTTGCATTTGCCGCCAAGTCCGGGAAAGTCGGCGCGAGATCGTCGCAGGAGTGGAGTGGACGTGCGGATCATCGGTTTCGCGGGTTGGAGCGGTGCGGGCAAGACGACGCTGCTGGCCAAATTGCTGCCGCGCCTGATCGGGCGGGGCCTGCGCGTCTCGACCGTCAAGCATGCGCATCATTCCTTCGATCTCGACCAGCCCGGCAAGGACTCGCACACGCACCGCCTGGCCGGCGCGAGCGAAGTGCTCGTTTCCTCGGCGAAGCGCTGGGCGCTAGTGCGCGAGCTGCGCGGCGAGCCCGAGCCGTCGCTGCCCGAATTGCTCGCCAAGCTTTCGCCGGTCGATCTCGTCCTGGTCGAAGGCTTCAAGCGTGGGCATCACCCGAAGATCGAGGTCTATCGCCAGGAGGTCGGCAAACTGCCGCTGCATCCCGACGATCCCTATATCGTGGCGGTGATCTCCGACGGTTCGCATCCCGCCACTACGCTTCCCGTCGTCGCCCTCGACGACTACGAAGCCATCTGCGACCTCTTGCTCGCGCAGGCCGTGCCGGTCGCCGGCTTGTTGGCGATTCGGGAGAGTGCCTGAGCATGGCGCAGCTCTCCGACGACTGCTTCGCGTTCTCCGGCCCGCTGATGCCGATCGAGGACGCTGAGCGGCTGATCGCGGAGCGCGTTACGCCTGTCGCGGAAACGGAGGAGGTGCCGCTGGGCGAGGCGCGCGGCCGCGTGCTGGCAAGCGATCTGATCGCGCCGCTCGCGCTGCCGCCGTTCGACAACTCCGCCGTCGATGGCTACGCCGTGCGTCACGCCGATCTTGCCAAGCAGGGCGAGACGCGGCTGCCGATCATGGGCCGCGCCGCTGCGGGACACGCTGCGAATGTGCCGTTCTCCGGCGGCGCGGCGATCCGCATCTTCACCGGTGCGCCGATGCCGCCCGGCGCCGATACGGTCTTCATGCAGGAGGACTGCCGCGTCGAGAACGGCGCTGTGATCCTGCCGCACGGCCTCAAGCGCGGCGCCAACCGTCGCTTCGCCGGCGAGGATGTGCGCGCCGGATCAGTCGCGCTCCCCGAAGGCACGCGGCTCAAGCCGCCGCAGCTTGCGCTCGCGGCCGCGCTTGGCGCGGAAACGGTGCATGTGCGCCGCCGCCTGCGTGTTGCGCTGTTCTCGACCGGCGACGAGGTCGCGGAGCCCGGCACGTCGCTCACAGAAGCGCGCATCTATGACGCCAACCGCCGCCTGCTGACCGAGCTTCTCGTTGCGTCGGGCGCGGAGGTGACCGACCTCGGCATTCTCGCCGACACGCCCGAGAGCGTCGCCGCCGCGCTCGCCTCCGCCGCAAGTCACGACCTCATCGTCACGTCGGGTGGCGTGTCGACGGGCGAGGCGGATCATGTGCGCGACGCCGTCGAGCGCGTCGGCCGCCTTGTCTTCTGGCGCGTCGCCCTCAAGCCGGGGCGGCCGGTCGCCATGGGCGTCATCGGCGGCGCCGCGTTCGTCGGTCTGCCGGGAAATCCGGTGGCGGCGTTCGTCACCTTCGTGCGCGTCGTGCGTCCGCTCCTCGCGCAGCTTGCGGGCGCGCAGCTTGCGCCGCTCGTGCCGCTGCCGGTGCGCGCGGCGTTTTCCTACAAGAAGAAAAAGGGCCGGCGCGAATATGTGCGCGTGTCGCTGTGTCACGCGGACGGCGGTATGCTCGAAGCGGTGAAGTTTCCGCGCGAGGGGGCGGGCGTCCTCTCGTCGCTGACGGAAACCGATGGCCTCGCGGAACTCGCCGAGGATGTCACCGCGGTCGCGCCGGGCGACACGATCGGGTTCCTGCCTTATGCCGTGCTGATGGGGTGAGGGCGAACTTCCTCAAGCGCTCTGCTTCACCTCTCCCCAGCGGGGAGAGGTCGGCACGCGAAGCGTGCCGGGTGAGGGGGCTCTGGATTCTCGATAAGCATACGCCCCTCACCCCAACCCTCTCCCCACGGGAGAGGGAGCATGCCCTCATTCGGTGCGAGTTAGTGCTCCGATCTTAAGGCGCGCTTTCCGCGATCCGTGTCGCCGCGGCCACGTCCTCCGGCGTATTGACGTTGAAGAACGGATCGACCGGCTCGGCCGGCCAATCGGCGACGGCGACGCCGTGGCGCGCGGTCCAGACCTCGATCTTGCGCAGGTCTTCATCGACCAGCGCGCGGCGCAAGTCGTCGCGCAGGTCGACGCGCCAGAGTCCGACCACGGGATGGCGCCATTCGCCCGAGCGCGCGCAGGCGAGTGGGACGCCCGCCGCTTCGCGCGCGTGATGCAGCCGCGCCACGAGATCGCGCGGCAGGAACGGGCAGTCGCCCGGCACGCTCGCGACCCATTCGATGGCGGGCGCGTTGGCGGCCGCCCATTCGAGCGCGGCGAGGATGCCGGCGAGGGGGCCGGGAAACTCCGCGACGCTGTCAGGGATCACCGTAAGCGCGGTGAACGCGAAACGCGCCGGATCGCCGTTGGCGTTGATGATCACCCGCGCGCATTGCGGCGCAAAGCGCGCCAGCGTGCGCTCGAGGATCGTTGTCTCACCGATCTTGATGAGCGCTTTGTCGCCGCCGCCCATGCGCCGCGCCAGCCCGCCGGCGAGAATGAGCCCGAGCGTTTCCCCACTCGTCATGGCGATGGCGCGGCTCCCCTCTCCCTTGCGGGGTGGGGGGCAGTATTGTGCATCTCGCTACGACCCCCACCGGAGGGTAAAAGGCCTTGCCGCCCGAAACTGAACTCAATCATCCACCGCCGCCTTGCGCCGGTGCTTGGAGCTTTCCTCCGCCACGTAGGCGAGGTCCTGGTCGAAGACGATGCGGTCCTCGCCCGCGAGCGCGATGAAGCGCTTGCCGCGCGCACGCCCGATGAGGGTGAGCCCCGCCTTGCGCGCGAGCTCGACGCCCCAGGCGGTGAAGCCGGAGCGCGAGACGAGGATCGGAATGCCCATGCGCACCGTCTTGATCACCATCTCCGAGGTGAGCCGCCCCGTCGTGTAGAAGATCTTGTCGTCCGCCGGCACCTGATGCTGGAACATCCAGCCGGCGATCTTGTCGACGGCGTTGTGGCGCCCGACATCTTCCATATAGGCGACGATCTCGTCCTGCCGGCAGAGCACGCAGCCATGGATCGCGCCCGCCTCGAGATAGAGCGAGGGGGTGGTGTTGATGGCGTTGGTGAGGCGGTAGAGCCAGGAGGTGCGCAGCTCCGCCTGCGGCAGCTGGGCGTTCTCGATCACGTCCATAAGGTCGCCGAAGACGGTGCCCTGCGCGCAGCCCGACGTCTGCACCTTCTTCTTGAGCTTCTGCTCGTAATTCGTCGCGCGCTCCGTGCGCACGACGACCACGGCGAGGTCCTCGTCATAGTCGATGCCGGTGACGACATCGTCCACCCGCAACATGTTCTGGTTCAGGAGGTATCCGAGCGCGAGGTATTCTGGATAGTCGCCGATCGTCATCGCCGTGACGATCTCCTGGCTGTTGAGGAAGATGGTCAGCGCCCGCTCGACCGTGACGGAGGTCTCGACCCGCTCGCCCGACTGGTCGATGCCGGCGACGCGCACCGTCAGCCGCGGGTCGGCGGGATCGGGCAAAAGGCGCCGTGGTAAGGGGCGGCGGGGAGCCTTGGTCATCCGCCTATGATGGGGCCGCGGCCGCCTCCCTTTCAAGGCAGGCAGTCGGGTGCGCGGCGGATTTCAGCGTGCGTTCTGGGCCTTGGCCGGCTCGATGATGGCGTTCGGGTGCTTGGCGTGCCACTTCGGCCCGGGGCCGCGCATGTAATGGCGCTCCGGCCGGTAGGGGGTGCGCAGGTCCTTGACGAGCCCTTGCCAGGTCGACGCGATGACGGCGCCGAACAGGGAGCGGCTGTGGGTGTCGGAGTGACCGATCGTTGCTGCGTTCTGTGCCATGACCTTCTCCCAACGGCTGCCCGGTATTCCCGGCTTGCCTATTGGTCGCGGGACACGCTGTCCCGGTTCAAAGCGATCCTTGCGCCCGCCTCGGTAAACGAGACCTTTTCGTCAAATTCGATTCAATCCCGAAGGCGTTACGCTCAATTCTTATAGCTAACGATTGGTCACCGCCCTGTGGGCTGGGTCACACCTCGGGCGACTTTCGGAACCAGGGGGCTTGGCGCGCGTTCGATCTGTGGCCCACCGCCGCGTCTCGGAGTTCAATTCATGAAAATCGCCCAGATCGCTCCCCTCATGGAGAGCGTTCCGCCACGCCTCTACGGGGGGACCGAACGCATTGTTTCGTATCTGACCGAAGAGCTGGTGCAACTGGGCCACGAGGTGACGCTGTTCGCTTCGGGGGATTCCGTCACCACGGCGGGTCTCGCCGGCTGCGCGGCGCAGGCGCTGCGCCTCGACGCAAACGTTCGCGACCCGATCCCTTATTACATGCTGATGCTCGACCGCGTGCGCCGCGCCGCAGACCAATTCGACGTCCTGCATTTCCACATCGATCACTTCCAGTTTCCGTTGTTCCGCGACATGGCGGGGCGCACGGTGACGACGCTGCACGGCCGCCAGGACATACCAGAATTGCGCGCGCTCTATGCCGGCTTCGACGACATGGCGCTGGTTTCGATCTCCGACGCGCAGCGCGCGCCCGTGCCACAGGCGAATTTCGCCGCGACCATCCATCATGGGTTGCCGGCGACGCTGCATCGCCCGCGTGTTCATCCGCGCGGCGGATATGTCGCATTCCTCGGCCGCATATCGCCGGAGAAGCGGCCCGATCGCGCGATTGCGCTCGCACGTGCGCTTGGCGTCCCGCTCAAGATCGCGGCCAAGGTCGACAAGGTCGACGAGAGCTATTTCCGCGAGCAGATCGCACCGCTTCTCGACGCGCCCGGCGTCGAGTTCATCGGCGAGATCAACGAGACGCAAAAGGACGACTTCCTGGGCGAGGCGTCGGCGCTGCTGTTTCCGATCGACTGGCCGGAGCCTTTCGGGTTGGTGATGATCGAGGCGATGGCCTGCGGCACGCCGGTGCTCGCGTTTCGCCACGGTTCCGTCGCCGAAGTGATCGAAAATGACGTGAGCGGCCACGTTGTCGACACGATGGAGGAGGCGATCTGCGCGCTGCCGCGCACGATGTCGCTCAATCGCTCACGCGTCCGTCAACGTTTCGTCGAGCGTTTCTCGGCACGGCGCATGGCCATGGACTATGTGAAGGTCTATCGTTCGCTGATGAATCGCGTGCGCGTCGACCGGCATGTTGCGGAGGAGGCTCCGCTGGCGCCGATCGCCGCCGCCGCTCGCGGCGACACGAGGAACTATGTCGACTGAAGCTGTCTCACGCGCCGACAACCTGATCGAAGAAACCCCGTTCTACATCCCGGCGACGACCGACTCGGTGACGCGGCCGCGACGGACGCTCAAGCACGGCGACTGCTTCGCGATCCTCGATAGCCACGGCGATATCGGCGCCTCGTCCGGCGCACCCGACGGCATTTATTTTCACGACACGCGGTTCCTTTCGCGCCTCGAGCTTCTGCTCAACGGTTTCCATCCGTTGCTGCTCGGTTCGAATCTGAGCGACGACAATTCCGTGCTCACGATCGATCTCACCAATCCCGACGTGTATTTCGACAAGCGCCTCGTGCTGCCGAAAGACACGGTGCATATCGTGCGCACGATCTTCCTCTGGCGCGGCGTCGCCTATCAGCGCCTGTCGCTGCGCAATCACGGCGAGCGCGCGGTGAGCTTCAATCTGACGCTCGCCTTCGGCAGCGATTTCGCTGATTTGTTCGAGGTGCGCGGCATGCGTCGGGAGCGCCGCGGAAGCATGGCCGAGCCGGCGATCAGTGGGAGCGACGTGCGTCTATCCTATGAAGGCCTGGACAAGCGCGAGCGGCAGATGCGCCTGTTTTTCGACCCTGCGCCCGAGCAGATCAACGCGAGCGCCGCCTCGTTCCGCTTGCAGCTCGCGCCGCATGAGAGCCGCACGATGTTCCTCACCGTTGCGTGCGACGCGCCGGAATTCGTGCCGATCTCGTTCAACCGCAGCCTGCTCGGATTCAACCGCGACCGGCGGCGGGTGTCGCTTGGCGTCGGCACGGTGACGACCTCGAACGCGCTGTTCAACGAGGTCCTCAACCGCTCGATGTCGGACCTCTACATGCTGATGACGGAGACGCCGGACGGCCCGTACCCTTACGCCGGCACGCCGTATTACTCGACGACGTTCGGGCGCGACGGCTTGATCACGGCGATGCAGATGCTGTGGTTCGACCCGAAGGTCGCAGCCGGCGTGCTGCGCCGCCTCGCGCGGCTGCAGGCGAAGTCCGATAACGCGATGTCGGACGCGCAGCCTGGCAAGATCCTGCACGAGATGCGCGGCGGCGAAATGGCGGCGCTCGGGGAGGTGCCCTTCGCGCTCTATTACGGCAGCGTCGATTCGACGCCGCTGTTCGTGATGCTCGCCGGCCTTTACGCCCGGCGCACCGGCGACTGGGAGCTGATCGAGACGCTCTGGCCGCATATCGAGGCAGCGCTCGCCTGGATCGACGGGCCGGCCGATCCCGACGGCGACAGCTTCGTCGAATATGCGCGCGCGACCGAGCAGGGGCTCGCCAATCAAGGCTGGAAGGATTCTTTCGACGCCGTGTTCCATGCCGATGGCACGCTGGCGCAAGGGCCGGTCGCGCTTTCGGAAGTGCAAGGCTATGTGTTCGCGGCAAAGCGGCTTGCGGCGATGTGCGCGCGCCGCCTCGGCCACGAGGTGCGCGCGGCGGAGCTCGAGACGTCGGCCGCGCAGCTCGCGCAGAAATTCGAGGACGCGTTCTGGTGTCCGGAGCTCGACACCTACGCCATCGCGCTCGACGGCAAGAAGGCGCCGTGCAAGGTGCGCACGTCGAACGCGGGGCAAGTGCTGTTCACCGGCATCGCCGGTTCGGATCACGCCCGCAAAGTCGGCCGCGGGCTTCTTAGCCCCGCCTTCTTTTCCGGCTGGGGCATTCGCACCGTGGCGCGCGAGGCGGCGCGCTACAATCCGATGTCCTACCACAATGGTTCAATCTGGCCGCACGACAACGCGCTCATCGCTGCGGGATTGGCGCGCTATGGGATGAAGGCGGAGGTCGAGCAGGTCTTCCAGGGTCTGTTCGACGCCGCGACCTATATGGATTTGCGCCGCCTTCCCGAACTCTTCTGCGGCTTCAAGCGCCGCGCCGGCGCCGGGCCCACGCTCTATCCCGTCGCCTGCGCGCCGCAGGCCTGGGCGAGCGGCACGCCGTTCATGCTGCTGGAAGCGGTGCTCGGCCTCGAATTCGACCCTGACGCCCGCGAAATCCGCCTGCGCAACCCGCGGCTCCCCGCGTTCCTGCCGCAGGTCACGCTGCACAATCTCCGCCTCGGCGAGGCGAAGATCACGCTCGCCTTGCAGCGGCAGGGGGAGGGCGTCAGCATGCAGGTGCTCCACGTCGAGGGCGCCATCCGCGTGAACATGATTTTGGATTGAGCGTCGTCCGTCGACGCGGCCTGCCATCCTCCGAGGTTGTCATTCCCGCGAAAGCGGGCATCCAGTAACCACAGTGCTCTCGTGGAGGCCGGGCGTACTGGTCCCCGCCGGAGCCTGTGGTCGGGCCGGCGGAGCCGGACCCGAGTGTGGGGACGACGCTTGGCGGCTAGTCGCGCCTTGCCCTTTGCGGCCGTCGCCGCTACATCAGCGCGGACTTTTCCTCAACACTGCGCGAAAGCGCCCTATTGCGGGAGCGCGCCAGCATGGCCGCACGGCAGTTCATCTATCACATGCAGGGCCTCACCAAGGCCTATCCGACCCGGAAGATACTGGAGAACATCAACCTCTCGTTCTACCCGGATGCGAAGATCGGCGTGCTCGGCGTCAACGGCGCGGGCAAGTCGACGCTCCTCAAGATCATGGCCGGGCGCGACACCGAGTTCACCGGCGAGGGCTGGGTCGCCGAGGGCGCGCGCGTCGGCTACCTCGAGCAGGAGCCGCATCTCGACGAAGCCAAGACCGTCCGCGAGAACGTGATGGAAGGCGTCGCCGCCAAGAAGGCGATCCTCGACCGCTACAACGAACTCGCCGTCAACTATTCCGACGAGACAGCCGACGAGATGGCGAAGCTGCAAGACGAGATCGACAGCAAGAATCTCTGGGACCTCGACAGCCAGGTCGATCTCGCGATGGACGCGCTGCGCTGTCCGCCCGACGACGCCGACGTGACGAAGCTTTCGGGCGGCGAGCGCCGCCGCGTCGCGCTCTGCCGGCTCTTGCTCGATCAGCCCGATCTTCTCCTTCTCGACGAGCCGACCAACCACCTCGACGCCGAAAGCGTGAACTGGCTCGAAGGGCATCTGCGCAATTATCCGGGCGCCATCCTGATCGTCACTCACGACCGCTACTTCCTCGACAACGTCACCGGCTGGATCCTCGAGCTCGATCGCGGCCGCGGCATCCCCTACGAGGGCAACTACTCGTCGTGGCTGAAGCAGAAGCAGAAGCGGCTCGAGCAGGAAGGCCGCGAGGAAGAAGCGCGCCAGCGCACGCTGTCGCGCGAGCAGGAGTGGATCGCGGCGTCCCCGAAAGCGCGGCAGGCGAAATCGAAGGCGCGCTATCAGCGCTATGAAGAGCTGGTGAAGCAGGCCGCCGAGAAGACGACGCATACCGCGCAGATCATCATTCCCGTCGCCGAGCGGCTGGGGCAGAACGTCGTCGACTTCGACGGCCTCACCAAAGGCTTCGGCGACAACCTCCTGATCGACAATCTCACCTTCAAGCTGCCGCCCGGCGGCATCGTCGGCGTCATCGGCCCGAACGGCGCCGGCAAGACGACCTTGTTCCGCATGATCACGGGGCAGGAGAAGCCGGACGCCGGCACGATCAAAGTCGGCGAGTCGGTGCAGCTTGGTTACGTCGATCAGTCGCGCGACGCGCTCGACGGCAACAAGACCGTGTGGGAGGAAATCTCCGGCGGCAACGATATCGTCTTGCTCGGCAAGAAGGAGATGAACTCGCGCGCCTATTGCTCGAACTTCAACTTCAAGGGCGCCGATCAGCAGAAGAAGGTCGGCGCGCTCTCGGGCGGCGAGCGCAACCGCGTGCATCTCGCGAAGATGCTGAAATCCGGCGCCAACCTCTTGCTGCTCGACGAGCCGACCAACGACCTCGACGTCGACACGCTGCGCGCGCTGGAAGAGGCGCTGGAGGATTTCGCCGGCTGCGCCGTCATCATCAGCCACGATCGCTGGTTCCTCGACCGCATCGCGACCCACATGCTCGCCTTCGAGGGCGACAGCCACGTCGAGTGGTTCGAAGGGAACTTCCAGGACTACGAGGCGGACAAGATGCGCCGCCTCGGCACGGACTCAACCATCCCGCACCGGATCAAGTACAAGAAGTTCTCGCGGTAGGGTGGGGGCTGCGAATCAATCCGTTACCCTGAGGCGCGAGCCGATGCAGTCGGCGAGCCTCGAAGGGCGACGGCCCGGGATTCCGGGACCGTGCGTCCTTCGAGGCCCACACTGCGTGCGGGCACCTCAGGATGACGGATTGGGCGCGGAATATATACGTCTAACCTTCCGGCGTGATCACCTCGACGTCCGGGAAATAGCGTCGAAAACGCCGCGCATCGCGTGTCAGGATTGAAAGTCCTTCCGCCTGTGCATGCGCGCCGATGAAGAAGTCGGGCAGGATCGCCACGCGTGGTCCGCCCGCGCGGCGATAGCGTTGAAAAGTCTTTCCGGCCAGAAACAGAGCGGGCGTCGGCGTTCGGTCGAGCGTGATGCTCAGCTCGCTCAGCGCGAATTGCAACTCCGCTTCGCTGCCCATGCGGATGGCGATTTCCGCAAACCCGATCTCATTGATGGATAGCTGACCGACGTCGCGGCGACGATGCAACTGCGTCGCCGACCACTCGAACCATTCGGAATCTAGCGTGAGAACATCCAGAATGATGTTCGTATCGACGAGCGTCATTTCTTGGCCGGACGCGGGTCATTCTCTGGATCGCCGCGTGTCTCTCGCATCATCTCGTCGGTCGTCATGCCGCGGATCAACCGGCGCTTGGCCAACGCCCGAATGCGCGCGGTGTAGTCGTCGGTCTTGCCGCTCTTCTCGATGATCACCGCGCCTGAAGCGGTGGCGCGCACGTCGACACGGTCGCCGGGCTTTATGCCCACGGCGTCGCGCACCTGCTTCGGCAGGGTGACTTGGCCTTTGACGGTGATGGTTGTGGCCATGGTAATACCCAAAAAAAAGGTATTACTTCGCTTGCCGGGCGTCAAGCCGACACGTGCAAAGACGCCATGCAGCTAGCGTATTTGCGGCGTGAACACGACCCGCTACAAAGCCTGCCATGTCCGACTGGTCCGCATCGCAATATCTCAAATTCGAAGACGAGCGCACGCGTCCCGCGCGCGATCTTCTCGCGCAAGTCCCGCTGATGAAGCTCCGCAAGGCCGTCGACATGGGCTGCGGTCCCGGCAATTCGACGGAGCTCATCGCGGCGCGCTATCCCGATGCGCAGGTCGAAGGCGTCGACTCCTCGCCCGACATGCTGCGCCAGGCGCGCGAGCGGTTGCCGACCTGCACCTTCGCGCAAGCCGACCTCACGACGTGGACACCCGAGCCGGGCACCGACCTTCTTTACGCCAACGCCGTGTTCCAATGGGTGCCGAACCATGTCGCGGTGCTCAAGCGTCTTCTCGAAGCGCTGCCGCCAGGCGGCGTGCTTGCTGTGCAGATGCCCGACAATCTCGCCGAGCCCTCGCACACCTTGATGCAGGAGGCGGCGCGCGACCCGCGCTGGGCGGCGAAATTGCATGAAGCGGCGGCGCGCCGCGACGCGCTGCCCAGCGTCGACGACTATTACGATCTGTTCCGGCCGCTGAGCGCCCGCCTCGACATCTGGCACACGATCTACAACCACCCGATGGACGGCACGGCCGGCATCGTCGAGTGGCTCAAGGGCACAGGCCTTCGCCCCTTTCTCGATCCGCTGACGGCGGAGGAGAAGCCGGCGTTTCTCGACCTCTATAAATCCAAGCTCGCGAAGGCCTATTCCGCCCGCGTCGACGGTAAGGTCATCCTGCGCTTCCCGCGCCTGTTCATCGTCGCGCAGCGTTAGCACAGCGGCGCCTTTTCACCTCTCCCATGGGGAGAGGTCGGATTGCGCAGCAATCCGGGTGAGGGGGTACGCTCTCTCGATAGGCTCTAACCCCTCACCCGCCGCGCTTCGCGCGTCGACCTCTCCCTATGGGAGAGGTGAAGGCGCGCCTCCGGACGACAAGGCGCCTGCGTCGCGTTGACGCGCTGCGCGGCGAATCGCCGATCTCGCCCTAACTAGGAACGCCATGTCGCCGCTCGGCGGCGTTCCATAGGAGACCTCATTCCGCATGTCGCTTAGCTCCGAAACACCGGCTCCGCCGCGCGAGATCGATCTTCGCCCGCTGCCGCAGCTCATCTTCGGCTCGCGCTGGCTGCAGCTGCCGCTCTATCTCGGGCTTATCGTTGCGCAGGGCGTCTATGTCGTCCTCTTCCTCAAGGAACTCTGGCACCTGATCGGCCACGCCACGTCCTTCAGCGAGCAGCAGATCATGCTCGTCGTCCTCGGCCTCATCGACGTGGTGATGATCTCCAACCTCTTGGTGATGGTCATCGTCGGCGGCTATGAGACGTTCGTCTCGCGCCTGCGCCTCAAGGGTCATCCGGACGAGCCGGAGTGGCTCTCGCACGTCAATGCCAGTGTGCTCAAGATCAAGCTCGCCATGGCGATCATCGGCATTTCCTCGATCCACCTGCTGCGCACCTTCATCGAAGCCGGTAATCTCGGGGGAGTCGGGCGCGCGACGAACTATACCGAGAGCGGGGTGATGTGGCAGACGCTGATCCATATCGTGTTCATTCTCTCCGCGATCGGCATCGCCATCGTCGACCGTCTGACGAACGCGTCTCCGCATACCAACGGCCACAAGGGGCACGCAGCGCACTGATGATGCGGATTGGAATCCGGCGCAGAGCGGCGGCGCTCGTCATCGTATTGGCGGGCGTCCTGCTCGCGCCGCCGGCGCGCGCGGCTGATCCGGCTTTCGCCCAGTTCCTCGCGGCGGTGTGGCCGGAGGCGCAGCGCGCCGGCGTGACGCGCGCGACGTTCGACGCTCTGACGCGCGACCTCGAGCCTGACCTGACGTTGCCGGATCTCGTCATTCCCGGACAGCCGCCACGGCCCGAACGCGGGCAGGCGGAGTTCGTCAGCACGCCGGCGGAGTATCTCAAGGAGGCGACGATCGAGCGGCTGGCGGCGAAAGGGCGGCAGCTGCTCGCCGAACATCGCGCGACCCTCTCCGCCATCGAGAAGCGCTTCGGCGTGCCGCCGGAGATTCTGCTCGCGATCTGGGCGCGCGAGACCGCGTATGGCGGCGCGAAGCTGCCTTACGACGCACTGCGCACGCTCGCGACGCAAGCCTATGTCGGACGCCGCAAGGACCGCTTCCGCCCCGAATTCATTCTGGCGATGAAGATGCTGCAGGACCGCGTGGCGACGCGCGCCGTGATGCGCAGTTCCTGGGCCGGCGCCATGGGCCTCGTGCAGTTCATGCCTTCCGATTTCGACAAATACGCCGTCGACATGGACGGCGATGGCCGCCGCAACATCTTCTCCTCGATCCCCGACGCGCTTTCGTCCGCGGCGGCGCAGCTCGTCGGGAAGGGCTGGCAGGCCGGCGAGACCTGGGCCTATGAGGTGCGCGCGCCAAAAAATCTCGACTGCACCAGCGCCGATCCCGACGTCACCATGACGGTCGCCGAATGGGCGCGGCGCGGCTTCACGCCGGCTTACGGGCGCTCGTTCTCGCGCAAGGAACTGGCGGCGAAGGCGTCGCTCTTTCTGCCCGCCGGCATTTACGGCCCCGCGTTCCTCATCTTGCCGAACTATTACGTTATCAAGAGCTACAACTTCTCCGACCTCTACGTGATGTTCGTCGGCCATCTCGCCGACCGCATTGCTGCGCCGCGCCCATTCGAGGCGCCGTGGCAGCCGGTGGTGCAGATGAAGAGCAGCGACCTCGAAACCATCCAGCGCGCCCTCACACGCCGCAAGCTCTACAGTGACAAGATCGATGGCAAGGCCGGGATGGCGACGCGCCTCGCCATTGGCCATTACCAGAAGGCGAACGGCCTCAGGCTCGACTGCTGGCCGAACAAGGCCGTGCTCGATCATCTGACGCGTGACGCGGGGCGATGAATTCGGCCTGGAATCGCCACACCGCGCGATGCTCCGAATATGCTGACAAGTCACACCGACCGCCAAAGATTGCTTGCGCCAATGCGGCGTAGCGGCTTTGATCGAGGCGGGGAACTGAGGGAGGACGCCGAGAAAGAGCGTCCGATGGATAAAATGAGCGGCATTGAAGCGTATGCGCGGCGCTTGAACACGCGCGCTTTCGTCAGCACGGCGTCCTTTATCGTGGCCGCGGCCGGAATGACCGCGCTCTTTGCCTTTGGTGTAGCGCTGGCGTTTTTTGCTCACCCGGTCGGGGTCTTGGCGTTGGCCGGCATGGCGACGCTTGCGCTCGCGCTGGCCATCATATCGGCGCCTTGACGTAAAAAAGCCGGGCACGAGGCCCGGCTCTTCTCGAATTTATACCGCGGCAATCAGCAGGGGACGCGCACGTTACGCCACACATACTCGCCGCGGCGCGGCGACCACACCCACTGCGGCTGCACGCAGGTGGCCGGCGGCGGCGCGACATAGACGGGCGCCGGCTCGTAGTAGCGCGGGCCAGCCATGGCGCCGCCGATGATGGCGCCGGCGGCGAGGCCACCGATCACGCCGGCGGCGACGGCACCGCCGCCACGCCGCCAGGCGAGTGCCTCGTTCGGCACTGCCGAGGAAACGATCGCAAGGCTCGCGGCCGTGGCGAGAACAACCAGGGTCTTCTTCATCCCATTCCCTCCAGTGAGCGCCCGGCCGGGCGCTGCTAGTCAAATCGGTCCAGGTAAACTGGATACCGTCAATAGGGGTATCCATTTTGGCCTAAATGTGAAACCGCAGCTCCAAGTGGCTGCAAGTTAGCACGTTTTCTTACGCTATGCTGTCTTCTGTGAACGTGCGTTGAATAGTCGTCCCGAAATCCTGTTGACGGCATTAACACCCGTTCACTTTCGCGGCAAAGGCGTCTGTTGGCTGTGACAGCCTGTCGCAGGCGAAAGACCCGGCGGCCGCCCGAGCGCGCCGAGTCTTGCGCTTGCGGGCGATGTGATTCGCCGGCACGCGCCAAAGCGGCCGCAGCTTACGCCAGTGCGCTACGCACCGCCTGCGCGAGAGCGACGGCGTTCGGCGTGTCGGAATGCACGCAGATGCTGTCGGCGCGCACGCGCACCGGTTTTCCGTTGGCGCTTGTCGTCGTTCCCGACGCGATCGCCTCGCGGCAGCGCCGCACCGTCTCGTCGGGATCGCGGGCGTCGTGCTCGCGCGTGATGATGACGCGGCCGTCGTCGTCATAGTCGAGATCGGCGTAGTATTCGGCGACGAAGCGGTGCCCGCGCGCGGTATAGACCGCCTCGTGGTGCGTATTGATCATGCCGAACAGCGGCACCTTGAAGACGTCGGCGGCGTCGGCGATCGCCTCCGCGACCTCCGCCTGCCGCGCCGCCATGCCGTAGAGCGCGCCATGCGGCTTGATGTGGTTGAGCGCCATGCCTTCGGCGTCGAGGAAGCCTTTCAGCGCGCCGATCTGATAGATCAGGCAGTTCGCGAGCTCCTCGCGCGCGATCTTCATCTCGCGCCGGCCGAAGCCTTGCAGGTCGGGCAGGGACGGATGCGCGCCGACCTTCACACCGTGGCGCTTGGCGAGGCGCACGGTCTCGCGCATGTGGTTGAAGTCGGAGCCATGAAAGCCGCAAGCGGCATTGGCGATGTCGATCAGCGGCATCAAGCCTTCGTCGTCACCCATGCGGTAGAGGCCGAAAGCCTCGCCCATATCGCAATTGATCGTCGGCACGCGCGCTCCTTAGGTTTGGGCAAGTTAAGACCGGGAGCGTGATCCAGGTCGGCTGAACACACACTCCGCTCATTCCCGCGAAAGCGGGAACCCACAGTTCTTTGCCCTGGATGCCCGCTTTCACGGGGGACGAGCGGATCCTAGTCAATCGGCTGTAGCTTAGACGCGCAAGACCGGCTCGCTCGCGACCGCCGCGGTGCGTTCCGCTGCACTCTCGCCGCGGCTGCCGGTGAGATGGCGGGTCGCATGCACGACCGGCGAAATATAGAGCGCCGTGATCGTCTGCTCGTCGCAGCCGTCCGGTGCGACGCCGAAGCGCAAATTCTCCGATTGCGCGGCGGGAACATAGAGCGTGCCGAAGAGCCAGTCCCACAGCGACAGGCAGCTTCCGAGATTCTTGTTGAAGTGGGCCGGATTGCTCGAGTGGTGCACCTGATGATGCGCCGGGCTCATGAAGATGCGCCCCGCAAGTCCACGGAACGCGATCCACAGATGCGAGTGCTGCAGGTGGACATAGGCGTGGATGAAAATCACCAGGATCAGGTTCGTGTCCGAAAGCGCGTATTGATAGGCGGTGACGCCGAAGGCGTAGGCCGCGACCCCGTTGGCGGCGCCGACCACGGCCGCGAGGATGTTCGCGAACAGCCAGGTGTCGACCGGATGCACGCGGAACACGGTCAGCGGCGTGAGCACATTCGCCGTGTGGTGCACTTTGTGGAATTCCCACAGCACCGGAACGCGGTGACAGAGATAGTGATGCACCCAGTAGCCGAACTCATAGGCGAGGAAGAGAAAGAGCGTGATCGCGACGCGCACGAGGGCTACGGGCAGCGTCGACGGCGCGACCGCCCCGAAGCCCGCCGTGAGCGCGCCGGTCGTCGCGTTGCTCACCCACTGATAGGAGAGCAGCGCCCAGCCGAAGATCGCGCCGAACATGAAGACGTTGAAGAAGAGGTAGCCGAGGTCGAAGAGGGTCGAGGGATGGCGCGTGATCCGGCGCGGAAACAGGATGCGCCTGATCACCTTGAGGCGCAGCCGCCGGCGGCGGCGGACCTGACGGATGACGACATAGGCGATGGCGACGAGGAGCGCGCAGCCGAGCGAGGTGAGCGAGAGCTCCGACCCGGCGCCGAGAAAGACCGCCTGCAGCTTGTGCAGGACGTGCGAAATCACGGTCCAGACGGCGTCCACCATGGCCTCCGCGCTCAATGCCGCACAGAGCCTTAGGCTAGGAAGGTAAAGGCGAGCTTAGAGCCTGTGCCGAAAATCGCGCGATGAGCCGCGTCCTCACCCTCCGCTGGAGGGGGAAGGTCGGCCGCAGGAGCGCTTGCGACTGCGGACGGGATGGGGTGAACTCTCAAACAAGAAGTATTCACCCCACCCCGCTCGCACTTCGTGCTCACGACCCTCCCCCTCCAGGGGAGGGTGAAGGAGTAAGCGATCTCGCAAGCTCTTTTATTTCTTGACGCAGCAATCAGATCGCGCGCGGCCCTACAGCTCGTCGCGCTTGGGCTCGCTCGCCAGCGCTTTGCGCGCGTCGGCGATCGCCATCTTGAACTGGTCTGCCGCGAGCGGGCCAGGGACACGGAACTTGCCGACGATGAATCCCGGCGTGCCCTGGAAGTCGAGGCCCTTCGCCTGCGCGGCATTGCGTTTTAGCACCGCGCCGATCGCCGCGACATCCTTGACGAGGACGCCGCGGGCGCGCTGGACGTCGACGCCTGCTTTCGCGAGCGTGGTGTCGGTCACCGTCGTGGTGAGCTTGCTCGTCAGCGAGATGAGCGCCTCATGCGCTTGCGCATATTTGCCCTGCTCGCGCGCGGCGAGCGCCATCTGCGCGGCATAGATCGAAGCGTCGCCGAGGATCGGCCAGTTCTTGTAGACGAGGCGAAGCTTCGAATCGTCGCGCGCAAGGCTTTCGAGCACCGGATGGATCTTGCGGCAATACGGACACTGATAGTCGAGATATTCGACGATCGTAACGTCGCCGTCCGGATTGCCGGACGCCGGAATCTCCGGGTCGCGCAGCATCAGCCGACGGGACAGGACGTTCTCGTCATCGGCGCGCGCGCGAGAGAGAAAACCGGCACCGCCGCCTTGCAGCGCGAGCGCGGAGAGCGAAAGCTTGGCGAGCGAGCGGCGGGTGAGAGGCATCAGCGAATCTTTCGGCGCAGGCGATGATGGGGTGGTGCGGCTGGCGCATGCGACGGCTCCTCATAGTACGGAGCGGCAACACCAGCCATTCACGTTGTCGCGGGTTCGCCGTTATGATGCAGCACAGTGACGCCATCGTGGCGGGAGTTCCCCTGCTGGCGGCGCGTTTGAAACCCCGTAGGAGGCCGTTGCGCTGCCGCCTGGCGCGGCGGATAATCGGCCGCCCATCGGGGAGGGAGGAGCGTGATGCGTAAGTTTGCGATGGCGGCGTTGTTGCTCGGGCCGCTGGTGTCGTTGACGGCCGTGCCGGCCCGCGCACAGGGTGGCGGCATGGGCGGTGGCGGCGAAAGCAAGACGCCGATGCAGATCATCGAGGAAGGCGAAAAGAACGACCGCGCCGAGGTCGACAAGCAATACCAACGCACGCGCCGTCACGAGCAGGGCGCGCCCGTCTCGACGACCAAGCGCGACCCATGGGCGGGCGCGCGCAGCACCGACATCGGCAAGGCCCCGGCAAAGGACGCGGCGAAGGACACGAAGAAGCAGCCGAAGGAAGCGAAGCGCAAGCCCGGCGCACCGATGCCGCTACGCTGACGCAACCGTGCCTTAGCTCTTTCACTCCGTCATGCCCGCACTTGTTGCGGGCATCCACGTCTTGTCTTTTCTGCCGCAAGCAAGACGTGGATGGCCGGGACAAAAGGGCGTTCACGCCCATCTTCGACGGGCTATGTCCGGCCATGACGAAGATTCATCATTCGCAGCGCACCGTCGTCATTGATACACGGCGTAGATCATGACGGTCCCGCCGCCGGTGTTGTCGTTATAGCCGCCGGGCCCCGCGGAATCGTTGAACGCGATGGTGAGTTGGCCGGCATGGCCATTGACCGAATAGACATCGCGCGGATTTCCGCAGCGATCGCCTTTGTCGCATTGAATGCCGCCGATTCCGACGACGAGGGTGTAACGCGGGCAGAAGCGGTATGCCCATCCCGCACCGGCGTTGCCGTTTCCGTCCGGGCAGAGCGTCGTGTAGGTCGTCACGCCGCCATTCGGCGACCACGAGAGATTGTTCACGCCGATGCGCACGCCGCGGCAGACGATCGGCTGCCCGTTCGGATAGTTCAGCGCTATCCAGGGATGCGTGTTGGACGCCAGGTAGATGCCGAACACGTCTTGCGCATCCGGCGTCGGCATCGGCGCGATCTGCGCGCTCGCGCCGATGTCGAGCGCCTCCTGCGCGGAACCGTCGTTTGAAAACGTGATGCCCGCGGGCAGCGGGCGGATCAGCGATGTGAAGTCCGATAGCGATGCCATGGAAAGCCCCCCTTTGCCATTCAACGCGAGGTGGTAGTCTACATCGCCTTGTATATTGCGCGACTAGCATTGCGTCCGCCGTCATGGTCGGTTTGTCCCTCCCCGGAGGGGAGGGTGGCTCCGCGTGAGCGAAGCGAGCGCGGAGACGGGTGGGGGCAGGGACCGCGACGAAGAAAAGCTTTAAGACTCCCCACCCGGCCGGCGCTGCGCGCCGTCCACCCTCCCCTGCGGGGAGGGATGAAGACGGGTGCCCGGCATAAAGCCGGGCATGATAAGTGCTGCTGACGAACCCTCGCATCGGCCCTATGGGATCATCATGACG
>JBFWXB010000032.1:0-60258 GCA_050187875.1 Variibacter sp.
ACCGCTGAAGGCATCTAAGCGGGAAACCCACCTCAAAACGAGTTCTCCCTTGAGAGCCGTGGAAGACGACCACGTTAATAGGCCGGGTGTGGAAGTGCAGCAATGCATGCAGCTTACCGGTACTAATCGCTCGATCGGCTTGATCGTTCTCATTAATCAATGCCCATTCGCAGTTCTGCGAATGGAAAGCGAAGACCAGTTTTACTTCACCCTCTGTCTTTTGCCGGCCTGGTGGCTTTGGCGGGGAGCCTAGAACCCGATCCCATCCCGAACTCGGCCGTTAAACTCCCCAGCGCTGATGGTACTAAGTCTCAAGACTTGGGAGAGTAAGTCGCTGCCAGGCCTGCCAAGGACAGAGTTTCCCTCATCACGATGATCCGATTTTCAAAAGCCCGCCGCGGGAAACCGCGGCGGGCTTTTTGTCGTCTGGCCCTATGGGTTCCGTAATCCCGTAGCCCGGATTGAGCGCAGCGAAATCCGGGAACGGCCTATCTGAACGCGCCCCGGCTTTCGCTACGCTCAAGCCGGGCTACGATTTCCGCGCCCAAGCCGGACCGCGCTCGACCGTGACCGCCGTCTTGTCGATCGATCCCTGATGACTTTTTCCCGTCCGCCGTTCACAAGATCGGGCGAGCCGCTATGTTCGCCGGCGCATCCGTAAGGGCGATGCGCTGCATGCGCGACGAGCGGCGCGACCTGAGTTGAAATGGCGGCGGCGGTTCCGCCGCGAGCGAGGAAAAGAGTTGATGAGCACCAATCGCGTTTATCGGATTGCCGTCATCCCGGGCGACGGCATCGGCAAGGAAGTCGTGCCGGAGGGCGTGCGCGTCCTCGAGGCGGCGGCGAAGAAATTCGGCTTCGAGCTGCGCCAGGATCATTTCGACTTCGCGAGCTACGATTATTACGCGAAGCACGAGCGCATGATGCCGGAGGACTGGAAGGAGAAGATCGGCAAGCACGACGCGATCTATTTCGGCGCCGTCGGCTGGCCGGCGAAGATCCCGGATCACATCTCGCTGTGGGGCTCGCTCATCCTCTTTCGCCGCGAGTTCGATCAATACGTCAATTTGCGTCCCGTGCGGCTGATGCCGGGCGTGCCGTCGCCGCTCGCGAATCGCAAGCCCGGTGATATCGATTTCTGGGTCGTGCGTGAAAACACCGAGGGCGAATATTCCGCGATCGGCGGGCGCATGTTCAAGGACACGCCGCGCGAGGTCGTGGTGCAGGAGACGGTGATGAGCCGCTTCGGCGTCGACCGCGTGCTCAAATTCGCCTTCGAGCTCGCACAGAAAACGCCGAAGAAACACCTTACCTCGGCGACGAAGTCGAACGGCATCGCGATCACCATGCCGTATTGGGATGAGCGCGTGGAGGCGATGGCGAAGAGCTATCCCGACATCAAGTGGGACAAGTACCATATCGACATCCTCTCGGCGCTGTTCGTGCTGCACCCCGATCGCTTCAACGTCGTCGTCGCCTCGAACCTCTTCGGCGACATCCTCTCCGACCTCGGTCCCGCCTGCACCGGCACGATCGGCATTGCGCCGGGCGGCAACATCAATCCGGAGAAGGATTATCCGTCGGTCTTCGAGCCGGTGCACGGCTCCGCGCCCGATATCGCCGGACAGGGCATCGCCAATCCGATCGGGCAGATCTGGTCCGGCGCGATGATGCTCGAGCATCTCGGCGAGAAGGAAGCGTCCGATGCCATTGTCGCGGCGATCGAGAAGGTGCTCTCCGAGCCGAAGCTGCGCACGCGCGATCTGAAAGGTCCGGCCGACACCGTGACCTGCGGCAAGGCGATCGCCGACGCGCTGGCGTGAGCCCACTTGCGCGGCTTTGCCGCGGCCTCTTCGCATGATGAACGCGTCCTCCGGAGCAACGTCCCTTGCCACGCCGGCTACGCAGCCGGCGTGGTTTGCGCTGCGTAATCCGCGCGCGTTGGTCGTCTGGACGATCATCATCGGCACCGCGGCGCGGCTCATCGCAGCCGCGGCGCTCGGTTACGGACTCGGCGAGGGCTATTATTTCGCGACCGCGCGGCATCTTGCGCTCAGCTATTTCGATCAGCCGCCGCTGTCGCTGTGGATCGCGCATGCGACCTGGGTGCTGACCGGCTCGGATTCCGTCTTCGTCATCCGCCTGCCGTTCATCGCCATGTTCGTCGGCACGACATGGCTGATGTATCGGCTCGGCGCGCTTCTCTTCGACGAGCGCGCCGGCGCCATCGCTGCGGTGCTGCTCAACACGTCGCCGGTCTTCACCATCAGCGCAGGCGGGTGGATTCAGCCCGACGGACCACTGATGCTGTGCCTGATGGCGGCGGCGCTCTGCATCGCGCGGCTTGCCGTGGCGCCCGCGGCAGAGCGCTCGAATTTCCTGCTCTGGTGCGCGGCGGGTGTCTGGTTCGGTCTTGCGCTTCTTGCGAAATATCACGCAATCCTTCTCGCTGGCGGGCTCGTCCTCTTCGCGTTGACGAGCCGTGAGCATCGGCGCTGGTTCGCCGAGCCCGGCCCCTATGTGGCGGCGCTGATCGCGTTCGCGATCTTCAGCCCTGTGATCATCTGGAATGCGCGCAACGGCTGGGTGTCGTTCGATTTTCAAGGCAGCCGCGCCGGCGGGGCGACGCTGCGGCCGTTCGGGATCATCCGCAGCATGGGCGGACAGGCGGGCTATCTCGGGCCGTGGGTTTGGGTGCTGCTGGTCGCCGTTTATTTCAAAGGGTTGCGCCGCGGCCCAAACGCAACCGCGATCTGGCTTCTCTGCTGCCTCGCGACGATCCCGCTTCTCCTCTTTACCGTCATCGCGCTCTGGGCGGAGATCAACGCGCATTTCCACTGGCAGGCGCCGGGCTATCTGATGCTGTTCCCGCTGGTCGGCGTCTTCATGCCCGAGGATGCGCGCGTGCGCCGCTGGCTCATCGGCTCCATCGCCGCCATGACGGCGCTGCTGGCGCTCTGGCTCTCGCAGTCGGTTTTCGGCTGGATTCGCTTTCCCGTTCCACCCTCGCTTACGCCCTATGTCGAGAAGCTCGAAGACCCGACGCTCGAGGCCTTCGACTGGCCGGAGCTGCGCACAGCTTTGGCTTCACGCGGTCTGCTCGACGCGCCGAAGCTTTTCGTCGTCGCGACGCGCTGGCACCAAGCGGGCAAGATGGATGTGGTTCTCGGCGACGAGCTGCCGGTCGTCTGCCTGTGCGACGATCCACGCAACATCGCCTTCAACTCCGATCCGCGCAAATTTGCCGGCTTCGACGCGCTGATCATCGGGACGGATGCCTTCCTCCCGAAGGTCGGCGTCTATGCGCCATATTTCGATAGCATCGAGAAGGTCGAGGACGTCGACCTGCATCGCATGGGCCGCACGGTGATGACGCTGCACGTCTATCGCGGGCGCAACTACAACGGCCGCTACCCGATGAAACTGCCGCCTCACTAACGACTTTCCGCTTATTCCCGCGCAACCGGGAATCCAGAGTCATCCGGCCCTGGGACTCCGCTTTCGCGGGAACGAGCGGGAGGTGGACTATTCGTCTTTATCGCCGGCGCGCCACAACGCCTGCATGCGGCGCTGGAAGGCTTTGGGTTTTTCCGAGAACAGGCGGCCCGCCATGCGCGCCGCGGCGCGCAGATGCGTCGCGTGGCGCTCGTCGGTCGCGGCCTTCAGCCGCGCGCGCCAATGGGCGAGGGGCGCACGGGGGCGCGTGAAATCGCGCAGCACCGCGAGATCCTGGCAGGTGCCGAGGCGTTCGCGCAGACGCTGCGCTTCGCCGACCCAGAGCTTCCCGAAGCGCGGCCATAGCGGCAGCACGAGGTCCATCTGATAGCGATGCACCACGACGCGCTGACGCAATTCGTGGAGCGCTTCGGCGTCGGCCTCCGACCACACCGACGGGATGGCTTCTTGCGCGCGCGCATAAGCTTTTGTGAGGCCGGCGGCGACTTCGGCGAATGTCGTGCGCTTGAGCGGCCACGTCTCCGCTTCCGCCGCCGCGGCGTCCAGCGCATCGGCGAGACGCTGCCGCAGCGGCGGCGTGAGGGTCGTCGTCTCGGCGGCCGCGCGCATGGTCTCGAGGCGTGTGTGCATGGACGTGAGCATGCGCGCGGAGGGCGCTTGCTCCGCCTTGCCGAGATCGGCGAGCGCATCGAGCGCCGACTGCGCGTCGCGCGCCGGCGCGAGCTCGCGGGCAAGGTCGCGCGCGGCCATGCGCAAGGCGCGCGCTTCGTCGCCGATCGTCGGTTCGAGGAGGCGCAGGAATGCGCGCCAACGCTTCATCGCTTTGCGGAAGTCATGGATCGCGATGGCGTCGGAGAGGGCCTCGTCCGTCAGGGCGCGGCGCGCATCGGCAAGGATATCAGCGGCGAAAGCGACCAGCGCCTCACCGATTCGGTCCTCGGGGCGCAAGCCAGTCCGGTTCGCCATGACAGCCCTATGACAGGCCTGTATGACAGTTTGACGAAAGTCGGCAATGGGCCTGTGAGCCAGCACGCCATTTTTCGCTAAAGCGTGGGCACGCCAGAGAAAAAGACGCACGCCGGGCTTCCCATCGGGCGGCGGCGTTGATAGATAGAGGCCGCTGCCCGGTGTGCCCGGACGTGGCATTGGCGCGGGGTGGAGCAGCCCGGTAGCTCGTCAGGCTCATAACCTGAAGGTCGTAGGTTCAAATCCTACCCCCGCAACCAAATTTCCCAAGAAGGATCAAAAGCTTCAACAAACATCCCGGAGACGTCCGAGGCGTTTGTCTCTCAAGTTCGCAATTACCTCCACAAGACCGATTGGAGAGCCGCAACGCGCTTGTCGGGACCGAACTGTTTCTGGCGGGGCTGACGCGGAGCCGACACCGTCGGCCAAATGATCGGCCAGGAGCGCCCGGCTGGGCTGCAAAGTCTCAGAAATCAGCGGCTTGGCAGTCGGCTAAGCCGGCCAAATCCCTGCCGACAAGATCGGCCAAAAGATCGGCCAACCGCCTCGCCTCGGCGCAATTTTTCCTTTATCTTCAATCCCCTGGGGATTCGAAGAACGGCCAAATGACGCCTGAAACCGTCCAGCGCATAGAGCCGGCCCGGCCCGAGGAGGCGACTGAGGCGTTGACCGACGCCATCGCCGATCTCGTCGCCGCGGCGACCAAGCTGGGGCAGGCGCTTCATCCCCGCACCGCCGCGAATCTCGCAGACCTCGTGCGCATCGCGAACACGTATTACAGCAATCTGATCGAGGGTCATAACACGCGCCCCAAAGATATCGAGCGTGCGCTCGCTGGCGATCTCCATCGCGACAAGGAACGCCGCAACCTGCAAATCGAAGCGGCGGCGCACGTGCGGCTCCAGGCTGATATCGACCGCTTGGCTGCGGAAGGAAAACTTGGCGAGCCGGCCTCGCCGGACTTTCTGCGGTGGCTACACCGCGAGTTCTACAAGGGCGCGACAGAAGACATGCTGCGCATCCGAGGCGCCGGTCGCGAGTTCAGGATGGTGCCGGGTGAATGGCGTTCGCGGCCCGAGCACGACGTTGCGGTTGGCCGGCACAAGCCGCCATCGAGCGGGCGCGTTCCGGACTTTATGACGTATTTCGCCGAGCGCTATCGGCTGGCGCCCCTTGGCACCGCCGGACGACTGATGGCGATGGCTGCTGCGCATCATCGGTTCAACTACATTCATCCATTTCCGGACGGCAATGGACGCGTGAGCCGGTTGATGAGCCATGCCATGGCGCTCACGGCTGGAATAGGCGCGCATGGGCTGTGGTCGATTTCGCGTGGCCTTTCGCGCGGCCTCGAAAGCAGCTCGGAATACAAGCGGATGATGGACTACGCGGACACGCCGCGGCAGGGAGATCTCGATGGGCGAGGCAATCTCTCGCTTCGTGCGCTCAATGAGTTCGTGCTGTGGTTTCTTCGCGTATCCCTCGATCAGGTAACTTTCATGTCGGGTCTATTCGAAATCGATGCACTTGCGAAGCGCCTGCGGACATATGTCGAGCGAAGCGATGCATTGAAACCGGAAGCGACACGGTTGCTCGAGGAAGCGCTCATTCGCGGCGAATTCGAGCGTGGCGAGATCGGGCGGATCACTGGCTTGCCTGAGCGCAGTGCACGACGCGTGTTGAAGGATGTCATCGATGCCAGATTGCTGGGGTCCGACACGCCGAAAGGCGCCGTCTCTCTGCGCTTCCCGGCAGACACGTTGGATGTTCTGTTTCCACGCTTATTCGCACAAGCGTGATTCGTTCCGTACGCACCACTTCGGTGCCGCTCAATAACCTGAAGTCCGTAAGTTCAAATCTAAGCCCGCAACCAACACACCCAACGACTTTGGGTCCGATCTTTTATTCGAAACAAAGGGTTGGGCGCCCGCTTGGCTCTTTTCTTTTTTGGCGCGCGCTGTGGAGAATTGCGGGGATAGTGTCAGGAGCGGCTCCCCGTTTCATAAGCGCGCCGGCCGCGCCGGCTGTAGCGTGCCTGCCGTCATCATCCGGAGTTTGTGACGGGCCTGTCATGTGCGGACGCATCATCCAAGCCTCGGGGCCATTGCGGCTCGCCATCGTCGACGGACTCGATGTGCGTCCCGATCCGCGCGGGAACCATCCGCCGCGCTATAACGGCGCACCCGGGCAGGAGCACCTCGTCATCCGCCTCAACCGCAAGACCGGCGAGCGCTCGCTCGACCCGATCAAATGGGGGCTCATTCCGAACTGGTGCGACGACCCCAAGGGCGGGCGCAAGCCGATCAATGCGCGCAGCGAAACCGTCGGCACCATGCCGATCTTTCGCGACGCCTATCGCGCGCGCCGCTGCATTGTCCCGGTCGACGGCTTCTTTGAATGGCAGGTCACGACAGGCGGCAAGCAGCCCTATGCGATCGGTATGAAAGACGGCGCACCGTTCGGTATTGCCGGGTTGTGGGAAAATTGGCGCGCGCCCTCGGGGGAATGGATGCGGACTTTCGCCGTCCTCACCGTGCCCGCAAATGCGCTGCTCGCGCGGCTGCATGACCGGATGCCCGCGATCCTTGATCCACGAGACTACGAACGCTGGCTCAGCGACGAGGCCGATCCGCACGACGTGCTGCGGACATTTCCGCCGGATCTGATGCGAATGTGGCCGATCTCGGACCGCGTCAATTCCGTCCGCAACGATGACGCGCGATTGCTCGAGCCGGCCTAACGGTGAGCCACGCCGATCACTTCGGCTCAATCGTGCCCTTGCCGCTCGGCGGGGGAATGACCGGCATGGAATCGCCCGCGCCCGGGTCCTTCGGCGGCACATGCATTTCCGGATCGACATCGGTCGGCGGTTTGATAACGCCGTTGTTACGGTCGAGCTTGCGGCTCAAATTCTCGTCGTTCGGCGGCAATGACGGTATCTGCTTTTCATCGCCGGGAGCGGGCTTTTGCAAGCTCGGATTGCGGCCGGCCTGTGCATGCGCCAGCGGCGCGCTGACGAAGACACCCGTACCCGCGACCAGAATCCCCGCCATCAAGCGCGTGTGCAAAATCCATCGCATGCCGGGGCAACGTCAGGTGAGACGGTTCGTTCCGGCGCCGCGGGCCTGCGCTGATCATCGTTTCGTGGGACCGCCGATCCGCTCTATGTCTTTTTGTTTTCTCGCAATTCCGGACGGAAACCGGGTTCCACTTTTCCTGGAATTGCTTCAAGCCGCCTGGCGGATTTCGTCGGACAGCGCGCGATAGGAGAGCGCCTCGGCGAGGTGGATGCGCGCGACCGCTTCGCTGCCGTCGAGATCGGCGAGCGTGCGCGCGACGCGCAATACGCGATGGTAGCCGCGGGCGGACAGCCGCATCGCGTCGGAGGCGTCGCGCAACAAGGCGAGCCCGGCCTTGTCGGGCCGAGCGATATCCTCCAACACCGCGGCTTGCACCTGCGCATTGGTGCGGATGTGCGGCAGGCCGAGCGCGGCGTAGCGTTCGGCTTGAACGGCGCGCGCCTGCGCGATCCGCGCCGCGACCTCGCGGCTCCCTTCAACCGGCGGCGGCAGAATGAGGTCCGCCGCGGAAACGCCTGGCACTTCGATGTGCAGGTCGATGCGATCGAGGAGGGGACCGGAGAGCCGCGACTGATAGTCGGCGGCGCAGCGCGCGTTGCCGCCGCGCTTGCAGATGAAGCCCGGATCGCTCGCGCGGCCGCAGCGGCATGGATTCATCGCGGCGATGAGCATGAAGCGCGCCGGATAGGACACGCGATGATTGACGCGGGCGATCGAGACCTCGCCGGTCTCCAGCGGCTGCCGCAATGAATCGAGGACGTTCGGCGGAAACTCGGCGAACTCGTCGAGGAAGAGAACGCCATTGTGCGCGAGCGAAATCTCGCCTGGCCGTGCGCGCAGTCCGCCGCCGACAAGCGCCGGCATGCTGGCGGAATGATGCGGCGCGCGGAAGGGGCGGCGGTTGGTCAATGCGCCGTCGGCGATTTCGCCGGCGACGGAAGCGATCATCGAGACTTCGAGAAGCTCCGCCGGCGCAAGCGGCGGCAGGATTGAAGGGAGCCGCGCGGCGAGCATCGATTTGCCCGCGCCCGGCGGGCCGACCATGAGCAGGTTGTGGCCGCCGGCGGCGGCGATCTCGAGCGCGCGCTTCGCGCTCTCCTGTCCCTTGATATCGCGCAGATCGAGCGTGCTTGCGCCGACATCGCTGATCTTCGGCGCCGGGCGCGAGAGGATTTGCGTGCCCTTGAAGTGGTTGGCGAGCTGGATCAGCGACTGTGCCGCGATGATATCCATCTCCGGGCTCGCCCACGCCGCCTCGGGCCCGCAACTCGCCGGACAAATGAGGCCCTCGTTGCGCGCATTGGCGCCGATGGCTGCGGGGAGAACGCCGGCGACCGCCGCGAGTGAGCCGTCGAGCGCGAGTTCCCCCAACACGGTGTAGCCGGCCAGTGCGTCGTGCGGGATCGCGCCGATCGCCGCCATCAAGCCGAGCGCGATGGGCAGATCGTAGTGACTTCCCTCTTTCGGCAAATCCGCGGGCGCAAGATTGACGGTGATGCGCCGCGCCGGTAGTGCGAGGCCGGAGGCGACGAGAGCCGAGCGCACACGCTCGCGCGCTTCGCTCACGGCCTTGTCGGGAAGCCCGACAACATTGAAGGCCGGCATCCCCGGCGCGACCTGCACCTGCACGTCGACGGCGCGCGCTTCGATGCCCTCGAACGCCACCGTCGCAACCCGCTGCACCATCCCCACACCCCATCAGGTTGGGACGATGCTAGCGCACGCTATTTAAGGTAGCAAGAACATTTAGTGAACAATTATTGCCGATCAAGGAAGGCGGCGACGGCAGGATTGGCCCGCAGGTCGGCCAGATCGGCCGCGGTCGGCAGCTGCGGCTTGTCGCGTTCCGCATTGACCATGCACAGGAACCCCATCGGCTCATCGCTGCCGGCGCGGAATTGGTGCCAGGTCCAAGCCGGGATGGTGACGAGGTCGTGCGGCGCGACGGGGCGAACCGTGTCGCCGACCAGGCAATGGCCATGACCGCGCAGGATCATCACGCCGTGCATGTGCTCGTGACGCTCGAGCGTCGAGAAGCCGCCGGGCGCCATCTCGAAATAGCGAAGCTCCCCCGCCATCGCCGGATCGGAGAAAAGCACTTGGCGGGTGATCGCCTTGAAGAGCGCGCGATCGTCCTCCTTGTAGGGACGGCATTCGACGCCGCGCCAGCGACCGACGCCTTCGGCGGCGCGATGATGGACGTTGTCTTTCACGGCATCAGCCATAGTCGTGCTCTTTCACGGCCGCGACGAAGGCAGCGGTTTCGGCGGTGAGGTTCTCACGCGCGGCAAGAAGGCCGCCGCCGATAAGCAACATCGTATCCGCGCCGTAGAATTCAAGCATTTCCGGCACCCGCGCCGGCGTCATGCCGCCCGCCGGAACGGGAACAGCCTGCTGCAGGCCATGCCATGCGAGCAATGCGGCGTCCGCAAGCGCGCGACAGGTCGCCGGCGAATAGCCGAAACGGCCGCCATGGTTGGGAAAGACGACCGCGTCCGCACCGAACAGGCGGAACAGCTTGCCGATGAGGAAGGGCGGCGCGATGCGCGCGGCGCCGGCCATTGCCGGATGCGCCATGATGATGAGCTGCGGATATTCGCGGCGCAGCCGTTGCAGCGTCGCGACGCCGGCGATCATCGGCGCGAGCATCACGGCGTCGATCCCGGCGTCGCGCGCGAGCGCGATCTCTTCGCGCATCGTGTCGAGATCGCCGGAGAGGCTCGGGATGTAGCAGGTGGCGGCGCCCGTTTCGCGTAGTGCCCGGACGGTGGCCGGCACGCGCGCGGCGAAGGGCGCGTAAGCCTGGTCGGCGAAGCCGTGATCGTCCTTGATGTAGTCGATGCCGCCTTCGGCGAAGCGTCGCGCGAGGCCCGCCAGCTGCTCAGGCGTCAGCCCTTGTGGCTTGAGCGCCGAACAGGTCATCGCACGCCGTCCGGCGTGCACACGTTCGCGCAACGCCTGAAGCCCGTGACGCGGTCCGCCGAAAGCGTGCGCTAGGGACGCCGGAATTTCGGCGTCCTGCAACGTCACGTCATCCTGCAGCGACGTATTGCCGAACAGCATGTTGAGGAGCTGGCCGGCATCCTCGCCGACCGTCTCCGCTGCGAGCGCAATGCGCACCTCGAAGCGTCCGGTCGCGATCTCCGCAATCGCCTCGACCTTGCCGACGATACGCTCGCGCAGGCGCGCATCGGCGATCGCCTCGACCGGCATCTCGACGCTCTGCTCGACCGCGATGGCGCGGGCGCGCGCCTCGATCGTCTTGGCGTCACCCTGTACGTGGTAGAGAACATGCAGCGCGTCCTGCACGCTAGGCCACCGCTGCTATTTCTTGATCGAGCATGATCTTGTCCGAAAACCGGTTCCATCCTCGGATCACGTCCGAGGACATGCTTTTCGGGATCATGCTCAAGCGCGCTGCGCCTCGATCTTGTCCCAGATCATCGCCGCGATATCGGGACCGTCGAGATTGCGCACCGCGCGGATGCCGGTCGGCGAGGTGACGTTGATCTCGGTCAGCACGTCGTCGATCACGTCGATACCGACGAAGAGAAGCCCGCGCTCGCGCAGCGCCGGGCCGAGGCGCTTGCAAATCTCCTGCTCGCGCGGGGTGAGCTCGGTCGCCTTCGCCGCGCCGCCGCGCACCATGTTGGAGCGCAGATCGTCGGCGGCGGGCACGCGGTTGACCGCGCCGGCGAATTCGCCATCGACGAGGATGATGCGCTTGTCGCCGTGCTTCACATTGGGCAGGAATTTCTGGATGACCCAGGCCTCGCGAAACGTCGTCGCGAACAAGTCGTAAAGCGAGCCGAAATTGAGGTCCTCGCGCGTGAGGCGGAAGACGGCGCCGCCGCCATAGCCGTAAAGCGGCTTCATGACGATGTCGCCGTGCTCGGCGCGGAAGGCTTTGATCTCGGCGAGGTCGCGCGTGATCAGGGTCGGCGGCATCAGATCGGAGAAGTTCATCACCAGGATCTTCTCCGGCGCATTGCGCACCTGCGCCGGGTCATTGACCACGAGCGTTTTCGGGTGAACGCGTTCGAGAAGGTGCGTGGTGGTGATATAAGCGAGGTCGAAGGGCGGGTCCTGGCGCAGCAGCACGACATCGAAGCGATCGAGCTCGGTGCGCTTCTCGTCGCCGAGCTTGTAATGCGCGCCGACCACGTCATCGACTTCGAGGCTGCGGGCGGCGGTGAAAACCTGCCCGCCAGCGAGCGCAAGCCGGTCCGGCGTGTAGTAGAACAATCGATGCCCCCGCGCCTGCGCTTCCAGAAGGAGAGCGAAGGTCGAATCGCCGCGGATATTGATCCGCTCGATCGGGTCCATCTGGACGGCGACGTTCAATGCCATGAAGCCTCGCAAGACAACGTGCGCAAACAGAACATGGTGCGCAAACGAGAGGTTAACGTCTCAGGGATAGGGTCGGCAGGCGACCGGATCGCAGGTTGGCTGAGCCATGATCTATTTTTCTCGATTTACAATTGCGACGAAGCTTTACGCAATCTTTACGCTCTTGGCGATCACCGCGCTGGCCCTTGCCCGGCTTACGGTGAACCACGTTCACGATCACGACACAATCTGGACCGTGACCGGCCTCTCGCTTGTCGCGATCCTGCTGGCGGTCACCGGCGCATTGGTGATCGGACGCGCGCTTGCCGCGCCCATGACCGCGTTGACGCAGGTCACGACCGCTATCGCCGAAGGGGCGAACAGCCTCGCCGTTCCATACTGCGATCGCCACGACGAGATCGGCGCGCTGTCGCGCTCGATCGCTGTTTTTCAATCGGCGATGGCGCGCAATGAGGAGTTGAGCCGCACGGTGTTCGACGACGCGCAGGCGCGCTCGCGCCGGCAGGAAGCGGTGGCGGCAGAAATTTCCCGATTCGGCCAGGAGGTCGAAGCGACGCTGGGCGCGCTGGGCACGATCGCCAATCAGGTCTCCGCTGCATCCGCAAGCCTCACCGGCGCCGCCTCGCAGGCGTCGGAGCGCACGCGCGCCGCGCGCGGCGCCTCGGGCGAGGCGTCGAGCCATGTGAACGATATCGCGTCGGCCGCCGAGGAACTGGCCGCATCGGTCATGGAGATCGATCGCCAGGTCGCACAATCGACCACCATCGCCGAGAAGGCGGTCGCGGAAGCCGAGCGCACCACGGAAGCCGTGCGTGATCTCGATGAAGCGGCGAAGCGCATCGGCGACGTCGTCAAGCTCATCACCGCCATCGCCGAGCAGACGAACCTGCTCGCGCTGAACGCCACGATCGAGGCCGCGCGCGCGGGCGAAGCCGGCCGCGGCTTTGCCGTCGTCGCCAACGAGGTGAAGGCGCTTGCTGGGCAGACGGCGAAGGCGACGGAAGAGATCGCGGCGCAAGTCGGCAGCATGCAGCAGGCGACCAATGTTTCGGTCGAGGCGATCGGCGGCATCCGCACGACCATTCGCGAGATCGGCGGCATCAGCTCCACCATTGCCGCCGCGGTGACGCAGCAGGGTGCGGCCACCCAGGAGATTGCGCGCAGCGTCGACATCGCAGCAAAGCGTACGCTCGAGACCGCGCAGGAAATCTCGCAGGCGGGCGATGCCAGCGACGAGACGCGTGGCAGCGCCGTGTCGATGACGTCCGTTGCCGAAGAACTGAGCCACGTCGCGGGGCGCATGCGCGGCCAGATCGGCAGCTTCCTCAGCCGCCTGAACGCGGCCTGAAGCCTGTATCCGCTCGTCCTCGCGAAAGCGGGGACCTTGAGCCCAAGTAAAACTGGATTCCCGCTTGCGCGCGAATGAGCGGAGCGAGGCGCTAATTGCTGGCGTCGAAGGCCGCCGCGATGTGGTGCGGCAGCCGGCGGGGCGCGATCAGGATCACGTCGAAACGGATATTGCACGTGACATCGTCGGGATGCGCGGCGAGCCACGCCTCGGCGGCGCCGATGATCCTTCGCTGCTGCCGCGGCGTCACTGCTTCCGCGCCTTCATCAAGCGACGCGCGCGCTTTCACCTCAACAAAGACGAGGGCGGCGCCCCGGCGCGCCACGATGTCGACTTCGCCGAGCGGCGAGCGCCAGCGGCGTGCGGCGATGCGATAGCCCTTCGCGATCAAGAGCGCGGCGGCGCGGCTTTCTGCTGAAAGGCCCAGGCGGAAGGCGATTTGCCGTGCCGGTTGCGGGAGGCGTTCGGCCTGCGCCGCCGGTTTCGGGCGCTCATTCTTCGTCATCGCCGTCGCTCTGCGTGACATCGAGGGCGCGGCGATAGACGTCCTTGCGCGAAGCGCCGGTTGCGCTCGCGACCGCGGCGACCGCATCCTTGACCGAGCTGCCGGCGAGCGCGCGGCGCAAGAGCGCGTCGATTTCATCGCCGCTCGCCGGCGCGGCGTCGGGCGGCGGCGCGACGACGATGACGATCTCCCCTTTCGGTGACGGCGTGTCGCGATAATGGTCGGCGAGCGCGGCGAGATCGGCGCGTCGTACCTCCTCGTGCAGCTTCGTCAGCTCACGACAGACCGCGGCTTCGCGGGGGCCGCAGCCTTGCGCGAGCTCGGCGAGCGCTGCGGCGAGGCGCGGGCCCGTCTCGAAGAGGACGAGCGTCGCCGGAATGCGGGCGAGCGTTTCGATCCGCTCGCGGCGCGCCGACGATTTCGGCGGCAGGAAGCCCTCGAAGAAAAAGCGGTCCGTCGGCAATCCGGCGATGGCAAGCGCCGTCAGTACCGACGAGGCGCCGGGCGCGGCGATGACGGCATGGCCGGCCTCGCGTACCGCGCGCACGAGCTTGTAGCCGGGATCGGAGATGAGGGGCGTGCCGGCGTCGGAGATCAGGGCGACGGCGTCTCCTTGCGCCAGGCGCGCGAGAATTTTCGGGCGCATCTGGGCCGCGTTGTGCTCATGATAGGCCACGAGCGGCGTGCGGATGCCGTAATGGTCGAGGAGCTTGCGCGACACGCGCGTATCCTCGCAGGCGACGAAATCGGCAGCGGCGAGCGTTTGCAGGCCCCGCAACGTCATGTCGCCGAGATGGCCGATCGGCGTCGCCACGACATGCAGGCCCGGCGCGAGCGCCGCCGCCGTCATGGGATGGCCGGCGACGAGATACGCGCGCGTGCTCCTCGTTTTGCCGGGGTCGTGATCGCGTTCCATCATCATACCGTAGGCTAGCGGAAATCCGGGGGCGGGGTCACGTTCGCGCCGAGAGGTATGCCTTGAGACATGCCTTGGAGCGTGTCTTGGCGACAACAGGGCGGCAAAGGCGGCCGCCGTCGGCCGGCAAAAGGGCGTTGCGGGTTTCAATCGAGGCTGCGGACGCGCTAAACTTCGGTCGGGGCGAGGGAGGGAGCGCCTGCAGAATGATGGTGGGACGGAAGGCGGCGCAAGCGATCGGGCGCCGCGCGATTTTGATGGGTCTTGCAGGGGCGGCGGCGGTGGCGCTCGCCGCCTGCGGCGGCAATCTCTCCCTCCCCGGCATGCAGTCGCAAACCCCTGCGCCGCAGGAGCCGGCAGCCGTGGCCGGCGCCGGACAAGTGAAGGTCGGGCTGATCCTACCCTTGTCGGCCAGTGGCAACGCCGCGGCGGCAGCGCAGTCGATGCGCAATGCGGGGGAGCTCGCGCTGCAGGAATTCAACGCGCCGAACATCCAGCTCCTCATCAAGGACGATGGCGGAACGCCGAGCGGCGCGCAGGCGGCGGCGCAGCAGGCGCTGAGCGAAGGCGCCGAGATCATCCTCGGTCCGCTGTTCGCGCAATCGGTCGTTGCTGTGGGGCAGGTGGCCAAGACGCGTAACGTGCCGGTGATTGGATTCTCGACCGACGCCAGCGCCGCGAGCCGCGGCGTCTATCTTCTCAGCTTCCTACCGGAATCCGACGCCACGCGCGTCGTCGAATATGCGGTGTCGAAAGGCAAGCGCTCGTTTGCGGCGCTCATTCCCGACAATGCGTACGGCAATGTGGTGGAGGCCGCGTTCCGGCAAACGGTGGCGCGGCTCGGCGGGCGCGTCGTCGCGCTCGAGAAGTTCCCCTCCGATCGCAACATCATGCAGGAATCGGCGCGGCGCATCGCTCAGGCGCTGCCGCAAGCCGATGCCCTGTTCCTGCCTGGCGATCCGGATATCGTCACGACCATGGGGCAGGCATTGGCCGCGGCTGCGCCGAACCTCAAGCGCGTGCAGCTTCTCGGCACAGGACTGTGGGACGATCAGCGCGTCTATGCGGAAGCCTCGCTGCAGGGCGGATGGTTCGCAGCGCCGGACAGCGCCGGCTTCAAAAGCTTCGCGAAACGCTACCGTGCGAAATTCGGCCAGGACCCGGTGCGCACGGCGACGCTTGCTTACGATGCGGTCTCTTTGACCGCGGCGCTGGTGAAGACGCAGGGGCCGCAGCGCTTTTCCGAGCAGACGCTCACGACGTCGTCTGGTTTTTCTGGCGTCGACGGCGTGTTCCGCTTCCGCGCGGAGGGTACGAATGAGCGCGGCTTGAGCGTGGTCCGCGTCACGCCGAGCGGCCCGCAAACGGTGAGCCCCGCGCCCCGCGCTTTCAGTTCGGGGACGTAAGGCGTTTCATCCCACCTCTCTTCGTCATGCGCGGGCTTGACCCGCGCATCCATCAATTCAAGAACTTTGCGAAGACGATGGATTGCCGGGTCAAGCCCGGCAATGACGACCGATTTGGCTACGTGGATTATCGGCGGTCACGCCGCCAGATCGGCGACGATCGCGTCGAGAACGGGAAAGCCCTCACGCGTGACGCGCAGGCGGCCATCGGCCGTAATGGCGATGAAATGGTCCTCGCGCAGGAAGGCGATGCGGCGCGGATCGAGCCGCCGGCCGGATAGCGCCGCGAATTTCTCGGGGTCGATGCCTTCGGCGAGGCGCAAACCCATCACCAGGAACTCGTCGGCGCGCTCGACGCGCGTGAGGAGATCGTCGGTGACGATGCCGTGGCCGCAGCCTTCGACGCGCATCAGCCACGATTCCGGGCGCGGCTCCGTCGCAACAGCGCGCCGCCGGCCATCGACATCGAGACGCCCATGGGCGCCGGGGCCGATGCCGGCATATTCGCCGGCGCGCCAATAGAGCAGGTTGTGGCGGCACTCGGCGCCGGGCCGCGCGTGATTTGAAATCTCGTAGGCGCGGAGGCCGTGCGCGGCGCAAACCTCCTGCGTGAGATCGTAGAGCGCACGCGCGTGGTCGTCGTCCGGAACGTGCAGCTTGCCGGCGCTGTGGAGCGCCGCATAGGGCGTGTCGGGCTCGATGGTCAGTTGGTAGAGCGACAGGTGCGTCGCCGCCTCGCCGATCGCGTGGCGAAGCTCCGCCTCCCACGCGTCCGCCGTCTGGTCGGGACGCGCATAGATGAGGTCGAAGGAATAGCGCTCAAAGATCGAGCGCGCGACGGCGACGGCGGCGAGGGCTTCCTGCGCCGTATGCGTGCGGCCGAGCGCGCGCAGCGCCACGTCGTCGAGCGACTGTACGCCGAGCGAGACGCGATTGACGCCGACAGCGCGATAGCCCTGAAAGCGCGTCGCCTCGACACTCGTCGGATTGGCCTCGAGCGAAATTTCGGCGTCGGGCGCGACTGTCCAGTGCCGGCCGATGGCATCGAGGATGGTGCCGAGCGTCTGCGGCTGCATCAGCGAGGGCGTGCCGCCGCCGAAGAAGATCGAGGAGACGGTGCGCCCGGGCGCGCGTTCGGCAGTGGTCGCGATCTCGGTTGCAAAGGCGCGTGCGAAACGCTCCTCGTCGATCGGCTGGTGGCGGACATGGCTGTTGAAGTCGCAGTACGGGCACTTCGACAGGCAGAAGGGCCAGTGCACGTAGACGCCGAATGGTTCGGCCCTTCCGTCTCCCTCCCCCGCTCGCGGGGGAGGGTTGGGGAGGGGGCTCGCCGATCCGCTCATTCCCCCTCCCGGCGCGCTTTGCGCGCCGGCCTCCCCCGCAAGCGGGAGAGGTGACGGACGGGAAGAGGGAAAATCAAGCACGCCCAAGGCAGGCCTCCGCGAGCTTGATGAAGGCGCGGGCGCGGTGCGAGAGGCCGGTCCCGTGCGGCGGCAGGCCGTGCTTCTCATCCGCGGTGAGTTCGCCAAAGGTCCGATTGAGCCCCTCGGGGAGGAACATCGGGTCGTAGCCGAATCCGGCGGCGCCGCGCGGCGGCCAGACCAGCGTGCCGTCGACACGCCCCTCGAACTCCTCGCAATGGCCGTCCGGCCAGGCGACGCAGAGCGCCGAGACGAAATGCGCGCGGCGCGCATCGGGGCGCACCGCGCCCTTGGCGCGGAGCTTGCGGTCGACTTCCGCCATGGCTGCGGCGAAATCCTTTTTCGGCCCGGCCCAGCGCGCGGAATAAATGCCCGGCTCGCCGCCAAGGGCGTCCACGGCAAGTCCCGAATCGTCGGCGAAAGCGGGCAAACCGGATGCCGACGCCGCCGCCTGGGCCTTGACGCGGGCATTTTCGGCGAAAGTCGCGCCGGTCTCCTCCGGCTCGGGCAGGCCTAGCTCCGCGGCCGAGACGGCCTCGACGCCATAGGGCGCGAGAAGCTCCCGCATCTCTCGCAGCTTTCCCGGATTATGGGTCGCGATCACCAGCCGGCCCGTAATGATTCGGTGCATGGTACCGTGAAGTCCCTAACACGTTCCGCAGCGAACCGCCGTCAACTAACGGCCAGTTTCTGCAGGTCGACCAGTTTGCCGATGCCTTTGCGCGCCAAAGCGAGCAGGGCCATCAGTTCCTCCTCCGAGAAAGGGGTCTTTTCGGCGGTGCCCTGGATCTCGATGATCTTGCCCTCACCCGTCATCACGAAATTGGCGTCGGTCTCGGCGGCGGAATCCTCGGCGTAGTCGAGGTCGAGCACCGGCGTGCCGTTATGGATGCCGCAGGAGATGGCGGCGACATGCCCCCGCAGCACCTCGCCGCGCAGCATCGAGCGGGCCTTCATCCAGGCGAGACAGTCATAGAGCGCCACCCAACCGCCGGTGATTGCCGCCGTGCGGGTGCCGCCGTCCGCTTGGATAACGTCGCAGTCCACCGTGATCTGGCGCTCGCCGAGTGCTTCGAGATTGACGATGGTGCGCAGGCTGCGCCCGATCAGGCGCTGGATTTCGAGGGTGCGGCCGCCCTGCTTGCCGGCGGAGGCCTCGCGCCGGGTGCGCTCCAGGGTCGCGCGCGGCAGCATGCCGTATTCGGCGGTGACCCAGCCGCGGCCCTGGCCCTTCAGCCATGGCGGCAGGCGCTCCTCGAGGGTCGCCGTCACCAGCACATGGGTATCGCCGAATTTCACGAGGCAAGAGCCTTCGGCATATTTCACCACGCCGCGGTCGAGCGTGACGGGGCGCAGTTCGTCGGGCTGCCGGCGGCTCGGCCGCATGCTTGATTCTCCTTGAGGTCGAAGCGATTTGCCGGTGCCTTGTAGGTGGCGCGCCGCGACGCCACAAGGGCCGCAGTAGGCCTCGTCTTGCAACAGCCGCGTCGGATGGACAATTCTGCACGGCTATCCGGAGCCAGACGTGCCGAACGACACACCCCGATCCTCCGACCAGGCTGGTCTTGCGCAGCTCAATGAGCGCTCGCGCGAGATTTTCCGGCGGATCGTCGACAGCTACCTCACGACGGGCGAGCCGGTGGGCTCGCGCAACCTGTCGCGCCTCATCCCGATGACGCTTTCGCCGGCGTCGGTGCGCAACGTGATGTCGGACCTGGAGCAGCTCGGCCTCATCTATGCGCCGCATACCTCGGCGGGGCGGCTTCCCACCGAGATCGGCCTGCGTTTCTTTGTCGATGCGCTGATGCAGGTCGGCGACCTGCCGGATGCGGAGCGCCGGCAGATCGAGGCGCAGGTCGCGTCCTCCGGCCGGTCGTACGATGCGGTGCTTAGCGAAGCCTCGAGCATGCTCTCGGGGTTGACGCGGGCGGCGGGGGTCGTGCTCAGCGCCAAGACCAATGTGCGCCTCAAGCATATCGAGTTCGTGCGGCTGGAACCGGAACGGGCGCTCGTGATCCTCGTCGCCGAGGATGGGCAGGTGGAAAACCGCGTGCTCAACCTGCCGCCGGGGCTGCCGAGTTCGGCGCTCGTCGAGGCGACCAACTTCCTCAACGCGCGCATCCGTGGCCGCACCTTGGCGGACGCGAAGGCCGATCTCGAGCGTGGGCTCGAAGCGGCGCGCGCGGAGCTCGATCAACTCACGCAGAAGATCATCGAAGCCGGGCTCGCGAGCTGGTCCGGCGGCGGCAGCGAGGAGCGCAAGCTGATCGTGCGCGGCCACGCGCACCTCCTCGAAGACCTGCACGCGCTCGACGACCTTGAACGCGTCCGCCTCCTCTTCGACGATCTGGAGACGCAGCGCGGCGTGGTCGACCTCCTCGGCCGCGCCGAGCAGGCGGAAGGGGTGCGCATCTTTATCGGCTCGGAGAACAAGCTGTTCTCGCTGTCGGGGTCGTCGACCATCATCGCGCCGTATCGCGATGGGACGGGCCGCATCGTCGGGGTCGTCGGCGTGATCGGCCCGACCCGCCTCAATTACGCGCGCATCATCCCAATGGTCGATTACACCGCGAAAGTGGTCAGCAAGCTCCTTGCAGGCTAGAGCATTTTCGAGCGAAGTGGACACCGGTTCGCGTGAAGAAAATGCGACCAAAACAAAACGTGGAGCCTCGGTTTTGATTCCATCAGAACCGAAAGGCTCCGACGGCCGGACGCTTGATTTTTCGCGTCCAAGCGATGATATCCGGGTTTAACAACCGACAGGTACGGGAACACAGGCGATGACGGACCCTAACGCCCGCGCGTCAAGTCATGCGGGCGAAGCGGCGAACACCGAGAATCCAAAGGAAGCTACGCCCCGCGAAGCGGAGGGGCCGGCCAATGTGGCCGATGCCGCTGCCGCCGCGGCCAAGGAAGCTGCCGAATATCGCGATCGTTGGATGCGCGGCCTCGCCGAGATGGAGAATCTCCGCCGCCGCACCGAGCGCGAGATCAACGATGCGCGCACTTACGGCATCGCGGCATTCGCGCGCGATATCCTTGCCGTTGCCGACAATATGGACCGGGCGACGCAGGCGCTCGACGCGGAAATCCGCGCCAATGCCGACGCCGAGGTCAAGGCGCTGCTCGATGGTGTCGAGCTCACGGAACGTGAATTGCTGAAGGTGCTCGAGAAGCACGGCGTCAAGAAGCTCGACCCGATGGGGGAAAAATTCGACCCCAATCTGCATCAGGCGATGTTCGAGGTCCCCGATCCCTCGGTCCCGCCCGGCATGGTCTCGCAAGTGGTGCAGGCGGGCTATACGATCGGCGACCGCGTGTTGCGGCCGGCGCTGGTCGGCGTCTCCAAGGGCGGCGTCAAAGGGCGCCCGCAGGGGGCAAGCGGCGCCACGGCGGCCGAGGCGCCAGCGAACGACAACAGCGACTAGAAGCGACGATTGGAACCGACATGACCGGCTTCGCTTTCGCGGGGCCGGTCTTGTCGCCTATCTGGCTCCCAGAAACAGCGCCCAAAACGGCGGAAATGTCAGCAGGAACCCGATCCCCAACAATACAAACGCTGCCACATTGACCGAGTTCATTGCGACCGTCTTGTTCTGCCAGAGCCTGGACAGAATAAACCACGCCACCAGCCACACAATGATTGCGAGTGTCGTCTTGCCGGCTAGCGGTCCAACCGGTTTGTAGATGTTCAGAGCGTTGGCGACCGGCTTCGCTGCCTCTGCCGCAAATGCCAGGATGCCGATCATGGCGCAGCCAATGCCGGCTGCAAGGATAGCGGCGGCTCCGGGACCGTTTGGAATTTTATCCGTCGGTTGCGACATGCTCATTTGCCGTCTCCCATCAGTATGATCACCTGGCCGCCTTTGACCGGCGCATACTTGTTCAGGAAGGCTCCAAACGCGCCTGCGATTCCGGTCGCGACGAAAGCGGCAACCGCGAAGCCAAGCACTCCGATTCGCATGTTGCGGTGTTGAATGATCGATCGCCCATATTTCATGGTGACGTAGGCCACCATGGTGATGGCGATCGGTGCCAGCCACGCCGCGTGTTCTTTCCACTCCATGCCGATGTTATGCCATTGCGATGTCTTGCCGCTCGCCAACAGGAGCCGGCGCGGATATTCCGCCAGATCGGTCACGCCGGCTGGCGGAACGGCACGATACCATGGATAGATCTGATACGTGCCGGTGAACACCGTGAGCCAGGCAAGGACCACCATCGCGACAAGATAGAAGCCCAGCAACCGCTGTCCCCTGTCGCTCATCTGCGATGGCACGCCCGGGGCAGACATTCGATAGAGTTCTGCGAGGGCGCCAGAGAATGCAAGCATGAACAGGGCGCCAAATCCCATTCCATGCAGGACTGTGAAGAAATCGCGTGTGGTAATTTCCATGACAGTCTCCCTCTAAGGGATCAGTCAGAAATTACTGCAACATTGGCGAGACGCGCGTTGACGTGAATCAATGAGAAGCTTGAAAAACCGAGCACAAATGCAAAGGGTGGAAGACCGTTCGCAGGGGAGTTTTTTGCTTGCCGTGCGGACCTTCCGTGCGCGCGGATTTCTCGATCTGGTCACCTTGTTCGGCGCGGCGCGAGCCGCTACTGCCTCGGCCCAATGCCGTCGCGAACCTCACGGAAGCGCATGAAGGCGTCGTGCCACTTTTCCTTCTGGGCAAGGGCCACGATCCGCAAGAGCGTGCCGGTGCCGAAGCGGAGCCACTGCACGCCGTTGATGTCGTCTCCCGTTTTAATATCCTTCGCCTCGATCTGCATCTCGTAGCCTTGCTGGCCGGCGATCCGCTGCGGCTCGGAGCGAGTGACCTTGACCTCCTTGATGCCGGGAATGTCGCCGAGCAGGCGGCGCGAGAAGCCGTCGCGCTCCTCCGGCGGCGGCGTCGTCGGCGCCGGAAAAATCGAAACAAGCAGCAGGGGCTGCTCGTTCGATTCGATCACGTCCTTCGGGCCGTCCGTCAGCATCGCGGCGACGCCGGGCTGAACACGCACGATGCGAAAGCCTGCCAACTGCCTCATCGAGAACGGCAGGACCGAGAGCTGCTCCTGCGCCGATAGCTTGCCGCGTACCGTCAGCGTCGCCAGCGATGCCTTGATGGCGGCTTCCGGCGCCGCATCCTTCACCGCTTCGGGGACCAAAGCGGTCGCGACCGCGGTCACGTCGTCGCTGCTGGCAAACACGCTCCATTTCAGGACCGGGCCCTGGGCGCTGCCGGGCTTGGAATAGACGATGAAGGCCTTGGCGCCACTTTTGAGCGTGAAGGGCTCGCGCACGATGGTGCCGGCTGGCTGTTTTTCGATCTCGGCGGTGACCTGCTTGTCGATCGCGTCGAAGGCGTATCCAGGCAATTCGTTAAGGATGATCGAAATCTGCTTGTCGTTGTGAATGAAGCCAGGGAATTGTGGGCTCGGAACGAAGTCGGGCGGCGGCACGAGGCCGACCCGCAACGCGGGCGGGTAGGTCGGAGTAGGATCGGCGGCGCGGAGGGGGGCCGCGGTCAGCGCAAGGGCAAGGCCGCACGCGATGGCGAGGGGGCGCAGGTAAGCGAGGGGCTGCAAAGTTGCCTCGTTGGCTCGGCCCTTTCCGGCCGATCGCATCCCATCGGAGCGCCGGCGGATTGGGTGTGAAGGACGCGTCGGATCGCGGCCTCGGATTGGGTCGGATTTGAGAAAAACGCGACCGCGAGAGCCCGACAATCCTTTGTCCGGTCCCATATAGCGCGAGCGGGCCGGCAGAAACAGGGCGCGATTTTGCGCAGCAGCGCCGCCGCCCGCACGGCCCCGCCGCGGCACGCCTTTGCACACAGCGCCGAAGGGATTCGCGAAAGAAGCCGCTTGCAGGCGAAAAACGCCTTTCCTATATGGGCTTCAGGCGTCGCGGCACGCGACGGCGGGTGTTATTTCTGGGGGCCGTGGAGACATCGCCGGGGGCGTACGCGCGAACCGGGCGACGCTCTCCGAGCCGGGTGCTTTCAGGCCAGGCGCGGTCTGCCGCAAAAGAGAGGAAAGAACATGGGCAAGGTCATTGGCATCGACCTCGGCACGACGAACTCGTGTGTCGCGGTGATGGAAGGCACATCTCCAAAAGTTATCGAAAACGCCGAGGGCGCACGCACGACTCCCTCGATCGTTGCATTTGCAGACGAGGGCGAACGCCTCGTCGGCCAGCCGGCGAAGCGCCAGGCGGTCACCAATCCCGAGCGGACCATCTTCGCGGTCAAGCGCCTCATCGGCCGGCGCTACGACGACCCGACGGTGGAGAAGGACAAGAAGCTCGTCCCTTATAAGATCGTGCGGGCGTCGAATGGCGACGCCTGGGTCGAGGTGGACGGCAAGACCTATTCACCCTCGCAGATCTCCGCCTTCATCCTGCAGAAGATGAAGGAGACGGCGGAAGCCTATCTCGGGCAGAAGGTCGACCAAGCGGTCATCACCGTTCCGGCATACTTCAACGATGCGCAGCGTCAGGCGACCAAGGACGCCGGCAAGATCGCCGGCCTCGAAGTGCTGCGCATCATCAACGAGCCGACGGCGGCGGCGCTCGCCTATGGCCTCGACAAGCAGAAGCAGGGCACTATCGCGGTCTATGACCTCGGCGGCGGCACGTTCGATATCTCGATCCTCGAGATCGGCGACGGCGTCTTCGAGGTGAAGTCGACGAACGGCGACACGTTCCTCGGCGGCGAGGACTTCGATATGCGCCTGGTCGGCTATCTGGCCGACGAGTTCCAGAAGGAGCAGGGCATCGACCTGCGCCGCGACAAGCTCGCGCTGCAGCGCCTCAAGGAGGCGGCGGAGAAGGCGAAGATCGAGCTCTCCTCGACCACGCAGACGGAGATCAATCTGCCGTTCATCACGGCCGATGCGTCGGGCCCGAAGCATCTGACCTTGAAGCTCACCCGTGCCAAATTCGAGGCGCTGGTCGACGACTTGATCCAGAAGACGGTCGAGCCGTGCCGCAAGGCGCTCAAGGACGCCGGTATTTCGGCGGGCGAGATCAACGAAGTCGTCCTGGTCGGCGGCATGACGCGCATGCCGAAGGTCCAGGAAGTCGTGAAGCAGTTCTTCGGCAAGGAGCCGCATAAGGGCGTCAACCCCGACGAGGTGGTGGCGATCGGCGCGGCGATCCAGGCCGGCGTGCTCCAGGGCGACGTCAAGGACGTGCTGCTGCTCGACGTGACGCCGCTCTCGCTCGGCATCGAGACGCTGGGCGGCGTGTTCACGCGCCTGATCGACCGCAACACGACGATTCCGACGAAGAAGAGCCAGGTCTTTTCGACGGCCGAGGATAGCCAGAACGCGGTGACCATCCGCGTCTTCCAGGGCGAGCGCGAGATGGCGGCCGACAACAAGATGCTCGGTCAGTTCGATCTCGTCGGCATCCCGCCGGCGCCGCGCGGCGTGCCGCAGATCGAGGTCACTTTCGACATCGACGCGAACGGCATCGTCAACGTTTCGGCGAAGGACAAGGGTACCGGTAAGGAGCAGCAGATCCGCATCCAGGCGTCGGGCGGCCTGTCCGAGGCTGACATCGAAAAGATGGTAAAGGACGCGGAGGCGCATGCCGCCGACGACAAGAAGCGGCGCGAGGCCGTCGAGTCCAAGAACCAGGCCGAGGCTATGATCCACGCGACCGAGAAGGCGCTGACGGAGCATGGATCGAAGCTCGGCGACAGCGAGCGCACCGCGATCGAGAACGCGATGGCGGACTTGCGCGAGGCGGTGAAGGGCGACGATGCGGATGCGATCAAGGCCAAGACCTCGACGCTCGCACAGGTGTCGATGAAGCTCGGCGAGGCGATGTATCAGCAGGCGCAGGCTGGAACTGCCGAAGGCGGAGACGCCGGCGGTTCGAATGCCGGGCAGAAGGACGACGTCGTCGATGCGGAATTCACCGAGGTCGACGACGACAAGAAGAACAAGAAGTCCGCCTAAGCGCGCGAAGGGCGACCTTTATGCGTGCCGCTTGTCAGGATAAAAGCACGTCTCGAGCCCCTTGCTCGGGGCGTGCTTTTTCGTTCGTGCTTTCGCAACCGACCCAACGTCATTCTGCATGGCAATGGAGCGCGTGCCGGGAATGACAGAGGCCACGCATGTCTAAACGCTGTTACTACGAGACGCTCGAAGTCGCCCGGACCGCCAGCGAGGCGGATCTGAAGGCTTCGTTCCGCAAGCTGGCGATGAAGTGGCATCCCGACCGCAATCCCGGCGACAAGGAATGCGAGCACAAATTCAAAGAGATCAATGAGGCCTACGACGTCCTCAAGGATGGCCAGAGGCGTGCGGCTTACGATCGCTTCGGCCATGCCGCCTTCGAGAACGGTACGGGTGGCGGCGCGCATGGCGGCGGCTTCGGCGCGGATTTTGCGACGACCTTCGCCGATATCTTCGAGGGCGTGTTCGGCATGAGCGGCGCGCGCGGACGCGCGTCGTCCGGGCGCGAGCGTGGCGCGGACCTGCGCTACAACCTCGAAATCAGCCTCGAAGAAGCCTTCGCGGGCAAGACTGCCGAAATCCGCATTCCGACGGCGGTGACGTGCGAGGCCTGCTCCGGGTCCGGCGCGCGGGCCGGGACGCGGCCGAAGACTTGCGTCACCTGCGGCGGCAGCGGGCGGCTACGCCATGCGCAAGGCTTCTTCACGCTCGAGCGCACCTGTCCGTCCTGCCATGGCCGGGGCCAAGTCATCGACGATCCCTGCACCGCTTGCGGCGGCGCGGGACGCACGACGCGCGAGCGCACGCTCTCGGTCAACATTCCGCAGGGCGTGGAAGACGGGACGCGCATCCGTCTCGCCGGCGAGGGCGAGGCGGGCGTTCGCGGGGGGCCGGCCGGCGACCTCTATATTTTCCTGTCCATCGAGACGCACGAATTCTTCCAGCGTGACGGCGCCGATCTCTATTGCCGGGTGCCGATCTCGATGGTGGTGGCTGCGCTCGGCGGTGGCTTCGACGTGCCGACGATCGACGGCGGCAAGACGCGGGTGAAAGTCCCGGAGGCCACGCAATCCGGAAAGCGTTTCCGCCTGACGGGAAAGGGAATGCCTGTTCTGCGCTCCAAGCAGCGCGGTGATATGTATGTCCAGGTGGTTGTCGAGACGCCGCAGAATCTCAGCAAGAAGCAGCGTGAGCTCTTGATGGAATTCGACAAAATGTCGTCAAAGGAGACCCATCCGGAGTCCTCGGGCTTCTTTGCCAAGGTCAAGGATTTTTTTGACGGGCTGGGGGCGTCGGCCTGAAGGCTTGACCCTCGCGCGTTACCGATTTACCCCTCCTCAGGCGGCGCCGTCTCCGTCGTTTCCTGCGTAAATGACCGATGCCAACGCAATCGCTTCCTCGCCTGGACCGGAAAAGCCCGCGCCTCGATGACGAGGTCCGGTTCATCCGCTCATGGCTCGAGAAGCCGTTGGCGATCGGTGCGGTCACGCCATCGAGCCGACCGCTCGCTCGCGCCATGGCGAGCTATGTCGACCCGCGCAGCGCCGGACCCATCATCGAGCTTGGGCCGGGCACGGGGCCGGTGACCGAAGCGCTCCTTGATCGGGGCATCGAGCAGCAGCGGCTGGTTCTCGTCGAATTCAATCCGACCTTCTGCCAGCTCTTGCGGGCGCGTTTCCCGCGCGCGACCGTGATCCAGGGCGACGCCTACAACATCTTCCGCAATCTCGATCATGACACGATTGCGCCGGCCTCGGCGGTGGTCTCCGGCTTGCCGCTGTTCACCAAGCCGCTGAAGACGCGCGCGCGGCTTTTGCGCGACGCCTATACGGCGATGCAGCCGGGCGCGCCTTTCATCCAATTCACCTATGCGGTGGTTCCCCCCATCCCGAAGATGCTGGCGGGCGGGCGCGTCGATGCGTCGGACCGGATCTGGCTCAATTTGCCGCCAGCGCGGGTTTGGATATACCGGAAGGGATAGGCGGCGCGCCGCGTCGTCTCTCTTCCGGGAATCGAATGCTCAATCCTAAGATTCTCGTCTTTTCCGGTTCGGTACGGACCGGCTCCTACAATTCCCGATTGGCGGCGCTCGCAGCGAAAGAACTGACGCGCGCGGACGCCGACGTGACGTATATCTCGCTCGCCGACTATCCGATGCCGATCTATGACGGCGACGCGGAGGCAGCCGGCGGCCCGCCCGCCAACGCCGTGAAGCTGAAGCAGCTCTTCGGCGTGCATCAAGGCGTGCTGATCACCACTCCTGAATACAACGCCTCGCTGACGCCGCTCCTCAAGAATGCTATCGATTGGGTCTCGCGCGTGCGCGAGGGCCGTGAGCCACCGCTCACGGCTTACAAGAATCGTGTCTTCGGTCTGGCTGCAGCATCCAACGGCACCTATGGAGGGATGCGTTCGCTCATGGCGTTGCGCCACGTGCTCGAGCTCGGTTGCGGCGCGCTCGTCGTTCCTGAACAGGTTGCGGTGCGCGGCGCCGCGGAAGCTTTCGACGAGAAGGATGAATTGCGGGACGAACGTGCCGCCCGCGCGATGAAAGGGCTCGTGCAGCGCCTCGTCGAGATGGCGCGGCTGGTGGCCTGATTCTAACACTTCACTGGTGGCGTGACGGCGTTCGTTCCGAAACCGATCAACAGGAAAATAGCCATGGGCCTGGAAGCGCGCGACCGTCTGATTGTCGCCCTCGACTTGCCTTCCGTTCGTGACGCCGAGGCGATGGTCGATCGCCTGGGCGCGAGCGTCCGTTTTTACAAGATCGGCTACCAGCTCGGTTTCGCCGGCGGTCTGCCGCTCGCCGAGCAGTTGATCAAAGCCGGGAAGCACGTGTTCCTCGACATGAAGCTGCATGACATCGGGAACACCGTCGCCAAAGGCGTCGAAAGTGTCGCCGGTCTGGGCGTCGATTTCCTCACCGTCCATGCCTTCCCACAAACAATGCGCGCCGCCGTCGAAGGCAAGGCCGGTTCGAAGCTGCGTCTCCTCGCGGTGACCGTGTTGACCTCCTATGACGACCACGATCTTGCCGAAGCGGGGTACCAGGTCAGTGTCGAGGACCTGGTGGCGGAGCGCGCGCATCAGGCGCAGGATATTGGCATCGACGGCATCGTCTGCGCCGCCGAGGAGGCGGACCCGCTGCGGCTCATCGTCGGTCCGGACATGCTGCTGGTGACGCCGGGCATTCGTCCCGCCGGCAGTTCGCAGAACGACCAGAAGCGGTCGGCGACGCCCGGCCAGGCGATCGGCGCGGGTGCGGATTATCTTGTTGTCGGGCGTCCGATCACCGCCGTTTCCGACCCACGCGCCGCCGCCGAAGCGATCGTGAACGAGATGGAGGCGGCGAGCATCGCGGCCGCATAGAGAGGACGAGGAAAAATGGCGAAAGGCTATTGGATCGGCCATGTCGATGTCCATGATCCGGAAGGCTACAAGGCCTATGTCGCGGCCAATGCGGCGCCGATCCGCAAATACGGCGGGCGTTTCATCGTTCGGGGTGGAACATTCGAAGCCAAGGAAGGCGCCAGCCGCTCACGCAACGTGGTGCTCGAGTTCCCGAGCTATCAAGCGGCGCTCGATTGCTATAATTCGCCGGAATATCAGGAGGCCATTGCGCTGCGCGCACCGCATTCGACGGCCGACATCATGGTGATCGAAGGCTATGACGGACCGCAGCCGTGAGGGATCGCGTCGTTTTTCGGGGATTTGAGGATTCAGGGGCCGTTGTGACATGACGCCGATGCGATTGATCGTGGCCGGAGCGGGCGGGCGCATGGGGCGCACGCTCGTGAAGGCCATTGCCGACATCCCCGATCTGCGCGTTTCGGGCGCGCTCGAACAATCGGGCTCGCCGCTCATCGGCCAGGACGCGGGTGTCCTCGCGGGGCTGCCGGCGTCGGGCGTGGCGCTGAGCGATGACGTGGAGGCGCTCGCGCGAGACGCGGACGGCATCGTCGATTTCACTATCCCCGCCGCGACATTGGCACTGGCGAAGGTCGCCGCCGAAAAAGGCCTCGTGCATGTGATCGGTACGACCGGCATCGATGCGGCGGGGGACGCGGCTATTCGCAAAGCCGGCGAGCGCGCGCGGGTCGTGAAGTCCGGCAATATGAGCCTCGGCGTCAATCTCCTCGCGGCGCTGGTGAAGCGCGCCGCCGCGATGCTCGACGACGATTTCGACATCGAAGTCCTCGAAATGCATCACAACCGCAAGATCGACGCGCCCTCTGGCACGGCGCTTCTCCTCGGTCGTGCGGCTGCGGAGGGGCGCCGCATCAATCTCGACCAGCACTCGGTGCGAAGCCGCGATGGACACACCGGCGCGCGCGAGCGCGGCGATATCGGCTTTGCGACCTTGCGCGGCGGCACGGTCGTCGGCGAGCACAGCGTCATTTTCGCGGGGCCGGCCGAGCGCATCGAGCTGTCGCATCGTGCGGAGGATCGGATGCTGTTCGCCCGCGGCGCGCTCAAGGCGGCGCAATGGGCGCGAAACCAGAAGCCCGGCTTCTATTCCATGGCCGACGTTCTCGGCCTCAAAGACTGACAGGTAAGGATCAGGACGAATGACGGATCGACTTCTCGTGCTTGTGCGTCATGGCCAGAGCGAATGGAACTTGAAGAACCTGTTCACCGGTTGGCGCGACGTCGATCTCACCGAGAAGGGCATCGAGGAGGCCCGCAACGCCGGGCGCAAGCTCAAGGCGCAGGGGCTGCAATTCGATGTCGCCTTCACCTCGGCTCTCAAGCGCGCGCAACGCACGCTCGAGTTCATCCTTGACGAACTAGGCCAGAAGAATCTGCCGATCATCCGTGACCAGGCCCTCAACGAGCGCGACTACGGCGACCTCGTCGGAATGAACAAGGACGATGCGCGCAAGAAATGGGGCGACGAGCAGGTGCTGCAGTGGCGGCGCTCCTATGACGTTCCACCGCCGGGTGGCGAAAGCTTGAAAGACACCGTGGCGCGCACGCTTCCTTATTTCATCCAGGAGATCCTGCCGCGTGTCTTGCGCGGAGAGCGCACGCTCGTCGCGGCGCATGGCAACTCCTTGCGCGCGCTTGTCATGGTGCTGGAGCGTCTTTCGCCGGAGCAGATTCTCAAGCGGGAATTGGGGACCGGCGTGCCGATCATCTATCGACTCAATGCGGACGCAACGACGGCATCGGCGATCGATCTCGCCGCCTGAGCATAAAAATGCGCCCGCCGTTTCGGGCGGGCGCACGGTCTGCAACGTTTCAGGTTTTTGCTTACTTCGTCGGGGTCGCGGGATTGCCGCGCGGCGTATTGGGCTGTTTCTCGGTGGCCGAGGACGAGCCGCTCTCGCCGCCGCCACCACCACCGGTGCCCGCCTTCGAGCCGCCGCCGCTCCGCTTCATGGAGCCGGTGTTACCTTTCATGGAGCCGGTGTTTCCGGCCTTCGACGGCTTATTCTTGTTCATCGTTGTGCCCTGCTGGGAGGGCGTCGCGCTCGATGAGCCGCTCTCGCCGCCGGCGCCGCCGCCCGTGCCTGCCGGGCTGTTCGACTGCGCAAAGGCGGGCACCGCAATCAGCGCAAAGGCCAACGACGTACCGATCAGAATCTTCTTCATACTTGCGTCTCCCGGGTTTCCTCGCGTCTCGCAATCAACCAATGGACGCCGGGAGCGTTCCGATACCAATGCGGATGTGGCCAAGATAAATCGCGAAAAATGATGGAACTTCCATCAGGCATGCGGAGGCGGCGACGTTTCGCGCAGGCTACGCCGTCATTCGATGTTCGTGCGTGTCGGGCCGCGCTTTGCTTCCCACAGTGCCGTCGACAAAGCGGCGGCGAAGCTCTCGCGCGCCTGCGGGTCGAGGCAGGCGCCGATCGGGAGCCGCTTCCCTTGCGAGACGAGGAAAAGCTGCTGCAGCCCGAATTCTCCGAGCTCTTCACGGTCGATGCGAACCCATAGCGGATTGGCCTGCCACTCCGTCACCGCGCCGCGGTGCGTCACCTGCCGTACCATCAAGGCGCTCGGCGTGACGATGACCTGCTCGTAGGCTTTTGCCGTGCCGTAGCTCGCCCGTAGCGCCCAGTAGACGAGAAGCACGTCCACGCCGAGAAAGCCGGTGACCGGCCAGGCGCCCATGACCAGGAACATGATGCTCGTGAGTGCGCTCAAGGCCGCGATCGTGAGCATCACGATCGTGAAGCCTGACGGCGGCAGCGACCGGTAAGGCTGCAGCACCGCAGAAAACAGCGTCGGCTCCTCAAGGCGGTTGTCGGCGTACATGCCGCCAAATATACCAGAGAAATGGCCGGAAAAACGACACCCACGCCTCCGAAAAAGCGCCCGCGGCGAGCCAAGGCGCCTGGTGGCCGCGCGGCTGCGCTGCAGTCCGGGGCGGTGCCGAAGCCGTTGCTGCGCGTGGCGCGCAAACGCAACGGTAGCAAGGCCAATGCCGCGGCGGTGCGCGACGCCGTCAAGCCGTGGACGCCGGCGGAGACGGCTGAAGCGTTCCGGCGTTGGCAGAAGGCCGATCCGCATCCGAAGGGCGAGCTGCACTACGTCAATCCCTACACGCTCCTGATCGCGGTTTCGCTGTCGGCGCAGGCGACCGATTCCGGCGTCAACAAAGCGACGCGTCCGCTTTTCGCGAAGATCGATACGCCGCAGAAGATGGTGAAGTTCGGCGAAGAACGTCTGCGCGACGCCATCAAAAGCATCGGCTTCTTCAATGTGAAGGCGCGCAACGCCATCACGCTGTCGCGCCAACTGATCGAGCAGTATGGCGGCGAGGTCCCGCGCGATCGCGAGGCGCTGCAGGCGTTACCCGGCGTCGGGCGCAAAACGGCGAATGTCGTCCTCAACATTGCCTTCGGCGAGCCAACGATCGCGGTCGATACGCACGTCTTTCGCGTCTCGAACCGCACTGGCCTTGCGCCTGGAAAAGATCCGGCGGCGGTCGAAACGAAGCTCGAGCAGGTGATCCCCGACGCGTACAAGGTGCATGCGCATCATTGGCTCATTCTGCATGGGCGCTATGTGTGCAAGGCGGTGCGGCCGCTGTGCGAAACCTGTCTGATCAACGATCTCTGTCACTGGCCGGGTAAGACTGTCTTTTTGGCAGCCGCCGACGCTGCGTCGTGAGCGCGTCGCTGTCGTTGCGGCGTTAACCGGAAAACCGACAATCGCTTTACAACTTCTGGGCGGGCGGCAATCGTTCGTCCACGTCCAATTGGGGACGGGGAGGGCAGGGCGATGCGTCGTTTTCTTATCGCGGTTGCGGTCGCCGCGACGAGCATGGCCATTCCCTGTGTGGCGAGCGCGGGCGTGCTTGTGTCCATCGACAAGTCGACACAGCGCATGACGGTGTCCGTCGATGGCCGGGTGGCGCATGTCTGGCCGGTGTCGACGGGGCGCGCGGGATACGGGACCCCCAATGGGAGTTATCGGCCGCAGCGCATGGCGCGCACCTGGTTCTCGCGCAAATACTACAATTCGCCGATGCCGCATTCGATCTTCTTCCACGGCGGCTTCGCCATCCATGGGAGCTATGAGATCCGACGCCTCGGCGGGCCGGCCTCGCACGGGTGTGTGCGGCTGCATCCCGCCAATGCCGCGAAACTCTTCGCCCTCATTCAGCGCGAGGGAATGGGCGCGACACGCATCTCGATCTCGGGCGCGAGCCCGGCCGTGGCTGCGCGGCGGGCGCGGAAGCTCCGCGCAACGGCGGTCGCACGGCCCGTTTACCGTGATTACGACGCTGCCAAGCCGCGTTATCGTCCCGCCTATCGTGACGATGCATGGGGCGAGCGCTGGAACGACGACTGATTGCACCCTACTTAAGTCCGGTGCTCGCGCCGCCCGGCTGGCGGTAGCGAAGCCGTTCCTCCCCTGTTAAAAGGGCGCGCCCGCGAGGCTTTCCGCGGGCGGCTTGTCTTTGAAGGGCACCCCATGCGCAAGGCCGATATCCGGCGCACGACCAAGGAGACCGATGTCGAGGTCGCGATCGACCTCGACGGCACCGGCGCGGCCGATATCGCGACCGGCATCGGTTTCTTCGATCACATGCTGGATCTCCTGGCGCGCCATTCCCGCATCGATATGAAGGTGAAGGCGAAGGGCGACCTGCACATCGACCAGCACCACACGACGGAAGACGTCGGCATCGCGCTCGGCCAGGCGGTGCGGCGCGCGCTTGGCGACATGAAGGGCGTCACGCGCTACGCCGACGTGCATCTGCCGATGGACGAGGCGCTGACACGCGTCGCGCTCGACATTTCCGGTCGGCCTTTCCTCGTGTTCAAAGCCGAGTTCGCGCGCGACAAGGTCGGCGAGTTCGATACCGAACTGGTGCGCGAATGGTTCCAGGCCTTCGCGATGAACGCCGGCATCACGCTGCATGTCGCGACGCTTTACGGCTCGAACGATCATCATATCGCCGAGTCCTGCTTCAAGGGGCTGGCGCGCGCCCTGCGGCTCGCGGTCGCGATCGATCCGCGCGCGCGCGGCGAAGTGCCGTCGACGAAGGGCCGGCTCGGCGACTGAATTCCGGAGCGGACCATGCCCGTTTATACCGTGCACGAACCGCCCCTGATGGGCAGCGAGGTGCGCGCACCGGCGGATCGTTTCCGCTTCGTGCGCGACGGCTTCCATTTCTGGGCGTTTCTGTTGGCGCCGGTGTGGATGATCTGGCGCCGGCTCTGGCTGGTGCTGGTTCTCTATATCGTCGTGTGCGTGGCGCTCGCGCTGATCCTGTTCGCGCTCGGCGTTTCCGGGTCCGCTGCGGGCGCGATCCAATTGCTCCTCGCGCTGCTTGTCGGGCTCGAGGCGAGTTCGCTGCGGCGTTGGACCTTGCAGCGCTGCCGCTGGAAGCAGGTCGGCGTCGTCTCCGCGCGCAATCTCGAGGATGCCGAGCGTCGTTTCTTCGACGGTTGGGAGCCGGACGAAGCGCCCGCGCCGGCAGCGCCGCCGCCCACGTCGGATATCCGCCACCGCCCGCCGCCGCCCTCCGACATCATCGGCGTCTTCCCCGAACCGGGTGCGCCGCGATGAGTGTCGCGATCGTCGATTACGGCTCCGGCAACCTGCACTCGGCCGCCAAGGCGTTCGAGCGCGCCGCGCGCGAGAACGGCATCGCGCAGCCGATCCTCGTGACGAACGATCCGAGCGAGGTCGTGCGCGCGGATCGCGTGGTGCTCCCTGGCGTCGGCGCCTTTGCCGATTGCCGCCGTGGCCTCGACGCGGTGCCCGGCATGGTCGACGCGCTGGAGGAAGCGGTGCGGCGCAAAGGCCGGCCGTTCCTCGGCATTTGCGTCGGCATGCAGCTCATGGCCGAGCGCGGCCTCGAATACGTCGTCACCAAGGGCCTCGGCTGGGTGAAGGGCGACGTCGAAAAGATCAAGCCTTCGGACACGACGCTGAAAATCCCGCATATGGGGTGGAACACGCTCGACGCCGCCCGCCCCCATCCGCTGCTCAACGACATTCCCGTCGGCCCGAGGGGGCTGCACGCCTATTTTGTGCACTCCTATGCGCTCACCCGTGGCGAGCGCGCCGATCTCATCGCCCAGGCCGATTATGGCGGCCCGGTTACCGCGATCGTCGGACGCGACAACATGGTCGGAACGCAGTTCCATCCGGAGAAGAGCCAGCGGCTCGGCCTGGCGCTGATCGCCAATTTCCTGAAGTGGTCGCCGTGATCCTTTTCCCCGCTATCGACCTGAAGGACGGCGTCTGCGTGCGCCTGCAGCAGGGCGACATGAAGCGCGCGACCGTGTTCAACCGTGACCCGGCCGCGCAGGCCCACATCTTCGAGGCGCAGGGCTTCCGCTACCTGCACCTCGTGGACCTCGACGGCGCCTTCGCGGGCCGCCCGATGAATGCGCAAGCCGTCGAGCGCATCCTGGAGACCGTGAGCGTGCCGGTGCAGCTCGGCGGCGGCATCCGCGATCTCGCGACCATCGAGTCCTGGCTCGACAAGGGCGTGACGCGCGTGATCATCGGCACCGCCGCGGTGCGCGATCCCGATCTCGTGCGCGAGGCCGCACGCAATTTTCCGAGCCGCGTCGCCGTTGGTCTCGATGCGCGCGGCGGCAAGGTCGCGGTCGAAGGATGGGCCGAAACGTCGCAGCTCGCGGCGCTCGATGTTGCGCGCCGCTTCGAGGACGCCGGCGTCGCCGCGATCATCTACACCGATATCGCGCGCGATGGCCTTCTCAAGGGCCTCGATCTCGACGGCACCGTGGCGCTTGCGGAAGCGCTTTCCATCCCCGTGATTGCATCCGGCGGCCTGGCCTCGCTCGCCGATGTGCGCGCCTTGCTCGAGCCGCGCGCGGCCAAGCTCGGCGGCGCCATTGCCGGGCGCGCGCTCTATGACGGACGCCTCGACCCGGCGGCGGCGCTCGCTCTCATCACCGCGCATGGAGGCGCGTAGGCCGTGTTCAAGGTGCGCGTCATTCCCTGTCTCGACGTGAAAGATGGCCGTGTCGTCAAGGGCGTCAATTTCGTCGATCTGCGCGACGCCGGCGATCCGGTCGAAGCGGCGATCGCCTATGACGCCGCGGGCGCCGACGAGCTCACCTTCCTCGATATCACCGCGAGCCACGAGAACCGCGAGACGATCTTCGACGTGGTGCGCCGCACGGCCGAGGCCTGCTTCATGCCGCTCACCGTCGGTGGCGGCGTGCGCACCACCGAAGACATCCGCAAGCTCTTGGCTTCGGGCGCCGACAAGGTGTCGATCAACACCGCGGCCGTGACGCGCCGCGCCTTCGTGAAGGAGGCGGCGGAGAAATTCGGCGATCAATGCGTGGTCGTCGCAATCGACGCCAAGAAGGTGTCGAAGCCGGGCGAGCCGGACCGATGGGACATCTTCACCCATGGCGGGCGCAATCCGACGGGGATCGACGCGGTCGACTATGCCCGCGAGGTCGTCGAGCTTGGCGCCGGGGAGATCCTCCTCACCTCGATGGATCGCGATGGGACCAAGTCCGGCTACGACATTGCGCTCACCCGCGCGGTCGCGGACGCTGTGCCGGTGCCGGTGATCGCCTCGGGTGGCGTCGGCACGCTCGACCACCTGGTCGAAGGCATTCGCTCGGGGCACGCGACGGCTGTGCTCGCGGCCTCAATCTTCCATTTCGGAGAATTTAGCGTGCGTGAGGCCAAGGACTACATGGCGCGGGCCGGGCTGCCGATGCGGCTCGATCCACCAGCTGAAGCGCGCCCGACAGCATGACGGGGATGGGCATGGCGACATTCACGCTGCACGATCTCGAGAAGCGCGTTGCCGAGCGCGCAATGACGACCGATGAGAAGTCGTATACGCGAAAGCTCCTCGAGCGCGGCGTCGCGCATTGTGCGAAGAAGCTCGGCGAGGAGGCGGTCGAGACGGCCCTTGCCGCCGTCAGCGAAGATCGCGAGCACCTCGTCGCGGAAGCCGCCGATCTCCTCTATCATCTGCTCGTCGTCCTGCGCGCCCGAGAGGTTCCGCTCGCCGAGGTCGAAGCGGCGCTCGCCGCCCGCGTCGGGATGACGGGACTGGAAGAAAAAGCGTCGCGGCCGAAATTCTGAGCCGGAACCGAGCGATGGATCAGCGTCCCGACGATCGCCTTTCGCCCTACCGCACCTTCTCGCGCAAGGAGTGGGCGCGGCTGCGCGACGACACGCCTATGACGTTGAGCGCGGACGAGGTGACGCGGCTGCGCTCGCTGCATGACCGGCTCGACCTCAAGGAGGTCGAGGAAATTTATCTGCCGCTTTCGCGGCTCCTCTCGATGTATGTCGCTGCGACACAACGCCTGTTCCACGCACAGCAGCGTTTCCTCGGCACCGAGGACGCGAAGGTGCCTTATATCATCGGGGTCGGCGGTTCGGTCGCGGTCGGCAAGTCGACCACCGCGCGCGTACTGCAGGCCTCGCTCGCGCGCTGGCCGAACGTGCCGAAGGTGGATCTCGTGACCACCGACGGCTTCCTCTACCCGAACGCCGTGCTCTCGCGCGAGAACCTGATGGAGCGCAAAGGCTTTCCCGAGAGCTACGATCTGCCGACGCTGCTACGCTTCCTCAGCGACATCAAGGCCGGTCGTCGCCCAGTGCGCGCGCCGGTCTATTCGCATCTCGTCTATGACGTCGTCCCCAACCATTGGGTCGAGGTCGATCGCCCCGACATCCTCATCGTCGAAGGCCTCAACGTTCTGCAGGCCGGCCGCCCACCGAAGGACGGCAAGGCAATCCCGTTCGTGTCCGACTTCTTCGACTTCTCGATCTACCTCGATGCGGATGAGGACGTGCTGTTCGATTGGTATGTCGATCGATTCCTGACGCTGCGCGGCACCGCCTTCCGCGATCCGAAATCCTACTTCCATCGCTATTCGCAGCTAAGCGACGAGGAGGCGAAGGAGGTCGCTGCCTCGATCTGGAACCGGATCAATCTCGTGAACCTGCGCGAGAACATCCTGCCAACGCGCCAGCGCGCCGACCTGATCCTGAAAAAAGGGACGAGCCACCTCGTCGAGGAAGTCGCGCTGCGGCGGCTTTAGGCACTGGTGCGGGACCTCGCGGAATTGTCATGCGCGGGCTTGACCCGCGCATCCATCGTCGAAAAGAAATCTCGAAGAAGATGGATTGCCGGGTCAAGCCCGGCAATGACGTGATAGTTCACGCCGCGTAGCGCTCGGCCGTCGGGCCGAAATGCGCGATGTAGCGTTGATCGATGGCCGCGACGGGAAGGACGATGAGAACGTCCGTCGTGCCGAAGCGATGGTCGACAACCGCGCCCTCACCGACGCGGGCGCCGAGGCGCAGATAGCCTTTGACCAGCGCCGGGAGGTCGCGCCACGCCGCGCGCGGATCGATGCCGTTCGCCGGAAGGACCTCAACGGCCGCGCGACCGAGCGGCAAGGCTTGTGCGCGCCATGTTTCATCCGCGGCGGCGAAATGGTGCAGGTAGGACAGCGGCAGCGCCAGACGCGCCGGATCAGCGCCTTCGAGGCTCGCGCATCCGAACATCACGTCAATGCGGTGCCCAAGCACGTAGCGCCAGATGCCGTGCCAGAGAAGATTGACCGTGCGCCGGTTGCGATAGGGCGGCGCGACGCAGGAGCGGCCCAATTCGAGGAAGCGCAGCCCCCGGTGACGTGCGAGAAGCGGCGCGACATCGAATTCATGCGCGCTGTAGAAGCCGCGATGCCGCTCGGCCACATCCTGACGCAACAGCCGATAGGTGCCGACGACGCGCGGCTCGCGCCTCACGCTTCGGCCGATATTGTCGATGACGAGCAGATGGTCGCAGATGCCGTCATACTCGTCGGCGTCGCGGCGCAACAGATGCGCGGCCGCGCCGCGCGCGGACATCTCGCGATAGAAGACGCGGTACCGCAGGCGCTGCGCGCGCCGCACGTCTTTGGCATCACTTGCGAGATGGACTTCGAGCGAACCTAAGCGACCGAGCGGGCCGTCGCAGTCCGGAATGGGTCGAGCAAAAGCGGATTGCCGCGTATCCTGCGCCGGCGCCGCATGCGGCGGAATCAGCATTTCATGATGCGACGCTGCTATATCCTGCAACATGCCAGGCCCCCCGTTTTGGCAGGCGGTCCGCGGCTTCTGATTCGCGCGACCGCCCGTGCCGGCCGCTACCAAGCATGAGCGTCGCAAAGTTTTATGACAAGGCGAGTCGGCGGCACCGATTGCCGCGAGACGTTACGCCGCGGCGCGCTTCGGGTCGCTTACCTGCTCGAGGAGCGTCACGAGCTGGTCGCGGTCGAGCGGCTTGATAAGGAAGGCATCCATGCCGGCCGTGATGCAGGTCGTGCGATCATCGGCGAGCGCATTGGCGCTGAGCGCGACGATGGCGGTGCGCAGGCCGTCGTCTTCGGCTTCCGCGTCGCGCATGCGGCGCGTCGTCTCCACGCCATCCATGACTGGCATGTTGACGTCCATGAGCACGAGGTCATAGGGCGCGTCGCCTTCGCGCGCCGCACGCCAGAGGTCGAGCGTTGTCGCGCCGTCCGCGGCGACGGTCGGCCGATGGCCGAGCTTTTCGAGCAGGGAGCGTGTCAGCAGCGCGTTGATCTCGTTGTCTTCGGCAACGAGAATTTTCAGGCTCACCGCGGCCGCGTCGGGGGCCGTGGGTGGCGCTGCCGCGGGAACAAGCGAGGCGGCGTGGTCGTCCGCGTCGGCTTCGGCGCCATTGAGAAGGGCCCGGAGCGAGGCACTGCGCACCGGCTTGATGAGATAGGCGGTCATGCCGGCGTCACGCAGCGCCGGCAGATGCGAGCGCTCGGCCGGCGTGATCAAGGCGATGCGTACGGATGCCGACGCCCTGTCGGCGCGCAGGAGGTGCTCGAGCGCCGGCATGCCCAGGCTGCTGTCCGCGAGGATGGCGGACCATCGGCCACTTTCGACATGGCGAACGGCGTCCGATGTCCCGGCGGCCGTGGTCACCGCGGCGCCGGCATCTTCGAGTTGGCGCGCGATCAGCGGCGCGATCACCGAAGGGCTTGCGAGCAGCGCGGTTCCGGGGCACGTCGCGGCGGTCGCCGATGGCGTTGTCGTATCGCTTGCGGCGTCGGACAGCGGCACGGTGACATGAAAGCACGCGCCGTGGCCGGCTTCGCTCTCCAGCGCGATCTCGCCGCCCATGCTTTCGACGATGCCGCGGGAAATGGCGAGGCCGAGGCCGGTTCCGCCGAAGCGGCGGGTCGCGCCGGCGTCGGCCTGTTCGAACTCCTTGAAGATGCGTTGCTGTGCCTCGGCGTCGATGCCGATGCCGGTGTCGCGCACGGAAAACGTGATGCTGCCTTTGCGCGCAGGCTCGACGATCACGGAAACGCCGCCCGCTTCCGTGAATTTGATCGCGTTGCCGGCGAGGTTGAGCAGAACCTGCCGCAAGCGATCTGCGTCACCCAAGACCGATGACGGCAGCGCGGGCGCTATGTAGGAGCCGACGTCGAGGCCTTTCGCCTGCGCGCGCGGCGCCAGCAATTCGACCGTCTCCTCAACGAGCGCGGCGAGCGCGAAAGGACGCGTCTGCAGCGCGATCTTGCCCGCCTCGATCTTCGAGAAATCGAGAACGTCCTCGATCAGCGACAAGAGCGTCCGTCCGGAGGTCGTGACGGCGTTGACATAGGTTGTCTGCTCCGGCGTCAGCGTCGTGTCGCGCAGCAGATCGGTCATGCCGAGAATGCCGTTGAGCGGCGTGCGGATCTCATGGGAGACGACTGCGAGAAAGCGCGACTTGGCGCGGCTCGCGCCCTCGGCCTGGTCGCGCGCTTCCGCGAGTGCCCGCGCGGCCTCGGTGCGCGCGGTGACATCGCGGCCGACGCTCTGGCGCTCTGTCTGCGTATGCCGTGCGTCGCGCACGACCACCTCGCGCCAAGACACCCAGCGAGGGCCGTCGGCGCCGGCGATTTTCTGGTCATGGACGCGGGTGCCGTCGGGAAGAAGCGCGGGATCCCGCTGTTCGAGGGCCGGAACTGCGAAGCGGGTGCCGACGATCGCGTCGCGGGGCTGTCCCACAAGGGCACAGAAGGCATCGTTGACGTAAGTGACGACGCCCGTTCCATCGCGGCGGACGATGTAGTCGCCCTGGGTGTCGACAAGGCTGCGCGCGCGATCGCCGGCCTCCTTCAGCTCCCAGTTCTTGTCGGCGAGCGTCTCAAGGCGATCTTCAAGCGTGCGCAGCTTGGCCTGCAGGCCGACGCGCTGGCGTCGCTGACGCCACCACGCGACACCGGCGACAAGGCAGCAGACAACGGCGATGATCGAGACGCTCGGTGGCACGCAACAAAACTCCAGGTGGTTTAGGCGAATTCTGGCACAGGAGTCTTGCGATTCCCCTGCGAGAGACGCGAGGGACGAGAACGGGCACAGCCGGTGTTTTTCAAGCACGGGATCAAGGTTACCGATCCCTTAAACGCTGGATAGCACGGTCGTGACGATGCGGAGCTAAGGTTTGATGGCGCACTGACGGCCGATCCCGCGCGCCTGCGGGAGGGAACGCGCATGCGGGATAGGAATTCATACAAATTGTGATGCTACCTTCACAAAAACTCCGGCATATTCTTTGCACACGCCCCTGAGCACGATTGGCAGCAGGTGGCGAGTTCCTTGCGCTGCATTGCAGCGAAGTCGGACCGTGCCGCACGATAAGGTTCGAACAAGATGAAACTTGGCGTCGTCCGCGCCGCGTTAAGATTGCTGTTCCTAGGAAGCCTCGCCCTGGTCGCTGGGGCCTTGCCGGCACGCGCGCAGACTGCGGTCCGGTTCAGCCTTGACGGCAAGATCGACGGCGCTGCGGCGCCGTTTCTGCTCGCGATGGACGGTGGCTACTTCAAGAGGGCCGGCCTCGATGTGACGATCGACCCGGCCGCGAGCGTGATGGAGCCGATCACGCGGCTCGCGAACGAAAGCCATGACATCGCGCTGGGCGATTTCAATGCCCTGATCCGTTGGCGCGACCAGAACCCGAATGTCGGGATCAAAGCGGTCTTCATGGTGCGGGACCAGGCTGGTTACGCCGTGATCTCGCGTCGCAGCCGCGGCATCACTTTGCCCAAGGACCTTGAGGAAGCAAAGATCGCAGTGTCGCCCGCCGACGCGGCGGCGGCGCAATGGCCGATCTTCGTCAAGCTCACCAATATCGACATCCAGAAGGCGACCATCCTGCATACCGGCCTGCCGGTGCGCGAGCCGATGCTCGCGGCAGGGGAGGTCGATGCAGCCACCGGCCTCAATTACAGCGTCCCGCTGAACCTGCAGGACAAGGGCGTTCCCGCGAATGATATCGTCGTCATGCGCATGTCCGACTATGGGATGGTGCTCTATGGCGGGGCAATTCTCGTGCGTCCGGCATTCCTTTCGGGGAAAGCCGACGCCGTGAAGGCCTTCGTTGCAGCCTTCAATGACGCGCTCAGGGACACAATCAAAGACCCGACCAAGGCGATCGAAGCCCTTATGCAGCGCGCGCCCACGCTCAATCGCGAGGTCGAGCTGCGCCGGCTCAATCTCCTGCTCAAGGAGAATGTGCTGACGCCGCGCGCGAAAGCCAACGGCGTTGGCGCCATCGAGCCGGAACGATTCGAGAAGACGCTGGAGCAGATCGGGCTTGCTTACAGCTTCAAGAGCCGTCCGAAATTCGTCGATATCGTCGACGAAAGCTTCCTGCCGGCGGAAATGGAACGCACCGGCAATTGAATAGTCGCGTCGCGCGGCCTCGGCCCGATGAGCTAACGTTGGCAGACGGGACAATAGAAGGTCGAGCGGCCGCCTTGCACGATGCGGCGGACCGTACCGTCGCAACCGCGCGTGACGCACGGCTTTCCTTCCCGATCATAGACGCGGAACGTGTGCTGGAAGTCGCCGAGCTCACCGTCGGTGCGGCGATGGTCGCGCAACGACGAGCCGCCGGCCTTGATCGCATCCTCAAGGACGGCGCGGATCGCGTCGACCAAGGCGGTGGCGCGTGGCAGCGGCTTGCCGCCCGCTGTGGCAAGCGTCGAAGCGCGACGCTTGGGTGAGAGATGGGCGCGGTGCAGCGCCTCGCAGACATAGATGTTGCCGAGCCCCGCGACCACGCGCTGATCGCTCAGCGCCGCTTTGAGGCTCGTCTTCTTGCCGGCGCAGGCTTCCGCCAGCATCGCCGCGTCGAAAGCGTTGCCGAGCGGCTCGGGCCCGAGCGCCCGGATCGAAGGCTCGTCCTCGAGCTTGTCGCGCGCGACAAGCTTCATGAAGCCGAAACGGCGCGGATCGTTGAAGGTGACGATCGCGCCGTTCGACATGTGGAAGACGACATGATCATGCGTGCGCGCCTGCGAGCGCTCATGATGGAATTTGCCGGGCGAGCGTCCTTTGTCCTCGTGCAGGATGCGGAACGACCCAGACATGCCGAGATGCATGATGAGGACGTCGCCGGACGAGAGATCGGCCAGCAGATATTTGCCGCGGCGGCCGAGGCCCGCGACCTTGCGTCCACGCAAATGGGCGGCGAAATCGCGCGGCAGCGGCCAGCGCAGATCCTGGCGGCGCGCCTCGACCTCGCGAAACTGCGCCCCCTCCATGACCGGCGCGAGGCCACGCCTTACGGTTTCGACTTCCGGCAGTTCAGGCATGGAGAGAGGTAACGCTGTTCGCCGTTCGAGGTCGCATGTCATAGCGCCCCCGCGTGCGGCGCGCTATGGTCCCGCCCGCCAAGGAGGCCCCATGATGCCGGATGCCGGAGCGCCGCGTGAGACCCATTTCGGGTTCCGCTCGGTTGCGCTCGAAGACAAGCAGGCGATGGTCGACAGCGTGTTCCACGCGGTCGCACGCCGCTACGACCTGATGAACGACCTGATGTCGGGTGGACTGCATCGGGCGTGGAAGGATGTGCTGGTGACGACCGTCGATCCGCCTCGGAGTGAGACGCCGTTCATGCATCTCGACGTTGCCGGCGGTACCGGCGACATCGCCTTCCGCATGATGGAGGCGGGCGGCGCCGGCGGCCGCACGACGGTGATCGATATCAATGCCGATATGCTGCAGGTCGGCCGCGAGCGTGCCGCGTCGCTCGGGCTCGACGATCGCATTTCCTTCATCGAAGGCAATGCGGAGGCGCTGCCCTGCGCCGATCGTCAGGCCGACGCCTACACGATCGCCTTCGGCATCCGGAACGTGCCGCGCATCGAGCAGGCGCTGACGGAGGCGTATCGCGCGCTGCGCCCGGGCGGGCGTTTCGCGTGTCTCGAGTTCTCGAGCGTCGATGTGCCGGGCCTCGATCGCCTGTACGATCTCTATTCCTTCAATGTCGTGCCGGCGCTCGGACGGGCGGTGGCGGGCGATGCGGAGCCCTATCGTTATCTCGTCGAATCGATCCGCCGTTTCCCGAAGCCTGAGGCTTTCGCCGACATGATCCGCGCGGCCGGCTTCCGGCGCGTCACGTGGCGGCCGCTCACCGGCGGCATCGTCGCGCTGCATACGGGCTGGCGTTTGTGATCTCCGCGCTCGTCCATCTCACGCGCCTTGCGCGCGCGGGCTATGTCTTCGCGCGCGAAGGCGTGCTTGGTGTGATCGATCCGTCGCCGCTGCCGCCTGGGGCGCAGGCGGCGGTGCGCTTCGCGCGGCTCTTCGAGCGGCCGGCCGCGCCTGGCGCCAAGGCGCGGCTCTCAGCCGCGCTCACGCGGCTCGGCCCGACTTATGTGAAGCTCGGTCAATTTCTGGCGACGCGGCGTGATGTCGTTGGCCCTGACCTCGCGCGCGATCTCGAGAGCCTGCAGGACCGCATGGCGCCGTTCCCGCAGGCGGATGCGGAAGCGACGGTCGTGCGCGCGCTGGAGCGGCCGCTCGCTAAGGTTTACGCGTCGTTCGGTCCGGCGGTCGCCGCCGCGTCGATCGCGCAAGTGCATCGCGCCGAGATTGCCGATGCCGAGGGCACGCGAAGCGTTGCCGTAAAAGTGCTGCGGCCAGGCGTTGAAAGCCGGCTGCGCGCCGACATCGATTCCTTCTATTTCGCGGCGCGCGGGGCGGAGCGTCATTCCAGGGAAGCGCAGCGCCTGCGCTTCGTCGAGGTCGTCGATACGCTCGCGCGTTCGGTCGCGATCGAGATGGACTTGCGGCTCGAAGCCGCAGCTCTCTCCGAGATGGCGGAGAATACGAAGAACGATCCGGATTTCCGCGTTCCAGCCATCGACTGGGACCGCACCGCGCGCGAAGTGCTGACGCTCGAATGGGTCGATGGCACGCCGCTCACGGATCGCGCGGCGCTGATCGCCAAGGGCTACGATCTCGAACAGCTTGCCCGCGCGGTGATGCAGACATTCCTGCGCCACGCGCTGCGTGACGGCTTCTTCCATGCCGACATGCATCCGGGAAATCTCTTCGTCGACGAGAGCGGGCGTCTCGTCGCGGTCGATTTCGGCATCATGGGACGCCTCGGGCCGAAGGAACGGCGTTTCCTCGCGGAAATCCTGCACGGCTTCATCACGCGCGACTATCGGCGCACGGCCGAGGTGCATTTCGAAGCCGGCTATGTGCCGCCGCATCACTCGGTGGACAGCTTCGCCCAAGCGATCCGCGCCATCGGCGAGCCGATCCACAGCCGCACGGCCGAAGAGATCTCGATGGCGAAGCTGTTGACCCTGCTGTTCGAGGTCACCGGCATTTTCGATATGCGCACGCGGCCGGAGCTGATCCTCCTGCAGAAGACCATGGTGGTGGTCGAGGGCGTCGCGCGCTCCCTCGACCCCAAGCTCGACATGTGGTCGACGGCGGAGCCCGTCGTGCGCGAATGGATCGAGCGCCATCTTGGCCCCGCCGGCCGTCTGGAAGGCGCGGCGGAAGGGGCGGGCGAGGCTGCGCGCTTCCTCAGCGCCGTACCCGCGCTCCTGACCCGCACCGCGAGCCTCGTAGAGCAGCTCGACCGCATCACCCGCGACGGCCTCGTTCTGGCCCCCGAAACGGTGCGCGATATCGGCGTCGCCGAGGCGCGGCGCAACCGCTGGATTGCCGCGGCGCTGTGGGCCATCGCCTTCCTGCTCCTGTGGCTGGCCTTGGATTGAGCCACAAGATTTGATATCATTGATATCAAATCCCGTTTCTGCCCGGACGCCGCCATGGCCAGCCTAATCACGCGCAAGCTCGACGATGCCGTCAAAGCCCGCCTGCGCGTGCGTGCGGCGCGGAACGGCCGCTCGCTGGAAGAAGAAGCACGCCGGATTCTGACGGAGGCCGTGGCGGCAGAAGAAGGCGAGGCAGCGCCGTCCTCGTCCGTGGCAATCGACCCGGCTGGGGCGACGGCGGAAGGGGCAGCGCCGGTCGCGGCGACCCTCGCCGGCTGGCGCATCCTCCTCATCATCGGCGGTGGCATCGCTGCCTATAAGAGTCTCGACCTGATCCGGCGCCTGAAGGAGCGCGGCGCCGCTGTGCGCGTTGCGATGACGGAGGCGGCGCAGCAGTTCGTGACACCGCTCGCTGCCGGCTCAATCGCCGGCGGGCGCGTCTTCACCGACCTGTTCTCGCAGGCGGAGGAATTCGACATCGGCCATATCCGGCTCGCGCGCGACACGGACCTCGTCGTTGTCGCGCCGGCGACGGCAGACTTGATGGCTAAGGCGGCGCTCGGCCTTGCGCCCGATCTCGCCGGCGCGGTCCTTCTCGCGACCGACAAGCCGGTGCTGATGGCGCCGGCGATGAACCCGCAGATGTGGGCGAATGCGGCGACGCGGCGGAACGTCGCGACCTTGCGCAAGGACGGTGTTCATTTCATCGGGCCGAATGTTGGCGACATGGCCGAGCGTGGCGAGCAAGGGCGCGGCCGTATGGCCGAGCCGCTCGAGATCGTCGCGGCGGTCGAGGCGCTGTGCGCGCCGCTGCGTCCGCTCCCGCTCGCCGGCCGCCGCGTGCTCGTTACCAGCGGGCCGACGCATGAGCCGATCGATCCGGTGCGCTACATCGCCAACCGTTCGTCGGGCAAGCAGGGGCATGCCATTGCTGCTGCGGCAGCCGAAGCCGGAGCGGATGTGACACTCGTCAGCGGACCGGTGAATGTGCCCGATCCAGCTGGTGTGAAGATCGTCAAAGTGGAATCGGCGAACGATATGCTCGCCGCGGTGCAGGCGGCGCTGCCGGTCGATGTCGCGATCTTCGCGGCGGCCGTCGCAGATTGGGGCGTCGCACCGCAAACCCAAAAGATCAAGAAAGAGCGCGGCGCGCCGCCGCCGCAATTCGCGCTCCGCGAAAATCCCGACATCCTCTCGACGGTCGCGCATCTGAAGACGTCGCGGCCGCGACTTGTCATCGGCTTCGCGGCGGAAACCAACGACGTGATCGCGAATGCCAAGGCAAAACTCGCGCGCAAGGGCTGTGACTGGATTGTCGCCAACGATGTCTCGCATGAGACCGGCGTGATGGGTGGCGACGCCAACACGGTGCATCTCGTCACGGCGGCCGGCGTCGAGTCGTGGCCGACACAGAGCAAGCAAGGTGTCGCCGCGCAGCTTGTCGCGCGCGTCGGCGAGACGTTGGGCAAGGCGCGATGACAAAAATCACCGCGCGCGTTTTGCGGCTGCCGCATGGCGCCGACCTGCCGCTGCCTCTCCCGCAAAGCGCGCACGCGGCCGGCCTCGATCTCCACGCAGCGGTGCCGAGCGATGCGCCGATTGTCATCGCGCCGGGAAAATATGCCGCGATCCCGACCGGAATCGTGCTGGCGCTTCCCGCGGGAACGGAAGCGCAGGTGCGGCCACGCTCCGGCCTGGCGGCGAAGCACGGTGTCACGGTGCTCAATAGTCCCGGCACCATCGATGCCGACTATCGCGGCGAGGTGAAGGTGCTGCTCATCAATCTCGGCGCGGCGGCTTTCACCGTGCGGCGTGGGGAGCGGATCGCGCAGCTTGTCGTCGCAACGGTCACCAGCGTCGAGCTTGTGCCCGTGGACGTCCTCGATGCGACGGAGCGCGGTTCCGGAGGCTTCGGCTCGACCGGATGACAACCGCTAGAGGCGTGGCGAAAGGGCAACGGTCGGAAACTTTCTTGCCACGTGAGTCCGTTTGCGCCTTGTTTTGGCCGCTGCCGCCACGTTGGCGGCTGCGTTCACGGTCTGGACTCTTAACCCTCGAATCCCTCGGAGCTAAAGTGGATTGATTCGGCAGGCGCGGCGGCCTGCCTGATCGGATTCCGGGCTCGGACGCGGCGGTCCGATTTCGGGAGCGGGGGCAACGGCGCATGCGGCAAGCGATCCGGGCGAGGGGCGGGGGCGAGTATGCCTGTCCGCGGCGTTGCGGATTCGGCGTCCTCATCGCCGCCGTCATTTGCGCACCCACATCGCCGGCCTTTGCCCAAAGCAACCGTCCCCTCTCCGTCGTCGCCGACTACATGGTGGCCGTGGGCGGATTGGAGCGCCATGAGGTCGCCGCGCTCGCCTTGACGCTAGGCATCATCGCTTTCGCCGTGCTGACCGCCATCATGCTGGTGCGCCAGCGCCAGCGCGGGCGGGAGCTCGAAACATGCGCGCGCGCGGAGATCACGCGCCTCAAGGCCGATCTCGATCGCAGCGTAACGCTTCTTTTGTCCGAGCCGCAGGTGGTCGTCACATGGCCGGCCGACGACGGCGAGCCCGAGATTCTTGGTGACACCGCCGTCATCACGGCCGCGCCCGTCGCGCGGCGCGCGCTCGCGTTTGGGACATGGCTCACGCCCGAATCCGCGCAGGCGCTCGATCACGCGGTGGAGCAGCTGCGGGCCCGTGGCGAAAGCTTCACGATGAACGTGGCGACGCCAGCCGGACGGCATATCGAAGCCGAGGGCCGGCCGGTTGGCGGACGCGCTGTGCTGCGTCTGAAGGAGGCGACCGGTGCGCAGCGCGCGCTCGCCGAGCTTGAAAGCGCCCATCGCCGGCTTCTCTCCGACGTCGAAACGATGCGCATGCTGCTCGAGCGTCTGCCGTCGCCGATCTGGGTACGCCGCCCAGACGGGCAGCTCGCTTGGGTCAATGATGCTTACGCGCGCGCCGTCGAAGCTTCGAGCGCGGTCGATGCGATGCATCGCGGGATCGAACTTCTCGAACAGCCCGCACGCGTCGAGCAGATGCGCTTGCGCGCGCAGGGCGAGGCTTATCAGGCGCGTGTTCCCGTGATTGTCGCCGGCGCGCGGCGCACTCTCGATATTCTCGAAGTTCCCTCGCGCGGCGGCAGCGCCGGCATCGGCATCGATGCGACGGAAGCCGAGACCATGCGCGCCGAATTGAACCGCATGATGCAGGCGCATCGGCGCACGCTCGACCAATTGCACTCGGCGGTCGCAAGCTTCGGCGGCGATCATCGCTTGACGTTCTATAACGCCGCCTATGGCGCGCTGTGGGGGCTCGACGCCGATTTCCTCGATCAGCATCCGAGCGATTCCGCCGTGCTCGACCGGCTGCGTGCGATGCGCAAGCTGCCGGAACAGGCGGATTTCCGCGTCTGGCGCACCCAGCTCTACGAGGCCTATCGCGCGATCGAGCCGAAGGAGCATTGGTGGCATCTGCCAGACGGGCGCACGTTGCGCGTGGTCACCACGCCCAACCCGGAAGGCGGCGTCACCTATGTGTTCGACGATCTGACGGAGCGCTTCGACCTCGAGCGGCGCCATGATGCGCTGCTGCGGGTGCAGGGCGAGACCCTCGACAATCTCGCCGAAGGCGTCGCGGTGTTCGGCAGCGACGGGCGCATGCGTCTGAGCAATCCGGCGTTCATGAACATGTGGAAGGTTTCGCCGGCGCTGCTCGGCGACCGGCCGCATATCGAGACGGTGATCGAGCGCTGCCGCGCGCTCTATGGCGATTCCGATTTCTGGCAGGCGCTGCGCGGCGCGGTGACGGGATTCGACCGGCGCGAGGTCATGTCCGGGCACCTCGAGCGGTCCGACGGCAGCGTGGTCAACTGCGCCACGGTGCCGCTTCCCGACGGCGCGACACTGGTCACGTTCCAGGATGCGACGGATACGGCGAATGTCGAGCGGGCGCTGCGTGAGCGCAACGACGCGCTCGAAATGGCGGACGAGCTCAAGAACGATTTCGTGCACCACGTGTCCTACGAGCTGCGCACGCCGCTGACCAATATCATCGGCTTCGCGCATCTTCTCTACGACACCTCGACGGGCCCGCTCACCGACAAGCAGCGCGACTATCTCGGCTACATCTCTTCCTCGAGTTCGGCGCTGCTCGCGATCATCAATGACATTCTCGATCTCGCGTCGATCGACGCGGGCGCGATGAAGCTTGACCTCGGGCCGGTCGATATTCGCCGCACCATCGATGCGGCGGCCGAGGGCGTGCAGGACCGACTCGCCGAAAAGGCGCTCCGCCTCGACCTTAGGGTTGCCCGCAATGTCGGCAGCTTCGTCGCCGACGAGCGGCGAATCCGGCAAATCCTCTTCAATTTGCTCTCCAACGCCATCGCCTTCTCGCCGCCCTCGTCGACCATCACGCTCGGCGCCGAGCGGCGCGACGGCGCCCTGGTCGTCTCCATCGCCGATCGCGGCCGGGGTATTCCGGCCGAGATCGTCGACCGCGTCTTCAATCGTTTCGAGACCCATGCGCAGGGCTCCCAGCATCGCGGCGCCGGTCTTGGATTGTCGATTGTGCGCTCGTTCGTGGAGCTGCATGGTGGTACGGTAAGCCTTGAGACCGCCGAGGGGCGGGGGACCACGGTCACCTGCGTATTTCCTTTGGAGCAGACGCACCGGCGCGTCGCGGCGGAGTAGGGGAGCGGCGCGAGGCCGATGTTGGATACGATCCGCTCGCAGCAGGCGGAACGGGTGTTGCCGAACGAGCGGGCGACGCGCCAGCTCGCCGCCGACCTTGCCGCAATCCTCAAGCCCGGCGACACGGTCGCGCTCGGCGGCGACCTTGGCGCTGGAAAGACGACCTTCGCGCGCGCGGTGATCCGCCATATCGCCGAGGACGAGACGATCGAGGTGCCGAGCCCGACGTTCACGCTCGTCCAGCACTACGATCTGCTCAAGGCGCGGATCGCGCATGTCGATCTCTTTCGCATCGGCGACGCCAGCGAGATGGGCGCGCTCGCTCTCGCCGACCTCGAGGACGATGCGATCCTGCTCGTCGAGTGGCCGGAGCGGGCCGACACGGCGCTTCCCCCGGATCGGATCGAGATCTCGTTCACGCTCGCGCCGGATATCGGGCCGCAGGCGCGCCGCGTGTCGATCGGCGGCTACGGTGCGCCCGCGGAGCGGGCGGCGCGGCTTGCGACGTTCCTTGGCTTTCTCGATGACGCCGGCTACGGCGGCGCCGAGCGTATCCGCATGCAGGGCGACGCCTCGACCCGCATCTACGAGCGCCTGCTGGAGACTGGCCGCTCCGCGATCCTGATGAATTCGCCGCGCCGTCCGGACGGTCCGCCGGTGCAGAACGGGTTGCCGTATAGCGCGATCGCGCACCTCGCCGAAGATGTGACGCCGTTCGTCGCCATGGCGCGGGGCTTGCGCGAGCGCGGCCTCTCGGCGCCGGAAATCTTCGCCGCCGATCTCGCCGAGGGCCTGCTGATCCTCGAAGACCTCGGCACGGAGCCGGTCGTCGCCGGGCATCCGCCATCCGCCATCGCCGAACGCTACGTGGCGGCAACGGACGCGCTCGCGAACCTGCATCGCACCACGCTTCCCGACACACTGCCGGTCGCGCCGCGCGTCACCTATCAGATCCCCACCTATGATAAGGCGGCGCTTCTGATCGAGGTCGATCTCCTGCTGCATTGGTATTTCCCGCAGCAGAAGGCGACCGTGCCGGACGATGCGCGCGCCGAGTTCCGTTCGCTCTGGCGCGACGCGCTCGACGCGGCGACGGAAGCGCGGCCGACCTGGGTGCTGCGCGACTATCACTCGCCCAATCTGCTCTGGCTGCCGAACCGGCATGGCGTTGCCCGTGTCGGCGTTCTCGACTTCCAGGACGCGGTGATGGGGCCGGATGCTTACGACGTCGTCTCGCTCCTGCAGGACGCCCGCGTCGACGTGCCCGAGTCGCTCGAGGAAAGCCTGATCAGCGCCTATATGAAGGCACGCCGCGCCGCCGACCGCGACTTCGACATGGGGCAGTTCATTGCCCTCTACAGTTTGCTCGGCGCGCAGCGAGCCACGAAGATCCTGGGCATTTTCGCACGCCTCGACCGTCGCGACGGCAAGCCGCAATATATCCGTCATCAGCCGCGGGTATGGCGCAATCTGCGGCGGGCCCTGGCGCATCCCGCACTGCGGCCGCTGAAGGCTTGGTACGAGGCGCATGTTCCCGCCCCGCGAGGGTGATCGCCCGTCTCCGCCAGGTCGCTATAATCCGGCTCCGAATCAGCCCAGGAATCCTTGATGGCGACATTTCCGGTTGCGGTGCCACGTCGCGCGATGGTCTTGGCCGCAGGTTTCGGCACGCGCATGCGGCCGCTGACGGACACGCGGCCGAAGCCGCTGGTGGAGGTCGGCGGGCGGGCGCTGCTCGACCATGTCCTCGACCGGCTGGCGGATGCCGGCGTCGAGACCGCGGTCGTCAACGTGCATCATTTCGCCGATCAGGTCGAAGCGCATGTCGCGGCGCGCAAACGGCCGCATGTCGTCATCTCGGATGAGCGGGCCGAAATCCTCGGCACCGGCGGCGGCGTGGTGAAGGCGCTTCCCATCCTCGGCGAGGCGCCGTTCTTCCATGTCAATTCCGACACGATCTGGATCGAAGGGCCGCGCGCCAATCTCAGCCGCCTCGCGAAAGCCTTCGCGCCGGCGCATATGGATGCGCTCCTGCTGCTCGCGCCGACGGCAACCAGCATCGGCTACGACGGCCGCGGCGATTTCCTGATGACCGCGGATGGGCGATTGCACAAGCGGCCGGAGCGTGAGATCGCGCCCTTCGTCTATGCCGGCGCGGCGATCCTCACACCAAGCCTGTTCGAGGGTATGCGCGCGGAGCCCTTCAGCCTGACCAAGCTCTTCGACCGTGCGGAAGCCGCCGGCCGCCTGTTCGGCCATCGGCTTGAGGGCGTGTGGATGCATGTCGGCACGCCGGAAGCGATCGGCCGCGCGGAATCCGCCATTCTCGCGAGTGCCGCTTAGCAATGGCGGCGCCGCGCCCGCGCGTCTTCACGGTTCCGGCGTCCGCACCCTTCCTGCCGACTTTGATTCGTGCACTGGCGGACGGGGGCCTCGTGTCCGGATTTTCGGTCACTGACGATCCGCTGGCGCTCGCGTCCGCCACGATCTATCTGCCGACGCGGCGCGCGTGCCGGCTGGCGCAGGACATTTTCCTCGATGTGCTCGGCGCAGATGCCGCGATGCTGCCGCGCCTCACGCCGCTTGGCGACATCGACGAGGACGAGCTTGTCTTCGCGCAGGCGATCCACGGACCGCTCGCCGCGCTCGATCTCGACTTGCCCGAGGCGCTGGGCGACCTCGAACGGCGTCTTCTCCTCGCACAGCTGATCCTCAAATGGGCGCAGTCGCCGGACGTGCGCGCCGGCGGCGGGCCGCAGCTTGTCGCCAACAGCCCCTCCGTCGCGCTTGCCTTGGCTGACGCGCTGGCGCGGCTCATCGACGACATGATCACGCGCAAGGTCGCGTGGGAGCGGCTCGACACGTTGGTGCCGGAGGATGTCGACCATTACTGGCAACTGACGCTGCGCTTCCTGCAGATCGCGCGCACCGTTTGGCCGGCCGTGCTGGCGGAGCGCGGCGCGATCGAGCCGGCGGCGCGGCGCGACAGTCTGATTGCGGCTGAAACCGCGCGCCTTGCGCTGCATCGCGACGGGCCGGTCATCGCCGCGGGCTCGACCGGCTCGATGCCGGCGACGGCGGCGTTGCTCACGGCCGTCGCCAATCTGCCGCAGGGCGCCGTCGTTCTGCCCGGCCTCGATACCGATCTCGATGCCGCCTCGTGGGAGCTCGTCGCGGAGTCCATCGGGCACCCGCAATATGCGATGCGCGGCTGGCTTGCGGAGATCGGCCTGCATCGCGACGAGGTGACGCCGCTCGCCTCGCCCGTGCCGCATGGGCGGGAGCGTCTCGTCTCGGAGGCGTTGCGCCCAGCCGAGGCGACGGATCATTGGAGTGTGCGGCTTCCCGATGCCGAAATCACGCGCGCGCTGGCCGACGTGAGCGTGATCGAAGCGGCGACCGCGGAAGAGGAGGCGCAGGCGATCGCCATTGCACTGCGCGGCGCAATGGAGGACGACAACGCGACGGCAGCGCTGATCACGCCCGACCGCGCACTGGCGCGCCGCGTGATCGCGGCGCTCGGGCGCTGGAACGTCGCCGTCGACGATTCCGCGGGGCTCGCCTTGCCCGACACGCCCGCTGGCGTATTCGCGCGGCTTGCGGCCGAGGCGGCGCTCGGCGGCCTCGAGCCCGTGACGCTGCTGGCGCTGCTCAAGCATCCGTATCTGCGCTTGGGCCGCGGCGCGGGCCGGCATGCCTACGCGCTCTCGGTGCTGGAGCGCGCGCTCCTGCGGGGACCGCGGCCGAAGAAGGGAAGCGCGGGACTCACGCACGCGCTCGCGCATTTCCCGGCTCTGCGCGAGGGCTTCCATCGCAGCGATCCGCGCAGCGCGATTGGCGATGCGGCAATTGCCGAGGCGCAGGTGCTTGTGGCGGCGCTCGGCGAAGCGCTTGCGCCGCTCGAAACGCTGCCCGCCGCGCGCCTGCCGCTCGCCGACCTGGCGCGGCGTCATGCCGAGGTGGTGGCGGCGCTGAGCCGCGATGCTGACGGCGGCTGCGCCGTGTTTGCGGACGAGGACGGCCGCGCGCTCCAGACGGTTTTCGAGACGCTTGTCGACAGCACAGCGGCGTCGGGCTTTGCCCTCGCGGCCGGCGAATATGGCGAGGCGTTCGCAAGCGCCGCCGCAGGCCGCGTCGTGCCAAACCGCGACGGCGTGGGCGCGCGTGTGCGCATCTATGGTCTCCTCGAAGCGCGGCTGCAGAGCGTCGACCGCGTCGTCCTGGGCGGGCTCGTCGAAGGCACGTGGCCGCCGCAGACGCGCTCCGATCCGTGGCTCAGCCGGCCGATGCGCCAGTCGCTTGGGCTCGATCTGCCGGAGCGTCGCATCGGGCTCACGGCGCATGACTTTGCCCAGGCGCTCGGCGCGAAAGAGGTGGTGCTCAGCCGCGCGCAGAAATCCGGCGGCGCGCCGACCGTCGCCTCGCGCTTCCTGCAGCGGCTCGAGGCCGTCGCGGGCAAAGAGGCGTGGCAGGAGGCGCGCGAGCGCGGTGATACGTTCGTCGCCCTGGCGCGCGGGCTCGATCATCCGGCCGCGCCGAAGCGCATCCCGCAGCCGTCGCCGAAGCCGCCGCTGGCCGCGCGCCCCTTGCGGCTCAGCGTGACGCAGGTCGAGCATCTCTTACGCGACCCCTACACGATCTATGCGCGGCATATCCTTGGCCTCGTCCCGCTCGATGCCGTCGACACGCCGCCCGGTGCGCGGGACCGCGGCAGCGCGCTACACGAGGCTGTCGGCGACTACACGAAGGATTTCGCCGGCGGCCTGCCGCCGCATCCGCTCAACGAGCTCATCGCGCGCGGCGAACGCACCTTCGCGCCGCTGAAGGATTTTCCCGAAGCGGAAGCATTCTGGTGGCCGCGCTTCGTGCGCGCCGCGCAATGGTTCGTCGGCTGGGACGAGGACCGCCGCGCGCTCATCGCGTCGATGCATGCGGAGGTCGAAGGCACACTCGACATTGCGCTCGGCGAGCGCACGTTCCGCCTCGTCACGCGCGCCGACCGCATCGAGCGTCTGCGGGATGGCTCCGTCGCGATCCTCGATTACAAGACCGGCACCATCCCGAGCCCGAAACAAGTGCAGATCGGCTTGAGCCCGCAGCTCACGCTTGAAGGCGCGATCCTGCGCAACGGCGGCTTCAAAGACCTTCCGGCGGGGCTTTCTATTCGCGAGATCGCTTATGTGGGCTTGAAGGGCGGTGATCCCGGCGGCTTCGAGAAGTCGATCGACTTCAAGGACGCGACACCGGATGCGCATGCCGACCGCGCGCTCTCCCGGCTCAAAGCAACGCTGATGCGTTTCGAAGACGAGACGCAGGGCTATCCCTCACTCGTTCTGTCGATGTGGCGGACGCGCTACGGCGATTACGATCACCTGGCGCGGGTGAAGGAATGGTCGGAGACGGGCGGCGAGCCCAACGAAGGGATGCCGCCATGAAGCCGGCCGACATTCCCGAAAAGGTCCTCGCCGACCAGATCGCGGCCTCGAATCCGGACGTGTCCGCCTGGGTCACCGCGAATGCCGGCTCGGGCAAGACCTATGTGCTTGCGCAGCGCGTGATCCGCCTTCTTCTCGACGGCGTCGCGCCCGGAAAGATTTTGTGCCTCACCTTCACGAAGGCGGCTGCCGCCAATATGGCGAACCGCGTGTTCGAACGGCTCGCCGACTGGACGGCGTGGGACGACGTCAAGCTCGCGAACGCGATCGCCGCGATCGAAGGCCGCCGGCCGGACGCCAAACGGCTCTCCCGTGCGCGGCGGCTTTTTGCCGAGGCGCTGGAGACGCCGGGCGGCTTGAAGGTGCAGACGATCCACGCCTTTTGCACCGGTCTGCTGCATCAATTCCCGTTCGAGGCCGATGTCGCGGCGCGCTTTGAGGTGCTCGAAGAGCATGCCGAGCGCGAATTGATCGACAGTCTCCGGCTCGCCGTGCTGCTCGAAGCGGCGGCGCAGCCGGAGAGCGCGCTTGGCCGTGCGCTCGCCATCGCCGTCGCCTCGGCCGCGGACGTGACCTTCGCGAATGTCGTGCGCGAGGCGATCGATCAGCGCGACGCGGTCGAAGGCTGGATCGCGCGCGTCGGCGGCGTCGATGCGGCGATCGTGGAGCTTTCCCGCGTGCTCGATGTCGACCCCGCCGAGACGGCTGCAGGCGTCGAGGCAGAAATCCTCGACAGCCCGATCCTGCCGCGCGCGAAGTGGCCGGCGATTGCCGCGATTTTTGCGGAAGGATCGAAAAGCGATCAGAAGACCGGTGTCGCCTTTTTGCGCGCGCACGCCGATCGCGGTGCTGCAGCGATCAACGAATACGTCGATATCTTTCTCAAGACGACGGGAAAACGCGAGCCGCGCGAGCGTCTCGCGACGAAAGCGATCAAGGACCGGCATCCGGAGCTTTGTGCGCGTCTGCTGGAGGAGCAGGAGCGCGTCGATGCGCTCTGGACATGCCGCAAAGCTGTTGCCGTGCGCGATCGCACGGCGGCGCTGATCACCATCGCGCATGAGGTGACGCAGCGCTATCGCGCCGAGAAGGACCGGCGCGGGCTCCTCGACTACGACGACCTCATCGACAAGACGCTGGCGCTCCTGAAAACAGGCGCGGCCGCCTGGGTGCATTACAAGCTCGACCGCGGCATCGATCACGTTCTCGTCGACGAGGCGCAGGACACGAGCCCGAAGCAGTGGGATGTCATCGCCTTCTTGACCAGCGAGTTCTTCGCCGGCGCGGGCGCGCGCGAGAGGGTCAAGCGCTCGATCTTCGCCGTCGGTGACGAGAAGCAGTCCATCTATTCGTTCCAGGGCGCAGCGCCGCACCGCTTTGACGAGATGCGGCGTCACTTCATGCGGGCGCATGCGGCGAGCGGGTTGGCGTTCGAAGCGCGGCCGTTCCAGCACTCGTTCCGTTCTGGCCCGAACGTGCTCGGCGCGGTCGACGCGGTGTTCGCGCAGGAACGTGCGTTCACGGGGCTGGCGAGCGATCCGGTGCCGACCGTGCATCAGGCGCTGCGCCACAACGCGCCCGGTCACGTCGAGGTCTGGCCGCTCATCGCTGCCGAGAAGCGCGCGGATATGGAGGCCTGGGACGCGCCGTTCGACGCGGTCTCGGAGGTGAGCCCGCAGGTGCAGCTGGCGCGCAAGATCGCGCAGAACATTCGCCACTGGATCGATGCGCGCGTGCCTCTGCCGCTCACCGGTCAGCGCACCAAGCCCGGCGACATCCTCGTTCTCGTGCGCTCGCGCGGGCCGCTGTTCCAAGCCGTAATCCGTGCTTTGAAAGATGCGCGCATCGACGTCGCCGGCGCCGACCGGCTTATCCTCACCGAGCACATCGCGGTCATGGACCTTATGTCGCTCGCCGATGCGCTTCTCCTCGAAGAAGACGATCTCGCGCTTGCCGAGGTTCTGCGCTCTCCGCTCTTCGGGCTCGACGACGATCAGTTGTTCACGCTCGCGTGGAAGCGGAAGGGAAGCTTGCGCGCGGCGCTGCGTGCGAATGCCGACGATCTCATCTTCGCCGAAGCGGCGCGCACGCTCGACCGGCTCGCTTTCGAGGCGCGTGCGCAGACGCCGTTCACCTTTTATGCGGCGCTGCTCGGCGCACGCGGCGGCCGGCGTCGGTTCATCGCGCGGCTTGGCCCGGAAGCCAACGACGCGCTCGACGAATTCCTCGCGCTCGCGCTCGACTATGAGCGGCGGGAAATGCCGTCGCTGCAGGGCTTCCTGGCTTGGCTGCGCGCCGCTGCAGCGGAGGTGAAGCGCGACATGGATATCGCGCGCGATGAGGTGCGCGTGATGACTGTGCACGGCGCGAAGGGGCTGGAAGCGCCGATCGTCATTCTCGCCGACACGACGAGTCCGCCCGCAGGGCCGCGCGATCCGCCGCTTCTCGCGGTGGAGGCCGCCGGTTTGCCGCTGGGCGCGCCGCGTCCGCTGGTCTGGGCGGGCGGGCAGATGACCGACGTTCCGGCAACGGCTGCCGCGCGCCAAGCGGCGCGGCAGGCCGCGGAGGAGGAGCATCGCCGTCTCCTTTATGTGGCGATGACACGCGCGGCCGACCGCCTGATCGTGTGCGGCGCGCGCGGTGAGCGGACGCAGCCGGAAGGCTGCTGGTACGACCTCGTGCACGCGGCGCTTAAGCCCGATGCCGTCGAGGGTCCGGCGGATGCGGGCGAGGGCACTGTCTGGCGCTGGCAGAAATTTCCGGGCGAAGCGCTGGCCGAAGACGGCAAGGACGAAGAGCGCGTCACCACGGCGACCGACAGTCCGGCATGGCTTGCTGTACCGGCGAAAGGGGATGATGCGGCACCTGCGCGCATCGTTCCTTCGCGGGACGAGAGCGCGCGCGTCTTCGGCGCAGCGCGATTGGCGTTCGGTGTGGATGCGCGCGAGGCGCGCCGCCGCGGCCAGTGGATCCATCGGCTCTTGCAGTCGCTGCCCGACGTCCCGCGCGAAAGCCGTGGCGATGCGGCGCGCCGTTTCCTCGCGCAAGCCAAAGCCGAAGCGAATGTCGTCGATGCCTTGCTCGACCCGGTGCTGCGTCTCCTCGACGAGCCGGACTTCGCTTGCTTCCTCGGGCCGCAAACGCGCGCGGAGGTCCCGCTTGTTGGCCGGCTGATGCGCGGCGACGGCTGGCCCGAGATCGTGTCCGCGCGCATCGACCGGCTGGTCGTGAGCGGGAGCAGCGTTTTCGTTCTCGACTACAAATCCGACCGCGACGTTCCCGAGCGTGCCGAAGATGCGCCGGTCGCCTATGTGCGCCAGCTTGCGCTTTATCGCGCGGTGCTCGGTCGCATTTATCCGAAACATGCGGTCCGCGCCGCGCTCTTGTGGACGCAAGGCCCGCTCCTGATGGAGATTTCCGCCGCCGGCCTCGATGCCGCCCTGCGGCAGGAAGGCATCGTCATCTCCCCGTGAGCGCCTTGACGATGGGGCTTCGCGTTCCTAGGTTCGAGCAAATCCCGCGGGTGCCGGATGCGCCTGATTCTCCCACAAAAAGAGGTGCGCTATGGGCGTTGGAAAGGTCTCCGACGCGAGCTTCGAGGCTGAGGTTTTGAAGGCTTCGGAGCCGGTGGTTGTCGATTTCTGGGCCGAATGGTGCGGCCCATGCAAGATGATCGCGCCGGCGCTCGAAGAGATCGCGGGCTCGCTTGGCGACAAAGTCAAGATCGTCAAGCTCAACGTCGACGAAAACCCGCAGACCGCCTCGAAATACGGCATCATGTCAATCCCGACCTTGATGATGTTCAAGAATGGCGAGCTCGCCTCGCGCCAGGTCGGCGCGGCGCCGAAGGCCAAGCTCGAACAGTGGATCAATTCCGCTGCGTAGGTTTTTTTAATCCGCTTTGTTGCAAATCGCCCGGCCTCGCGCCGGGCGATTTTTTTGGTTTCGTTATGCAAGCCCTCTCTCCGTCATCCTGAGGTGCGAGGCGCGTTCGCGCCGAGCCTCGAAGGACGACGGCCCCGTGTCTTGGCCATCCTTCCAGGCTCGCTGCGCGAGCACCTCAGGATGACGGTCTAGAGTCTTTCACATTTTGACGGAAGCATATCCGGCGTTGGCGAAGTAGTTGCTGCATTCGTGGGGTTCGATTGTGGCGACGAGATCACCGATGTGACGCCAAGTGTCGGGGATTGTGCGTTTTTGCGCTATCCGCATCCAGTGCTTGATCTTGGCGAAG
>JBFWXB010000033.1:0-57283 GCA_050187875.1 Variibacter sp.
CCCCCAATTTGCCAAAACCGCCCCCACTACGCAATACCCAAAAATAGCTATTTTATCAGTGATTCAATGTGCTTGGGCGTGACCTAGCGTGATCGAAGAGATGGTAGTGGGATGGTTGTGCACGAGGATGATCGCCGTTGCCGATAATTCGAGCGCGCGCTTGACGACCTCGCGGGGGTAGACGGGCGTGTGGTCGACGGTGCCGACCTGCTGGCGTTCGTCGGCGATGAGATGGTTGCGCTTGTCGAGAAAGAGGACGCGGAACTCCTCCCGGTCGGAAAACCCTTGCGCCATGCGGCAGTAGTCGATGACATCGGACCACGAGGAGAGGACGCGGCGCTTCTTGATCTGCCCGCGGGCGAAACGCTGCGCCGCGGCCTCGACGATCTTGAGTTCGGCGATGGCCGCTTCACCGAGGCCGTCGATTTCGGAAAGACGCGCGCGCGGCGCCGCGATAACCTCGGCGAACGATCCGAACGTTTCCAGCAAGCGCTTCGCCAGCGGCTTGACGTCGCGGCGCACGATGGCGCGGAACAGCACGAGCTCGAGCAACTCATAATCAGCCAGCGCGTCGGCGCCGGCGGCGAGGAAACGGCCGCGCAGGCGCTCGCGATGGCCATGATAATGCGGCGGCGCTTCGGAAAGCCCCGGTCGAAGCTCGCTCTCGCCGTCATCCATCATCGCGCGCCGCAGGTTGCAAACCGCGCGGCCTGAAGGCCGCTTGGGCATTCAATTTTAGATTTAGTTTCGGCGCAATACGTGTCGAGGCGGGACTTCAGGGCGCCGCTCGGTCAGTGACGATAAGGCGGCTTGTCGAGGCCCTTGGGAGAGGTGGTGAAGATTTCGACGCTGTCGGCCGTCACGCCGACCGTGTGCTCAAACTGGGCCGAGAGCGAACGGTCGCGCGTGACCGCCGTCCACCCGTCGGAGAGCACCTTCACATGCGGGCGGCCGAGATTGATCATCGGCTCGATCGTGAACAGCATGCCCGGCTTGAGCACGATCCCTTCCGCCGGCCGGCCGACGTGCACGATGTTCGGCTCATCGTGGAAGAGCCGCCCAAGGCCGTGCCCGCAGAAATCGCGCACCACGCTCATATGCTGCGGCTCGACGAAATTCTGGATCGCGGCGCCGATATCGCCGGTGGTGCCGCCGGGGCGTACGGCGGCGATGCCGCGCATCATCGCCTCATAGGTCACGTCGATGAGCCGCTCGGCGCGGCGGGGCACTTCGCCGACCGCATACATGCGGCTCGAGTCGCCGTGCCAGCCCTCGACGATCAGCGTCACGTCGATATTGACGATGTCGCCGTCGCGCAGCGGCTTCTCATTGGGGATGCCGTGGCAGACGACGTGGTTGATCGAGGTGCAGGTCGATTTGCGGTAGCCGCGATACATCAGCGTCGCCGGGAAGGCATCATGATCGCGCGCGAATTCGAAGACGAGGCGGTCGATGTGCTCGGTCGGCACGCCGGGCGCGACTTCGCCGGTCAGCATGTCGAGACATTCGGCCACGAGCCGTCCGGCCTTGCGCATGCCTGCGAAGGCTTCGGCGTCATAGAGCTTGATCTGGCCGTTCTTGCGCAGCGGGGCCGCTGCGGCGTCGATATAGGTCATTCTTCTCTGCGGGCTGGCCGCACCTCGTGCGGCTGGGCCGCTTCGCTAAGGGCAATGTAGGCAAGCGAGGCGCGGACGCAAGCTTCTCCGTCATTCCGGATGCTGCGAAGCGGCCAGTCCAGAATCCATACGCCGCAGCGCTGGGGCTATGGATTCCAGGCTCGCGACCTCTCGGTCGCGCCCCGGAATGACACGTCGAGGATCGGTACGCGTTTTCCTATCTCAATCCCCTCCGTCGTGACGGCGCAGGTATAGGCGAGGGCTTCGACGCCACGGGCGCGCGCCCGCGCGAGTGCCGCAGCATAGGCGGGATCGATATCGGCCGCCGGCGCGAAGCGCGTGGCGGAGCCGACTTGAATCAAGAACAGCACGATCGCATGGGCGCCGGCGGCGACCATGCCGGCAAGCTCGTCCATGTGCCGCGCGCCGCGCGCGGTGACGCAGTCGGGAAACTCCGCGAGGCCGCCTTCGCGCATTAGGTGCACGTTCTTGACTTCGAGGTAGCAGGGCGGGCGTTCCACATCCTCCAGACAGAAATCGACGCGCGAGCGCTCGCCGTATTTCACCTCGCGGCGCAACGTCGGATAGCTCGCGCATTCGGGAATGCGCCCCGCGATCAGCGCCTCATGCACCAGGCGGTTCGGATAGGCGGTATTGACGCCGACGAGCTCCGTGCCTGCGCCGAAATCGACCTCCGCGAGTTCCCAGGCGTAGGGAAGCTTGCGTTTCGGGTCTGCGGATTTCGAGAGCCATACGCGCGTGCCCGGCGCAGCAAGGCCCGTCATCGCACCGGGATTGGCGACATGCGCGGTGATCTCCTCGCCCGACGGCAGGACGACGTCGGCGAGGAAGCGCTTGTAGCGCCGTACAAGCGTGGCGGGAATGAGAGGTGCGGCGAAGCGCATGTTGAAGGATTTCCTCGCGGCGCGCCGCTCTTACACCCTCTCCCCGCAAGTGGGCGAGGTGAAGACTACGCCGCGATGCGGCCCTCGAGCTCGTCGTCGATATGCGCGCGCACGATGTCGTCGAACGACGTCTCGGCGCGGAAGCCGAGCTCGGTCGCTCGGCGCGCGTCGATGCGCTGCGCCCAGCCGTCGACGATGCGCATGATCATCGGGTCGGGCTCGCGGCGGATGCGTGCCGTCACATGCGGTCCGGCAATGCGGCGGAGCGAATCGATCTGCTCGCCGACTGTCGCGCTCGTGCCCGGCATCGCGAGGTTGACGCGGGGGCCGAGCTGTTCGCGCGTGAGGCCGGCGCCATGGATGAAGAAGCCGACCGCCGCGCGCGGCGAGGCGTGGGTGTGGCGCACGCTCTCTTCCACCGGAAGGATCGCTTCCTGCCCCGCAAGCGGCTCGCGGATGATCGAGGAGAAGAAGCCGGACGCCGCCTTGTTCGGCTTGCCCGGGCGCACGCAGATCGTGGGCAGGCGGATGCCGACGCCGTCGAGGAAGCCCTTGCGCGTGTAATCGGCGAGCAGGAGTTCGCCGATCGCCTTCTGCGTCCCGTAGGAAGTCAGCGGCGTGAGGTGGAAGTCGTCGGTGATCGCCGGCGGGAAGGGCGCGCCATAAACGGCGATCGATGAGGCGAAGACCATCTTCGGGTGATAGCCGTCCCCGGTGCGGCGGATCGCCTCAAGCAGCCCGAGGCTGCCGAGAAGATTGATGCTGTAGCCCTTGTTGAAGTCGAGCTCGGCTTCGCCCGAGACGATCGCAGCAAGATGGAAGATCACGTTCGGCCGCTCCGCGACCGCCTTGGCGGTCTCGCGCGTATCGGAGAGGTCCGCCGCCCACGCCTTGACCCGTCCGGTAAAGACCGCCGGCCGCGTCGGCACAACCACATCGACGAGGCTCAGCTTGCGGATTTCCTTGCCGTTGAGCGACCCGTCCGCCGCCAGCCGTTCCGTGAGCTTGCGGCCGATCATGCCCGCCGCACCCGTGATGAGAATATGCACCGCTCGCCTCCCGCGTTCCGCCGCCGGGCTTGACCCAGCCAATCATCCCGCCGACCTTCACGGAAGATCATGGCGCGGGTCAAGTCCGCGCCTGACGAAGAAAATCGGAGCCCCTCCTTGTCCTTGCCCGAATCTTTTCGTGGTCGTCTCGCGTTGCCGGCGATCGCGGCGCCGATGTTCCTCGTTTCCGGGCCTGATCTCGTGGTCGAGACGTGCCGGGCCGGCGTCATCGGAACATTCCCGTCGCTCAATCAGCGCAGCACCGATGCCTACGCCGCATGGCTCGACGAGATCGATGAGCGGCTGGCGAATCATCCGGATGCCGCGCCGTTCGGAATCAATCTCATCGTCAACAAGAGCAATGCGCGCGTCGGCGCCGACCTCGAGGCGACGGTGAAGCACAAGGTGCCGCTCGTCATCACCTCGCTCGGCGCGAACAAGGAGGTCGTCGATGCCGTGCATTCTTACGGCGGCGTCGTCTTCCATGACGTCATCAATATGCGGCATGCGCGGAAGGCGGCGGACGCGGGCGTCGACGGGCTGATCGCGGTCTGTTCCGGCGCCGGCGGGCATGCCGGCACGATGAGTCCGTTCGCGCTGGTGTCGGAAATCCGCGCCTTCTTCGACAAGACCGTGATCCTGTCCGGCGTCATCTCGACTGGCAATCAGATCGCGGCGGCGGAATTGATGGGCGCCGATCTCGCCTATCTCGGCACGCGCTTCATCGCGACCCGCGAGAGCCTTGCCGATCAGCGCTTCAAGGAGATGATCGTCGCATCGCGTGCAAGCGACATCGTCTATACGCCGGCGATCAGCGGCGTGCACGGCAACTTCCTTAAACCGAGCCTGGTCGCCGCGGGCCTCGATCCCGACAATCTTCCGGAGAAGCCGCAGGGCTATCACACCGGCGAGAAGCGCGCGTGGAAGGATGTCTGGTCGGCCGGCCACGGCGTCGGCGCGATCGCCGACATTCCGAGCGTCGCGGAGCTTTGCGCGCGGCTGAAGCGGGAATATGCGGAGGCGTGCGCGGGGCTGGCGGAGAAGGCGCAACCTTTGTTGCGGCTGCGCGAAAGTCTTTATCCAGCACCTTGAGGTGAGACGCGCGTTTACCTCCCCCTGAAAGGGGGAGGTCGGATCGCGAAGCGATCCGGGTGGGGGTCGCAGGCCGCAGAATCGAGGGCGACCCCCACCCCGACCCTCCCCCTTTTAGGGGGCGGGAGAAATGGCGCTCGCGGCTACAGCGCAAACCCGCCGTCGGCGAGGTGGATCTGTCCGGTCGTGTAGCTTGCCTCGTCGGAGGCGAGATAGACGGCGAGCCACGCGATCTCCTGCGCGGTGCCGAGCCGGCCCATCGGCTGGCGGTCGATGAAGTCCTGCCGCACTTTCTCGAGCGACGCGCCGGAGCGTTTCGCCTGTTCGGCGATGCGCTGATCGAGCGAGGGCGACTGGATGGTGCCGGGGCAGATCGCGTTGGCGCGGATGCCTTGGCGGATGTAATCGATCGCGACCGACTTGGTCAGCCCGATCACCGCCGCCTTGGTCGCGCCATAGGCGTAGCGGTTGAGCACGCCGCGTACTGAGCTCGCGCCCGACGCGATATTGACGATCGAGCCACCGCCGTTCTTGAGCATCGCCGGCAGGAAGGCGTGGATCGTGCGGAACATCGATTTGACGTTGAGATCGAAGGAGCGATCCCAGTCGGCCTCTTGAGTGTCGAGCGCGGTGCCGTGATGCACCCAGCCGGCGGCATTGACGAGGACGTTGACCGGCGAGAACTCCTTCGCCAGCGCTTCGACCGCGGCGGTCGAGGTCGCGTCGAGCTTGCGCGCTGTCGTGCCCTTGATCTCCTTCACTTTCGCTTCGTCGAGGTCCGTCGCGATGACATTTGCGCCTTCGGCGACGAACGCCTCCGCGATGGCGCGGCCGATGCCCGCCCCCGCCGCCGTGACGAACGCGACTTTCCCCTGCAACCGTCCTGCCATGTTTGCTCTCTTTCAGTTGTCATCGCCGGGCTTGACCCAGTGATCCATTCCCTACGTCGTCATGCCCGGCTTTATGCCGGGCATCCACGTCTTTCTTTTTTGTATCAAAGACGTGGATGGCCGGGACAAGCCCGGCCATGACGGAGGATAGGGCATGGCACCGGCAAAAGGAAACGTCGCGCGGTTAACCGCGATGATCGTCGGCGTTCAGCCCAACATCTTCGCCATATGGACGATGCGCCGTTGGGGGCGCACTTCGGTGTGTTCGATGACGTAGCCGTGGCGCTGATACCAGGCGATGTTTCCTTTCAGCGGCTCGCCCGTATAGAGCGTCATGCGCGTGCGGCCGTGCGCGCGGGCGCGCTCTTCGCTCGCTGCGAGCATCTGGTGGCCGAGGCCGCGCTGGCGTGCGGACGGCGCCGTTGCAACGCTCCAGATCAGGAGGTCGTCCGGACGCAGTTCGAGCACCAGCACGCCCGCGAGCGCGTCGCCATCGTCCGCCACCCACACCTCGTAATCGCGCAGCACTTGCGCATAGTCGGCGAGGAGCGGCACCGACGGCACGCCGAGGATTTCATTGTTCTTCGCATAGGCGTCGCGCTGGAAGGCGGCGACTTTCTCCGCCTCGTCCGCCCGCGCGCGGCGCAGACCTTTGAAGATGTCCATCTGGTCCGATTTCGTCATCGCCGGGCTTGACCCGGCGATCCATCATTCTTCGTAAGGAGATGGATGCGCGGGTCAAGCCCGCGCATGACGACCGATGGGGCATGGCGGTGCTGCTGCGATATCACACTCATACCTTCACGCCCATCATGTCGGCGAGACTCGCTTTCTGGCGCCCGTCGGCGTCGAAATTGTCGGGCGACAGCCAACTCTCGAACGCGGCTTTGCGCGAGGGCCATTCGCTATCGATCATCGAGAACCAGGCGGTGTCGCGATTGCGCCCTTTGATGATCATGTGCTGGCGGAAGATGCCTTCGAAGGTGAAGCCGTAGCGCGCGGCGGCGCGCCGCGACGGCGCATTGAGCGCGTTGCATTTCCATTCGTAGCGGCGATTGCCGAGCGTATCGAAAGCATAGCGCGCCATGAGGAACTGCGCCTCGGTCGCGAGCGGCGTGCGCTGCAGGGCCGGACTATAGAGGATGTTGCCAGTCTCGATGACGCGCGCCAGCGGACGGATTTCCATCAAGGTGGTGATGCCGACGGCGCGGTTGTTCTTATCGATGATTGCGTAGGCGTAAGGGTCCTCCGTCGCCGCGTGCTTCGCGAGCCAGGCGTCGAAGGCGGCGCGGTTGGCGAAAGGGCCGTAGCCCATATAGGCCCACAGCGTCGCGTCATCCTTCACGGCATTCCAGATATCCTCGCCGTGGCGCGCAGGGTCGAGACGCTCGGTGCGCCCGAAGCGGCCCTCGATCACGACCGGACCCGGCCGCGTCGCCGGCTTCACGTCGACAAGTTTCCCGACCGCCTGACCGGTGACGGGATCGGGCTCGTGGGCAAGCTCCATCATGATCCTCGGAACAGTTTGTTGAGCTCGGCCGACGGCGCGGCGTCCTTGAAGCCGTCGAAGGAGCCTTCATCTGCAATCAGCTTCGCCGCGTGCATGAAGCCGCCCCAGGCCGCGCGCGCGAGCGAGCCGCCGACGCTGATGCGGCGCACGCCGAGATCGGCGAGGTGGTGCACCCGCAGCGGGTTCGGCTGTCCCATGAGCACGTTCACCGGTTTCGGCGCGACCGCCTTCACCACGGCGGAAATCTGCTCGCTCATCGTCAGGCCCGGCGCATAAAGGCAGTCGGCGCCGGCATCGGCATAGGCCTGAAGGCGCTCGATCATCCCTTCGAGATCGGGCACACCGCGGATGAGACCTTCCGCGCGCCCGGTGAGGATGACACCGCCGCCCGATTGATCGATCGCCGCGCGCGCCGCCTTGATGCGGGCGACGGCGAAGTCGATGTCGTAGAGCGGCTTTGCGCGATCGCCCGTGTAGTCCTCGATCGAGAGGCCGGCGACGCCGGTCGCGACGCAGAGCTTGACGCTCTCGGCGACGCCTTCCGGCGCGTCGGCGAAGCCGCCCTCGAAGTCAGCGTTCACCGGCAGGTCCGTCGTTTCCACGATCATGCGGATATGCGCGAGCATCACGTCGCGCGGCGTGTCGCCGTCGGCGCATCCGACCGCCCAGGCGGCGCCGGCGCTCGTCGTCGCCAGCGCCTTGAAGCCGAGGCTCTGCAGATATTTCGCGCTGCCGATGTCCCACGGATTGGGAATGACGAAGCAGCCGCTCTGATGCAGGCGGCGGAAGGTCTCACGTTTCTCGGCGATGCTGGGCATGCGTTTATGTCCTCTCACGCGACGGGCCGCAGGAACGTGCGCTCTTCACTGAGGATGAAGCGCTCACGCTGCGCAAACTGGAAATTCGCCATCCCCTCGGCGTCGGTCTTGAGCCGCGCACGGTAGGCTTCATAGGCGGCGAGGCTTTCGAAACCGATGAGCGCGATGGCGATATTGTTCGTGCCTTCGTGCGGCAGGTAATAGCCGACGAGATCGCCGCCACAGCGCGGGATGATCGTCGTCCATCGCTTCGCATATTCGGCAAAACCGTCGAGCTTGAACGGGTCGAGCACGTAGCGGATGCAGCAGGTGACAGCCATGGCATTCTCCTTTGAACCAAGGCTCGATCCTCCTGCATTGGCGGGCAAAATAATTCGACGTCGGCCGTAGCGTCGCGCAAAAGCATTCGCCGTCGTCCGGGCGCTGTCAACCGGCTTGCCTGCAAAGGCGCATGCAAAGATTTGCTTGACCGATCATATTCCTTGATGCGGCCAATTATGCGCATGATGCGCCCGGCCGCCGGCTTGGCGTCGGGAGGTTCGCATGGACAGACCCCGTGCATGGCGGTTCGGCGTCGCAACGTTGCTTGTTTTGTCGGGTTGGAATCAGGAATGGCTCAAGATCACAGCGCCGTGTTGAAGGAAATCGCCCCCACCGGGAAATTGCGCGTCGGCGTGGCCGTCGGTCCGTCACCCTCGCCGATGTGGGCGATCAAGGATGCGTCCGGCAAGGTGGCCGGCGTCACCGTCGATCTCGGTATCGCCTTTGCAAAGACGCTCGGCGTAGCGGCTGACATCGTCGTGCTGGCGAGCTCGGGCGAGATCACCGAAGCGCTGGTCGCGGGCAAGCTCGACGTCGGCTTCATGCCGGTCGACGAGGAGCGCAAGACGATGCTCGGCATCGGCACGAACTACGCGCTCGGCGAGAGCACCTATCTCGTGGCGCCGGGCTCGAAGATCAAAAGCATCGCCGAGGTGGATCAACCGGGCGTGCGCGTCCTCGGCGTCGAGAACACGACGACCATCCGCGCCGCGCGCCGCACCCTCAAGCACGCGACCGTCACCGGCAACAAAGGCTCGCTCGGCCTCGTCGAACTGGTGCGCGACGGAAAGATCGATGCGGTCGCGCTCGGGCGCGACACGCTGGAAGATTTCGCCGCAGAGCTTCCGGGCGCGCGCGTGCTTGACGGACATTTCTGGGCGGTCGGCTACGCGATCGCGGTGCAGAAGGGCAAGCCTGCTGCGCTCGCGGCGGCGACCGATTTCGTCGAGAAGGCGAAGGCGGATGGAACGGTGCAACGCACGTTCGACGCGGCGAGGCTGAAGGACCCGGTGCTCGCGCCGGCGGGGTCGCGGTCTTAAGGGCGAGCGCGATGCATTCGGCGTCATCCTGAGGTGCGAGCCGACGCAGTCGGCGAGCCTCGAAGGATGCACGGCCCGGGCTTCGCCGCCCGTCGAGGCTCGGCGCAAGTGCGCCTCGCACCTCAGGGTGACGACGAAGGAGAACCCCGTCGTCATGCGCGGGCTTGACCCGCGCATCCATCTTCTTACGAAAAGCGATGGATTGCCGGGTCAAGCCCGGCAATGACGAAGAGCAAATTGCTACGCGCGTTTCCTCAATGATTATCCCGCGGCACGCCGGACTCCTGCGCGACGCGCTGGAACCTCACCGCGGGTTTGAGCACCATGCCGGAGCCGAGCTGATCGACCATCCCGCGCTGGATTTCCTGCCACGGCGTCTGGCTCGCCGGAATCGGGAAGCCGCCGCGCTTCTGCAAGGCGGCGCGGCGCTGCGCGAGCTCGGCGTCCGAGATCAGGATGTTCGCCTCGCTCTTGTTGAGGTCGATGCGCACGCGGTCGCCGGTCTTGAGGATCGCGAGCCCGCCCCCGGCCGCCGCTTCCGGCGAGGCGTTGAGGATCGAGGGTGAGCCCGAGGTGCCGGACTGCCGCCCGTCGCCGATGCACGGCAGCGAGAGCACGCCGCGTTTGATCAGCGCCGCCGGCGGCTGCATGTTCACGACCTCCGCCGCGCCCGGATAGCCGATCGGCCCGGTGCCGCGGATGAACAGCATCGTGTTCTCATCGATTTTGAGTTTCGGATCGTCGATGCGGTGGTGATAGTCCTCCGGTCCCTCGAACACGACGGCGCGGCCTTCGAAGGCGTTCGGGTCCTTCGGATTCATCAGATAGCGATCGCGGAACTCGTCGGAAACGCCGGAGATTTTCATCACGGCGTTGTCGAACAGATTGCCGTGCAGGATCTTGAAGCCGGCATTCTCCTTCAGGGGCCGCTTGTATGGGCGGATGACGTCCTCATCGAGGATCTTCGCGCTCTTGACGTTCTCGCCCATCGTCTTGCCATTGACGGTGAGGGCCTTGCCGTGGATGCGCTTTGCCTTGAGGAGCTCGTTCATCACCGCCGGCAGGCCACCGGCGCGGTAATATTCTTCGCCGAGATATTTCCCGGTCGGCTGCATGTTGACGAGCAGCGGCACGTCGAAGCCGATCTTCTCCCAATCCTCGATCTCGAGCTTCACGCCGATATGGCGCGCGATGGCGTTGATGTGGATCGGCGCGTTGGTCGAGCCGCCAATCGCGGAGTTGGCGACGATCGCATTCTCGAACGCTTCGCGCGTGAGGATGTCGGAGGGCTTCAGGTCTTCGATCACCATCTCGACGATGCGCCGGCCGGTGCGGTACGCGATCTGGCCGCGATCGCGATAGGGCGCAGGGATCGCGGCGCAGCCGGGGAGCGACATGCCGAGCGCTTCCGCGAGTGCATTCATGGTCGAGGCCGTGCCCATCGTATTGCAGTGGCCGATCGAGGGCGCCGACGAGCCGACGAGGTCGATGAATTCCTTGTAGTCGATGCGCTCGGCGGCGAGCTCCTGCCGCGCGTGCCAGACGGCGGTGCCGGAGCCCGCGCGCTCACCCTTCCACCAGCCGTTGAGCATCGGGCCGCCGGAGAGGACGATGGCGGGGAGGTTCACGGTCGCCGCCGCCATGATGCAGGCGGGCGTCGTCTTGTCGCAGCCGGTGGTGAGCACGACGCCGTCGAGCGGATAGCCGTAGAGGAGTTCGACAAGGCCGAGATAAGCGAGGTTGCGGTCGAGCGCCGCGCCCGGCCGCTTGCCGGTCTCCTGGATCGGATGCACCGGAAATTCGAGCGCGATGCCGCCCGCCGCGACGATGCCCTCGCGCACGCGCTTGGCGAGGTCGAGGTGATGACGGTTGCAGGGCGAGAGGTCGGAGCCGGTCTGCGCGATGCCGATGATCGGCTTGCCGGAGGTGAGTTCCTCGAGTGTGATGCCGAAATTGACGTAGCGCTCGAGATAGAGCGCCGTCATGCCGGGGTTCTCGGGATTGTCGAACCAGAGCTGCGAGCGGTATTTGCGCCCCTTCGGATGCGGCGTACCCTTCGCCTTCTTCTTACCCGGCGCCTTCCCGTTGCCCTTGCTGCTGCCCTTGCCGTTACCCTTGCCTTGCGCCACCATTCGTCTTCTCCAGCCCACCTGTTCTTGCCGGCGATCCCGGACCAAGTTGTCGAAAACGATTCTAAAGACGCGCCCGCGCGGCACAAGTCCGCGCGCCATGAAAAGCCGAAGTTAAAGGAAGTCCGGATGCCCTGGTCGCTGCACCCGAAACTCGCCGCCGACACCCTGGTGCTCGGCGACCTTGCCCTGAGCCGCGTGCTTCTGATGAACGACGCGAACTATCCGTGGCTCATTCTCGTGCCGCGGCGCGAGGGCGCGGTCGAGATCATCGATCTTGCGAAAGCCGATCGCACGCGGCTGATGGCGGAGATCGCGGACGTCTCGCGCGCGTTGCGTGACCACACCCGCTGCGACAAGCTCAATGTTGCGGCGCTCGGCAATGCCGTGCCGCAATTGCATGTCCATGTCATTGCGCGCTTTCGCGATGACGCGGCGGGACCGAACCCGGTGTGGGGCCGCGCTCCAGCGAAGGCTTACGCGCCCGGCGCGCAAGAGAAACTTGCGAGTGCGTTGCGCGCCGCGCTTTCGCTCAGCGCCTAGCCCTATCGGACACAAGCGGAGCATAATAAAGTCCGGCGCGCACCGAACCCTCACACCAACCCATTTCAAAGCAGCTCTCGATGACACATCCGACGGCCCACGCACAGCCACGCTCCGGTGTTTCTCCATATGATCTCGGGCCGCAGCCGCTTCTCGGTTACGTCAGCAGCAAGATCGACCGTGCGAGCAATCAGCGCGACGACGATGCCTTCCTGATTGCGGAAGCTGGCCGGCCCGGCGCCAACGCCTTCGCTATCGCCGGCGAGTGGGTGGTGCTGCGCAAGGATGGCGAGACCTTGACCCCCCTTCTGCCGGTGATGGACGCGCGCGCACTCGCGCCGGTGCGCGAAAGCATCTTCCTCGGATTGCTGGACGGCGAAGGCCGCTTCGGCATCGGCCTCGATCCCGCAGCGGCCGATGGCCTCAAGGCGCGCGACGACCTCTTCGTCATCGATCTGCGCTCGATCGCCGTGCAAGGGCTCGTTGCTCCCGGGCTTCTGCCGCTCCTCGCCGAGGCGAAGGCAATGCTGCACTGGCATGCGCGGCATGGCTTCTGCGCCCATTGCGGAACGCCGACGCTTGCAAAAAGCGCCGGCTGGAAGCGGGTCTGCCCGGCCTGTCACGCGGAACATTTCCCGCGCACCGATCCGGTCGTGATCATGCTGGCCGTGGACGGCGACCGTTGCCTGCTCGGGCGCCAGTCGCGCTTCGTCAAAGGCGTCTGGTCGTGCCTTGCCGGATTCGTCGAGCCGGGCGAGACGATCGAGGAGGCGGTGCGGCGCGAGACGCGCGAGGAGGCCGGCATTCGCTGTGGCCGCGTCGATTACTTCGCCTCGCAGCCGTGGCCGTTCCCGATGTCGCTGATGATCGGCTGCCATGCGCAGGCGCTATCGACCGAGATCGTTGTCGATCGCAGCGAGCTCGAGGACGCGCGCTGGTTTTCCCGCGATGAGGCGGCTGCGCTTCTAATGCGCACGCATCCGGAGGGCCTTGCGACGCCGCCGCCGATGGCGATCGCGCATCACATCATCCGGGCTTGGATCGAGGGGGTCACGCCGCGCTAATTCTTTTGCCGCTCGTCCCTGCGAAAGCGGGGACCCAGCATCGCTGGATTCCCGCTTTCGCGGGAATGAGCGGAGTAAATCAACAGGGGCAGTTCCTATTTGGCGCCTTCAGCAGCCCGTGACGCTCGGAGGCCGCTGCACACAATCCGAGAGGCGTGGCCGCATATAGATCTGGTCGCTGAGCGGCAGCGTGCCGGTGATGACATAGCCGATCGTCGGCGTGAAATTGTATGTCGCTTCCGCCCAGATCAGCGTCGTGTTTGCAATGAGCAATCCATTCGGCACGATGACGACGTCGCCCTTTTGACGCGCGCTTGTGTTCATCGCGTCGCCCCAGGCGATCTTCGCGACCTTGTTCGCGTCGATCGTGATGCTCGACACCTTCAGCCGCAGATTCGAAGTCGGGTAGGGCGCCGCGACGGCCGCCACGGCGGCCATGATGTTGCTCATGTCGCTGTCGCTCACGCTCTTCACCTGGGCGACAAGGTCCGACACGGTGCGCGTCGTCAAGCCGACTTTGCGATCGATCCCGACGGCCTGGGAGACTTCGGCGCAGCCGAGGAAGAGCACGACCATGAGCGGCAGCAGCATCGCGAATTCAATCGCCGCGAGGCCGCTGTTTTCATGCGCAAGGGCGGCCGCTTTGCCGCGCAGCGTCGCGATGAGTTTGTGCAGTTTCGTCATGGCCAGCTCGCTTGCCTGTCGCGCTTAGAACGGTTCGTTGCGGAACGCAGCCGTCGCCATCAGCAGGCGCTTGCCGTTCGAGAGATTGCTGAGATTGTAGCCAAGGCCGGGCATGATCACGGGCCACTGATACATCACGCGCACAACCACGATGTCGCCGGCCTTGCCCGCGTCGTAGGTGAAGTTGTTGACGATGTTGCCGCTCGCGTCGACAGGGCTCCCCGTGTTGGCGCCGCTGAAGGTCGAGGCCGTGCGCACGTCGATCATGATGCCGTTGTTGCAATCGAACATCGCGACGAGACGCGCGCACACTTGCGCTTTGAACGCGGCGGCGTCGAGGTTCTGCTTCTGCGCCTGACCGGTCAGAATGAGGCGGCTCGAATCGGCGACGGCAGTCTCGAGCGTCTGCCCGGCGAAGAAGACCATCGCCGTCTCGATGATGGCGAAGAGAAGCGCCAGAAACGGCGCAATCACAATGGCGAATTCAATGACGGTCGCGCCGTCCTGCTCGCGCGCGAAGCGCTGAAGCTGCATCTTCTGGGCAAGGCGCCGGATCGCGCGGATAAATCCCTGCTTTGTGCCCTTCGTCATGGGCTGATCTCCGCATCGCACGCCCGCCGCGTGCCTGCGTTTCAATGCTTAGCAAATACGTCTTTGCGAACCGTTGCTGAGATCGCAGAAAAACGCGATCCGCCGCTTAACCCGCGCTTAACCGTGATTTTCCGGCAAAACATTGCCCGTTCTTTCGTCATGGCCGGGCTTGACCCGGCCATCCATCTTTCTTCGCGAAGACTCTCAATAATGATGGATGCGCGGGTCGAGCCCGCGCATGACGATGGGAGGGCGGCCGCAATGTGCCGCGCGGCGTTTACTTCGCCGGATTGCCCTGCGCCTGCGCCTGCGAGGTGCGCACACCCGCCTGCGCGATGCTGTTGTTGAAGAAGTCTTTGTCGTCGCCGAGCGTGATGCGCGCCTGGCAGGTCGGACCGCAGCTATAGGTCTCGCGGTGGATCCCCTTATAGACGGTCACGACCTTCTCGCGGGCGGCCACGACATGCACCGTCTTCTCGAGAAGCACGGCGCCGTTCTTGTCGAGCGCGACGAGGTTGGTCGCCCCATAGCCCTTGCCGGTCACCACCAAGACGCCGCCGGCTTGCACCGAGACGTCGGCGACGAGCGGGTTGCCGATCACCAGCGTGGAAAGACGCTCAGGTGTTTTGATCAGCGTTGCCGTATCGACCGGAATGGTGATGGTTTCATCCGCCGCGCGGGCAGGGGCGGCCAAGAGGATGGCGGCCAGTCCCGCGGCGATCAGGGAAGGCACTGCGGGAAGACGCATCATGAAAGCGGATTTCATTGCCGGCTGACCATCTCACGCGGGACGACCACAGCGGTCAGCGGCGTGCGGACCGGCGGTGTTTGCAAGCAGATTTGACTGCAAATTGGTGAATGAAGTGCAAACGCATCGTCTCGCGGCCGGCGTCAGCGGGGCGTATGGCCGATCATGGAGGTCGTGCGGCAGGTGTCTCGACGGTGGCGCCGTCGCTAGTCTTAGAGAAATCAATTGCCTTGTTTCAGAAAGGCTAGAATAGTTTTCAATGTAATTTAGATAAAATCCTATTCAATTCTTAAGACAATTGCAGCAATAATTCTTTAACCACATAGGGCTTTCTTTCGAACACTGAGGGTTTCCGTGATCGAATTAACCTTGGCTCAAGATGTCACAGGTACATTGCGGCCATGGTCCGGAATGGGCGGGACACATCGGCCTCCGGATCCGCCAAACAGCCAGGTGTGGATCTAAAGGAGTGTAGTCATGAAGAAGCTTCTTGCGCGTTTCGCCAAGGACGAGTCCGGCGCCACGGCCATCGAATATGGTCTCATCGCTGCCGGCATTTCCGTCGCGATCATTACCGTCGTCTCCAGCGTCGGCAGCCAGCTCAACACCACCTTCGACAAGGTGAAGACGCAGCTTTCGACCAACAACGGCAGCTGATCCGGTCGACTACTTAAGCGAATCCGGATCGCCGCCGGTCGCGGCATCCGGATCTGCTGTCTTCCTTTTGTCGTCTGCGGTCGTGAGCGTGCCAGAATGGCAATATTCGTTCTGCTGGAACGGTTTGTTCGCGACGAGTCGGGCGCCACCGCCGTGGAATACGCCGTCATCGCCGGCGGCATTTTCGTCGCCATCACCACCGTCGTGATGAATGTCGGCAGCCAGGTGGCGGTGATGTACGAGAATATCGGCAACAAGCTCGCGGCAACCAACTGATCCGCCGCATACGGCGTTTGATGCGAGACGCGGTCAAGCTTGCCGTTCATTGAACAGAACATGCGAGTATCGCGATGGTCAATCTGCTGATCCTCGTTCCATTTCCGCTGGCGATGGCCTTCGCCGCGTCGAGCGACCTCCTGACCATGACGATCTCCAACCGCCTGGTGATGGCGCTCACCGGCGCGTTTTTCGTGCTGGCGCTCGCGGCGGGCCTCAGCCTGCCTGAGATCGGCAATCACATCCTGGCAGGCGTCGTGGTGCTCATCGGCGCCTTCATCTGCTTCGCGCGCGGATGGATCGGCGGCGGCGACGCCAAGATCGCGGCAGCGATCGCGCTGTGGTTCGGATTCGACCAGGTGATGCCGTATCTTCTCTACGCCTCGCTCCTCGGCGGCGCGCTCACGTTGCTGATCCTGAAATTCCGCAATGACCCGCTGCATCCGCGCCTCAACGGCTACGCATGGATCGAACGTCTGCACAACAAGAACACCGGTGTGCCTTACGGGATCGCGCTCGCCGCGGCGGCGCTGCTCATTTATCCCGACACGGTGTTCATGCAGAAAATCGTGATGTGACTTAGCCCTTGCGCCACAATCCCTAACAGTCGACGAGCCGCTGTAAGGCTCCGTTAACGCGAATTCGATACGCGTCATTAACCACGAATTGACCATTGGCTGATCAAATCAGCCACGGACGCCCGCCACCGGTCGTTTCAGAGTCATCTTGGAAAGTGAACGCGTATGAAGCCCGCCCGTATTGTGGTTTTGGCCGTCGCCGTCGCTGCCGGAGGAATGGCCGCCCTTCTTGCTGGCCGTTCGGAAAAGCCGCCGGCGCCTGCGCCCGTCGCGCAAGTCAACATGGTCGATGTTCTCTCCGCTCGCAGCGACATCGCCATGGGACAGGTGCTGACCGCCGACGACATGCAATGGCAGGCTTGGCCGGCTTCCGCGGCAAGCTCCGTCTTCATCACCAAGGCGGCGCGGCCGGACGCCATTGAAAATTTGACCGGCGCGATCGCGCGCACGTCATTTGCGCCGGGCGAGCCGCTGCGCGAGGCGAAGCTGATCAAAGGCAACGGCTCCGGCTTCCTCGCCGCCATGCTGCCCGCCGGCATGCGCGCGATCTCGACGGAAGTGAACGCGGAGACGAGCGCCGGCGGCTTCATCCTGCCCAATGACCATGTCGACGTCATTCTGACGCGGCGCGATCGCGAGGTGGAAAAGCGGCAAGGCTCGGAAGCGTTCACGTCGGAAACCATCCTGCGCAACGTCAAGGTCCTCGCGATCGATCAGACGATCCAGGAGAAGGATGGGCAGAAGGTCGTGGTCGGCAAGACGGCGACGCTGGAATTGACCTCGCGGCAGGCCGAGACGCTCGCGCTGTCGCGCCACCTCGGCACGCTCTCGCTTGCGCTGCGCAGCCTCGTCGATGCGAGCCGCAACGAAGAAAGCACGGAAGACGACAGGCCGGCGCGCGCCGGAATCAACATGGTCCGCTTCGGCGTGACGAGCACGACGGTGCCGAAATGAGGTCCGCAACGCGGCTTGGGGAATGCAGACAATGACGAACAAGGTCGCAGCATGGACGATCGCCGCGGCGACGGCCTTCCTTGCGCTGAGCGGGGCGGTCGCGACGCGCGCCGTCGCGAGCGAGCCGACGCGGCCGATGACCAGCGAGGCGGCGCTGCGCTCGGTGTCGCTCGGCATCGGCAAGTCGATGGTCGTCGATCTGCCGCGGGACGCGAAGGACGTGCTCGTCTCCGATCCGACGATCGCCAATGCCGTCGTGCGCACGGCGCGGCGCGCCTACCTGATCGGCGTCAAGATCGGGCAGACCAACGTGTTCTTCTTCGACGGCGAGGGCCGGCAGATCGCCGGCTTCGACATCGCCGTGAAGCGCGATCTCAACGGCATCCGCGTCGCCATCAAGCACGCGATCCCTTCGTCCGACGTGCGGGTCGAGGCGATCGGCGTCTCCGGCATCATCCTCACCGGCACTGTCGCGACGCCGGCCGAAGCGCAGCAGGCCTTCGACATCGCCACGCGGCTTCTTGACTCGCCATCGTCGCAGACCGCTGCGGAAGGCAGCAAGATCGTCAATGCGATCAATGTGCGCGACCGCGACCAGGTGATGCTGAAAGTGTCCGTCGCCGAAATCCAACGCGACATCATCAAGCAGCTCGGCATCGACCTCAACGGCAGTCTCGGCTACGGCAATACTGTCCTGAACTTCAACACCGACAACCCGTTCTCGCAATCCAACGGGCCGATCAGCGGCAGCGAGTTCACGCCCGGATTCAAGAGCGGCTCAAACACATTGCAAGCGAAGCTTCGGGCGATGGAGCGCGCCGGGGTCATTCGTACGCTGGCCGAGCCGAACCTTTCCGCCATCTCGGGAGAGACCGCGAACTTCCTTGTCGGTGGCGAATTCCCGGTGGTCGCCGGCGCGACCTGCACGACGCCGACCTCCTGCACGCCGACGGTCCAGTTCAAGAAGTTCGGCGTCAGCCTCACGTTCACGCCGGTGGTGCTCAGCGAAGGGCGCATCAGCTTGAAGGTCGGCACGGAGGTGTCGGAGCTTTCCAGCGAAGGCGCGCTGCAGTCCTCGGGCTTCATCATTCCCTCGCTGCGCGTGCGCCGCGCCGACACCATGGTCGAGATCCCCTCCGGCGGCGCGCTCGCGATGGCGGGCCTGATCCAGGAGCAGACGAAGCAGGCGATCAACGGCTTTCCCGGGCTGATGCAGGTGCCGGTGCTCGGCACGCTGTTCAAGAGCCGCGACTACGTCAATCGCCAGAGCGAGCTCGTGATCATCGTGACGCCCTACATCGTGCGCGCGATCGCGCCGAAGGATCTGTCGAAGCCGGATGACGGTTTTGCCGACTCCTCCGATCCGACGGCGATCCTGCTCGGCAAGTTCAACAAGCTCTATGGCGCCGCCGGCAATGCGAGTCCGCGCCAGCCCTATCGTGGCCAATACGGCTACATCCTGGATTGAGCGCGTGGCGGGAGTGACGAAGATGACTTTGGACGTTCACACGGCCCGGCCGGACATGCTGCGCGCGGCCGGAAAGCTTCTCGCCGTCTCGCTGCTGACGCTTGCCTGCGGCGGCTGCATGTTCAGCGCCCGGCAGGAGGAGCCGCTGACGACCGCGTCGGTGCCGACGGATTATCGCCTGCGCCACCCGATCGTGGTGAAGGAAGCCGAGCGCAGCTTCGAGGTTCTCGTCGGGACGCGCCGCGCGGCGCTGACGCGCGAGCAGCGTGACGGGGTCGCCGCCTTCGCCGCCGCATGGCGCAAGGAGGCGACGGGCGGAATCATCATCGATCTGCCCTCGGGTACGCCGAATGCCCGGGCGGCGGGCGCGACGCTGCGCGAAGTCCGCGGCGTCCTCGCCAGTGCCGGCGTGCCGGCGCGCGCGATCGAGGTACGCTCCTATTCGCCGAACGATCAGGCGCGGATGGCGACGCTGCGGCTGAATTATCCGCGCATGGCGGCGCAGGCCGGCCCCTGCGGGCTGTGGCCGGACGATCTCGGGCCGACCGCGGACCAGAAATACTCCAAGAACCAGCCGTATTGGAACTTGGGCTGCTCCAGTCAGCACAACCTTGCGGCGATGGTTGCGGAGCCTGCCGATCTCGTGCAGCCGCGCGCCGAAGGGCCCGTCTATCGGCAACGCCGTACGACCGCGATGGAGAAGTATCGCGCTGGCGTTCCCAGCGCGACGACGAGCGCGGATACCAACAAGGGCACCATCAGCGACGTGGGCAAATGATCAAATTCGCTCTCCAGGGCGCCGAGGCGCCATCCGAAGCGGCCGCTTCCGTGCAACAAGAGTCGCACATCGCGCCGATCCCTCGGATTTCGATCCAAGCTTTCTGCGAAAGCGCCGAAACGGCTGCCGTGATGCAGGCCGCGACGGAAGATCGGCGCATGCTCAAAGCGCATGTGCGGGTGCAGATGGGCGGCATCGCCGCCGCTGCCGACGCTTATCGCAGCGCGCCGACGCCGAATGTCATCATCATCGAATCGGAAGGTCGCGGCGACGAGCTCCTCGCCGGGCTCGATTCGTTGTCGGAAGTCTGCGACCCCGGCACGCGGGTGATCGTCATCGGGCGCGTCAACGACATTCTGCTCTATCGCGAGCTCGTGCGGCGCCAGATCAGCGATTACCTGATCGCGCCAGTTGACGTCATCGGCGTCATCCGCGCGGTCTCCGGCCTGTTCTCCGCGCCGGAAGCAAAGCCGGTCGGACGCACCATCGCCATCATCGGCGCCAAAGGCGGCGTCGGCGCCTCGACCATCGCGCACAATATCGCCTGGTCGATCGCGCGTGACCTGGCGCTCGATTCCGTGGTCGCCGACCTCGACCTGCCGTTCGGCACGGCCGGGCTCGACTACAATCAGGACCCGCCGCAAGGCATCGCCGACGCGGTGTTCTCGCCGGAGCGCATCGATTCAGGCTTCGTCGACCGCCTCCTCTCCAAGTGCACGGACCACTTGAGCCTGCTCGCCGCACCGGCGACGCTCGAGCGCGTCTATGACTTCGGCGCCGATTCCTTCGACGCGATTTTCGATGTGTTGCGCAACACCGTGCCCTGCATCGTGCTCGACGTGCCGCATGTGTGGACCGGCTGGTCCAAGCGCCTGCTCGTCGGCGCCGACGACATCCTCATCGCCGCCGCGCCCGATCTTGCCAATCTGCGCAACGTCAAGAACCTCATGGACATGCTCAAGCAGGCGCGGCCGAACGATCCGAACGCGCATTACTGCTTGAACCAGGTCGGTGTGCCAAAGCGCCCGGAGATCAAGACGGCGGACTTCGCCAAGGCGCTCGAGGCGGAGCCGGCGGCGATCATTCCGTTCGACACGCAAGTCTTCGGCACCGCCGCGAATAACGGGCAGATGATCGCGGAGGTCTCGGCGAACCATCGCGCCGCCGAGATGTTCAAGAGCCTCGCCCAGCTTCTGACCGGCCGCAACGACGTGAAGCGTCCGCGTCCGACATTGCTCAGCCCGATCATCGAGAAGTTCAAGCGGCGACAGGCCTAGAGGGCATAGGGAGTTCGTTCACGTGTTCGGCAAGCGTAGTTCATCCTCCGAGCGAGTCGCCCCGGTCGCGCCGGCGCCCGCTCCTGCGCCGATGCCAGCCGCCGCGCCGAGCGCGGGGACGGAGCGGGTGCGCGGCAACTCACCCGAAGGCTCGACGCCGATCCCGCCCTCCGTCGGCGCGCCGGCCGCGCCGCCGGCCGTGGAGACGCGGCGTTCCGACACCTATTACGAAGTCAAGGGAACGATCTTCAGCGCGCTGATCGAGGCGATCGATCTCGCGCAGCTCGCGCGGCTCGACGCCGATTCGGCGCGCGAGGAAATCCGCGACATCGTCAACGAGATCATCGCGATCAAGAACGTCGTGATGTCGATCTCCGAGCAGGAAGAGCTGCTCGACGACATCTGTAACGACGTTCTCGGCTACGGCCCGCTCGAACCGCTGCTCGCGCGCGACGACATCGCCGACATCATGGTCAACGGCGCGTCGACCGTCTTCATCGAAGTCGCGGGTAAGATTCAGAAGACCGGCATTCGCTTCCGCGACAATCAGCAGCTGCTCAATGTCAGCCAGCGCATCGTCAGCCAGGTCGGTCGCCGCGTCGACGAATCCTCACCGATCTGCGACGCGCGCCTGCCGGATGGCTCGCGCGTCAACGTCATCGTGCCGCCGCTCGCGATCGACGGTCCCTCGCTCACCATTCGCAAGTTCAAGCGCGACAAGCTCACCCTCGAGCAGCTCGTCAAGTTCGGCTCGATCACGCAGCACGGCGCGGAGATCCTCAAGGTCATCGGCCGCAGCCGCGTGAACACGGTCATCTCGGGCGGCACCGGCTCCGGTAAGACGACACTCCTGAATTGCCTCACACGCCATATCGACGAGGATGAGCGCATCATCACCTGCGAAGACGCGGCCGAGCTGCAATTGCAGCAGCCGCATGTGGTGCGTCTGGAAACGCGGCCGCCGAACCTCGAAGGCGAGGGACAGGTGACGATGCGCGACCTCGTGCGCAACTGTCTGCGTATGCGTCCTGAGCGCATCATCGTCGGCGAGGTGCGCGGACCCGAGGCGTTCGACCTGCTGCAGGCCATGAATACCGGCCACGACGGCTCGATGGGTACGCTGCACGCGAACAATCCGCGCGAGGCGCTCTCGCGTATGGAATCCATGATCACGATGGGCGGCTACTCGCTGCCGTCAAAGACCATCCGCGAGATGATCTGTGCGTCGGTCGACGTGATCGTGCAGGCGGCGCGCCTGCGCGACGGCTCCCGCCGCATCACCCACATCACCGAAGTGGTGGGCATGGAAGGCGACGTGATCGTGACGCAAGACATTTTCGTCTACGAGATCGTCGGCGAGGACGCGAACGGCCGGCTGATCGGGCGCCATCGCTCGACCGGCATCGGGCGGCCGCGTTTCTGGGAGCGGGCGCGCTACTACGGCGAGGAGCAGCGGCTCGCCGCGGCGCTCGATGCGTCCGAAATCGAAGAACCCATGAAGGCGTGAGCGAGGTCGCCCGTGCCGATGCAGTCTATTGCCCTGTTCTTTCTCGTCATGGCGGCCGTCGGCGGCGTCGCCTGGGTGTTCATCTATCCGATCATCTCGGGGGAACGCGCGGTGGAGCGCCGGCGCGAAAGCGTCGCGAAGCCGGAGCGCGTGTCGCGCGCCGGCGCGGCGACGGCCGCGAGCCGCTCGGGGCCGAAAGTTCGCCGCGAGCAGGTCGAAGAGACGCTCAAGGAGATGGAGGATCGCCAGAAGCAGGCGAGAAAGCTTCCGATCACCGCGCGCATCTCGCAGGCCGGCCTCTCCTGGTCGAAGCAGCAGTTCTATCTGATCAGCGGCGGGTCCGGTCTCGGCGCCTTCGTCCTCCTCTTTCTCTCGGGCGCCGGCGCCATCGTCGGCTTGATGGGCGGCTTCGCGGCCGGCCTCGGGCTGCCGCGCTGGCTTCTCGCCTATCTCAAGAAGCGCCGCGAGGCGAAATTTCTCGCCGTCTTTCCCGACGCAGTCGACGTCATCGTGCGCGGCATCAAGGCCGGCCTCCCGCTTCTCGACTGCCTGAAGATGATCGCGAGCGAATCGCCCGAGCCGGTGCGCAGCGAGTTTCGTGCGATCGTCGAAACGCAGACCATCGGCATGCCGCTCGGCGAGGCTTGCACGAAGCTGTACGAACGCGTGCCGCTGCCGGAGACGAATTTCTTCGGCATCGTCATCTCGATCCAGCAGAAGGCGGGCGGCAATCTGTCGGAGGCGCTGGGCAACCTCTCGCGGGTGCTGCGTGACCGTAAGAAGATGAAAGCCAAGATCGTCGCGATGTCGCAGGAAGCGAAGGCGTCGGCGGCGATCATCGGCGCCTTGCCGCTGTGCGTGATGGGTCTCGTCTATCTCACCAGTCCCAACTACATCGAGCTCCTATGGACGGAGCCGCTCGGGCGCGTGATGCTCGCCTGCAGCGCGTTCTGGATGTTCATCGGGACGATGGTGATGAAGAAGATGATCAACTTCGATTTCTGAGTTGTGTGATGGTCGATATCCTCATCAATTATATCAACAATCCGCGCGTCATGGCGATGCTGTTCGCATCGGTCGCGGCGATGGCGACCGTCATTACGCTGGCGATGCCGCTGCTCGCGCCGGACAATCTCGGCAAGCGGCTCAAGAGCGCGGCGACGGAGCGCGAGAAGATCCGCCAGCGTGAGCGCGAGCGTCTTGCCCGCGGCGAGAAGGTGACGTTGCGGCAGACGCCCAAGCAGTACATGCGCAGGGTCGTCGAGCAGTTCAATCTGACGAAGTGGCTAGGGCAGGAGGAGGCGCGCGACAAGCTCATCCAGGCCGGCTATCGCGGCCATGCGCCTTACGTCACCTTCCTCTTCTTCCGCATGGTGACGCCGATCGTCTGCTTCCTCACGGCGGCGTTCTATCTGTTCTTCGTCCTCAAGCTGAACCAGCCGACGATGGTGAAGGTCGGCGGATGCATCCTCGCCGCCTATGTCGGCATGCACATCCCGTATCTCTTTCTGAAGAACAAGATCTCGCGCCGCCAGCTCAGCATCAAGCGGGCGTTCCCTGACGCGCTCGATCTGCTGCTGATCTGCGTTGAGTCCGGCATGTCGGTCGAGGCGGCGTTCCGCCGCGTGAGCAACGAGGTCGGCACGCAATCGGTCGCGCTCGCGGAAGAGCTGATGCTCACGACCGCGGAGCTCTCCTATCTGCAGGACCGTCGCATGGCCTACGAGAACCTCGCCAAGCGCGTCGATCTCGAAGGCGTGAAGTCCGTTTGCGTCGCGCTGCAACAGTCGGAGCGCTACGGCACGCCGCTCGGTCAGACGCTGCGCGTGATGGCGCAGGAAAATCGCGACATGCGCATGTCGGAAGCGGAGAAGAAGGCGGCTGCGCTGCCGCCGAAGCTCACCGTGCCGATGATCCTGTTCTTCCTGCCGGTGCTCTTCATCGTCATTCTCGGCCCGGCCGCCATCCGCGTGATGGCGATCCAGCACTAGCAGCAGCCGCTGAGTGTCATGCCCGCCAACGGGCCCGGCTTCGTCGGCCCGATGACAGGCTCCGGCGGGCATCCAGTAGCCCCGGTCTTTACCGCAATCGAGAGCACACGGCGTACTGGGTCCCCGCTTTCGCGGGGACGACATCAGAATAAGTTTGGAGTCGAAGCGCTATCCGTCGCTACTCCGCCGAGGCGGTCTGGGCCATCTTCTTCGGCGCGGCGCCGCGGCCCTGCTGGGCGAGCATCTGGCGCAGGTAGGCGATGTTGGACGCCGCCTGATCCGGCGGCAGGTCGGCGCGCGCGACGTCCTCGGCTTCCTTGAAACGGCCCTGCAGGCCGATCACCAGCGCGAGGTTCTGGCGCACGCGCTTGTCGCCATTGTCATGGGCGACCGCGCGGCGCAGCGTCTCCTCCGCTTTCGGCAGGTTCTTCGAAAGCGCGTAGGAGAGGCCGAGGTTGGAGAGCACCGAGGATTCGTCGGGCACGATCTTGAGCGCCGTCTCGTAATAGCGGCGCGCGTCGCTATAGCGCCCCATCTGGTCGAGCACCGCGCCCTGGGCATTGAGGATGCGCCAGTCGGGCTTGTCGGGCGTGTGCGCCTTGCCGAGCACGTCGAGCGCCTGGCGCAGATCGCCATTGTCGGCGAGCGCGCGACCATAAGCGCCGAGCACGGCGCGATCGTTCGGACTGTAAATCGCGGCGCGCTGCAGCACCGCGACAGCCTGCGCGCGCTGCCCGTTGTGGCGCAGCGCCTCGGCGTAGCGGATAGCGGCGCCGCTGTTGCGCGGGTCGGCATTGTAGCGATTGCCGGAAACTTTCGCCTCGCGCTGCCAATCGGTGTCGCGGCGCGCCGCGTCCTCCGGCGCGGCCGGCGTCATCGCATTGGCGAGCAGGCCGCCGCGCCCGGTCGAGCCGGTGATGTCGCTTGACGACATGGTCTGGCAGCCGCCGAGCGTGAGCGCGGCGACGCCGATGCAGGCGGCCGACGCCAGCAGGCGAGGCAGATGGCGAGACAGGATCATGGACCGAAACACTCCGCCGAACAGACGCGCCGCCCCAGAAGGTCCATCGAGCAATAAAGCGTTAACGCTAACAGCAGGTTAACCGCGTGGGCTGCGAGGGCGGGCTTGTCCCTCCCCGGAGGGGAGGGTGGACAGCGCGCAGCGCTGGCCGGGTGGGGACGAGCTTCGAGAAATGACCCCACCCGTCTCCTCACGCGCTGCGCTTGTTCGGAGCCACCCTCCCCTCCGGGGAGGGATAAGACTCGATGCGGCGCATGAGCTTCCACCCAGACTTTGCGCGCCCATCGTGGTAGCAGCGTGCGACATCTCATCAGGAATGCCCGCACATGCCTCATCCGCTTCTCGATGTGTTCGCCGCCGCAAACGACAAAGCGGATGCCGTGCCGATCTGGTTCGTCGATACCGCGAACTACGACGCGCGGCGCGACGCGCTTGGCGCGGCCGGCCGGGCCTTTGCCGAAGCGGCCGGATTCGAGTCGAAGGCGGGACGCCACCTTCTCGTGCCTGACGCGAAGGGGCAGCTCGCGGGCGTGCTGCTCGGCGTCGCGTCAGGCGCGAAACGCGATCCGTTTGCCGCTGGCCGCCTTCCGGGACTGCTGCCGTCCGGCACCTATCGCTTCGCCGACGGCGGCAAGGACGCGCGGCGCGATGCGCTCGCCTTCATGCTCGGCGCCTATCGGTTCGCGCGCTACCGCAAGGCCGACGAGAAGCGCGTGCGACTCACCGTGCCCGAAGGTGTCGACGCGGCGGAACTCACGCGCGTCGTCGAAGGCGCGGCGCTCGCGCGCGATCTCATCAACACACCGGCGAATGACATGGGGCCGGACGCGCTGGAAAGCGCGGCGCGCGCACTCGCCGAACGTCACGGCGCGACGTTTCGCGTCACCGTCGGCGACGCTTTGCTGCGTGATAATTTCCCGCTGATCCATGCCGTCGGCCGGGCATCGGACCGCGCGCCGCGGCTGATCGATTTCAGCTTCGGCGGTCCCTCGGCGCCGAAAGTCACGCTCGTCGGGAAGGGCGTCTGCTTCGACACCGGCGGGCTCGACCTCAAGCCGTCGGCGGCGATGCTACTTATGAAAAAAGACATGGGCGGCGCGGCGAGCGTGCTCGCGCTCGCGCACATGATCATGGACCGCAAGCTCCCAGTGCGGCTGCGCGTCCTCATCCCGGCCGTTGAGAATGCGGTGTCGGGAGCGGCGTTTCGGCCCTCCGATATCTATCCTTCGCGCAAAGGGCTGAACGTCGAGATCGGCAACACCGATGCGGAGGGCCGGCTCGTTCTCGCCGATGCGCTCGCGCTCGCCGACGAAGAGTCGCCGGAACTGCTCGTCGACATGGGCACGCTCACCGGCGCCGCGCGCGTCGCGCTCGGGCCCGATCTGCCGCCGTTCTATACGGACGACGAGACGCTGGCGGACGCGGTGAGCAAGCACGCGGCGGCGGAGCACGATCCGCTCTGGCGCATGCCGCTGTGGTCGCCCTACGACGCGATGCTCGATTCGAAAATCGCCGACGTGAACAACGTCTCGTCGGGCAGCTTCGCCGGATCGGTCACCTGCGCGCTGTTCCTCAAGCGCTTCGTCGCTTCGGCGAAGAGCTGGCTGCACCTCGACGTTTATGGCTGGACGCCTTCGGCGAAGCCGGGCCGCCCCGAGGGTGGCGAGTGCCAAGGCGCGCGCGCGCTCTATGCGCTGCTCTGCGAGCGCTACGGCAAGTGAGCATTGCAGCGCGTTCCTCCCCGGAGGGGAGAGGCGAGCCTGGCCATGACGCATCTTGCCAATCGTGTAGCCGCAGGGAATGATACGGGTCCGAAACAAATCCCGAGACTGCAATGGCCGTGGATATCCGGCCGGCCCTGGCGCTGCGATTGCTGCACGAACTCGCCTTCGGCCTCGTCACAGACGGGGAGCCCGATCTCTCGGCGCGGCAGCTTGCGATTCTGCTCACCATCTATCTTGAGACGCCGCCGCATACCGTGCGCGGCCTTGCCGCAAAGCTCGGCGTGAGCAAACCGGTGGTCACACGCGCGCTCGATTCGATGGGTAAGCTCGAACTCGTCAGCCGCCGCCGTGACGACCTCGACCGACGCAATGTGGTGATCCAGCGCACGGTGAAAGGCTCCCTTTACGTGGAAATGCTAGGGGACTTGCTGTCCCGGAAAGCTCAGGCCCTGCCGCGATGATGTCGCTCGATCCCCGCGTGACGCCGGCGCGCCCGGACCTCGCCGCGCATCATCTGCGCGGCAAGGTCGAGGCCGCGCGCTTCACGGCGGGCAAGGCGCGCGTCGTGACGGCAGGCCAAGCGCCGCTCCGCCGCGCGCCGTCACCCGATGCGCCGCTCGATACCGAGGCGCTGATGGGTGAGGTCGTCACCGTCTACGAGACGACGGAGAATGGCTGGGCGTGGGGGCAGCTTGCGAGCGACGGCTATGTCGGCTGGCTGCCGGCGGCGGCGCTCGACGACAGCGCCTGGGAGCCGACGCACAAGGTGTGGGTGCCGCGCACCTTCATGTTCCCCGGACCCTCGATCAAGCTGCCGCCCGTCAGTGGCGTGCCGTTCGGCGCGCGCGTCGCCGTCACCGGCGCGATCGAGCGCTTCGCGATCCTCAAAGTCGGCGGCTACATCCCCGGCAAGCATCTCGTCCCGATCAAGACGCGCGAGCGCGATTACGTCGAGGTCGCGGAACGCTTCCTCGGCACGCCGTATCTATGGGGCGGCAAGACGACGCTCGGCGTCGACTGCTCCGGACTCGTACAGGCGTCGCTCAACGCCGCCGGCGTCGAGTGCCCGCGCGACAGCGACATGCAGGAGCGCGCGATCGGCAAGCCGATCTTCCCGAACGCAAATCTCACCGATCTCGCACGCGGCGACTTCGTCTTCTGGAAGGGGCATGTCGCGATCGTGCGCGACCCGCAGACGCTCATCCACGCCAACGCCTTCCATATGGCGGTCGCTTACGAGCCGCTGCACGACGCCATCGCGCGCATCCGCGAAAGCGATGGCCCGCCGACGTCCATCCGGAGGCTGTGAGGCCTGCTCGTCATTGCCGGGCTCGACCCGGCAATCCATCATTTTCGCGAAGACGATGGATGCCCGGGGCCCGGGCATGACGGCCTTGGCGGCGTCTCTCAGTACGGCGATGATGGCTTGCGGACATTGCCGCCCTTGCGCCAACCGGCTATGCCGCGCGCTGCATCGAGGCGCTCTTGGCTCTCCCCAATTTCAGACGGCCGGAATGGTTGTCGCCGACCATCGTCGGCGTCATGTGCGGCACGGCGGCGGCGCTGAGCTGGGCGACCGGCTTCGTCGCCGCGCGCCATGGCGTGCAGATCGGATTGACGCCGGCGGACCTCGCCTTTCATCGCTTCTTCTGGGCGAGCCTCATTCTCGTTCCGGCGATGTGGCGTTCGGGGCTCGCCGATCTCGGCGGCGTCGGCTGGGGGCGCGGCTTCGTCATCTTCCTTCTCGCCGGGCCGTTGCAAGGATTCCTGAGCGCGGCCGGTTTCACGCTGGCGCCGCTCGGGCATGGCGGCGTCATCCAGCCGGGCACCGCCGCGCTGTTCGGGCTCATCTTTGCGACCTTGATCCTGCGCGAGCCGCTGTGGGCGCGACGGATCGTCGGCGCAGCCGCCATCCTCACCGGCTTGATGCTGCTCGGCGCGGAAGCCGTGACGACCATCGGCACGCATGGGCTCGGCGGCGACCTTCTCTTCTTCGCCGCGGGTGTCGACTGGGCGCTATTTGGCACGCTGCTGCGGCTCTGGAACCTGCGCGCCCAACGCGCCGCCTTGGCGATCAGCGCGCTCTCGCTCCTCATCTATGTGCCGCTGCATGCCATCTTCGTCGGTTTCCGGCACATGGCCGAGGCCGGGCTCTTGGAGAACGTGCTGCAGATCGTCGTTCAGGGCGGGCTTGCCGGGCCTCTCTCGGTGCATCTCTTTGCGCAGGCGGTGATCCTTCTCGGCGCCGGCCGTGCGGCGGCTTTCCCCGCGATGGTGCCGCCGGCGACGCTGATCATCGGCGCGCTGACCCTCGGCGAAATCCCGAGCGCGGTGCAGATCGCCGGCCTCGCGGTTGTCGTCGTCGGATTCCGTCTGACGCTGCAGCAGGTGCGCGCTGCGCCGCAATAAAAACCGATGCAGTTCCGCAACAGATCGAAGGTGAAACTTTGATTTCGGCTAAAGGCGTATGGAAGCCGGATTCCATTTATGAAATGTTCGCGGCGGTCGACGGACCGAATCAGTATCTCGTGGCGGCGTGGGAAGCAGACACGCAGCTCATACGCATGGGAGCCGAAGGAGTTATCCTTAAAGCGGCAATCCGAAACGAAGCGGCCAATACCTCACGATGCGTAGGTAAACGAATTTGGCCAGCCGGAGTGGCGACCGGCCTGCGGGGTTGGGGGCTTCGGAACCGTCGATCGAAATGACCTATAGGAGTCCCGCTCTTCGTTTTCGGAGAGCGGGACTTTCCTTTTGGGGTGCTCGTCATTGCCGGGCTTGACCCGGCAATCCATCCAAAAAAATTTTGAGCGATGAATGCGCGGGTCAAGCCTGCGCATGACGATTGTCGGATGCGTGGCGTCAGCCTTTTGGAGCGTCTCTTCCATAAAACGCCGCGAGTGCGCCGATCTCTTCCTTCGCGCTTTCAAAATCGCGCGCGAGCCGGGTGTAAAGCTGCGCGAAGCCGTCATAGGTCTTCGCCTCGGCGTCCTTGCCGGTGAAATCGGCGATCTCCTCCATCTCGGCGACCCAGCGATACGCCTTGGAAAACATGTCGGGCACGCCGCGGCTCAGCTGTTCGAGCAGCGGCGCCTGGCTCGCCTGCAATTCCTTGTGGAAGTCCTCGCCGACGCCGGCGCGGTGCGCCGCGAGCGCCATCGCAGCGCCGAGCGCGACGACGCCTTTATTGAGGCCGCCATAGACCATCTTCAGCGCCGACGCGCCGCCGACCGGCGCATCCATCACGCGCACATCGAGCCCACGCTCGGCGAGTGCGGCGAGCGGCTTCGCATCGGCGCCGGAGACATAAAGGCGCGGGCCGCGCTGCCCTTTCTTCGGCGGACCGCCGACGATGCCGCCGTCGGCGAAGCGCACGCCGGTCGCGGTGACGACGGCGGCGATCTTTTCCACCGTCTGCGGGCTCACCGCGTTACAGTCGGCGTAAAGCGGCTTGCGCGGGGCCGCTTCGAGCGCTGGCGCAAGGCGCTGGGCGAGCGCCAGCGCTTCGCCCGGCGGCACGATCGAGAGGATGATGTCGGCGGCGGCGATCTCGGCGTCGCTCGCGGCGCGCAAGCCGGCGTCCTTCGCGCGCTGCGCGCTCGCGGCGCTACGGCCCTCGAGCGAGGTGAGCACGGTGACGCCGTTCTCGACGAGCCGCGCGCCGATCGCGGAGCCCATGTTTCCGGGCGCGATGACGGCGACGAGAGGAGAGGTCATGATTTATCCTGCAGCAGAGAAGATTAGGTGAGCACGAAACGTGCTCTTACCGTAACGCAAGCATCAATACGAACTTGTAGCGTATAACGTTACGCGTTATATGACATCATGATCTGCGGCTTTCACGACGCCGAGACGGAGAGGGTCTGGCTCGGCATCAGAGCCAGAGGCATTGCCGCAGATATTCAGGCTGTCGCGCTTCGCAAACTGCGTCTTTTGAACAATGCGAAGTCGCTGGACGACTTGCGGGTCCCGCCCGGCAATCGCCTGGAGCGGCTTCGCGGGGATCGGGCCGGGCAGTGGAGCATTCGAATCAACGACCAGTGGCGCATCTGTTTCCGCTGGACGGAAGGAGGACCAGATGATGTCGAGATCGTCGACTACCACTGATGAACTCTTACCGAATCCTCACCCGGGCGAAATCCTCCTAGAGGAGTTTCTTCGGCCGATGCAGCTCAGTCAGACGCGGCTTGCGCGCGCGATTGGCGTCTCGCCGCGACGCATCAATGAAATCGTGCTGGGCAAGCGTGCGATCACGGCGGACACCGATCTGCGACTCGCGCGTTACTTTGGAATGTCAGAGGGCTTCTTCCTGGGTCTTCAGGGCGATTTCGATTTGATGCAATGCCGCCGCGCGATCGGTCCCATTCTCAAAACGATCAGGCCGCGCAAGCACGCGGCTTAACGGCGAAGTGTGGGGCGCCTTTCCTTACGCCGCCTTGCGGTTGGAGAGGAACTCGCCCATCCGCTGCAGCGCCTTGCGGATGTTCTCCGTCGAATTGGCGTAGGAGAGGCGCAGATATCCTTCGCCGAGCACGCCGAAGTCCGGTCCGCCGATGACGGCGACGCCGGCATCTTCGAGGAGCGCCGCGGCGAGCGGCTTTGCTTTCCATCCCGTCTGCTTGACGTTGGGGAAGGCGTAGAATGCGCCCTTCGGTGTGCGGCATGAGGTGTTGGGCAGCGCGTTCAACCCCTCGACCACAACTTTGCGGCGGCGGTCGAACTCGGCGACCATCTTGTGCACCTCGTCCTGGGGGCCGGTGAGCGCGGCGATACCGGCATATTGCGAGGCTGCGTTGACGCAGGAATGCAGATTCACCGCGAGCTTGCGCGCATAGTCATAGAGCTTGCCGGGCCAGATGGCGTAACCGAGACGCCAGCCGGTCATCGCGTAGGTCTTCGACCAGCCGTTGAGGATGATCAGCCGGTCGCGGATCGACGGATAGGTGAGGAGCGAGACGTGCTTCTCGCCGTCATAGACCATCTGGTCGTAGATCTCGTCGGACATCACGGCGACGTCCGGCCACTTCTCGAGGCCGGCCACAAGCTTGTCGATTTCGGCTTTCGGCGTAACGCCGCCGGTCGGGTTCGCCGGCGAGTTGAGGATGAGAAGGCGCGTCTGCGGCGTGATCAGCTTCAGCGTTTCTTCGGCCGAGAAGGCGAAAGCGTTCTCCTCGCGGATCGGCACGGGAACGGGCCGCGCGCCGGTGAACTCGATCATCGAGCGGTAGATCGGGAAGCCCGGGTCGGGATAGAGGATATCGATGCCCGGCGCGCCGAACATCAGGATCGCCATGAACATCGTCGGCTTGCCGCCCGGCATGATCATGACGCTGTCGGGGGAGACGTCCACGCCGAGCCGCTTGTGCAGGTCGGCGGAGACGGCTTCGCGCAGCGGCTTGATGCCGGTCGCCGGCGTATAGCCGTGGTGGCCGTCGCGCAGCGCCTTGATCGCCGCCTCGACGATATGGTCGGGGGTGCGGAAATCTGGCTGGCCGATGCCGAGATTGATGATGTCGCGGCCCTGGCCCGCAAGCTCGGTGGCGCGGGCGAGGACGGCGAAGGCGTTTTCCTCGCCGATGCGGTCGAAGTCGGCGATCGTCTTGAGCATGCTTTGCCTCCCGGCGGTTGCTTGGCTAACGCGGCGCCTATACGCGAATCCGTTAAGCGCCTTGATCCTGGCTTCGGTCAAGCCCGGTCCGGGTAAAGGCCCGGCGGGCCGCCGAAAACCGTTAAAAGATCAGACATTTACAGGAATATTTCGCGCGCGGGAGTTGCGCGCGCCGTAGGGGCCGCTATGTTGGCGGCACTATGGGCATGTGGCTGGAGCTCGCGATTGTCGTCGGGCTCGCTTTTCTCAATGGTTTCTTCGCGCTCGCCGAAATGGCCGTCGTCTCGTCGCGGCGCATCCGGCTGCAGCAGATGGCCGAGGCCGGCAACAAGAGCGCGGCGCGCGCGTACTCGCTGGCGGAGAATCCGGGAAACTTCCTTTCTTCGGTGCAGGTCGGCATCACGCTGATCGGCACGCTGTCGGGCGCCTTCGGCGGCGCCACGCTCGGCCTGCGGCTCGGGGCATTCCTCGACCAGTTCGCCTGGATCGCGCCTTACGGCGAGCGCATCGGCTTCGCCGTCGTGGTCGTGTTCGTCACCGCGCTGTCGGTGATCATCGGCGAGCTCACACCCAAACGCATAGCGCTCTCGAATCCAGAACCGATCGCCTGTCGCGTTGCGGGTCCCCTCCAAGTCGTCGCCGCCATTGGGCGGCCTTTTGTTTGGATCTTCGAGCGCTCGACGGCGGTGATCCTCGCGACGCTCGGCATCCGGGACCGGAGCTCGAACGTCACGGAAGAGGAAGTGAAGTTCGCCATCGCCGAGGGCACCGAGGCCGGCGTCATCGACGAGGTCGAGGAGGAGATGATCCACGGCGTGCTCGGGCTCGCCGACCGCTCGGTCGCCTCGATCATGACGCCGCGGCCGGACATCTACTGGATCGACCTCGACGACGAGACGGACTCGATCGCGCGCGACATCGGGGAATGTCCCTATTCGCGCATCGTCGTCGCGCGCGATGGCGATATGAGTCATCCGCTCGGCGTGGTGCAGAAGAAGGATCTCGTCGAGGACCTGATTGCTGGGCGTGGCGTGCGCTTGGAGGCGCATCTCCTCGAAACGACGCATGTGCCGGAGACGATGCCGGCGCTGCGCGTGCTGCAGATATTCCGCCGCACGCCCCTGCATGTCGCTTTCGTCGTCGACGAATATGGCGACTTCCTCGGCCTCGTCACCGCGACCGACGTGATGAGCGCGGTCGCCGGTGACCTGCCGGAAGAACATCGGCCGGCGACGCAGGAGATGCTCAAGCGCGAGGACGGCTCGTGGCTCGTCGACGGCCGCGCCTCGATCGACGACGTGAAGGAGACGCTGGGGCTGCGCCTCGAGACCAATGGCGACTACCACACCGCCGCCGGGCTTGTGCTCGAGCACATGGCGCGCATTCCCGAAGAGGGCGAGCATTTCGAGCTCGACGGCTGGCGCATCGAGATCGTCGATATGGATTCGAACCGCATCGACAAGCTCCTGTTCATTCCCCCCGAGGCGCTGGTGAGCGTGCCCACCCCGGCGGCGTGAGTCTCCATCCCTCCCCGGAGGGGAGGGTGGCTCCGAACGCGCAGCGAGTGAGGAGACGGGTGGGGTTCTCTTCGCAATCTGTCCCCACCCGGCCGCGCTTCGCGCGTTCACCCTCTCCTCCGGGGAGGGTGAACCGCCGCGCTTGCTTTCCCGCGCCAAGCGCCCGATATAGGCGGCGGGAGGTTGGCGGTGGACGAGCCACTCGCCAACCGGGTCAGGTCCGGAAGGAAGCAGCCCTAACGAGCTCCGGTTCGGGTCGCTCGTCAGCCTCCCACTTTAAATTGCGGCGTTGTCGCCTTCTCGTGCCGTCACCCTGAGGTGCGAGCGAAGCGAGCCTCGAAGGGCGACGGGTTGCGGCCATCCTTCGAGGCCCGCGCGTTGCGCGGGCGCCTCAGGATGACGGTCAGTAGATGGACGACGCGACGACGCCCGCAATGGATTTTGGCGCCCCGCCGGCCGCCGCCGCGTCCTATCGCGTGCTCGCGCGCAAATATCGTCCGGCGACCTTCGACGACCTCATCGGCCAGGACGCGATGGTGCGCACGCTCGCCAACGCCTTCGATGCGGGGCGTCTGCCGCAAGCCTGGATCCTCAGCGGCGTGCGCGGCGTCGGCAAGACGACGACGGCGCGCATTCTCGCGCGCGCGCTCAATTACGAGGTGCCGGGCGGCGCCGACGCGCCGACAATCCACATGCCGGCGCTCGGTACACATTGCCAGGCGATCATGGAAGGCCGCCATGTCGACGTGATCGAGATGGACGCCGCCTCCCACAACGGCGTCGACGACATCCGTCAGATCAATGACGCGGTGCGCTACGCGCCGGCGACGGCGCGCTACAAGGTCTATCTCCTCGACGAAGTGCACATGCTGTCGAAGTCGGCGTTCAATGCGCTGCTCAAGACTCTTGAAGAGCCGCCGCCGCATGTGAAGTTCATCTTCGCCACCACCGAAATCCGCGAGGTGCCGGTCACGGTGCTTTCGCGCTGCCAGCGCTTCGATCTGCGCCGCGTCGAGGCGGACGTCCTGATCGCGCATCTCCAGCGCATCTGTCAGGCGGAGAAGATTGCCGTCGAAGACGAGGCGCTGGCGATGATCGCGCGCGCCGCCGAAGGCTCGGTGCGCGATGCGCTCTCGCTCCTCGATCAAGCGATTGCGCATGCCGCGGGCGAAGTGCGCGCGCAGGACGTGCGCCAGATGCTCGGCCTCGCCGACCGCACGCGGCTCATCGATCTCTTCGAGGCGCTGATGCGCGGCGACATGGCGCGCGCGCTCAGCGAGTTGCGCGATCAATACGATTCCGGCGCCGACCCCGCGGTCGCGCTCACCGATCTCGCCGACTTCACGCATTTCGTCACCCGCATCAAGGTCGTGCCCACTCTCGCCGACGATCCGAGCTATGCGCAGACGGAGCGCGCGCGCGGCCGCGACTTCGCCGCGGCGCTCTCCATGGGTGTCCTCTCGCGCACGTGGCAGATGCTGCTCAAAGGCATCGCCGAGGTGAAGGAAGCGGCAAAGCCGCTCGCCGCCGCCGAGATGGTGCTGGTGCGCATCGCATATTCCGCCAGCCTGCCGTCGCCGGAAGACGCTGTCCGCTCGCTCGGACACGACACGACGTCCGGCGGCGCGCCGTCGCCATCGCGAGCAGCGGCGAGCGCGCCGCGACCGGCTCCGGTCGCCACGGCGTCGCACGCGATGACCGCCACGGCGCCCCGCGAGATGCCGCGCAGCGCCCCGCGCGTGCAGGCGCAGGCTGCGCCGCGCGCCGAGATCGCAGCGTCGCCCGAGGTGCAGCCTTCGGGGCCGGTGCGCGGCGTCGCGCGTTTCGAGGACTTGATCGCGCTTGCGCAAGAGAAGCGCGACCTGATGACCAAGACGGCGCTCGAGCGCGATGTGCGGCTCGTTCGCTTCGAGGACGGCAAGCTCGAAGTGGCGCTGGAGCCCGGCGCATCGAAGGCGCTGATCGGCGATCTTGCGCGCAAGCTGCAGCAATGGACCAACCGGCGCTGGATGGTCGTCATCTCGGCGGAAGCCGGTGCGCCGACGATGCGCGAGCAGGCCGACGCGCGGCGCGAGGAGCTTGCCATCGGCGTCACCGCGGATCCACTGGTGCAGGCGGTGCTGACGTCCTTTCCCGGCGCCGAAATCGTCGGCGTGCGCTTGCGTGAGGAAGCGGCCGCCGCGGCGTCCGATGCGCCGCCTGTCGAAGCGGAAATGTATGACGAGGCCAATCCGCCGCCGGCGGATGGCGACGATGAATTTTAGAATCGTGGCGTCACGTACGGCCGTCATTCCGGATTGCCGCGAAGCGGCAAGTCCGGAATCCATACGCCGCGGCGCCGGCGGTGGACCGCAGCACTGGGGTTATGGATTCCGGGTTCGCCGCAAGAGCGGCGCCCCGGAATGACAGTGGTGTGTTTGTTTCAGATAAGAGGAAGCGGAAATCGATGGCCGATTTGATGGGACTGATGAAGCAGGCGGCGCAGCTGCAGTCGAAGATGCAGGCGCTGCAGGCCGAGCTCGATCAGGTCGAGGTGGACGGCAGTGCCGGCGGCGGCGTCGTGACCGTGCGCATGAGTGCGAAGATGGACGTGAAGGACGTGAAGATCGATGCCTCGCTCCTCAAGCCGGATGAAGGGGCGATCCTCGAAGACCTGATCGTTGCCGCATTCGCCGATGCGAAGCGCAAGGCGGAAGCCGCCGCGCAGGAGAAGATGCAGGGGCTCACCGCCGGCCTGCCACTGCCGCCGGGATTGAAGCTGTTTTGAGCTTCCTCTCCCCTTGTGGGAGAAGGTGCCCGTTTCTCCCTCCCCCTTTCAGGGGGAGGTGACGCGCAGCATCAGGCTCGGACAGCCCTCACACTGAGCGCGTGAGGCCGCCGTCGACGCGGAGATTCTGTCCGGTGATGTAGCCGGCACCGTCGGAGGCGAGGAACGCGACGGTCGCCGCGATTTCGCCGACCTTGCCGTAGCGCTGCATCGGTACGCTCGCGCGACGCTCCTCGGTCGCGGGCAGGCTGTCGATCCAGCCCGGCAGCACGTTGTTCATGCGCACATTGTCGGCGGCATAGTGGTCGGCGAAGATCTTGGTGTAGGCGGCAAGCCCCGCGCGGAACACCGCCGAGGTCGGGAACATCGCGCTAGGCTCGAACGCCCAGGCGGTTGAGATATTGATGATCGCGCCCGCCTTCTGGCTCACCATGATCGGCGTCATCAAGCGCGTCGGGCGGATCACGTTCATCAGATAAGTGTCGAGCCCCTTGTGCCACTGCTCGTCGGTGATCTCGATGATCGGCGCGCGCGGCCCGTGTCCCGCGCTGTTGACGAGCACGTCGACGCGGTTCCATCGCGCCATCACCGCGTCGACGAGGCGCTTGAGATCGTCCGCGGACTGATTGGAGCCCGTCACGCCGAGGCCGCCAAGCTCCTTGGCAAGCGCTTCGCCCTTGCCGGACGATGAGAGGATGGCGACGTTAAATCCGTCGCGGGCGAGGCGGCGCGCCGCCGCGGCGCCCATGCCGCTGCCGCCGGCGGTGACGATCGCGACTTTCTCGGCCATTGTGCGCGCCGCTTACTTCGGCGCGCGCTTGGCGAGGATGCGTTGCAAGGTGCGGCGATGCATGTTGAGACGCCGCGCGGTCTCGGAAACATTGCGTCCGCACAGCTCGTAGATGCGCTGGATGTGCTCCCAGCGCACGCGGTCGGCGGACATCGGCTGCTCCGGCGGCTCCGGCTTCTTGCCGTCGATTGCAAGAAGCGCCGCGATGACGTCGTCGGCGTCGGCGGGCTTGGCGAGATAGTCGACGGCGCCGAGTTTCACTGCGTTCACCGCGCTTGCGATGTTGCCGTAGCCAGTGAGCACGATGGCGCGCGCGTCCGGCCGGCGCTTCTTCAAGGCCGAGACGACCTCGAGCCCGTTGCCGTCACCGAGGCGCATGTCGACGACCGCGTAAGCGGGCGCCGCCTTCTCCACCTGCAGCATGCCGTCGGCGACACTCTCGGCGGTCGCGACCTCGAAGCCGCGCGTCTCCATCGCGCGGGCGAGCCGCTGCAGGAACGACTTGTCGTCCTCGACAATGAGGAGCGAGCGCTCCGCGGTCGGCTCAATCGCAAGGTCGGTCATCGGCATGTCCCTCTCACGCGGCGCGCCCATCAGACGGGGTTTGTGCGGGCTTAGCTATAGGCATTTCGTCCGGGCTCAAGGCAACTGCGCCATCTCGCCGCGCCAAAAGGGTGCGGTCGAAATCGGCCCGGTCCCAGCGAATCCGTACCACGGCACCATGCTCGGGGGCGCTGCGGTTGGCGAAAGCGAGGCTCGCGCCGGAGCGCTCGAGCAAGGTCTTGGCGATGAAGAAGCCGAGCCCGAGCCCGGACGGCTCGTCCGAGGTCGTCATGCGGCGGCGGCGCTTGGCCGTGACATAGGGTTCGCCGAGGCGATCGATCACCTCCGTCGAGAAGCCGGGTCCGTCGTCGTCGATGGTGATCGTCACCTCGCGCGCCGACCAGCGCGCGGCGACCTCGACGCGGGCGCGCGCGAAATCGACCGCGTTCTCGACGAGGTTGCCGAGGCCGTAGAGAAGGGCGGGATTGCGGGCGACGGTCGGCTCGGCGCTGCGATCCTCCGGCATTGCGATCGTGATCTCGATGCCGAAATTGCGGTGCGGCGCGACGACCTCGTCGAGCAGCGCCGAAAGCGGCGCACGGTCGAGCGGCTCGCCGGAGGCGGGAAGCTCGGTCAGCTTGCCGAGGATCTCGCGGCAGCGCTGCGCCTGCTCGCGCAGGAGCCGCACGTCGTCGGCATGCGGCGAGCCTTTCTCCAGCGCGCGCTCGAGCTCCTTGGCGACGACGGTGATGGTCGAGAGCGGCGTCGCGAGCTCATGCGCGGCGGCGGCGGCGAGCCCGTCGAGCTGCGAGAGATGATGCTCGCGCGCGAGCGCAAGCTCGGTCGCCGCGAGCGCATCGGCGAGGCGACGCTGACGCTCCGCGATCTGCCAGGCATAAGCGCCGATGAAGCCGATGGCGATGAGGATCGAGAGCCAGATGCCGAGCATGTAGAGCGGCGGCAGCACGAGCGGATCGTCGCTCGCCCAGGGCAGCGGATAGTGCGTCCACACGAGCGCGGTCGCGCAGAGGATCGCGAGCGTGCCGAGGAGGAGGGTGTAGCGCGGCGGCAGCACCATCGCCGCGATGAGCACGGGCCCGAGCAAGAGAAGCGAGAACGGGTTCTGAAGGCCGCCGGTCAGGAAGAGGAGCGCCGCGAGCTGCACGATGTCGAAGGCGAGGAGCGACGCGGCAGTGCCGGGGCCGAAGGGCGGCAGCGTGCGGTCGCGCAGGCTGAGCGTCATGTTCAGCCAGGCGGAAAGCCCGACGATCGTCAGGCACGGCCAGACTTGCAGGTCGAAATCGAGCAGGTAGTAGACGATGAGGATCGCCGCCGCCTGTCCGGCGACGGCGAGCCAGCGCAGGCGCACCAGCGTATCGATCGGCACGTCGCGGCGGGTGGCCTGCGGTTCCGGGTAGGCTTGGTCGTCCATGCCGGCACTGTAGAGCATATGCCGTTTGAGTGTCGTCCCCGCGAAGGCGGGGGCGGGAGCCTTCAGTGTCATGCCCGCGAAAGCGGGCATCCAGTAACCCCGGTCTTTCATTTAAGCCGACAGCACACGGCGTACTGGGTCCCCGCCTTCGCGGGGACGACATCATGAATTTGACGCGGGCGACGCAGCATTCTCCGGTTGGCCGGGATGGCAGCGGCACTTGTTTGCGGGCATGACAAACCCTCACTTGCGCGCGAGGCGGCTTCGCGCCACATCGGGGCGTGTCTCTCGATCCGTCCATAGGGTCCGCAAGCGCGGCGTCCGCGACCCCGGCCATTGCTATCGATCGTCTCGTGAAGGTCTACAAGACCGGCACGGCGGTCGACGGCATTTCGTTCGCGCTGCCGCCGGGCTCGGTGACGGGTCTCCTCGGCGGCAACGGCGCGGGCAAGACCACGACCATCGCGATGATCATGGGGCTCGTCATGCCGACGTCGGGCGCCGTGCGGGTGCTCGGCAACGATATGGCACGGCATCGCCATCGCGTGCTGCATCGGATGAATTTCGAGAGCCCCTATGTCGAGATGCCGATGCGCCTCACGGTGCGGCAGAACCTGAAGGTGTTCGGCACGCTCTATGCCGTCGCCGACCTCAAGGCGCGGATCGAAGCGATTGCCGCCGAGCTCGACCTCACCGATCTTCTCGACCGTCCCGCCGGCAAGCTCTCGGCTGGGCAGAAGACGCGCGTGTCGCTTGCGAAATCGCTGATCAACACGCCGGATGTTCTCTTGCTCGATGAGCCGACGGCGTCGCTTGATCCCGACACCGCCGACTGGGTGCGCGGGCGGCTCGAGCATTATCGCCGCGTGCACGGCGTCACGATCCTGCTTGCCTCGCACAACATGAACGAGGTGGAGCGGCTGTGCGAGCGCGTCATCATCATGAAGCGCGGCCGCATCGAGGACGATGACACGCCGGCGCATCTCCTCGCGCGCTATGGACGCGCCACGCTCGAAGAGGTGTTCCTCGACGTCGCGCGCGGCCGCGGCGAAGCCCGCGAGGCGGCGCAGTGATGGGGCGATTAGGCATGGAGATGCGCTTGGCGCTATCAGCACATTCCTTCTCCACCTCTCCCCTGTGGGGAGAGGTCGGATCGCGCAGCGATCCGGGTGAGGGGGTTCATGCGAATTTTGTCGATAGCTTAGCACCCCCTCACCCCAACCCTCTCCCCGCAGGGGAGAGGGAGTTCGTCAGTGCGCAAGGCGAGTCATGAGCGCGACGTCCGCACCTACTCCCGCAACAGCCTTCTCGCTGCGCCGCGTCGGCGCGATGGTGATGCGCTATTGGTATCTCTTGCGCTCATCCTATGCGCGGCTGATCGAGCTCATCTACTGGCCGGCCGTGCAGATGCTGATGTGGGGTTTCCTGCAGACGTATCTCAGCCAGAACGCGAGCTTCTTCGCGCGCGCGGGCGGCACCTTCATCGGCGCGGTGATGCTGTGGGACATCCTGTTCCGCGGCCAACTCGGCTTCTCGATCTCGTTCCTCGAGGAGATGTATGCGCGCAACCTCGCCAACCTGATGATGAGCCCGCTGCGCCCGATCGAGTTCATCGCCGCGCTGATGGTGATGAGCATCATCCGCCTCGCGATCGGCATGATCCCGGTGAGCCTGCTCGCAATCGCGTTCTTCGGCTTCAACATCTGGGCGCTGGGTCTCGCGCTCGCCGCGTTCTTCGCGAACTTGATCTTCACCAGCTGGTCGGTCGGCATCTTCGTGTCGGGCCTGGTGCTACGCAACGGGCTCGGCGCCGAGACGTTCGCGTGGAGCATCATGTTCCTGCTCCTGCCGCTCACCTGCGTCTACTATCCGGTCGCGGTGCTGCCGGACTGGCTGCAGACCATCGCCTGGATGCTGCCGCCGACCTACGTCTTCGAAGGCATGCGCGCGCTCCTTCTCGAGCACACCTTTCGCGCCGACCTGATGCTGCATGCGCTCGCGCTCAACGCCGGTTATTTCGTGCTCGCTTGCTTCGCCTTCCTCGCGCTCCTCGCGAGCGCGCGCCGGCAGGGCTCGCTCCTGCAGACGGGGGAGTGAGGATGGCGATGCTCCCCTCTCCCGCCTGCGGGAGAGGGTGGCTGAGTGACCGAAGGTCGCGAAGCCGGGTGAGGGGTGCTTCTCCTCACCAAGGAAATGCCACCCCTCACCCGCCTCGCTCACTGACGTTCGCTCGGCACCCTCTCCCGCTTGCGGGAGAGGGGAAGAAGGCTGCGCCCTCACGGCTCCCACGGCGAAGCCGCTGTGGCCGCGCTGCCGCGCCACGCGAAAATCTCCCACATTTACTGTTAGTTAACCTAAAGCCGCATTGAATGGCGGATCAAAATGCGTACATTTTGCGTTGCAACAGGCTGGGGCGGGGGGAAACGGTCCAGCAGCGATTGTGGCGGTTCGCGCTTCCTGGGCGCGAATTGAAATGTGCGCCAGGCCGCGCACGGAAAGGTGCCGGACTGATGGAACGTGTGCCCCTCTATCACCTGTACGAAATGCAGCATGCGGCCCTCGGCCCTTTTCGCGCGGCCGCAGACGCCGGTAAGCTGTTCTTCCAGAACCCCCTCAATCCGATCGCGCACACGCTCTGGGGCAAGTCCGTTGCCGCCGGTTGCGAGGTGTTCGAGCGCGTGACGCGCCGCTACGGCAAGCCGGAATGGGGCATCGACACGACGACGATCGACGGTGAAACGGTCACGGTGCACGAGCGCGTGGTCTGGAGCCGGCCGTTCTGCAATCTCGTGCATTTCGAGCGCGCGATGAAGCGCTCCCGCCGCGACCCGAAGCTGCTCCTGGTCGCGCCGATGTCGGGACACTATGCGACGCTGCTGCGTGGCACCGTCGAGGCGCTGCTGCCGGAGCACGACGTCTATGTCACCGACTGGGTCGACGCGCGCATGGTGCCGCTCGCCGACGGCAATTTCGACCTCGACGACTACATCGATTACGTCATCGCGATGCTGCACAAGCTCGGCGGCGACGTGCATATCGTCGGCATCTGCCAGCCGTCAGTGCCGGTGCTCGCCGCCGTTTCGCTGATGGAAGCCGACGGCGATCCTTGCGCGCCGCATTCGATGATCCTGATGGGCGGGCCGATCGACACGCGCTCGAATCCGACGGCGGTCAACAAGCTCGCCGAGCAGAAGGGCACGGCCTGGTTTCGCGACAACGTCATCACCAAGGTGCCGTTCCCCAATCCCGGCGTGATGCGTGACGTCTATCCGGGCTTCCTCCAGCTCGGCGGCTTCATGGCGATGAATCTCGATCGCCACGTCAACGCGCATCATGACATCTTCATGCATCTGGTGCGCGGCAACGGCGATTCCGCGCACAAGCTGAAGGATTTCTACGACGAGTATCTCGCGGTGATGGATCTCACCGCCGAGTTCTATCTGCAGACGGTCGACACCGTGTTCGTGCGCCATGCGCTGCCGAAAGGCGAGATGACGCATCGCGGGCGGCGCATCGATCCGTCGGCGATCCACAACGTCGCGCTCCTCACCATCGAGGGCGAGAACGACGACATCTCCGGCGTCGGTCAGACGAAGGCCGCGCATCGGCTGTGCACCGGCATCCCTGCGGATGACAAGATGCACTACCTGCAGAAGGATGTCGGCCACTACGGCGTGTTCAACGGCTCGCGCTTCCGCAAGGAGATCGTGCCGCGCATTCGCGACTTCGTGCGCGCGCATGAGCGCGTTCCGGCGGCGAAGAAGAACGGCGGCAACGGCATCGTGCGCCTCGCCGACCACCGCGCCGCAAGCCCGGCGCGGTAATTCTTTCCACGGCGACTGCCACAACACCTCCCCCTGAAAGGGGGAGGGAGAAGGGGCGTCATGCGCGGGCTTGACCCGCGCATCCATCTTTCAAAGAATTTTGCGAAACTGATGGATTGCCGGGTCAAGCCCGGCAATGACCAAAATGGTCTTTTGCGCTTTGGCCTTGAAAACGAAACGGGCGGCGAAGACCGCCGCCCGACTCAAGTCGCACACGGGAGGACTGAAAGAATTCCAACGTGTCCCGTGATCGTCCGGCGAAGCCGTTTATGCTTCGCCGGTGCGAGTAAACATCACGCGCGCAGGAGCCGCCGGTCGCGCCGCCGGTCGTGGACCGGCTGATAGGCGATGCGTGAGTGGTGCGCGCAATAGGGCAGGCCGTTCGCCGCCTTGCCGCCGCAGAAGAAGAAATCCGGCGACCCCGGGTCGCCGACCGGCCAGTGGCAGGTCGCCTCCGTGAGCTGCAGGATCGTGCAGCGCTGGCCCATCGGGATGACGTTGTCGATCACCTCGGGCTCGGGCTCCGCCTCGATCTCGAAGAGCGGCGCCGAGCGCGGCGCAAGCGCCGTGTTGCCGCGCGTCATCGGGCGCGGCTGGCGCATGAATTGCGAGGGCGCGCGCGGCTTGCGCGGACGCGGCACCGAGGAGGAGGGCGCCTTCGCCCGGCCCGAAAGGCCGAGGCGGTGCACCTTGCCAATCACCGCATTGCGGGTGATGCCGCCGAGTTCGCCGGCGATCTGGCTCGCCGATAGGCCTTCGCTCCAGAGCCTCTTGAGAAGCTCTACGCGCTCATCCGTCCACGTCCAGGTCATGGGCCTCATCCTTTGCGCATCCGCGCTTAGCGTCTGCGCCTCACGGAATCCCATCGCGGTCCCCGAATGGCCTGGCTCAGCCGATCCGAGGTTGACGCACCACAAATGGTACTCTGGAGGCGGTCCGCCGCACGAGATGTCGTATCCGCCAGCTCCAAGGCTACAATACCCGGTGACTCTCGCGCAAGAGTCGTCGGAATCGGGCTTTCGTTTTCCCCAGTAATGTCGGCGAGAGGAGGGCGGGCGTGTACCGCGCGACGCCGCGCATTTTGTTGACAGCACAAGGCGCTGACATAGAATGCTCGCGGCGTGCCGCCCGCAGGGGCGGCACGATTCATTTCAGCGTCCTGCACACATCAGCGTCGCGCCACGGTGCGCGGCGCTGCGCCAGAAAAGGACCGGGCCCGTGGTATCGCATCTTCTGCCGACCTATGCGCGCGTCGACCTCGCCTTCGAGCGGGGTGAGGGAGCTTGGCTGACGGCGACCAATGGCGAGCGCTATCTCGACTTCACGTCCGGCATCGCGGTCAACGCACTCGGCCACGCGCATCCGCACCTCATCGAGGCGCTGACGACGCAGGCGGCGAAGCTCTGGCACGTCTCGAACCTCTACCGTATCCCTGAGGGCGAGCGGCTTGCCGAGCGGCTTTGCAACGCGACCTTCGCGGACAAGGTGTTCTTCACCAATTCCGGCGCCGAAGCGCTCGAATGCGCGATCAAGATGGCGCGCAAATATCAGTCGGTGAACGGCCATCCGGAACGTTTCCGCATCATCACCTTCGAGGGCGCGTTCCACGGCCGGACGTTGGCGACGCTCGCCGCCGGCGGACAGAAGAAATATCTCGAGGGTTTCGGGCCGCCGGTCGAGGGCTTCGATCAGCTCGTCGCCGGCGACATCGAGGTGGTGAAGCGCGCGATCACGCCGGAGACCGGCGGCATCCTGATCGAGCCGATCCAGGGCGAGGGCGGCGTGCGCGTCATCGCGCCGGCGTTCCTCAAAGGCCTGCGCCAGCTTTGCGACCAGCACGGCCTCCTCCTTATCTTCGACGAAGTGCAGTCCGGCGTCGGGCGCTCGGGCGAGCTTTTCGCCTACCAGAAAGCGGGCGTGACGCCCGATATCCTCGCGACCGCCAAGGGCATCGGCGGCGGCTTCCCGCTCGGCGCCTGCCTCGGCAGTGCGGAAGCGGCGAAGGGCATGACCGCCGGGACGCATGGCTCGACCTTCGGCGGCAATCCGCTCGCCATGGCGATGGGCAATGCCGTGCTCGACGTGATCCTCAAGCCGGGCTTCCTCGCGCATGTGCGGCAGATGTCGCTGCTCTTCAAACAGCGTCTCGCCGAACTGCAGGACCGTTTTCCGAAAGTGATCGGCGAGGTGCGTGGCGAAGGCCTCCTCATCGGGCTGAAGGCCGAGGTGCCGGTCGGTCAGTTGGTAGACGCGCTGCGCGACGAGAAGCTGATCACGGTCGCGGCCGGGGACAATGTCGTGCGGCTTCTGCCGCCGCTCATCGTGGACGAGAAGGATATCGCGGCCGGCATCGCTGCGATCGAGCGCGCCGCCGATCGGCTGTCGCGCGAGACCCGGCAGGCGAAGTCGGCGTGAGGGCATCGTGAGCGACAACCCGCGCCATTTCCTTGATCTCACCGACATCCCCGCGAGCGAATTGCGCGGGATGCTGGAATCGAGCCGTGACCTGAAGGCCAAGTGGCGGAAAGACCGGCGCACCGCCGGGCGGCCGCTCGAGGGCAAGACGCTCGGCATGATCTTCGACAAGCCCTCGACGCGCACGCGGGTGTCGTTCGACGTCGCCATGCGCCAGCTCGGCGGCGATGTCGTCTTCCTCACCGGCCAGGAGATGCAGCTCGGCCGCGGCGAGACCATCGCCGACACCGCGCGCGTCCTCTCGCGCTATGTCGATGCGATCATGATCCGCATCCTCGACCACAATGCGCTGCTCGAGCTCGCGCACTACGCCACGGTCCCGGTGATCAACGGGCTCACGCGCGTCTCGCATCCCTGCCAAGTGATGGCGGATGTGCTCACCTTCGAGGAGCATCGCGGCCCGATCAAAGGCAGCACCGTCGCCTGGACCGGGGACACCAACAATGTGATGGCGTCGTGGATGCATGCGGCGCAGCGGCTCGACTTCCGCCTGCGCGTCGCGACGCCGCCGGAGCTTGCGCCGGGCAAGGCATTGAAGGGGTGGGCGGCCTCCTCCGGCGCCGCGATCGAGATCGGCACCGACCCGGAAACCGCCGTCGCCGGCGCCGACTGCGTCGTCACCGACACCTGGGTCTCGATGGGCGATCGCGACGGCGAGCGCCGTCACAATCTGCTCAAGCCCTATCAAGTGAATAGCCGCCTTATGGCGAAAGCGAAATCAGACGCCATATTCATGCATTGCCTGCCGGCGCATCGGGGCGAAGAGGTCACCGACGACGTGATCGACGGTCCGCAGTCGGTGGTATTTGATGAGGCCGAGAACCGGCTGCATGCCCAAAAGGGCATTCTGGCCTGGTGTCTGCACGCTGGCGTGTGAATGATTGAAGCCAAGATTCCCGAGCGGGCGCCTGCCCAGGCGGCCGTAGACGACAGCATTCTGCCGTTCCAAGTCGACGCGTTGGACCTGCGCGGGCGCGTGGTGCGCCTCGGGCCGGCAGTCGACGAGATCTTGACCGGGCACAATTATCCCGCGCCCGTCACCAAGCTCCTTGGCCAAGCGGTGGCGCTCGGCGTGCTTCTCGCCAGCGCGCTGAAATTCGAGGGCCGCTTCATTCTACAGACGCAGACGGACGGCCCCGTGCGCATGCTGGTCGTCGACTTCATGTCGCCAAGCGGCGTGCGCGCTTGTGCGCGCTTCGACAAGGAGCGCGTCGCCACCGCGATTGCCGCCGGCACGATCGACGATCACGCGCTGCTCGGGCGCGGGCATCTCGCGATGACGATCGACCAGGGCGCGAAAGGCAGCCGCTATCAAGGCCTCGTCGCGATCGAGGACAGTGGACTCGAAGCGGCGGCGCATGAGTATTTCCATCGCTCCGAACAGATTCCGACGCGGCTGCGCCTCGCCGTCGCGGAGGACTTCCACAAAGGGCCGGACGGCCTGCGCCGCCATTGGCGCGCCGGCGCGATCCTGCTTCAGTTCCTGCCGAAATCGGAGGATCGCCGCCGCCAGGCCGATCTCCATCCCGGCGACGCGCCGGAAGGGACCGTGGCCCATCACGTTGCCGAGGACGATGCGTGGGTCGAAGGCCGCGCCTTGATCGACACCGTCGAGGATATCGAGCTCCTCGATCCGGCGCTGTCGAGCGAGCGGCTCGTCTATCGGCTCTTCCACGAGCGCGGCGTGCGGGTGTTCAAGGATCAGAAGATTGTCGCGCGCTGCTCCTGCTCACGCGACAAGATCACCGACATGCTGCAGCGCTTCTCCGCCGAAGATCGCAACGACATGATCGAAAACGGCGCGATCTCGGTGACCTGCGAGTTCTGCAACCGCACCTATGTGATTGAGCCGTCCGAGGCCGAGCCGGCGGAGTAGCTCCGGATGTCGTCCCCGCGAAAGCGGAAACCCAGTACGCCGCAGCCTCGCGATACGAGTCCCGCAGGGGCTACTGGATTCCCGCTTTCGCGGGAATGACAAGGAGCCTCAGAACACGCCGGGCAGCAGCCGGTAGCGCACCTTGCCTGCGTAGGCTTGATACGCCGGGTCACGCAGCAACACCTGCTCTTCGCGCAGCAGCCGCACGATCTGCACGACCAGCGCCGAGGCGTAGATCAAGGCGTTATAGACGGTCGGAAACGTCAGGAAGATGCCGACATGCGTGATGACGTAGCCGAGGTACATCGGGTGGCGCACGACGCGGTAGGGGCCCTCGATCTTTATGCCGCGATTGGCGGCGACGATGCCGAAGCTCTTCCAGAGGATCACCTTGGCGCAGATCTGCGTGAACATGCCGAACAGGATGAGCGCGATGCAAAGCTGCTGCGGCGCGAGCGAGGGGACGTCCGCAGGCATCGCGAGCAGTGGCGCACTCGCGCCCGCGAAAGCAATGATCCAGTCGGACATCTTCCCCGTGATCTGCTTTGACGGCATGCGGATGATGATGAGGATGATGCAGAGCATCTCGGCGGTGATCGAGAAGATCGCGACGAGGTTGAATGTTTGCGCGAAGGCGACGAGCATGTTGTTCGCGAAATAGGCGAACATCAGCGTGACGAAGACGCGTTCCGCAATATCCAGGAAGGCGAATTTGTTGAGGTCGATCGAGCGGAAGGGATGACGAATATCGAACTCGAACGGGCGTTCCCCCGGCCCGTAAGACGCGGACTGCTCAGTCATGACAGCGCTTTCCTTTGTGGTGACGTCACCAACGAAACGATTGCCTGCCTTCCTGGCGATGCGTTCAGCCGGTCATAGGCCAGGAGGGCAAAGTTTCGCTTAATGCCAACTGCGAAAGACGCGGCTTTATCGCGCCTCGCGCGGGCTTGGGACGGCGGGACGCGCGCCGCTTCGCGCCGGATTCGCGAGTATTTACAAGGCCTGTCGGCGTTTGAAGGCCGGCCATTCGCGACAAATTGCGTGCCGGCGTTAACGGGGTGGATACGATAAAAGCGCGTGGCGTCATCTTCCCTCGTCATGCGCGGGCTTGACCCGCGCATCCATCGTCAAAAGGAAGTCTTTGCGAAGCGGATGGATTGCCGGGTCAAGCCCGGCAATGACGGTCGGCGGCCCGGCCCCCGCGCGTCAATTGATGATGCGCTCCTCGTCCGGCGCATCGAGGGAAAATGCCGGCACCGCGATGTCGAACGTTTTTCCGTCCGCGCCGACCATGCCGTAGCTGCCGACCATGAAGCCCGACGGTGTCGGCAGCGGCACGCCGCTCGTATAGTCGAACCTCTCGCCGGGGCCGAGCACCGGCTCTTCGCCGACGACGCCGGGGCCGCGAACCTCCTGCATCCGCCCCAGCGCATCGGTGATGCGCCAGTGACGAGTCTTGAGCTGCACGGTCTCGTCGCCGTGATTGACGATTTCGACGGTGTAGGCCCAGAAGTAATAGCCGTTCTTCGGCGAAGAGCGGTCGGGCACGAAGCGGGGTGTGACCGTCACTTCGATGCCGCGCGTCGTCGCTTGATACATGGTGTCAAAGGTCCCGGCATAGACGGCGCGAAACCAAGACGCCGGCTCACTGTTTTGTCTTCAGGATAGTGCGAGCGTCGCGCTCAAGTCCATGACGGGATCATGCTGGCTGGGGACGAGCGCCACGCTGACGCCCAGATGTCGGCCCAAGGCCTCGGCCGCGACACCTCGGCCTAACACTTCTTGGCCGTTTGTGGACGCGCGCCCGCGAGCCGGATCGACGGGCATTTCAAACGGATGCGACCCAGGATAGGTTGAACCCGTTGGACAAGATCGACACACCGCCGCGCGAAATGGCGCCTGCCGTGGCAGCGCAGGCGCCTGTGGCCGTGCAACCGGATGCGGCCGCGCGTGAAACCCTGCCGGCCAAAGCGCCGGCGCCCCCATCCACGCGGGATCTGCGGCTCGACCTGTTTCGCGGCCTCGCGCTCTGGCTCATCTTCCTCGACCACATTCCCTCGAACGTCGTGAGCTGGGTCACGATCCGCAATTACGGCTTTAGCGACGCGACCGAGATCTTCGTCTTCATCTCCGGCTACACGGCGGCCTTCGTTTACGGCCGTGCGATGCGCGAACGCGGCACTTTCATCGCGACCGCGCGCGTCTGGCGGCGCGCCTGGCAGGTCTATGTCGCGCACATGTTCCTCTTCGTCATCTACATGGCGGAGATCGCCTATGTGAGCGCGAGCTTCAACAACCCGCTCTACACGGAGGAGATGGGAATCCTCGATTTCCTGCGGCAGCCGGACGTCACGCTCGTCCAGGCGCTGCTCCTCAAGTTCAAGCCCGCGAACATGGACGTGCTGCCGCTCTATGTGGTGCTGCTGTTCGGCCTGCCGCCGGTGCTGTGGCTCTTGCTGCGCTCGACGACCGCTGCGCTCGTCGGTTCGATCGTCCTCTACGTCGTGGCGCGTGTCCTGGATTGGAACATCGCCTCCTATCCAAACGGGGAATGGGTGTTCAATCCGTTCGCGTGGCAACTCCTTTTTGTGCTCGGCGCCTGGTGCGCGCTTGGCGGCGCCGGGCAGGTGAAGGCGGTGTTGCGCTCCCCGATTACGCTCGGGTTTTGCGTGGCTTACCTCCTTTTCGCATTCTCCGTGACGCTCACCTGGCACATCCCGGCGCTCGTGCCGTACATGCCCAAGGTGCTGGCGGAATTCATCTATCCGATCAACAAGACTGATCTCGATGTCCTGCGTCTCGCCCATTTCATCGCGCTTGCCGTGATCACCGTGCGCTTCGTGCCGGACGATGCGCCGTGGCTCAATTCCCCGCTGCTGCGCCCCGCTATCATTTGCGGCCAGCACTCGCTCGAAATCTTCTGTCTTGGCGTGTTCCTTGCGTTTACGGGTCACTTCATCCTGGTCGAGGTGTCCGACCGGATCTCGATGCAGGTGATCATCAGCGTCGCGGGTATCGCTCTGATGGTTGCAACGGCGTCCATGCTGGGATGGTATAAGATTATCGAAGGACGCCACCCGGGCCCGCGTCCTCCGCGTAAATTGGGTTCGGACCTCGCGGGGGGCGAGGCATGAGGTGGGTTGTCTGCGCGCTGTTCGGCGCGCTCGCTCTGTCGCCTGCGCCGGCGCAAGCTCAAGGGGCGGCCTCTGGGGCGGCCTCTGGGGCCGCCGCTCAGGGGTCATCCGATGCCGCGGCCGCCTGCCCGGCGCCGGAACACATCACCCATGTCGAAGGCGCCCTGCCCAATTCCGCGGCGGCGATCGCCAAGGACCATCGCCTCAATATCCTCCTGCTCGGCACCGGCTCGTCGACCCTGCCCGGGCCGAATGGGGCCAATCTCGCTTATCCGGCGCGGCTGCAGGCGGCGCTCCAGTCCGGCGCGAAGGACATCCAGATCGACCTCAAGACGGATGTGAAGTCGCGGCGCACCACGGCCGATATGGTTAAGGATTTCCAAACAATTCTCGACGCTAAGCCGGATTTGGTGATATGGCAGACGGGCACCTTTGATGCGATGCGTGGCGTCGATCCGGACGAGTTCCGGGACACGTTGAAGCAGGGGGTCAAGAGGTTGCAGGCGGCGGGGATCGACGTGATTCTCGTCAACATGCAGTACAGTCCCCGTACCGAGTTGATGATGACGGCCTCGGCCTATGCCGAGAACATGCGCTGGGTGGCGCAGCAGCGCGAGGTGCCGCTGTTCGATCGTCTGGGGCTGATGCGTTATTGGAGTGAAGAGGCGGTCTTCGACTTTTCCGCGCCCGAGGCCGCCTCGAAAGTGGCGCAGCAGGTTCATGACTGTATTGGGAAACTCCTGGCCGATTTGATCATGGATACTCTCAAGCTCGGGGCACCCGAGAAGAAGGGCGCTCAATGACGGTTTCGCGTTCGCTCCTCCTGCGCGCCCTGCCGCTCGCCTTCATCCTCGCCGTCAATTCGAACCCGCCCCAGGCCCTCGCCGAGGATCCGGGCCCGCCGGTCTGTTCGGCGCCGAAGGAGCTCCTGCAGCTCGGCCCGGTTCTGCCGCGCGTGCGGGCACTGCTGACCGGCGAGCGGCCGGTGAAGATCATCGCCATCGGCTCGTCGTCGACGGCGGGCGCCGGCGCCAGTACGCCGGCGATGAATTATCCGAGCCGCCTCGAAGCCGAGTTGCGCGACCGCTTCCCGAAGTCGTCGATCACGGTGCTCAATCGCGGCATCAATGGCGAGGAAGCGCACGACATGCTGGCGCGCTTCGACGCCGCCGTCCTCGCCGAGCATCCCGATCTCGTTCTCTGGCAAGTCGGCACCAATGCGGTGCTGCGCGACCACGCGTCCGCCGGCGTGGCGCCGTTGATCGAAGACGGGCTCGCGCGCCTCAAGCGCTCGGGCGCCGACGTGATCCTCGTCGACCCGCAATTCGCGCCGAAGGTGCTGATCAAGCCCGACGCGGAAAAGATGGTGCGCCTCATCGGCATGGAAGCGAAGACCGCCGATGTCGGCTTGTTCCAGCGCTTCGCCATCATGCGTCATTGGCACGAGGGCGAAGGCATTCCCTTCGCGACGATCCTCTCGCCGGACGAATTGCACATGAACGACTGGAGCTACGGCTGCGTCGCGCGTGTGCTTGCCGAGGCGATCGGCAATGCCGTGCATCCGGCGGTCGTCGCCGGCGTTCCGCGCCGCGCGATGAAGTGATAGAACTCGTCATTGCCGGGCTTGACCCGGCAATCCATCGTTTTCTGAAACTTTTGAATGATGGATGCGCGGGTCAAGCCCGCGCATGACGAGCATTTTGCGGATGATCCGGGACTACACCGCCTTCAGTGCGTTGAGCACGTCCTCGGCCACGTCGTCGGGGTGTTCCAATCCCGCCGAGATGCGAACGAGCCCGTCGCTGATGCCGAGCTCGGCGCGCTGCTCCGGCTTGAGCCGCTGATGCGTCGTCGTCGCCGGATGCGTGACGAGGCTCTTCGCGTCGCCGAGATTGTTGGAGATGCGGATGAGCTTCAGCCCATTGAGGAAGCGGAAGGCTGCGGCCTTGTCGCCGTCGATCTCGAGCGCGAGGAGCGTCGAGCCGCCGCGCATCTGCTTGCGCACGATCGCCGCCTGCGGATGGTCGGGCCGCCCGGGATAGACGAGGCGCTTGAGCTTCGGGTGCTCCGCGAGCATCACCGAGAGCGCCGTCGCCGTCTCGGTCTGCCGGCGTACGCGCAGCGGCAGCGTCTCCAGTCCTTTCAGCAGCACCCACGCGTTGAACGGCGACATCGATGGGCCGGTCTGGCGCAGGAACTGGTGCACATGCGCCTGAATGAATTCGTTCGAGGCGAGCACGATGCCGCCGAGACAGCGCCCCTGGCCGTCGATGTGCTTGGTCGCGGAATAGACGACGCAGTCGGCGCCGAGGGCGAGCGGGCTCTGGTAGAGCGCCGTCGCAAACACGTTGTCGACCGTGAGCGTCGCGCCGGCCGTATGCGCGATCTTCGCGACCTCTTCGATGTCGATGACGTCAAGCGTCGGATTGGTGGGCGTCTCGAGGAAGAACACTTTCGTGTTCGGGCGCACGGCGTCGCGCCACTGATCGAGATCGGTGCCGTCGACGAGCGTCGAGGCGACGCCGAAGCGCGGCAGCAAGTCCTCGACGATATAGCGGCAGGAGCCGAACAGCGCCTTCGCGGCGACGACGTGATCGCCCGCACGCAACTGTCCCATCAGCGCGGCATTGACCGCCGCCATGCCGCTCGCGGTTGCGCGCGCGGCCTCTGCGCCTTCGAACGAAGCCATGCGCTGCTCGAACATGTCGACGGTCGGGTTCGAGTAGCGGCCGTAGATGAAGCCCGGGTCCTGGCCGGTGAAGCGCGCCTCGCACTGCTCGGCGGTGTCGTAGACGAAGCCTTGCGTGAGGAACATCGCCTCGGACGTTTCGCCGAACGGCGAGCGCAGCGTGCCGCCATGCACGAGGCGCGTTTCGGGACGGTATTTGGGAGTGGCAGGAGCAGGGGACGCGGACATGTGGGCTCCGATCTGCAGGCCTTCTTGGCCAACAAAAAACCGGCCGGGCAAAAATGCCAAAGCCGGGTCCACGCGTCCCCGGCCTTTTAGCGACTTGTTTTACGTGGCTGCAAGCCGGCCGGCTCAAATTGACCACGGGATAAAGAGGCTCCATAGGCCCCGCGCCGCTTCCCGTCAAGCCGACCTTCATTTAGAGCGTGGTCGAGTTCGGTTTCTCGCCGCTCGTCCCCGCGAAAGCGGGGACCCAGGGCAAAGGAACTCTGGATTCCCGCTTACGCGGGACTGCGCGGAGCGAGGGGCGCGAGTTTGATCCAAAACGATTGCGCACGAGAGCGCAGCAATCCGCGGCGGGGCATTCGGACGACGTGACGGCAGAATTTCCTTCCCCTGAGACCGGCATCCTGCCCGACCGCATGATCGCGGCGCTGGCGCGCGAGGGCGCGATCAAGGCGCCGCCCTTCGCCGCCGATCAGGTGCAGCCGGCGAGCCTCGATCTGCGTCTCGGGCCGCGGGCCTATCGCGTGCGCGCGAGCTTTCTTCCCGGGCCGCGCACCGAGGTCGCGCCGCGCGTGAAGGAACTCACGCTGCACGAAATCTCGCTCCGCGACGGCGCGGTGCTCGAGACGGGCTGCGTCTACATCGTGCCGCTGCAGGAGGCGCTGGCGCTGCCAAGCGACATCGCGGCGGCGACCAACCCGAAAAGCTCGACCGGCCGCCTCGACGTTTTCACGCGCGTCATCGCCGATCGCGCGCGCGCCTTCGATCAGATCGAGGCGGGCTACACCGGGCCGCTCTATGCCGAGATCAGCCCGCGCACCTTCCCGGTGCTGGTGCGCGAAGGCTCGCGGCTCTCGCAAATCCGTTTCCGCCGTGGTCATGCGCTGCTCAACAGCGACGCGCTCAAGGCGCTGCATGCGAGCGACAGGCTGGTCGACGATGCGGACGCCGATGTCGGCAGCGGTGTCGCGATCAGCGTTGATCTGACCGGCGACAAGCACGGCCGCGTCGGCTTTCGCGCCAAGCGCCACACCGGGCTCATCGACGTCGACAAGCGCGACGGCTACGCGGTCGATGATTTTTGGGAGCCGGTGAACGCGCGCACCAACAAGAGCCTCATCCTCGATCCCAACGAGTTCTACATCCTCGCCTCGAAAGAGGCGGTGCAGGTGCCGCCCGGCTACGCCGCCGAGATGGTGCCGTTCGATCCGCTGGTCGGCGAGTTTCGCGTGCACTATGCGGGCTTCTTCGATCCCGGCTTCGGCCACGCGGACGCCGGCGGGCGCGGCGCGCGCGCGGTGCTCGAAGTACGCTCGCACGACGTGCCCTTCATCCTCGAGCACGGACAGATCGTCGGCCGCCTCGTCTACGAGCGCATGCTGAGCCTGCCAGAGCGGCTCTACGGGCGGGGCATCGGCTCGAACTATCAGGCGCAGGGGCTTAAGCTCTCAAAGCATTTTAAGGGCTGACGCGTTACACTCTTGGGGAGGGGCGAAATGGCTGAAGCAAGCGACACCCTGACCAAAACGACCGCGAAACTGCATCGCAACTTGAAAGCCGTCTCGGATGCGTTCGGCAACCTCCTGGTCGACGGCTTCCATCATCTCGCGCTGTTTGCGATCGGCGCCACCACGGTCTGGTCGGCGGTGGCGGCTTTTATCGACATGGTGCGCCGCGGCCATGCCGGTCTCACCGACATCCTGCTTCTCTTCATCTATCTCGAGCTCGGCGCGATGGTCGGCATCTATTTCAAGACGACGCGGCTGCCGGTCCGTTATCTTCTCTACATCGCGATCACGGCGCTCGCGCGCGTGCTGATCGAGCTCGTCAGCGCCGAGCACAAGACCGGCACCGATCTCGTCATCGTCTCCGGTGCCATCCTGGTCGTCTCCGCGGCCGTGCTGATCCTGCGCTTCGCCTCGCATAAGTTTCCCTCGAGCGATTGAGCGAAGACGGGCTGAGAGTGTCATGCCCGCGAAAGCGGGCATCCAGTATCCCCTGTCTTTGTCAGTCGTGAGGGCGGTGTTTACTGGGTCCCCGCTTTCGCGGGGACGACACCAGGGGCGCGCAGGTTGCGCAATGCGGCGCCCCTTGGCTATGCTCCGCGCCGCCGCGGGCGTAGTTCAGTGGTAGAACGACAGCTTCCCAAGCTGTATGTCGTGGGTTCGATTCCCATCGCCCGCTCCAACCTGTTCCGTCATTCCGGATTGCCGGAACGGCAAGTCTGGAATCCATACGCCGCAGCACCGGGGTTATGGATTCCGGGCTCTCGGCTTCGCCTCGCCCCGGAACGACAGCACGCGAAAGGACAGCGCCATGCCCGCTCCGAAGGCCCTGATCTACGACGTCTTTGGCACGCTGGTGGATTGGCGCACGAGTGTGGCGCGCGAGGCCGAGACAATCCTCAAGCCGCGCGGCCACACGATCGACTGGATCAAGTTTGCGGAAGCGTGGCGCGGCCGCTACCAGCCCTCGATGGAGGAGATCCGCGCCGGCCGCGCGCCGTATGTGAAGCTCGACGTGCTGCACCGGAAGAATCTCGAAGAGATCCTGCCGCAATTCGGCATCGCCAAGCTCGACGAAGCGACCTTGCGTGCGCTCAATCTCGCCTGGCATCGGCTCACCGCCTGGCCGGACGTCGCGAAAGGCATGATCCGGCTGCGCAAGAAATTTCTCGTCGCCTCCTGCTCCAACGGAAACATCGCGATTATGGCCGACCTCGCGAAGTTCAACGGCTTCGCCTGGGACGCGATCCTCGGCGCTGACGTCGCCTCCGACTTCAAGCCGAAGCCGCGCGTCTATCTCGCCTCGGCCGAGGCATTCAATCTCACGGCCGGCGAATGCATGATGTGCGCGGCGCACAGTCCTGACCTCGCAGCGGCCGCCGCGCTCGGCCTGCAGACGGCGCATATCGCGCGGCCGAACGAGTTCGGGCCGAACACGGGTGAGAGAGCGCCGACCTGCAAGGTCGATATCGCGGTCGGCAGCGTCGAGGAATTGGCGGATAAGCTCGGGGCGTGAAGCTCTCGTCATTGCCGGGCTTGATGTTCAGCCCGGAGACATAGCTGACACCTGTTCGGAGACATGGCTGACACTTTTTGTTTTGGTCAAGTCGATGGTTGCGACGTGATGGGCGGCGAAGAAGACGCCGAAGCGGCCGTCGGCTGCGAGC
>JBFWXB010000034.1:0-56027 GCA_050187875.1 Variibacter sp.
CACAACGCGCAGATGGCGATGCCGATCGGCACGTTCAATTTCGAACTGCCGCCGGGCGAGAAGCCGCCGTTCGTGGATTGACGCTCGCGCGACGCGCCATCGGCGTTAACCCCGAACAGCGAGAGGTATTGGCAATCGTTAAGACTTTATTAAGGATGTCGGGACCGCACATCGAACCATCGAGAGGCCCGATGAAGACGATTGCCAATGATCCCAAAGCCGAGAATCCCGCAGCGCTCGGCGCCGTGGAAGACGACGTGCGCGCCCTCGTTCAGCGCGAGATTGCGCCGATGCTCAAGACCGTCACTGCCCCGTCGGCGCATCACGCGTCGCCGCCGCTTGCGCCCGCTGCACAGAACGCCGCCGGCAGCACGACGATCGATGCGATCGACCGCCTTATCGGCGAGCTGCAGGAGACGCGCGACTACCTCAAGACCGAGGGCGATCGCATCGCGCGCGCGACCGCGCGCTACGAGAAGGTGAGCCAGAACGCTGCCGCTTCCGTCGAGATCATCTCCGATACGATCTCGCAGTGGCGCAAGACAGGGTTCTCCTGATCGCGGACGCGTTCCGGCGGTGGCGTCACGCCGCAAATCCGTGACCCCCGCGCGCGGCCGAAGCACGGCGCGCGCCGCCGTGATCGATCTTGCCACGCCACCGATGGAAGCGCGCACGGCGGAAGCGCTGCCGCGCGAAAGCGGATGGCACTTCGAACCTAAATGGGACGGATTCCGCTGCCTGGCGTTCAAGTCGAACGGCCATCTCGATTTACGCGCGAAATCCGGGAAGCCGCTCGGCCGCTTCTTTCCCGATATCGTCAGCGCGCTCGAGCAGTTGCGCATCGCGCGCTTTGTGGTCGACGGTGAGCTTGTCATCGAGGTCGACGGTCATCTCAGCTTCGAAGCGCTGCAGCTGCGGCTCCATCCCGCCGCCAGCCGCGTCGCAAAACTGGCAAAGGAGACACCGGCGCGCCTCATCCTCTTCGACATGCTGCAAACGCCGAAGGGCGACGTTCTTCTTGCGTGTCCCTTCTCCGAACGGCGGCGTCACCTCGAAGCGTTCGTGAAGGCAGCAAAAGCGCCGGGCGTCGTCGCGCTCTCCCCATCCACATCGGATCGCGCGCAAGCGAAGCGCTGGCTCAGCGCGCGCGGCGCCAGTGATACGGACGGCGTGGTCGCGAAGCGCATCGACGGCCCCTACCTGCCCGGCGAGCGCGCGATGATCAAGGTCAAGCGCCTTCGCAGCGCCGATTGCGTCGTCGGCGGCTTTCGTTATGCGAGCAGCAGCCCTCTCGTCGGCTCACTGCTGCTCGGCCTCTATGACGACGCTGGGCTCCTTCACCACGTCGGCTTCACCTCGTCGATCGCGAAAGCGGACCGGCCGCAATTGACCAAAAAACTTGAAGCGCTTCGCAAGCCGCCCGGCTTCACCGGCCGTGCGCCAGGCGGACCGAGCCGATGGAGCACAGAGCGCACCGGCGCATGGGTCCCCCTGCAACCCAAGCTCGTCGTCGAGGTTCAATTCGATCATGTGACCGATCTGCGCTTCCGGCACGGCACGACGCTGCTGCGCTGGCGCCCCGACAAGGCGCCGAAGCAATGCCGGCTCGAGCAGTTGGGAGTCGCTTCGCACAGCGCGCCCCGATGAGCCGTTGTAGACATCGCGTCCGCGATGCGTGCGCTGGTGAGTTCAGACAGATTGCATCCGCCAAGGGCGGCGCCCTTCCGGCTTTAATCCGACACATTCGAAGGAACCGAGGACGGGAGCCGCAGGTTGAATCGGCGAGGAGGGCCAAGCGCATGCTCACCAGGACACTGTTGCCGGGCGCGTTGCTCCTGTCGTCCCTCACGGGTCTCGCCTCGGCCCAATCGAGCGGGGCCGCATCATCTGGTGGAGCCACGTCAGGTGGCGCAGCTCAATCGTCTTCGCCCGGCGGTGCGAAACAAAGCCCTGCGCCTCCCGGCGTCCTGCCCGAGATAACCGGACGTTCCAGCGGCGCTGCGACCGCGCACAAGCCAAACGGCGGAAGCGCCGTCACACGCCCCGCTAGCAACGGCGCGGCGGCAAGCGGTCCGCCGGGCACCATCGAAGGAACCGGAACACCGCGCATTATGCAAAGCGAGCGTCCTCCACGCGAATGAACGCCCGAGAAACAACGAAAGGCCCCCATGATCCGAAAACTGAAATCGGGCGGTTATCGCCTCTACTCGCGCAAGGTGAACCCGAAGACCGGCAAGCGCCGCAACCTCGGCACGTTCAAGTCACGCGCGGCGGCCGAAAAGCACGAGCGCGAAGTTCAATATTTCAAGCGGCATTAGATCGTTTAAGTAATCCATGCTCTTGCGACGCTGCTGACTTGCGGAGATTGCCGGCTTTCGCCACCCTCGCTGGCGCTGTCCCCGTCCGTGTCGAAAGCGCCCATGCCGCTAAAGCTTAGTCCGCACGATGAAGCGCTTCTCAACGCCGGCGACGGCGATGCGGCGGCTTGGGCCATGCGGGTGCTGGTCGCGTTCGCGGAAGCGATCGGCGCACCGTCGCTTCTCGATATTTCCCGCGCGCATATCGACGGCTGCCTCTATCACGGCCAGGCGAGCCTCGATTTCGTCGAGCGCCTCGTCGCGACGGGCGGACGCGTGCGCGTGCCGACGACGTTGAATGTCGGATCGCTCGACCTCATCCATCCCGAGCTCATGGTGGCGAGCGAAGCGGAGCAGGCGCCCGCGCGGCGCCTGATGCAGGCGCATGAGGCGTTGGGCTGCCACCCTTCCTTCACCTGCGGGCCCTACCAGACGCTGTTCCGCCCGGCCTTCGGCGAACAGATCGCCTGGGGCGAATCCAACGCCATCGTCTTCGCCAATTCCGTGATCGGGGCGCGCACCAACCGCTACGGTGATTTCATCGATCTGTGCTGCGCGATGTCCGGCCGGGCTCCGGCCTACGGCTTGCATCTCGACGAGAACCGTCGCGGAGAGATGCTGTTCAGATTGTCGGGATTCTCAGTGTCCCAGGAGCCGCCCGATACGCTCTATGTCGCCGTCGGACTGATCATCGGCAAGCAAAGCGGCGAGCGCATTCCGGTGATCGAGGGACTGCCGCCACCACGCAGCGAAGATCAGCTCAAGGCGTTGGGTGCGGCTGCCGCATCAACGGGCGCGGTCGGGCTCTTCCACGCGATCGGCATCACGCCGGAAGCGCCGACGCTCGCCGCAGCGTTCGGAGGTGCAGCCCCGCAGCATACGATCACCATCACGCCCGGCGATGTGGCCGCGGCGCTCGCGCGGCTTTCCACCGTGCGTGACGGCACGCCGCTTACCGCCGTTTGTCTCGGCACGCCGCATTTCTCGCGTGGCGAATGGGAGCAATTGTTGGCGGCGCTGCAGGAGATCGCGCCGCGTCGCGGCATTCCTATCTATGTGAACACAGGGCGCGACACCTTGCGCACGCTTGAAGCGAGCGGCGCCGTGTCGAGAGCCGAGGCGTTCAACGTCATCCCGGTGACCGATACCTGCACCTATGTCACGAGCGCCATGGAACACCTGACCGGAACGGTGATGACCAATTCGGGCAAGTGGGCGCACTACGCGCCCGGCAATCTCGGTGTCGATGTTGCGTTCGGAACGCTCGCCGACTGCCTCGCGTCCGCCGCGGCGGGCCACGTGGTCCGCCACGCATGAGGAGCATCGTCGGCCGTTTCTATGTCGCCGGGAATGCCGCCGGGCCAGCGCTCGTCCTCTCCGCGCCGCTGAGCTTCTGGGGTGGGGTCGCCGTCGAAACCGGAGAGATCATCGACCATTCGCATCCGGACCGCGGCCGATGCGTCACGGATCGTGTGCTTGTGATGCCGGGCGGGCGCGGTTCCTCGTCTTCGTCGTCGGTGCTCGCCGAGGCGCTCCGCCGCGGAACGGGACCGGCGGCGATCATCCTCGCGCGGGCGGATGCGATCCTCGCCGTCGGCGCGATCGTCGCCCAGTCGCTCTATGGCCGCGTCTGCCCGATCGTCGTCGCCGCCATCAACGGCATCGCGAGTGGCAACAGCATCGCGATCAGTGCACAGCCCGATGGCACGGCGCAGATCACGATCGGAGATGCAGGCGCGTGATTGCGCCTTGTCACCTCCCCTTGAAAAGGGGAGGTCGGACGGCGAAGCCGTCCGGGTGGGGATCGCAGGCGAGGGAAACGAAGACGACCCCCACCCCGACCGGGGTCCCCATCGCGCCAGTGCGATGGGGTGCCCCACTCCCCCTTTCAGGGGGAGAAGGCCGCCCTCAATGCAGCGTGTTCTTGTGGAAGCGGCCGCCCTTCATGATCGCGGCGAGCTTCGCGCCCTGCCCCTGGAAGACCTCGAGGTTCTTCAGCGGATTGCCATCCACGACGATGATGTCGGCAAATGCGCCGGCGCGCAGCGTGCCGATCTTGCCCTCCTGCCGCAGCAGCTGCGCGCCGACCGTCGTCGCCGAGCGGATGATCTCGATCGGCTTGCAGACATCGCGCCGCAAGAGGAATTCGCGCGACTGGTCGACCTGCAGCTGCCCGAGAAGGTCGCTGCCGTAAGCGACCGGCACGCCGGCGCGCTTGCAAATCTCCAGGGAGCGCAGCCCGCCGTCGATCACCAGATCGTTCTTCGCCAGCATCTCGTTCGACATACCGAACTGCTCGGCGCGCTCTTTCATCGCGTGATAGGCGACGAGATTGGCGGTGAGGAACATGCCCTTCTCCGCCATGAGCTTCGCCGTCGGCTCGTCGATGAGGTTGCCGTGCTCGATCGCGCGCACGCCGCAATGCGCCGCGCGCGTGATGGCCTCCGGCGTATAGGCGTGGGCGCAGACGTAACGGCCAAACGCCTTCGCCTCCTCGACGGCGGCGCGCACCTCGTCCTCGCTGAACTGCATGCTGTCGAGCGGGTCATAGGGCGAAGCGACGCCGCCCGACATCATGATCTTGATGTGATCGGCGCCGAGACGCATCTGCTCGCGCGCCGCTTTGCGCACCGCGGAGACGCCGTCCGAGACGTTCATGCTGTAGGCCATGGCGTTGCAGCAGTGGCAGCGCACCCCGAAATCCGTGCGGCGCCGCGCGTCGCTGTGGCCTCCGGTCGGGCCGATCGCCTGTCCGGCGATGAAGAGCCGCGGCCCCGCGACATCGCCTTTGATCACGCCTTCCTTGATGCCCCAGTCGGCGCCGCCGGTGTCGCGCACCGTGGTGAAGCCGCGGTTGAGCATGTCGCCCATCAGGCGCACCGCGCGCGCGGTCATCAGCGTCAGCGGCACCTTCTCGAGGCTCGGGATCGAGACCTCGCTGAGGAAGATGTGGACGTGGCTGTCGATCAGTCCGGGCATCAGCGTCTTGCCACCGCAATCGACGACATCGGCCTTCTTGCTCTTGACGCCCTTGTCCGAGACTTCGCGGATCGTCTCGCCCTCGACGAGAAGCTCGTACCCGCCGCGAAGCTCGCCATGGTCGGGCTCGAGCATGTTGAAATTCTTGAAGAGGGTCTGCGTCATATGTTCGCGCCTTGAAATTGGGATGCACCGCGCATCCGGTTTGCTTCAGGGGGTTTTTGATCGCCGAGGTCGTGGAGGACGATGTGACGGCTCATCCTATTGCGACGGGGGCTGTCTGACCAGGAAGCCAAATCGCTGGGGGTCGTCGCGGTCGATGAGCCAGGAGGACTTGCCATAGACGAACGCGCTGCCCGACACTTCGGGAATGACGGCCTTGAAGGGTCCGAGCATGGTTTCCTTGAGGACGCGCGCGCTCATCGTGGCGCCGATCACGGATTCATTGACGAAAATCTGCCCCAAAGGCAACCGGCCTTGCGCGAAAAGGAGCGCCGCGCGGCCCGCCGTTCCCGAGCCGGTGGGCGAGCGGTCCACCTGGCGGTCGGCGAAGATGCAGCAATTGGCCTGGGTCGATGAGACGTCGCGCGGTTCGCCGTCGATAATCGTCCCGTAGATGTGGTTGAGCTCCGGGATTTCCGGATGAGCGAGCGGATAGGCAGCGTTGGCGGCGGCCTTCACCTGCGCGCCGAAGCGGATCAGCGTCTCGATATTCTCCTCGCGGATCGCGAGCCCGTGCGGGCGCCCATCCGTGTAAAAATAGAACGCACCGCCGAAGGCGATGTCACCTTTCACGCGGCCGAAGCTTTCCGTCTCGACGCTGACGTCGGCGCGATAGACGAAGGACGGGACATTGATGAAGCGCACGCTGCGCGCACGCTTGCCGTCCCAACTCACGAAGGTCTCGATGAAGCCGCACGGCGCGTCGATACCGACGCGCGTCTCCGGCACGGTGCGCTTGACCCAGCCGAGCTCGACCGCGGCGGTCGCAAGCGCGATGGTGCCGTGGCCGCAGTGATCGCTGTAGCCCTCGTTATGCACGAAGATCACGCCGAAATCCGCTGACGGCGAGACCGGCTCGGTGAGATAGCCAGCATACATGTCGGCATGGCCGCGCGGCTCGAAAATGAGCGCGCGGCGCAGCTCGTCGATATTGGCTTCGACCCAGGCGCGCCGCTCGACAATCGTGCGGCCGGGAAAGCGCGGCAGCCCGCTGGTGACGATGCGGAAGGGCTCACCGCCAGTATGCACCTCGACGGTGTCGATCACTCTTTCGATGTTCATCGCTTCATCTCTGGCACAGGCCACGCCTTATTGCACCGGCAACGCCGCCTCGCTCTTGACCTCCTCCATCACGGCGTAGGTGCGCGTCTCCTTGACACCCGGAAGGGCGAGCAGGACTTCACCCAAGAGTTTCCGGTACGCCGCCATGTCGGCGACGCGCGCCTTTACCAGATAGTCGAAGCCGCCCGCGACCATGTGGCATTCGAGGATTTCGGGCGTGCGGCGCACAGCCGCTGCGAACTGCTCGAAGATGTCGGACGTGGTCTTGTCCAGGAGCAGCTCGACAAAGACAAGCAGGCCAAGGCCGAGGCGCGCCGGATCGAGCCGCGCGCCGTAGCCAAGGATATAGCCCTCGCGCACCAGACGCTTCAGCCGCTCACTGGTCGCGGTCGGCGACAGGCTCAGGCGTTCGGCTAGATCGACGGTTGAAATGCGGCCGTCCGACTGCAGGACGGTCAGGAGCTTGGCGTCGACGGCGTCCATTGCACTATCTCTAAATAATCCGACGTTCGTGTTATTTTTCACTGCTAAACTACATTTTTCTAGATGGATTCACTACCATATCCAATATATAAAGCGAAAGCATCTAAATCGAACGCCCCTTCCAAGCCATGGACGCTATGGACCCCTCCCCGCCAAAGCCCTTTTCCGCATTCGCCGCCGGCGTTCAGCGCCAAGGCCCGCTTCGCGCCGCGATCACCGCAGCCTATCGGCGGCCCGAGGAGGAGTGCGTGCGCGCCTTGCTCGATGAGGCCACGCTCCCGCCCGACCTCGCCGCAGCCGTCGGCGCACGCGCGCGCCGCCTCGTCGAGGCGCTGCGCCGCAAGGGCATCGCATCGGGCGTGCAGGGCCTGATCCACGAATTCGCGCTGTCGAGCCAGGAAGGCATCGCGCTGATGTGCCTGGCCGAAGCGCTGCTGCGCATTCCCGATGCGGAGACGCGCGACGCGCTCATCCGCGACAAGATCGCGGCAGGAGACTGGCGCACGCATCTCGGCCACAGCCCCTCGCTGTTCGTGAACGCGGCGACCTGGGGCCTCGTCGTCACCGGCAAGCTCACCGCGACGACGAGCGAGGCCGGCTTGTCCTCGGCGCTGACGCGCCTGATCGCGCAAGGCGGCGAGCCGCTCATTCGCGCCGGCGTCGATATCGCCATGCGGATGATGGGCGAGCAGTTCGTCAAAGGCCAGACGATCGCCGAGGCGCTCACGAAAAGCCGCGCGCTGGAGGCGAAGGACTTTCGCTATTCCTACGACATGCTCGGCGAGGCCGCGACGACGGCGGAGGACGCCGCGCGCTACTACGCCGATTACGAGAATGCGATCCACGCTATCGGCAAAGCGTCCGCGGAGCGCGGCATCTACGAAGGCCCCGGCATCTCCATCAAGCTCTCGGCGCTGCATCCGCGCTATAGCCGCGCCAAGCGCGAGCGGGTGATGAGCGAGCTTCTCCCGCGGCTCAAGGCGCTCGCCGTGCTCGCGCGGCAATACGACATCGGGCTCAATATCGACGCGGAGGAAGCGGACCGGCTCGAAATCTCGCTCGACCTTCTCGAAGCGCTTTGTTTCGATCCGGCGCTCGCCGGCTGGAACGGCATCGGCTTCGTCATCCAGGCCTATCAGAAGCGTTGCCCCTTCGTGATCGATTGGATCATCGATCTCGCGCGACGCTCCCGCCATCGCCTGATGATCCGCCTGGTGAAGGGTGCGTATTGGGATTCCGAGATCAAGCGTGCGCAGGTCGACGGACTCGAAGGTTTTCCGGTCTATACGCGCAAGGTTCACACGGACGTGTCGTATCTCGCCTGCGCGCGCAAGCTGCTCGCGGCGCCCGACGCGGTGTTCCCGCAGTTCGCGACGCATAACGCGCAGACGCTTTCGTCCATCATGGCCATGGCCGGCGCCAATTTCTATCGCGGCCAATATGAGTTCCAGTGCCTGCACGGCATGGGCGAACCGCTCTACGAAGAAGTCGTCGGACGCGACAAGCTCAATCGGCCGTGCCGCATCTACGCGCCGGTCGGCACGCATGAGACCTTACTCGCTTATCTCGTGCGCCGGCTCCTCGAGAACGGCGCGAACTCGTCCTTCGTGAACCGCATCGCCGATCCGCGCATCCCGATCGACGATTTGATTGCCGATCCCGTGACGGTCGCGCGCGCGATCACGCCTGTCGGCGCGCCGCACGAGCGTATCGTGCTGCCGCGCGACCTCTACGGCCAGCGCCGCCAGAACTCTGCCGGGCTCGACCTTTCGAACGAGCAGCAGCTTGCATCGCTCGCGACGGCGCTCGAGGAGAGCGCAAAGATCGCCTGGAAGGCGCTGCCGACCGGTGCAAAGACGGAAGGCACGCTCGAGCCGCTGCGCAACCCCGCAGACCATCGCGACATCGTCGGGCATATGCGCGGCGCCTCGCCGGACGAGATCGAAGCCTCGCTCGCAGCCGCGGCCGGCGCGGCGTCCGGCTGGGCAGCAAAGTCGGCGAAGGAGCGCGCCGCGATCCTTTGCCGCGCCGCCGACAAGCTGGAAGCCCGCACAGGCGCGCTGGTCGGACTGATGGCGCGCGAAGCCGGAAAATCCTTTGCCAACGCCGTCGCTGAAGTCCGCGAGGCGGTCGATTTCCTGCGCTATTACAGCGCGGAAGTGACGCGCACGTTCGGGGACGGCTCACCGACGCCGCTCGGACCGATCGTTTGCATCAGCCCGTGGAATTTTCCTCTCGCGATTTTCACTGGGCAGGTCTCGGCGGCGCTCGCGGCCGGCAACACCGTGCTGGCAAAGCCCGCGTCGCCGACGCCGCTCATCGCCGCGGAAGCCGTGCGCGTGCTGCACGAGGCCGGCGTGCCCGAGGAGGTCCTGCGCCTCGTGCCCGGCCCCGGACGCGTCGGCACGGCGCTCGTCTCCGACGCGCGCGTGCAGGGCGTCATGTTCACTGGCTCGACCGGCGTCGCGCGGCTGATCCAGAAGCATCTCGCAGAGCGGCTCACCGCGCACGGCCAATCGATCCCCTTCATCGCGGAGACCGGCGGGCAGAACGCGCTCGTCGTCGACTCCTCCGCGCTCGCCGAGCAGGTCGTCGGCGACGTGATCGCGTCCGCCTTCGATAGCGCCGGCCAGCGCTGCTCGGCGCTGCGCATCCTCTGCCTGCAGGACGATGTCGCCGACCGTATCCTCGCGATGCTGAAAGGCGCCATGCGCGAGCTCGCAGTCGGCAATCCCGACGACCTCTCCGTCGACGTGGGACCGGTGATATCGGCGTCTGCGCGCGACGAGATCCTTGCGCATGTCGAAACGATGCGCGGCCGCGGCCATCCCATCGACGCGCTACCCGCGCCGCCGCTCGCGGCGCACGGAACTTATGTTCCACCGACCATCATCAACATCAATCGCGTCGCGGATGTCGAGCAGGAAGTGTTCGGGCCGGTGCTGCATGTTCTGCGTTATCGGCGCGAGGATCTCGATCGGCTCGTCGACGACATCAACGCGTCCGGCTATGGCCTCACCTTCGGCCTGCATACGCGCATCGACGAAACCATCGCGCGCGTCGTCGATCGGATCGGCGCGGGCAATATCTATGTGAACCGCAACATCATCGGGGCCGTCGTCGGCGTGCAGCCGTTCGGTGGACACGGGCTCTCCGGCACGGGGCCGAAAGCGGGTGGGCCGCTCTATCCGCAACGACTACTGGCGGCGCGCGCGTCAAAGCCCGCTGTTTCCGGCAATGGCAAGCGACCTGCTGTCGTGCAGGATTGGCTCGCACATCTGCGCGCCATCAAGTCCAACGCTGCCGATGCCTGCGCGCGTCTTGTTAAGGCGTCGCCCGCGGGCGCGACGCTCGACCTGCCGGGCCCCGTCGGCGAACGCAACGTCTATACGCTCATCCCGCGCGGCAGCGTGCTTTGTATCCCGAGGACGGAGCGCGGCCTGCACTTGCAGATCAGCGCCGCGCTTGCCAGCGGGAATCGCGCACTGATCGATACCGCTGCATTGGCGCAGACCGGCAGCCACGCCCTCGACCGCCTGCCGGCGGCGATGCGCCCGTGGATCACGCCGGTTGACAATCGCGGCGATGCAGAGATCGACGCGGTGCTGTTCGAAGGCAATGCGGAGACGCTGCGCGCGATCAATCAGGAGATGGCCGCGCGTCCCGGCGCCATCGTCGCCGTGCATGGCCGCACCAGCGACGAACTCGCCGCCGGCCAAGACTACGCACTCGAATGGCTTCTGAACGAGCGCTCGATCAGCACCAACACGACAGCCGCGGGCGGCAATGCGAGCCTGATGAGCGTGGTATAAAGAAACTCCGCCGCATCAGGGGCGCGCTCTCCCCTACGGGGAGAGGGTTGGGGTGAGGGCTCGCACGCTCGAGAGCCTGTACGCCCTCACCCGGCTCGCTCCGCTCGCCGACCTCTCCCCACGGGAGAGGTAAGAAAGCTCGCGGCTACTCACCGAAATTTGCCAGCCCTTCGCTCACCATCCCAGCGCGTAGGAGGTGCGGCGCGGATCGGCGCCGCCTTGCATCACGCCCGTCGTCTGATCGGCGACGATGGCGCAGACCGAGCCGGCGCGCCACGTCCAGTCCGGCCAGGGCGCAAGGTCATGCCCCTTCGCGCGCAGCTCCGCCAACACGCCGGCGGGAATGCGCGCCTCGGCGTTGAGTCGCCCGGGAAATTCCTCGTGCGGTTCGAAGCTGTCGGGGAAGGAATAGCTCGAGACGCGCGGCGCCTCGATCGCATCCTGCGGCGGCATATCGAACAACACGACGTTGAGAAGCACCTGCAGCATCGCCTGGATCTGCACGTCGCCGCCGGGCGAGCCGAACGGGAGGACCCATTGTCCGGGCTTCTCGGCAAAGGCGGGATTGGGTGTGAGGCGCGGGCGCTTGCGTGGCGCCAGCACGCTTTTGTGATCCGCATCGCACCAGGACTGCTTGCCGCGCGAGGACGGACAAAGCCCGGTGCCGGGAATGACGGGGCTCGCATAGGACGTGTCGCTCGGGGTCGCCGAGAATGCGTTGCCCTTGCTGTCAACGACGCAGACATAGGACGTGTCGCGTGGAATCGGCGGCTGCGCAGTAACCCGCGGCGCTTTGATCCACGCCTTGTCAGCGCGGATGAGCTTGCGGCGCTCCGCGCAATATTCCGACGACAGCAATTTATCGAGCGGGACATCAACGAACTTCGGATCGCCGTAATAGGTCTCGCGATCGTCGAAGGCGAGCTTCAGCACCTCGGCCAGCTGGTGTAAATAGGCCGCGGAATTGTGCCCCAGCCCGCGGAGCTCTTCCGCGTCCAGCATGCCAAGCGCTTGCAGCAATGTCGGCCCCTGACACCAGGCGCCGCAGGTCGAGACCTTGATGCCGTTCCATTCGCGCGTGACGGCGGGCGCAACGTCGGAATGGTATGTCTCCATATCATCCATGCGCAGCCAGCCGCCGTTCCGCTCATGGTATTGCGCGATCGTGCGCGCAATGTCGCCGCGATAGAAGGCGTCGCGCGCACCCTTGTGGCGGCCCTTCGCCTTCTCCTCGTCGACCATGTAGCGCAGCGTGCGCGCGAGATCGCGCTGATGAAACATCGTGCCGACCTTGGGCGGCTTGCCGTTCGGCAGATAGATCGCGGCGCTGCTTGACCAGCGCGCATAGTCGGCCTCATGCAGCGCGATCATATCCGCGAGCAGCGGATACATCGGAAAGCCTTCGGCGAAGCGGATCGCTGCCTGCGCGACCTCGCCGAAGGACATCGTGCCGAATTGCTCCAGCGCCGTGATCCATGCGTCGGGCGCGGCGGGGATCACCGTGCACAGCAGGCCGTCCGGAACATGACCTCCATGCTCGCGGCGCAGCACCTCGGCGTCGGCCAAGCGCGGCCAACCGCCCAGCCCGGCGATGGTGTGGATTTTTCCGGTCGCCCCCTCACGCAGGATGATCGGCGCGACGCCGGCGACATTGACGATGTCCGGTTGCAGAACACCGAGCGCGATACCGGCCGCGACGCCGGCGTCGACGGCATTGCCGCCGGCTTCGAGAATCGTGAAGGCGGCATGCGCCGCCCCGTAATGGCCCGCCACCACCATGTGCTTCGAGCCCATGAGCGTCGGGCGATGCGCTCCGGTCACACCGGCGGCGTCGACCACGGAGATCGGGGCGTCGAACATGGCGATGCTCTCATCGAAACGGCCTGCGGCTGCGCAGCAACCGGGCTCTGGGTGCTTAATGATCGAATTATGCGGCACTTTCCAGCACGGCGAAAGCCGCCTGCCGGCAGACCTGCCATCGCAGATTGGGTAGGAGGTTAGGTCGTTGTTTTATCGCAATGCCGGACGGAAAACCGGTTTCCACTTTTCCTGGAATTGCCCTTGAGCCTTTTCGGTTCTGATAGAATTAGAACCGAGGCTCAACGTTTTGTTTCGTCGCATTTTCTTCACGCGAAACCGGTGCCCACTTCGCTCGAAAATGCTCTATGCGACCTTGCTGTCGCGCTTGATCGAGGACTTGTACTGCTGCAGCGCCACCGCCTTGTCGCTTGAGGCGATCAGATCCTCCAGGGTCTTCAAGAGGTTCTGAAATTGCTCGCGCGAGAGCGGCGCGAATTCGACATCGTTGATCTCACGCTGATAGGGCGCGAGCTGGCGCAGGAGCGCGCGGCCCTTGTCGGTGATCGCAAGCGAGATGCGGCGTCGGTCGGTCGTGTCCTGCGTCTTTCCGACGAGGCCCATCGCCTGCAGCTTGCTGGTCACGGTCGTGACAAAGGCGCCGCTCATATGCAAGTGGTCGGCGACGGTCTTGACGTTGACATCGCCATAAAGGCCGAGATGCCCGATCGAAATCAGGATGGTGTACTCGACCCCAGCAAGCCCGATCTGCCGGGCATGGCCGTCGCGGATGGTCTCGTGCCGCGCCACGAAGGCGAAGATGTTGTGCACGAGCCGACGGAAGTCGCGATCACTGCCATCGGTAAGAAGCTCCGCACGCGTTATGGTCAACGGAATAGCCTTTCCCGCCGGCGGCTTCGCCGTCTCGCCGCGTTTGATGGCGGGAGCGCGATCTGCTTTGATTCTATTGCGCGACACGAATCGCCTCCGACATGGAAAGGGACGCGGGAATAGACTTGTCCCGACAATCGGCAAATGCTTTGTAACATAGCTATGTTATGATGTATATTGCCGCCAGGTTGGAGTTTCGCCGTGGCCCTTGATGCCCGCAGTTTCCGCACCGCGCTTGGCCAATTTCCGACGGGCGTCGTGATCGCAACCGCACGCACGGCCGATGGCAAGCGCGTCGGCATGACTATGAGCTCCTTCAACTCGGTTTCGCTCTCGCCGCCGCTGATCCTCTTCAGCGTGCATCGCGAGGCGCTCGCGTTTGCCGCGTGGCAATCGGTCGATCGCTATGCGGTCAACGTCCTGAACGAGGAGCAGGAGCAGCTCTCCAACCAGTTCGCGCGCACCAAGGGCGACAAATGGGACGGCATCGCGCCTCTCACCGGCGAGACCGGAGTCCCGATGCTGCCCAACGCCGCGGTCGTGTTCGAATGCGAGCCCTATGCGCGCTATGACGGCGGCGACCACGAGATTTTCGTCGGCCATGTGGTGGCGATGCATGAGCATCCCTTCAACCGCGGCCGGCCGCTGGTGTTTTTCGACGGCCGCTATCGCCAGCTCGGGAGCGCGGCCAACGCCCATACGCCACCGGAAGAAGCCACGCTGCTGCACGGCTGGTGAGCCGCGCTTTCATCGTCATCACGAGGACAAGGCATGCCCGTCAATAAAGAGCACAAGGAATTCCACGCCGTCGATATGGCGCACGGCTGGGAAACGCCGCCCGGCTATCCGACCGGCATCAAGCAGAAGATCCTCTCCGGCGCGCTCGACGAAAAGAATAAGCGCGGCAGCCGCTCGCGCCTCCTGCGCTTCGATCCCGGCGTCTACACGACCACGCCGTTCGTGCACGATTACTGGGAGGAGGTCTTTCTCGTCTCCGGCGATCTCACCGTCGGCAACGACGAGAAGGGTGAAGGCGGCACCGCCTTTGCGCCCAACACCTACGCATCACGCCCGCCCGGCGCCTATCACGGACCGTTCAAATCCAAGGGCGGCTGCATACTGTTCGAGATTCATTATTTCGATCCGGTGTGACGCGCGTTTCGTCATGGCCGGGCTTGTCCCGGCCACCCACGCCTTACCCGGCATAAAGCCGGGCATGACGGCCAGCAACTCAATGCGCGGCGGCCGCGAAATCCTGTGTCACGTTCGAACGCACGACCTGCGCGCGGCGCGTGGTGGCCGGCGTGTTGCGGCTGCGGCCGACAAAGCGAGGGACACCGGCGCTGATCACGGCGCCGATCGCGGCGATGTCGCCATGCTTGATGGCGGCGAGCGCGCTTGACTGCGTGCCGCCGTCCGGCGCGTCGAGGAGCACGATGTCCGCCGCTGCGCCGGCTTTCAGAACGCCGCCGTCGAGACGATAGACGCGCGCGTTATTGCCGGTCGCGGCACAAATCGCCTGTTCGGGCGTCATCTCGGTCAGGCTCGCGAGATGCGCGATCGTGTAGAGCATGCCGAGCGGCATGATGCCGCTTCCCGTCGGCGTGTCGGTCGCGATGATGAAGCGGTCGAACGCGCCATGCTCCATCGCCAGGCGTCCGCAAAGGAGCGTGGTGCGTAGATTGCCGGCGGTGCAGACCTGCAGCGCGATATCGCTCTCTTTGATCACGCGCGTGAAGTCCGCATCCGGCATCGCCGTCGGGCCGCCGTTGATATGGAACGACACGTGCGGGTGCATCTTAAGCAGATGATCGCCGGTGATCGCGCCAGAGCCCGGAATGGACGAGCCGCCGGTGTGGCAGGTCGTGATGAGGCCGGCCGCCTTCGCGTCCGCCACGAGCGGTACGTAGTCGTAAGCCGTTTTCACCGCGCCGAATCCGGCTTTGGCGAGTTTCACGCCTTTCTTCGCCAGCTCGACGAAGTCGTCCTTCACCAAGCCGGGCTCGAGAATCACGGAGCCGGCGACGACGCGCATGCCGCCCGGCCGATACTCGGCGAAGCAGCGCTGCGCCGCAACCGCCAGCGCCTTCACGCCCTCGACATCGCGCGGACGGCCGGGAACATGGACCTCGGACGCCGAGATCGACGTCGTCACGCCGCCATGCAGATAGCTCTCGAGATAGCCGACGGTACGCTGGCGGGGCGTATAGTCACCGAAGGTAATGTGGACGTGGGAATCGATGAGGCCGGGGATCGCTGTCATCCCGCCGGCATCGATGACGACGTCGGCAGCCTCAACCGTTACCGCAGCAGCGGAGCCAACGCTCACGATCTTGCCGTCTTCGGTCAGGATCGTGTCGCCGGTAACTTTGGGAGTGCGCCAATCCCCCGAAACGATTTCGCCGAGATTGGTAAGCGCAATCTTCATCGCCACAGTCCGTCGATCAGTGCTTGGATTTGTTCAGCTCGTCGCCGAGCGAATAGGAGCCGAGCAGGTTCTCGACCATTCCCGTCGCCGAATTCCAATCGTAGGTGCGGAAGCTGTGGCCTGCCGTCACGAACCGCGCGCCGGCATAGAACATCTCGTATTGCTGATGGCGCGAGCCGAATTCGGAGCCGACGGCGTCCCAGCAGGCCTTGAGGAACTTGACCTTGTCCTCCGGACCCATCGCCGCAGCGCGCTGCGTCGTGTGGATGATCTTCTTCAGCGCCGGGTCTTTGAAGTCCTCGATCGAGGACGGCAGCATGATCAGCGCGCCGCCGGAGAGCTCGCGGATATCGTTGACGAACTTCGGGTAGAGGTCCTGCGTCAGCACCTGCGCGGCGTACATAAAGTGCTTATTCGGCACCCAGTATTCGCCGTGCTTCGAGCCGCTCGCTTCCATGCCGGAGAGCATCGCCTCGACCATGCTCGCCTGCGCCGCCATGTAGCCGAGCTTCTCGCTCACCGAGGGAATTTTGGTCGTGCCGATCGATTCCGTGAGGCGTCGCGCCAACCCGGCGAGGAACTTGATCTTCACCGAGAGGCGAATCTGCGCCTGATAGTTCTGATAGGCGTGGCCCTGCGTCTCGTGAAACTGCTGCCGGCACATGTCGGCGTCGCGGTAGACGAAAATGCGATCCCACGGCACCTTCACGTCATCGAAATAAACGAGAGCATCGTTCTCGTCGAAGCGCGACGAGAGCGGATTGTCGAAGATCGAGACCGCGGCCGCCTCATAAGATTTGCGCGACAGAACGCGGAGGCCCTTCGCATTCATCGGCAGCGCGCAGGAAAAGGCGAAGTCTTCTTCGCCCGGCTTCAACGGCTGGAGGTTCGCGACCAGCACCTCGTTCGCCATGATCGAGCTCGTACCGAGCATCTTGGCGCCGCGAATGGTGATGCCACCGGAATCCTCATCAACAATCCGCGCGACGAGATCGGCCGCCTGCTCGCCCCAGTCCTTGGCGCGTTCGGCCTGCGGATTGATGATCACGTAGGTGAGAAAGATGTCATTCTTGGTCGCGTAGTCGAAGTAGTCCATCAGCGCCTTGGCGCGATCGGGACTGTGCTTGCGAAAGATGTCGATGCCCATGCGCTGGCCGACAAGGGCCGACGCGACATGGTCGGGCGAGCGGCCCATGAAGCCGTACGAGAGGCGCGCCCACGCCTGCAGCGCCTTGCGCCGCTGCACCATCTCGTCGTAGTTGCGCGGCATCTGCCAGGCGCGGTTGACGCGCCGGTTCGAGCCCTCCGGCATGAACGTCATCAGCTCGATGTTCTCGGGCTGCGCCTGGAAGTCGTAGAGCGCGCCTGCGGATTTCACCGCATTCGCAAATGCGGGATGCGTCGTCACGTCTTTGACGAGCGCGCCATCGATATAGACGGTCCTCCCGTCACGGAGCGACGCGATATGCTCTGCACCCGTTTTCGCTACCGTCATAGGTAAGCTCCTCTCCGGCTCGCGTGCCGATATTCCTAAACGAGACCGTCAACACCTTTGATTGCGTCCGCCGCAAGCCCGCCGACGCGATGATGCGGCCGACCGCGCGTCGCATAAACCGCGATGATGGCGATCTCGTGCGGCAGCGGGGCGTCATGCAGGGTCAGGCTCATGCCATCGTAATGGGAGCGCACATACAGCGCGTCCTTATGTGCGAGCGGCACGTCGATCATCGCGCCCGGCGCCGCGCGCTTGGTGATCGACGAGATCCAGGCTTTTCCGCCGCCAACGGCGTCGCGCATCACGTTACCGAAGACGGTCGTGATCATGGCGTTGCCGTGCTCCTGCTCGCCGGCGAGACCGACGACCGCCGCCTTGCCGTAGCTCACCGCCTTGTCGGGCGAGAGCAGCCGCACCGCGATATCGCAGATCTCGCGCCCCACGGCCTCGCTCGCGCGCGTCAGCGACGACAGGTCCTCTTCGAAGCGCCCGGCGAAAGGATTATCGAGGATCGCGACGGCGGCAGCCTTACGCAGGCGCGGTGTGACATCGTGTCCGGAATCGATGCGGACTTCATCGAGGAAGGTCAGAACGCGCTTTATTTTCATCGCAAGTTCCTCGCCGCAAGGGAAACGGTTCTCGCCAATAGCTTCGATACTTACATATTAGATGAAGCTTTTCAAGCTCGCTAACTGATGTTAGCCTCGTCGTCGAGGCGGGACAAACAGGCGCGCGAGAACCTGCGCCCCGCCGGCGATTGGCATATCGTGTGCATCGAGGATGTTCAGGCCGTTCCACGGCCGAGGTCGTCACAAGACGGGGAGTTTTTGCATGACAAGGTGGACATACGGATTTTGCGCCGCGGCCGGCGCACTGGTTCTGAGCACCGCTGCTATCACGCCGGGCTTCGCGCAGGGCGCGGGCGAGATCGTGCTTGGCGCTATTGTGCCGAGCAGCGGCCCGTTCGCCGAATGGGGGCGCACGAATACGGCGACGCTGCAGATGCTCGAGAAGGAGGTAAACGGCGCCGGCGGCATCAATGGCGCGAAGCTGCGTATCGTCATTCTCGACGACGCGGCAAAGCCGGCGCAGGCGACGAACAACCTGCGCAAGCTCGCCGGCGACGATAAGGTCCTCGCTGTCGCGGGTCCGCTCACCAGCAGCGCGGCGGAAGTCACCTTCCCCGTCGCCAACGAGATGAAGGTCGTCGCGACATCGCAGGCTTCGTCGAAGCCGGGCGTCGCCAAGCTCAACCGGCCGTGGGCGTTCCGCAACACGATCGACGAAGGCGTGCTCGGCCGCACCACCGTGCCCTACTTCAAGAAGGCCTTCAACGTGAAGTCCGTCGCCATCATCTACGACGCCAAAGACGCGACGGCGGCGACGGTCGGCAGCAAGATCATGCCCGGCCTGATGAAGGAAAACGACATCAAGATTCTCAACGAGAGCGACCCGCTGACCTTCAACACCGGCGATCTCGACGTGAGCGCGCAGGTGACGAAGCTCAAGTCGCTCAATCCGGACGGCGTCGTGGTCAGCGCCGACTACAGCCAGGGCGTCACCGTCATCCGCGAGATGAAGCGCCAGGGCCTGATCAAGCCCGTTGTTGGCGCGACGCAGCTCATCTCGTCGGCGATCCTCAAGGCCGCGCCGGATATTCCGATCGTTGCCCCCGCAACCTTCTATGCGACGATGAAAGGCGACAAGCCCGAGAAGTTCGTCAAGGAGCTGCAGCCGATCCTGCGCAGCACGTCGGGCCTGCCGAAGGACATCGAGCCCAGCATGTATGACGCCAACATCTATGAAATCGTCAGCATGTATGTCGACGCGATCAAGAAGGCGGGCGTGACCGGCAAGCCGGACAGCCTCGAGGCCGACCGCACCAAGATCCGCGACTATATGGCGAAGCTCGTGGGCTTCCCCGGGCTCGGCGGGCCGATCGGCTTCAATGACGACGGCGACGCGATCAAGGCCTTCTACATCGTGCAGGGCCAGAACGGCGCCTGGGAGTCGAAGGTGCGCGGCTGCAGCACGGCGCCCGGACATCCCGGCTGCTGATCCCTCGACCTGGCGCGGCCGGCAAGCCGGCCGTGCCTTCACCCGCGGCAGAAAACGGCGAGGTGCGCGGTGCTCCTCCAACAACTCGTGAACGGCCTGACGCTCGGGGCGGTCTACACGCTCATCGCGCTGTCGTTCTCGCTCGTCATGGGCATTCTCGGCGTTCTCAATCTCGCCATCGCCGAGCTCTTCATGCTCGGCGCCTATTTCGGCTTCGCCGCGATCATGGCGCAGCTGCCGCTTCCCGTTGCGATCCTCGGTGGCATGGCCGGCGCGGCGCTCGTGTCGATCCTCGTGCAGAAGGTCGCCTATGAGCCGCTACGCGACACACCGGTCGTGACGCCGATGCTCTCGACGCTCGGCTTTTCCATCATCCTGCAGAACGTCGCCACCAATGTCTGGGGATCGGACCCGCTGCAGCTGCCCGACGAGGTCCTGTCCGGACGCTACACATTCGGTCCGGTCAGCGTCAGCGCGATGCAGCTCATGGTGATCGGCGCCACGGTCGTGCTCGTCGCGCTCCTCGCTTTTGTCGTGCAGAAAACATCCGCCGGCCGCGCGCTGCGAGCCGTCGCGGAAAACCGCGACGTCGCGCGCCTCCTCGGCGTATCGGCAACGCGCGTGACGCTGCTCGCCTTCGTCCTCTCCGGCGTCATGGCCGGGGCCGCCGGCGTTCTCATCGGCCTGCACTACGCGGTGATCACGCCCTATATCGGCGTCGACGTCGGCCTGAAAGCGATCGCCGTGATGGTGATCGGCGGCACGACCCGCATCTGGGGCGCGCTCGTTGCCGGTCCCTTGATCGGCATCGCCGAGGTGATGACCGTCGCCTATGGCGGCTCGCAGGTCCGCGACTTCGTCGTCTACGGCTTCATGATCCTCATCCTGCTGCTGCGCCCGCAGGGCCTCCTCGGCGGCTCGCGAACCGAGCAGGGGCAGCGCGTGTGATGTCGACCTATTACGCCGGATTGTTTGCCGACGTCGGCATCCTGTTTCTCGGCGCGCTCAGCGTCTACATCATCCTCGCCACCGGGCAGCTCTCGCTCGGGAATGCCGGCTTCATGGGCATCGGCGCCTATGTCACCTCGTATCTCACGGTGCAGGTGGGGCTGCCAGTGACGCTGGCGCTCGTCGTTGCGGCGATCGTCGCCGGCATCGTCGGCATCGTCGTCGGCTTTCCGGCGCTGCGGCTACGCGGCATTTATCTCGCCATGGCGACGCTCGGCTTCGGCGAGATGGTGCGCAGCTTCTTCCTCAATCTGTCCGCAATGGGCGGCTCCGGCGGCTTCCACGGCATGCGGCATATTTCCGTCGGCTATATCTGGCTCTGGGCGGCCGGCATCCTCATTCTGGTGATGCTGCTCGAGCGCTCGCGCATGTGGCTCGAAATGCAGGCGGTGCACGACGACGAGACCGCCGCCGGCCTCGTCGGCCTCAACGCGACGGCGATCAAGGTCGGCGCCTTCGGCGTCGGCGCCGCGGTCGCGGCGATCTCCGGCGGCCTCTTCGCGCATCATCACGTCTATATCGAGCCGGCGAATTTCGGCTTCGAGCGCTCGATCGATTTCGTGCTCGCGGTGATCCTCGGCGGATCGACCGTCGGCCCCGGCGCGCTTGTCGGCTCCTTCATTCTCGTGATGCTGCCGGAGCAGCTGCGCTTCCTCGCCGACTGGCGGCTGGCGGCGTTCGGCGCGCTTCTCATCGCCGTGCTGCTGGTGCGCCGGCAGGGCATTCTCGATCGCGCGACGTTTCGCCGCCTTGCATGGCGGAAAGCCGCATGAGCGTCGCCCCGCTTTTGCGTTTGCAGGATGTCGCCAAGAGCTTCGGCGGCATCCGTGCGCTCGCGGACATTTCCTTCGACGTCATGCCCGGCCAGATCGTCGGCGTCATCGGCCCGAACGGCGCCGGCAAGACCTCGATGTTCAATGTGATCACCGGCGCCTACAAAGCGGATCGCGGCCGCGTGCTGCTTGCCGGCGCCGACGTGACCAACCGGCCGCCGCATCAGATCGCGCGTGCCGGCATTTCCCGCACATTCCAGAACATCCGCCTGTTCAGCGGCCTGAGCGTCTGGGAACACCTGATCGTCGCGCAGCCGCATGGCGAATCGATGCTGCGCCGCGTGCTGCCGACGCGCTGGGCGGACCCCGCCGCGCTGCATCGCGCCAACGAGGTGCTTGCCTTCTTCGGCCTCGAGGCGGTGAAGGACCGGCCGGCGCGCTCGCTGCCTTACGGCATCCAGCGCAAGGTCGAGATGGCGCGTGCCGTCACCGCGCGGCCCAAGCTTCTTCTGCTCGACGAGCCCGTCGCCGGCATGAACCATGACGAGGCGGAGGATATCCGCCGGCTCATGCTACGCTTGCGCGATGACGGCTTGAGCATTCTGCTGATCGAGCATGACATGACCTTCGTCATGACGCTGTGCGACTATCTCAACGTGCTCGACTTCGGCGCGATGATCGGCCGCGGCAAACCCGACGAGGTGCGCGCCGACCCCGCCGTTCTTGAAGCCTATCTCGGCCGGACCGCGTGATGCTCGAAGTCCGCGACCTGCATGTCCGCTACGGAAGCATCGCCGCCGTGCGCGGCGTCGATCTCGACATCAAGGCCGGCGAGGTCGTTGCGCTGATCGGCGCGAACGGCGCCGGCAAGACGACGATCGCGCGCGCGATTGCCGGCCTCCTCTCCTACCAGGGCGCCATCCGCTTCGAAGGCCGCCTGCTGAAGCCGAACAGCGCCGAGCGCAACCTGCGCACCGGCATCGCCCTGGTGCCGGAGGGGCGCGGCATCCTCGCCAATATGACGGTCGAGGAGAACCTGCTGATGGGCATCTATAGCCGCCGCGACGGAGCCGCTGCAGCGGCGGATGTCGCGGCGATGCAGGCGCGCTTTCCGATTCTCAAGGACCGGCGCGACCGGCTCGCGAGCCTGCTGAGCGGCGGCGAGCAGCAGATGCTCGCGATCGCGCGCGCGCTGCTCTCGAAGCCGAAGCTGCTGCTCCTCGACGAGCCGTCGCTCGGCCTCGCGCCGAAGCTCACCGATTTCATCTTCGAGCTCATCACCTCGATGCGGGCCGACGGCCTCACCGTGCTGCTGGTGGAGCAGAAGGCGCGCCAGACGCTGAAGATCGCGGATCGCGCCTACCTCCTCGACACCGGCCGGGTCGTGAAGAGCGGGCCGGCGCAGGAACTCGCCGCCGACACGGTGGTCGCCGAGACGTTCCTCGGTGGTTCGGTGTCGCGCTAAGGCCAAGCCGAGCGTGAGCGAACGTCATCCCTCGGCAATGACGCGACTCACCACCGGCCAATAGCGATCGCCATCGCCCTGCTCCGCCGCACGCTGCAGCAGCGTATCGGCCAATTGTGCGCCGCGCGCTTGGACGCCGACGCTCTCGGCGAGGCTGAGCGCATAGGACAGATCCTTGCGGGCGTAATTGGTCGAGAAGGCGCGCTCCGGAAACGTGCCAGGCAGCACGGCCTTCATGCCATGGTTGCGCAGCGCGAAGCTGTCGGCCGAGCCTTTCATCAGCGTTTCGAACAGGACGCGGCCGTCGAGTCCCGCGCCGCGAGCAATCGCCAAGGCTTCTGAGAGCGCAACGACGGTCTGCACCAGCACCATGTTGTTCATGATCTTGACGATCTGGCCTGAGCCGACGCCACCGCAAAGCGTGATGTCGGTCGCAAAGGTCGCAAGCAGCGGACGAAGCTCCGCAAAGGTCGCCTCGTCGGCGCCGACCATGATGCTGAGCGTGCCCTCCTCCGCCGCTTGCCGCGTGCGGGCAATCGGCGCATCGGCATAGCGTGCACCCGCGGCCGCGAACCTTGCCGCCAGATCGCGTGTGAGATCGACCGGCGAGGTTCCGAGATCGACAATCAGCGCGCCCGGCTTCACCGCCGCAAGCAATCCGTCCGCGCCGTCGCACACCGCTTCGACGTGACGCCCGCTCGGCAGCGCCATGAAGATCACGTCGCAGTCGCACGCCAGCGCGGCGACGCTTACCGCGGCCTGCACGCCAGCCGCCCGCAACCGATCGAGCGGCTCGCGGGCACGATCGAAGCCGATCACGCGGCGGCCGCTCTTCAGCGAAAGATTACGGCACATCGGTTCGCCCATGACGCCGAGGCCGATGAAACCAATGGCTTCCTGTTTCTCACCCGCCATGGAACGCTCCTTTGATCCGCCGCGCCGGTTTGCCGTTCGGCTCCATGCGCTGCTAGCATAATCGTCAATCCTCGCCGAGTGTCCCTGCGTGCCAGCCGCCACTTCCGAAACAGCATCGTCCATCGCAACGCGTACTGCGACCCCGCGTCTGTTCACGCCGGGCCGCATCGGTTCGGTCACATTGCGCAATCGCGTCATCATGCCGCCGATGACGACGCGCGCAGCGGACCGTGACGGCTTCGTCACCGACGCGGCGATCGCCTATTACAGCGCGCGCGCGAAAGGTGGCGTCGGGCTCGTCACCGTCGAGATGGCGTCGCCGGAAAAGGCCGGCCGGCACCGGCATTTCGAGCTTGGCCTCTACGACGACAAATACATTCCGGGGCTGCGCCGCCTCGCCGATGCGCTGCACGCACATGGCGCGCGGGTCTCGATCCAGCTCGGCCATGCCGGCGGGCACACGCGGATCGATATTTCGGGCGAGCCGCCGATCGCGCCGTCCGCCATCCCGCACAATGTGCAAGAAGGCACGACCGAAGTCATCGTCCCCGAGGAGATGACGCAAGCACGGATCGAGCATACGATCCAGGCGTTCGTCGAGGCCGCCCAGCGCGCGCAACGCGCCGGCCTCGACCTCGTCGAGATTCACGCCGCGCACGGCTATCTGCTCTCGCAATTCCTTGCACCCGCCGAGAACCAGCGCACGGACGCATATGGCGGCGCGCTCGCCAATCGTGCGCGCATCGCGATCGAGATCGTCCGTCGCATCAAGGCTGCGCTCGGCGACTTTCCGGTGTCGTTTCGCATGAACGGCGACGATTTCTTCTCCGGCGGGATGACATTCGCCGAGGCGAAGCAGGTTGCCGTCTGGGCTGCGGAAGCTGGCGCCGACGCCATTCATGTCACAGGCGGGCATTACCGCTCGCAGCCAACCGCAGCCATCATGATACCGCCGATGGCGTTTCCGGATGCGACGTTTCTCGACTTCGCGGCCGAGATCAAAAAGAACGTCAGCGCCCCCGTCATCGCTGTCGGCCGCCTGGGCGATCCGCAAACCGCGATCCGCGTGATTGAAGAAGGAAAAGCCGATTTCGTCGCACTCGGCCGGCCGCTGCTTGCCGATGCCGAATGGGTGCGCAAGGCGCAGGCGGGCCAGCCGGTGCGCATGTGCATCGCCTGCAACACCTGCATCGACGGGATGCGCACGGGCGGCAAGCTGCATTGCCTCGTCAACGCCGCGACGGGACGTGAGCTTACGTTTCCGAACATCGAGGCGGATCGCGAGCTACGCGAAACAGGAAAGAGGATCGCGGTGATCGGCGCCGGCCCTGGCGGGCTCACCTATGCGTCGCTCGTCGCCGCGCAGAATGCGGTGACCGTGTTCGAACGCGGCCCGCGCGCCGGCGGCGCATTCCGGCTCGCCGGCCTTGCGCCGAAATTCCAGGACGTCGACGCCAATCCGGCGAGTCTCGAGCGTTACGTCACGCGGCTCACGCAAGCCTGCCGCGAGGCGGACGTTCGTTTCGAATTCAACAGCGCCGTCGCACCGGACGATCCGCGGCTGAAAGACTTCGACCTGATCGTTGTCGCAACCGGTGCACGCTATCGCTGGGGCCTTGGCCCGCTGATCGCTGCGGCGTTGCGCAGCGGGCTCTTGCATCACGGCCTGTTGCGCCGCTTCGCGTCCGACAGCCGCTTGCGCGACTGGTTCTATTACAAAGCGCGTCAAGGAAATGCAGCGCAATGGCCGTCACAGACGCGCGATGGCGCGCGCGTCATCGTCATCGGCGACGCGTGTGCGCCGGGCAAAAGCCAAGCGGCAATTCTCAGCGCGTTCGAGGCGGCGCTGGTCGAAGCGCGTAATGGAGAACTCTGATCGTCATGCGCGGGCTTGACCCGCGCATCCATCATTCAAACGACTCTTGCGAAGAGGATGGATTGCCGGGTCAAGCCCGGCAATGACGAGTAGGCGAAGGCGTCCGCGCGTCCCTACTGCGCCAGGCTGACGGTCACGCTCTTGCGTTGCGTGAAGCCATCGAGCATGCCCTCAAGCGAGAACTCGCGGCCGAGGCCGCTCTGCTTGTAGCCGCCATAAGAGTGCCCCGGCGACTGGCCGGCACCCTGATTGACCTGCACCCAGCCGGCCTCGATCTCGTGCGCGGTGCGGATGCCGTCACGGATATTGTGCGTCCACACATAAGCGGCGAGACCGTAATGGCTGTCGTTCGCCATACGGATCGCGTCGTTGATGTCCGTCCACGGCACCGCGACGAGAACCGGCCCGAAGATCTCCTCACGCGCCAAACGCCAGTCATTGGAATCGGTGGCGAAGATCGTCGGCTGCGCGAAGTAGCCTTTGCTCAACGGCCCCTCCTTGGGCAGCAGGCCGCCGGTGATCATCTTGGCGCCCTTCTGCTTCATGCCGTCTTCGATATAGCCGCAGACCTTCTTGAACTGCTTCTCGTTGATGATCGTGCCGACGTCGGTTTCCTCTTTGATCGGATCGCCGATCTTGAGCTTCGAAACCTTCTTGGTGAGCTTGTCGAGGAAGGAGTCGAAAATGCTCTGATGCAGGAATAGGCGCGAGCCCGCGGTGCAGGACTGGCTCTGGCGCGTGAAGCGCATCGCATTGATCATGCCATCGACGACCCAATCCTCGTCGGCGTCGGCGAAGACGATCGACGGGCTCTTGCCGCCGAGCTCCAGCGAGACCGGGAGCACGCGCTCCGCCGCCGCTTGCATCACGAGCTTGCCGACCGCAGTCGAGCCGGTGAAGGAGAGCTTTGAGACCTTGGGATGATGCAGCAGCGGCTGCCCGGCCTCCGATCCCGTGCCGGTGATCATATTGAGCACGCCCGGCGGCAAATGCTTCTGGCAGATTTCGGCGAGGAGAAGCACGTTCAGCGGTGCATCCTCCGCCGTCTTCATCACCATCGTGTTACCCGCGCAAAGGGCCGGCGCGATCTTGACCGCGGCGAGCATCAGCGGCGCGTTCCACGGGATGATCGCGGCGACGACGCCGAGCGGCTCGCGGCGCGTATAGCTCAGCACGTTGTCGTTGAGAGGAACGGTCTCGCCTTTCAGCTCGCTCGCGAGGCCGCCGAAATAACGGAACATGTCGGCCGTCGTCTTCGCCTCGGGCCGCGCCTGGGTGCGGATGGCGTTCCCTGTCTCCAGCGCGATCGTGCGGGCAAGCTCCTCAACGCGCGCCTCGATGTCCTCGGCGATCCGCAACAGAATGCGGCCGCGGTCGCGCGGCGGCACGCGTTTCCAGGTCTCGAACGCCTTGAGCGCATGATCCACCGCGATATCGACGTCCTTGGCGTCCCCGCGCGGGACTTCGGCCAGCACGGTGCGGAACGCGGGATTCTCGACCGTGAAGACCTTGCCCGACTGCGCATCCACCCACTCGCCGCCGATCAGCATCTGGCGGCGATCAACGGCTTCACTTTTCAGGTTTGCGGCTGCGTTGGCCATCTCACGGCTCCTTCAAGATTTTGCTGCGGTCATTGCCCTGTGATGCAGAGCTACTCCCTCGGCCCACCGACGACAACTCCCGCCCGCGCCTTGCATCATGTCGCGCCGCAACATCGCGGAAAGGCGCGCGCCGTGCATGCGACGAAAGGCGCAAGGACTAAAGTGGAATTGACTGAAATGGCCGATGGTTTGGAATACCGCCCATCGATCGAGAGCGGGTCGGCGTCGCGCATTCTCCGGGACACCGTCTGTTTTCTTATGCTCAAAGCCGACAGCGTCGGCGAAAACCATGATCCGTTCGGGAGGAATTCTCATGGCTACCAAAAGAATCGGCGAGAGCGACCGCAGCACGGTGTCACGGCGCACGCTGCTGCAGGCCGGCGCCGGGCTCGCCGGCGGGGCATTGCTGCCGACCGTGCTGACGCGCCGGGCCTATGCGGTCGGCGACCATCCGCCGATCGGCACGTATCCAGCCGGCTCGCAGGGCGACACCGTCAACATCGGCGCCGCCGTTCCGCGCATCGGCGCCGCCGTTCCGCGCACCGGCGCCTATGCGGTGCAGGGTGAAGACGAGCTCAAGGGTTGGCAGCTTGCCGTCGAGCACATCAACACCAACCACGAGCTGATGAAAAAGCTCGCGCCGAAGATCAACAACGGCGTCAACGGCAAGAAGGTCAATCTCGTCGCCGCCGACTCCGGCGCCAAGCCGAACCAGGCGGTGCAGGAGCAGCAGACCTTCATCAACCAGAACAAGATCATCCTGATGACCGGCTCGACCTCGTCGGCCGTCGCCGTTGCGCTCAACAAATTCGCGCAGCGCGAGCATGTGCTCTATGTCGCCGGCATTTCCGGCTCGAACGACACCACCGGCAAGGACTGCGTGCGCTACGGCTTCCGCCAGAACTTCTACGGCGAGACCGCGGCGAACGCGATCGGCCCGGCGCTGGTGAAGGCTTACGGCAAGGGCAAGAAAGCGGCGTTCATGACGCCGGACTACACCTACGGCCACACCGTCACCAAGTCGGTCAATGACTACCTGACCAAGAACGCCGGCTGGACGCAGGTCACCAACCAGGTGTCGCCGCTCGGCACCCAGGACTACAGCCAGTATCTGACCAACATCGCCAACTCCGGCGCCGAGTTCATCATCAATGTGAACTGGGGCCGTGACGCAGTGCTGTCGGTCCAGCAGGCCAAGCAGTTCGGCCTGACGCCGAAAATGAAGATGGTGATCCCCTACCAGATCCCGTTCCTCGCCAAGGAAGCGGGTCCGGAGCTGATGGAAGGCGTCTACGCCGCGACCGACTACTGGTGGACGCTCGAAGACAAGTATCCGCTCGCCAAGCTGTTCAATGAGGCCTTCGAGAAGAAGTTCGGTTACAAGCCGGAGTGGGGCGCGGAGAACGCTTACGTGAGCTTCGCTCACTGGGCCCGCATGGTGACGGAAGCGGGCAGCTTCTATCCGCCGGATGTCATCAAGCAGTACGAGAAGGGCGAGACCATCCCGTCGCTGCTCGGTGACGTGCACTATCGTCCGCAGGACCACCAGTGCGTCCGCCCGGTCATCATCGTCAAGGGCAAGGCGCCCAAGGACATGAAGAACAAGGAGGACTTCTGGGAAGTCGTCGAAGTTCTTCCGGGCGAGCCGCTGATGCAGAAGCCGGATGCGTTCGGCTGCAATCTCGGCGATTACACCTGATGCAAGCGGTGAGCCGAGCAGTCATCGCTGGGCTCACATTTCCAACACCGTCATGGCCGGGCTAGTCCCGGCCATCCACGTCTTACTCTCATATAGGCGTGGATGCCTGGTACGCGGCCAGTCATGACGACGCAGGCATGAACGGAACGGACTCCTCGTGATCAACTGGGGCAACTTCATTTCGCAGTGCTTCAACGGGCTGGTGCTCGGCGCTCTGCTCGCGCTGATCTCCTCCGGCCTGACGATCATCTACGGCACGCTCGGCGTCCTCAACCTCGCGCACGGCGCGATGTTCATGCTTGGCGGCTACGCCGGCTGGGTCGCGTTCTCCTACACCGGCTCGTTCATCGTCGCAGTGATCGCCGGCTCGCTATTCGTGATGCTGGTCGGCATCGTGATGGAGCGGGGCATCATCCGCTATTTCTATACCCGCCCGCACGAGGACCAGCTTCTCGTCACCTTCGGGCTCGGCATCGTGTTCGTGGAAGCAGTCCGCTTTTTCTTCGGCAGCCTGTCGAGGATGATGCCACCCCCGCCCGGCCTCGGCGGCATCATGAATCTCGGCTTCATGTTCTACCCGACGTATCGGATCGCGCTGCTCGGCATCATCGCCGTCGCGCTGCTCGCGCTATTCATCGTCCTCTACAAGACGCGCATCGGCATGATCGTGCGCGCCGGTATCGAAGACGCCATGATGGTCGATTCGCTCGGCATCGACGTCTACAAGATCTTCATGCTGGTGTTCGGCATCGGCGCGATGGCGGCGGGCTTCGCCGGCATCGTCAACGCCCCGGTGGTCTCGATCGCACCGGATGTCGGCGAAGCGATCCTGGTGCAGACCTTCGTCGTCGTCGTCATTGGCGGCGTCGGCTCGTTCCCCGGCGCCATTCTCGGCGGCCTGATCGCCGGTGAGATCATCTCGATCACCTCGATGTTCAATCCCGGTTACGCCTACGTCATGCTGTTCGTGGCGATGACTCTCGTGCTGGTGCTGCGGCCTTACGGGCTGCTTGGCACGGCCGGCCGCGAATAGGCGCGGTGTCCCGATGCGCACCAAGACACCGTTCCTTGTCGAGATCCTGACCGCGGTCGCACTGATCGCGGCGCCCTATGTGCTGCCGCATCTCGGCTTCACACCGAACACGATCAACCGCATTCTGATCTGGGGCATGTTCGGCCTCGGCTTCGATATCCTGTTCGGCTACACCGGGCTTCTCTCGTTTGGCCAGTCAGCCTTCTTCGGCACCGGCGGCATGTTCGCCGCCTATCTACTGACGGAGACCAGCTTCAACTACGTGATGGCGTCGGTGCTGCTCGGCACCCTTGTCGCAGCGGTGGTTGGCTATCTCATCGGGCTTATCGCACTGCGCCGCACCGGCATCTATTTCGCGATGATCACGGTGGCGATTGCCGAAGTATTCTACTTCGTCGAGTTCAATCCGCTTTCCGACTTCACCGGCGGCGAGAATGGCCTGCCGGGCGTGCCGAAGCCGAGCGTCTTCCTGGGCTTCACGACGCTGCGCTTCAATACCGATTTCGAGGTCTATACGTTCCTCGCGTTCTGGTACTTCATCAGCCTCGTGCTCGCGCTGCGCATCGTGCGTTCGCCGGTCGGCGCCATCCTGTCCGCGATCCGCGACAATCCGCTGCGCGCCTCCGCGCTCGGCCACAATATCCACGGCTACAAGCTCACCGCCTTCGTGGTCGCCGCCGCCTATGCCGGCTTTGCTGGCGGCCTGCTCGGCCTGATGCAGGGCTTCATGCCGCCCGACGCCTTCATGTTCGACACGTCGGGCCAGCTCGTGATGCAGACCGCGATCGGCGGCGCCGGCACGCTGTTCGGCCCCCTCGTCGGCGCCACGGTGTGGCTCTATCTCAGCGACTTCTTCCAGAACACGCTGCACCTCGGCGCCACCTGGAAGCTCGTGCTCGGCGTCGTGTTCGTGCTGCTGGTCTGCTTCCTGCGCCGCGGCATTGTCGGCGGGATTGCCGATCTCTACGACCTCGCGACCGGTAAGAAAATCAAAGGAGCTCCGGAGCAGGCACCGACGGAGCTGGGGCTGACGCCCGAAGAAGCCGAACAGCGCCGCGGCGCCGGCGACGTCACGCGCGAACCGGCGGCGGCGGCTTCGCCGCGCCACGCCGCAAGCGATCAGTGCGGACCGATCTTGCAAGCCACTGGCCTCACCAAAAATTATGGTGGCGTGGTCGCCAACAGCGACATCGACTTCACCGTCAATCACGGCGAGCTGCGCGGCATCATCGGGCCGAACGGCGCCGGCAAGTCGACGTTCTTCAAGATGCTCACCTGCGAGGTGCCGCCGAGCGCGGGCCAGATCATGTTCGACGGGCGCGACATCACCGGCATGACCGTCACCGACGTCTGCCAGCTCGGCCTGACCAAGAGCTACCAGATCAACCAGCTCTTCAACCGGCTCACGGTGCGCGAGAACGTGATGATCGCCGCGCTCGCCGAAATCCGCGGCAAGTTCAAGCTGGACCTCTTCCGCAACCCGAACAGCATCCCAGGCCTCACCGAGCAGGTCGACCACACGCTGGCGCTGGTCAATCTCAAGGCCCGCGCCAATGCGCCGGTGTCCGAGCTCGCCTATGGCGAGAAGCGCCGGCTAGAGATCGGCCTTGCTTTGGCGACATCGCCGTCGCTCCTGCTGCTCGACGAGCCGCTCGCCGGCATGAGCCCGGCCGAGCGCGTCGAGACCGTCAAGCTCCTCAAGTCGATCAGCCAAGGCCGCACCATGATCGTGATCGATCATGACATGGATGCGCTGTTCGAGCTCGCCGAGCGCGTGACCGTGCTGCAGGAAGGCCGCGTGCTGACCGAAGGCACGCCGGATGAAATCAAGAGCAACAAGCAAGTGCAGGACGCCTATCTCGGCGGCGTGCACGGGGTGATCGACGCATGAGCCTGCTCGAAGTCACCAACCTCAACAGCTATTACGGCGACAGCCATATCCTGTTCGACGTCTCGCTGAACGTCGAGAAGAACGAGGTGGTCGCGCTGCTCGGCCGCAACGGCGCCGGCAAGAGCACCACGCTCAAGAGCATCATGGGCGTGGTCACCCCGCGCGCCGGCAGCATCAGGCTCGACGGCGGCGAGATCGCGGGGAAAAAGAGCCACGCCATCGCGCAAGCCGGGATGCAGCTCGTTCACGAGGACCGCCGCATCTTCGGCAGCCTCAATGTCGAAGAAAATCTGGTCCTCGCGGGCCTGACCGCGCAGAGCAAATGGCCGCTCGACCGGATCTACGAGATGTTCCCGCGGCTCAAACAGCGTCGGACCAGCCGCGGCACCGACCTCTCAGGCGGCGAGCAGCAGATGCTGGCGATTGCGCGGGCGCTGATCCGCGATCCGAAGATCGTCCTCCTCGACGAGCCGTTCGAGGGCCTCGCGCCGGTGATCGTGAAGGACCTGATGCGGGCCTGCCGGACGCTCGCCGAAACCGGACAGACCATCGTGCTGGTGGAGCAGAACCTGGCTGCATCCCTCGCGCTGGCGCAGCGCGTCTATATCATCAACAATGGGCACATCGTCCACGAGGGGCCGGCCGCCGAACTGAAGGCGCAGCCCGACCTCCTCCAGCGCTATCTCGGCGTCTGACCGTCGGCCATGGGCCGGCGCGTCGGCACGACGCGCTCTCCGCGGAAGACTGTCATGACCACACAATTCAATCTCGGCGACATCCGTATCAACCGCATCGTCGAGCAGGAAGCGCCGTTCTTCGATCCCTTCAAGTTCTTCCCAACCCTGACGCAAGACGTCATGGCGCAGAACAGTGCCTGGCTCGGGCCGCGCGCGATCGACCCCAAAACCGGGATGCTGATCCTGTGCATCCAGAGCTACCTCGTGCGCACGCCGCACCACACGATCCTGATCGACTCCTGTGTGGGCAATCACAAGCCGCGACCCGCGCGCGCCTTCTGGAACATGATGGACAGCGACCGCTACCAGAAAAACCTCGCCGCAGCCGGCGTCGCCGTCGACGACATCGACTTCGTGATGTGCACCCACCTGCACGTCGACCATGTCGGCTGGAACACGCGGCTGGAGAACGGCCGCTGGGTGCCGACATTTCCGAACGCGAAGTACATCTTCGCCGACCGCGAGCTTTCCTACTGGACGGAGCGGCACAAGACCGATCCGGCGCCCGTGCCGTGGATTCAGGACTCCGTGCTGCCGATCGTCGAAGCGGGGCGGGTCGAGCTCGTCAAAAGCGATCACGCCCTCAATGAGAGCGTGCGGCTTATCCCGTCGCCCGGACACACCATCGATCATTATTGCGTGCATGTCGGCCAGGAAGGGCACGGTGCGCTGATCACCGGCGATGCGGTCCATTGCGCGATCCAGGTGCGCCACCCTGAGCTGGGCATGATGTCGGATTACGACCAAGCCCTGTCCGGCGACACGCGCCGCAAGCTCTTTTCCCGCTTCGCCGATACGCCGACGCTCATCTGCACCGGACATTTTCCGAGCCCCTCGGCGGGCCGGATCGTCCGGCGCGGCGAAGGGTATGATTTCACTTCTGTCTGAAACGCGGCCGGCATACCCCTGCCCGTCACCCTGAGGTGCGAGGCGCGCAAGCGCCGAGCCTCTAAGATGATGTTTGGGAACTGGCTACGCTTTCCGTCCCGGATAAGGCGACTGCTTGAGCAGCTTCGCGAGATGCGCCGCGCTCGAGGCGAGCACCGGCATCCATTCGGCGACCATCGAGCGGCATCGGACGCTCCTGCGGATTGTCAGTGCCTCATGCCGCCCGGTTCGCGGGGCGAAGGCGCTTGATGGCGGCGTCGAGCGGGCGCTCGCTGTCGCAATAGTCGGCCCAGGCTTTCGTGCGGCCGAGCAACGCGGGGACGGTGCGCATCGTGTAGCGCGTCGGGTCGAGGTCGCTGCGCACTTGCGCCCAGGTGAGCGGCATGGACACAGTCGCGCCCGGCCGGCCGCGCGGCGAGAGCGGAGCCACCGCCGTCGACATGCGGTCGTTGCGCAGATAGTCGAGGAAGATGCGGCCGTCGCGCAGCTTCTTCGCCATGTTGACGAGATAGCGGTCGGGATTTTCCGCCGCCATGTCCTGGCAGACGTCGCGCGCAAACGCCTTCGCGGCCGGCCAATCGAGGTTGCCACGCCTGGCGAGCGCAAGCGGCGTGACGACATGCAGGCCCTTGCCGCCCGTCGTCTTGCAGAAGCTGACGAGGCCGAGCGCATCGAGACGATCGCGCATCTCCTTTGCCGCTTCGACAACCGCCGCGAAGGGAACGTCCGGCCCGGGGTCGAGATCGAAGACGAGGCGGCCCGGCACGGCGGGCTTGAACGGCTGGCAGTTCCACGGATGCAGCTCGACCGCTGCGACCTGCGCCACGGCGGCGAGACCTTCGATGCGGTCGATCTGCAGGTACGGCTTGCGGTCGCCGGAGACGGTGACGCTCTCCAGGAGTTCCGACATGCCCGCCATCGCATGGCGCTGGAAGAAACGCTCGCCGTCGATCCCATCCGGCGCGCGGATGATCGAGCAAGGCCGACCTTTCAGGTGGACCATCATCCATTCGCCCACCGCTTCGTAGTAGCGGGCGAGATCGAGCTTGGTGACGGGCTCGCCGTCATTCGCCTCAGGCCACAGCGCCTTGTCCGGGTTCGAGATCGCGACGCCCATGACGACCGCGTCGTCCGGGTCTGTTTTCGCGGCCTGCTGTATCGTGCGGCTCGCGCTTCGCTTCGCGGGCTTTCGGATATCGGTCTTGTTGGCTTTGGCAGGCATCTCAGCCTCCACATCTTGCGCCGGCTTATCCTCGCGGATTCCCTTGAACGCGGCCTGGCGCACCATGCCGGAGCCGGTCCAGCCGGCGAACTCGATCTCGACGACAAGCTCGGGCTTCACCCAAGTGAGGCCCGTTTCCTTCTTCGGCGCGCCGATGCCGATGAAGGGCGAGGTCTTGCTTTCCAGTGCCTTGAGCCGCGGCAGGAGCTGCTTCACCTTCGGCGCGCTGTAACCGGTGCCGACGCGGCCGATATAGACGAAGCGTCCGCCGCGATGGACGCCGACGAGGAGCGAGCGGAACTTGCCCGCCGTCGTCGTCCAGCCGCCGACGACCACCTCGTGGCCATTGCGGCACTTTGCCTTGGTCCAGGTGTCGCCGCGACCGGAACGGTAGGGCGCGCTCAGCCGCTTCGAGATGATGCCTTCGAGCTTGAGGTCACAAGCGGAGCGCCAGACCGTTTCGCCTTTGGCCTCGAAGTGCTCGACATAGCGGATGACCGTCGGGTTCTTGTCGTACTCCGCGAGAAACGCTTCCAGCCGCGCCTTGCGCTCGGAGAGCGGCGCCTTGCGCAAATCCTCCTCGCCATCGAAGAGAAGATCGAACGCGAAATAGATGAGATCGTTGGTACGCCCTTCGGACAATGCGGCTTGCAGCGCCGCGAAATCGGGCTCGCCCTTGTCGTTGAGCGCAACGACCTCGCCGTCGATGATCGCGTCCGGCAAACTCGCCGCCGCCTTCGCGATGGCGGCAAATTTCTCCGTCCAGTCGAGCCCCTTGCGCGTCTTCAAGGTGACATCGCCGTCGGCGATGCGCAGCTGCATGCGATAGCCGTCGAACTTGATCTCATGCGCCCAGCCGGAACCGCCGGGCGGCCGTTCGACCGGTTGACAGAGCTGCGGCGGAATGAAATCGGGAAGCGGCGCTTTCTTTGCACGCGAGCGCGTGCGCGCACTCGTCGTGGCACGCAGCGCAGCGGTCTGCTTGCGCTCCTTGCGCGCGTTTGCTGCGAGGCCCTTGTTCGAGTCCCACACCGCGTCCTTCTCGACCTTCGGGTCATTGAGCGACATGAACGGCGTCGGCGCACGGCCCTTGCCCGCCGCGATGGTTGACATCGCGCGGCCGGACGCGACCGACTTGTCCTTGGCGAGGAGATCGTCGGCGCCGCCTTCGATCGCCTCGTCGTCGCGGTGCTTGATGAGCAGCCAGTTGGTGCGCTTGCCGCCGGTGCGATCATGCTTCATGCGCACCAGCACCCAGCTGCCGTGCAGCTTCTTGCCGTGCAGCGTGAATTTGAGGTCACCGTCGGCGAGCATCTTCTGCGGCGAGTCTTTCCCCTCGGGCTCCCAGTAGCCGCGGTCCCAGAGCATCACCGTGCCGCCGCCGTACTGCCCTTTCGGGATCGTGCCCTCGAAGTCGCCATAGGCGAGCGGATGATCCTCGACCTCGACCGCGAGGCGCTTGTCGTGCGGATCGGGCGAGGGCCCGCGCGTCACCGCCCAGGACTTGAACACGCCGTCGAGCTCGAGGCGCAGGTCGTAATGCAGCCGCGTCGCGTCGTGCTTTTGCACGACGAAGCGCCGCCGTTTCGAGGGCGCGGCGCGCGAGGTGTCGCTCGGCTCGCTGGTTTGCGCAAAATTCCGCTTCGATCGGTAGGACGCGAGCTTTTTACTCGGCACGAGGAAGGTCCAATCCGTGATAATGCAAAATCGGGCGGCCGCAATAGACGTAAACCCCGGCCCAACGGCGGGGTTCCCGCGCCCCGGCGAAGGCCCGAACGCGCGGTGCCGTCAGCTTACAGGATCGGCTTCCCGCCCGTCACCGCGATCGTCGCGCCCGAAACGTAGCTCGAGAGCGGATCGGCGAGCATCACATAGGCGCTCGCAAGCTCGGCCGGCTGTCCGGGCCGCTTCATCGGCGTGTTCTTGCCGAAATTCGCCACCGCCTCCTCGTCCATGGTCGAGGGGATGAGCGGCGTCCAGATCGGGCCGGGCGCGACGGCGTTGGCGCGGATGCCCTTGGCCGCGAGGAGCTGGGCAAGGCCGGCGGTGAAATTCTGGATCGCGCCCTTCGTCGTCGCGTAAGCGAGCAATGTCGGATTCGGCTTATCGGAATTGATCGACGCCGTGTTGATGATCGCGCCGCCGAATTTCATGTGCGGCACGGCCGCCTTCGTCAGGTAGAACATCGCGTGGATGTTGACGCGGAAGGTCAGCTCCCATTCCTCGTCGCTGATATCTTCGATGCTCTTGAAGGTCGCCTGATGCGCGGCGTTGTTGACGAGGATGTCGATGCCGCCGAGCTCATCGACGGCGCGCTCGACGATGACGCGGCAATGCTCCGCCTTCTGAATGTCGCCGGCGACGAGAACGGCCTTGCGCCTCGCCTCTTCGACAAGGCGCTTCGTCTCGATCGCGTCCTCGTCCTCGTTGAGATAAGCGATGAGAACGTCAGCGCCTTCCCGCGCAAAGGCGATGGCGACGGCGCGGCCGATGCCGCTGTCGCCCCCGGTGATAATCGCCTTCTTGCCCGTGAGCCGGCCCGAGCCCTTGTAGGTGTTCTCGCCATGGTCGGGCACAGGCGCCATTTTCCGCGTGAGGCCAGGCATAGGCTGATGTTGCGGCGGAAAAGGCGGACGGGGCGGCGCGTTCATGGCTCTCGGCCTCTTCGTCGGTAGCGCGGTCCCCTCGCAGCCTCCAACCCCAAGGGCGCGGCGAGGTTCCAGGACCGGCACGAGCCGGACTAGGCGTTCAACGCCAGCGCGACAACACGTCCTGCGCGTCCGCCGTCTCCACCTGCTCGCTATAGCGGCGGTGATAGACGTCGAGCAGGGCGTCGTGGCCTTCGTCCGATGAACTACACACGGCATCGCGCACCAGAATGACGCGATAGCCGAAATCGACCGCGCTCATGATCGTCGAGAGGACACAGACGTCGGTTTCGGAGCCAGTGATGATCAGGCCATCCGCCTCTCGCTCCTGCAGCAGAGGCAGGAGCTGCGGCGCGGAGAACGCCGAGTAACGGGTCTTGTCGACGACCGCGGCCGGCGGAGAGAACCGCGCAAGCTCCGGCACGAGCTCGAGGAACCGGAGGTCCACCCGCTCGCGTGTCGTGTCGGTCCACTTCGCGTAATAGCGTCGCCACATGCCGGGCATATCGTCGCGGTGTTCCGGCGTGATGAAGCGGGTGAACACCGTGCGTTCGGGAAACCGCGCCGCGATCTCCACGACGACCGGCAACACGCGCTTCATCCACGGCGTCGGCCACGGCCCTTCCGGCGAAAACAGCCGCTGCATGTCGAGACAAAGGTGGATGGTGCGCGCGGTCAGCGGCAGCGGCAGAAGGTCGTCGGCCATGCGTTGCGAATTCCTTCGCCCATTATTGTCCCTCGCCGGGAACTCGGCACGCGGCCTCGCGTTCCGCTTTTAAGGGGTAAGTCCGTCGCAGCGGAGGGCATATGGGCACTACGGTCTACCGGCTGCAGTACTTCATTCGGAATGACGCCGGCGAGTTGGCCGCCGGAAAGGTCGAGGTGGCCGGAAGCGCCGCCGAGGCGGTGAAGAAGGCGAGTTTGCTCGCTAAGCTCAAGCCCGGCGTCGTCGCCTTCGAGCGCGCGATCGATGTCAGCGGCCTCTGCGGCCCGCCAAAAAAGCTTGCCGAATTCGGCGATGTGCCGGACGATTTGTCGGCGTTTTGAAAATTAATTGGTGCTTCGCGCCCAGCACACTTCGTCATTGCCGGGCTTGACCCGGCAATCCATCATTTTCACGAAGAAGATGGATGCCCGGGTCGAACCCGGGCATGACGACTGAGAGCGCTGAGGCTCAGCATTTCCCGTGCCGCGCCAGGACCTTGCGCACCGCCGCGACAAGCTCGCCTTCCGGCACCGCGAACTGCGCTTCGGCCTGCTTCTTGAGATAGTCTTCGCGCTCGGTCGACAGTGTCGCGATCTCCGCGCCGAGGATCAGGTCCTTGATCTGCACCTCGCCGCGCGCCTTCTCGTCGCCGCCCTGAATGACGACGCAGGGGCTGTTGCGGCGGTCGGCGTATTTCAACTGATTGCCGAAATTCTTCGGATTGCCGAGATAGAGCTCGGCGCGGATATCGGCGTTGCGAAGCGCGGTGACCATACGCTGGTAGTCGGCAATACGTTCGCGATCGAACACGGTGACGACGACGGGGCCCGTTTCTTTCTCCGTGCCGAGCTTGCCGAGCGCCATCAGCGCGCTTTGCAGCCGCGACACGCCGATGGAGAAGCCGGTCGCCGGAACGGGCTCGGCGCGGAAACGTCCGATCAGCCCGTCATAGCGCCCGCCGCCACCGACCGAACCGAAGCGGACGGGACGACCTTTCTCGTCGTTGATCTCGAAGGTGAGCTCCGCCTCGTAGACCGGACCGGTGTAGTATTCGAGGCCGCGCACGATGGAGGGATCGATGCGAACGCGGTCGGCGCCATAGCCGGCGACCTCAACAAGTTTCCGTATCTCTTGCAGTTCTTGGTGACCTTGTTGACCGACCGCGCTATCGCGCAACCGGATGTCGATCTGCGCAGCTTTCTCTTTTTGATCGTCGACCTGCTCAATAACACTTTTCACGAGTTCGATATCGGCGCGATTGAGCCCTGCACCTTTGGTGAAATCGCCGGATTCGTCCTTGCGGCCTTCGCCCAGCAACTGTTCGACTCCCGCAAGGCCTAGTCGATCTAACTTATCGATTGCACGCATGACCGTTAGCCACTGCGCGTCGTCTTCGATCTTGAGCGCCTCCCTCACGCCGTCGAGCACTTTGCGGTTGTTGACCTTGATGACGTAGTCGCCGCGCGGAATGCCGAGCGCTTCGAGCGCATCGGCGGCCATCATGCACATCTCGGCGTCGGCGGCGGGTGACGGCGAGCCGACCGTATCGGCGTCGAACTGCATGAATTGGCGAAAGCGCCCCGGCCCGGGCTTCTCGTTGCGGAAGACGTAGCCCTCGCGATAGCTGCGATAGGGTTTCGGCAGCGCGTCGAAATTCTCCGCGACATAGCGCGCGAGCGGCGCGGTGAGGTCGTAGCGCAGCGAGAGCCACTGCTCGTCGTCGTCCTGGAAGGAGAATACACCTTCGTTCGGCCGGTCCTGGTCGGGCAGGAACTTGCCGAGCGCCTCGGTGAATTCGATCGCCGGCGTCTCCACCGGCTCGAAGCCGTAGCGCTCATAGACCGCGCGAATGGTCGCGACCATGCGCCGCGTCGCTGCGATCTCGGCCGCGCCGCGGTCGGTGAAGCCGCGCGGCAGGCGCGGTTTGATACGATTGGACTTTTGCTTCGCGGACATGCGGGGACCTGTGCGCTTCTCGTCGCGCGGGTGGTATCGCATGCCCCCGAAGGGGACAAGGCAAAGGCGACAGCGGGCCCTTCCGTGATGGAAGGGCCCGCTGCGGCCGTCAGCGGCCGCCGCCCCCACCGCCGCCGCCGCCCCCACCCCCGCCGCCGTCGCGGCTTTCGTCGCGGGCGAGCTGCGGGATCGGCTGCGGACGCGGAGGCAGCCGGACCAGGCCCCGACGCCGCGCAGGGGCCGCATCAATGGACGAGCCTTCGCATTTGTTGTGGTACCCGAAGCCCTGGTTGAAGGTGTAGCAGTTGGTCTGCTTCACCGTCACGCGGGCATTGGCGGTCGACGCACCGGCGACAAAGATCGCGGCGACGGCGGTCGCGATCGCGAGCGCTTTCATGAGAATACTCCCTGTTTCGCGGGCGCCGGGATGACGCCGCACTGGTCCGTCTGTCGCGGGCCGGGAGGATTCGGTTCAAAGCTGCGACATATCGGCCTTGCGGGACGCCGGGACGGTTTCGAGGTTGCCGATTTCCTGCTAAACAGGATCGACCCCTTTCGAAGATTCATTCGCAAATTCGAGGAGTGTTTCGATGTCGCTTGCCGAAACCCGCGATTACGCATCTAGCGCCCCCAACGATCTGGCCGCGTTCTGGGTCCCCTTCACCCCCAATCGCGCCTTCAAGAAGCGGCCGCGCTTCGTCAATCGTGCGAAGGGCATGTTCTATTACACACCCGACAATCGCGAGATCATGGACGGCTCCGCCGGCATGTGGTGCACGAATGCTGGCCACAACCGCGATCCGATCGTGCAGGCGATCCAGCAGTCGGCCGCGGAGATCGACTACGCGCCGCCGTTCCAGTTCGCGCATCCGAAGTCGTTCGAGCTCGCGAGCCGCATCGCGGCGCTCGCGCCGGGCGACCTCGAGCACGTCTTCTTCACGAATTCCGGCTCCGAGGCGGTCGACACCGCGCTCAAGATCGCGCTTGCCTACCACCACGCCAAGGGCCAATCGAGCCGCACCCGCCTGATCGGGCGCGAGCGCGGCTATCACGGCGTCGGCTTCGGCGGCATCTCGGTCGGCGGCATCGTCGCCAACCGCCGCTATTTCGGCTCGATGCTGGCCGGCGTCGACCACCTGCCGCACACCTATAACCGGGAGCACCAGGCCTTCTCCAAGGGCGAGCCGGAATGGGGCGCGCACCTCGCCGACGACCTCGAGCGGATCGTCGCGCTGCATGACGCCTCGACCATCGCCGCCGTGATCGTGGAGCCGATGGCAGGCTCGACGGGCGTTCTTCCCGCGCCGCAGGGCTACCTCAAGCGGCTGCGCCAGATCTGCGACAAATACGGCATCCTGCTCATTTTCGATGAGGTCATCACCGGCTATGGCCGCCTTGGCCACGCTTTCGCCGCCGAGCGCTATGGCGTCGTGCCCGACCTCATGACGTTCGCCAAGGGCGTGACCAACGGCTCCGTGCCGATGGGCGGCGTGGTCGCGCGCGCCGGCATCTATGACGCCTTCATGCAGGGCGGCGCCGAGCACATGCCGGAGTTCTTCCATGGCTACACCTATTCGGCGCATCCGCTGGCGGTCGCCGCCGGCATCGCGACACTCGACCTCTATCGCGAGGAGGGCTTGTTCGAGCGGGCGAAGAAGCTCGAGCCGAAATTCGCCGACGCGGCGATGAGCCTGAAGGGACTGCCCGGCGTGCTCGATATCCGCACCGTCGGCCTCGTCGCCGGCATCGACCTCGCCTCCCGCCCCGATGCCGTCGGCAAGCGCGGCTACGAGGCGATGGAACGCGGCTATCACGAGCACAACGTGATGATGCGCACCGCCGGCGACACGCTGGCGCTGTCGCCGCCGCTGATCATCAGCGAAAGCCAGATCGGCGAACTCTTCGAGAAGGTCGGCAAGGTCATCAAAGCGGTGGCCTGACGCACTTCGCGCGATCCTGCGCTTCGGCGAAAATCAAAAGGGCCTCTCCTCGAAGAGGCCCTTTTTTGTTTGGCGCCAGCTTGCTCCGCGCGCCGTCCTCGGTGAGATTGGGCGGCGCGGAGGCGAATCAGGGTCGCAGGGGAGCGCACCGCCGCCCGCCAGGTTTTATGCGCATGCGCATCAGCGCCGTTCTCACGGCTGCATCCATGGTGATCATCGCCGCGTCGTTCGGCGTGGTGGTCTTTCTGGCGTTCGGCTTTTCGTTCCTCGAAGCCCTCGCCTCGGCGCTGACGCTGCTCACTGTCCTGGTCGCCTACAATACCTTCGCCGGTCGCGCCCATGACCGCGCGGACGTGTCGAGCCGCGTCGCCGACCTCTCGCGCGGCACGGCCGATCTCGCCCGGCAAGTGGGCGACATCGGCCGACGCGTCGTCGCGCTCGAACAGGTGGTCGCGAAGTCCGCGCAGAAATCGCGCGCGGCGACCGAGCCGCTGTCCGCCGAAATCCAGGAGCTGGCGACGCTGGTCAATCAGCTCGCCGAATCCGTCGCCGCGCATGAGGTGGCGCTTGTCGGCGCGGTGAAGGCGACGGCGACGCTTCAGCCCGCTGGACAGGCCGCCGCCGCGTCGCCGCCGGTGACCGGATTGGCGCCGGAGCTTTTCGGCGCTGCGCCCGCCGCGGCGCCTCCCGTCGCGGCCGCGACGCCACCCGTTCCGGATCACGCGACGCCGCCGCAAACGCTGCGCGTCATCGGCGGGCGTTTCCACGGCATGGCGCGCGAGGACCTGGTGCGCATCCTGCGCGCCGCGCTCGAGGCCAACCGCCTCGACGTCCACTTGCAGCCGATCGTCACGCTGCCGCAGCGCAAGGTCCGCTATTACGAGGCGCTCGCGCGGCTGCGCACAGAAAATGGCGAGCTCATCGCGCCCGCGGATTTTCTCGGCACGGCGGAAGCCGGCGGCCTCATGCCGATGCTTGATCATTTGATGCTCTTCCGCAGCATGCAGGTGGTGCGACGCTTGTCGGCGAAGAACCGAGAGGCCGGCGTCTTCTGCAACATCGCCGGCGCGACGCTCGCCGACTCCGAATTCTTCCCGCAGCTTTTCGATTTCCTCACCGCCAATCGCGCCGTCGCGCCGTCCCTCGTGCTCGAATTCTCGCAACGCGCGTGGCGCGCGATGGGATCGCAGGAGCAGGAGCGACTGGGCGAGCTCGCGAAGCTCGGGTTCCGCTTTTCGCTCGACCGCGTCGCCGACCTCGACCTCGCGCCGCAGGCCCTTGCGGCGCAGAGCTTCCGCTTCGTCAAAATCCCGGCGGCGCTTCTCTTGGACCGGGCGGCAGCGACATCGGCCGACATCGATATCGCCGACCTGTCGAGCCTGCTGGGCCGCTTCGGCATCGATCTGATTGCGGAGAAGATCGAAACGGAGGCTGCCGTCGTCGATATCCTCGACTATGACGTGCGGCTCGGTCAGGGCTTCCTGTTCTCGCCGCCGCGGCCGATGCGCGCGGAAGGGCCGCAGAGCGCGGCTGAGCCGGTCGCCACGCCTTCGGCACCGGCACAGCCGGCACCGTCCGCGGCACCGCCAGCGCCTGCCGCTGCGGAACCCGCACGGGCCACAGTTCCACCCTCCCCTGCACCTGCGGCTCCCGCACCCGCCACGGCGCGTGGCAATACCGTCCTCGCCCAAATCGCCCAGGAGATGGCCCGCCGGGCGTGATCTTTCGGCGTTTGCAGGGCGTCGCAAATGCTTTAAGGGAGCGTGACATTCCTCCCGACGGCACCTCATGACATTGCAGATGTCCCCGCTGGCCCTCACGCCGCATTTCGCCTCGCTCGCTCCGAACTACGACGTCGTGCTCTCCGACGTCTGGGGGGTCGTGCATAACGGCGTCGCCTCATGGCCGCGCGCCTGCGAGGCGCTGACGCGCTTTCGCGAGCGAGGCGGGGTTGTCGTCATGATTTCGAATGCGCCCCGTCCCGGCGCCGATGTCGTCCATTTCCTCGACCATCTGGCCGTGCCGCGCAGTGCTTATGATGGCATCGTCACCTCCGGCGACGTGACGCGCGCGGTGGTCGCGAGCCGCCCAAAGCAGGCGATCCTGCATATCGGGCCGGAGAAGGATCTCGGCATCTTCAAAGGCCTCGATGCGCGTTTCGCCTCGGTCGAAGACGCGGATTATGTCGTCTGCACCGGCCTGCTCGACGATGACATCGAGACGCCGGAGGACTATCGCGCCGAGCTCGAGCGGCTGCGCGCGCGCAATCTCTTCATGGTCTGCGGCAATCCCGACCTCGTGGTCGAGCGCGGCGACCGGCTCGTCTATTGCGCCGGCGCGCTGGCCGACCTCTACCACAGCATGGGCGGCGAGGTGCTCTATGCTGGCAAGCCGTATGCGCCGATCTATGAGCAGGCGCTTGCGAAGGCGACGGAGCTGCGCGGCAAGACGGCGCCGCGCGATCGCATCCTCGCGATCGGCGACTCCGTGCGTACCGACGTGAAGGGCGCGGCCGACCGAGGGTTCGACTGCCTCTTCATCACGTCAGGAATCCATGCGGAAGAGCTCGGCGGGCGCGACGATCCCGCATTGCCGACGCTGGAGCGCATCTTCGCGGAAGCAGGAACGCGCGCAACGGCGGTGACACCCACGCTCACCTGGTAGGTGCAGCGCGCCTTCCCCTCACTCGAACAGCTTATCGATCTCGGCCTGCCGCCCGCCGGCGACGTCTTCGGCTTGCGGGCCGTGAATGAGAAGGCCGTTTTTGCGCGCGGCGCGCTCGCGCTCCACGTCGTTTGCCGCGCCCGGCGCGTCGTGCGCCCGCACCGCCGCGGCAAAGGATGCGACACGCGCCTCGATATGCTGCAGCGTCTCGATCACCTTGCTGACGCGCTGGCCGGTCGTATCCTGGAAGGCGCAGGCTTCGACGATCTGCAGCATCTTTTCATCGACCAGCGCCTTGTAGCGCGCGGCATCAGAGGCATCCGCCGCCAGCACCGCCTCGGCGCATGTGAGAATCGTGTTGGTCGCCGCCTCCGTGCACTTCGTCACGGCATCGAGCTCTTGGCCCGCCGTTGGGATGTGAACGTTCTTGATAGCGTTCGCTTGCAGCTTGCCGATCTCGTGCTTGGTCGCGGCGATGTGATCGGCGATGTCGCGCATTTCCCGCACGATCGTCGAGTCGATAAGCTGCAGGAAGGCTTGCGAAGCGGCCGCGCTGATCTGCGCAAGCCGCGCTACGTCGGCGAGCGAATGGGAAGGTGCGCGGCGTGTCGCCTCGTTCTCAGGGTCGAGCCGCTGCGGGCCGAGAGCCGACATGATGATCCCGATGAAGCGAAGGGATGCTAGCTGGCGAAGACCGTCTCAATCTTGGTCTTCAGCGTCTGCGCGTTGAAAGGCTTCACGATGTAATTGTTCACGCCGGCCTTCTTGGCGGCGATGACATTCTCGGTCTTCGCTTCCGCGGTGACCATGATGAAGGGCGTGCGTGAGAGCTCGGGCGTTCCGCGCACCTGCTTGAGCAGCTCGTAGCCGGTCATCGGCTCCATATTCCAGTCGGAGATGACGAGGCCGTAGCGGCGATCCCGCATCTTCGCCAGCGCCGCCGTGCCGTCGGAAGCATCATCGACATTCTCGAAGCCGAGCTGCTTGAGCAGATTGCGGATGATCCGGATCATCGTGCTGTAATCGTCGACGACGAGAACAGGCATCGCATGGTCCACGGCCATGATCTCACTCCCGCTGGGTCACTTGTCCCTTGGCAGGGCGGACGCCGCAGCGCCCACCCTTGACCGCGGAAGCATCGCGGCGGCCGCTAAATATCCCGTTAACCTCTGAAAATTCGAAAGATTTTGTTGCCCTCGTCTTGACTTTACCGGGCTTGCGCAAGCACCGTCCGCCGCCGTGAGCGCCCGCCGATGACACATCCGCCAAAGACACGTCTGCCCTTTCAGGTCGTCCGCCAAGGCGAGGCGTTTCCGCCGGCCTTGCGCGGCGCGGCGATCGCGATCGGCAATTTCGACGGCGTGCATCGCGGCCATCGCGCGGTGATCGCGACCGTGCTGGAGCGCGCCCGCGCGCTTGCCGCCCCAGCCCTTGCGTTGACCTTCGAGCCGCATCCGCGCAGCTATTTCCGGGCGGATGAGCCGCTGTTCCGCTTGACCGACGCGCGAACGAAGCTGCGGCTCCTGGCGGCGACCGGCCTCGACGGCGCCGCCGTCCTCGATTTCGACGCAAGCCTCGCCGCACATACGGCCGACGATTTCGTTCAGCATATCCTGGTCAAGCGCTTCGGCGTCCGCGCCGTCGTGGTCGGCTTCGATTTCCACTTCGGCCGCGGCCGCCAGGGCTCGCCCGCTTTCCTTGCCGAACAGGGCCGCCATCACGGCTTCACCGTCGATGTCGTGGCGGCGACGGAAGACGAGGGCCGGCCGGTCTCGTCGAGCGCTATCCGCACCGCGCTGGGCGACGGCCGCGTGGTCGAGGCGGCGGAGCTTCTGGGCTACCCGTGGTTCGTCTCCGGCGCGGTGATCCACGGGGAGAAGCGCGGCCGCGACCTCGGCTTTCCGACCGCGAATATCCGCCTCGACCCGGCCTGCGGCCTCAAGCACGGCATCTACGCCGTCCGCGTCGGCCTGGGCGGCCGGCGCTTCGATGGCGTCGCGAGCTTCGGCCGCCGCCCGACCTTCGACAACGGGGCGCCGCTTCTCGAGATTTTCCTCTTCGACTTCGCCGGCGATCTCTACGGCCAACACCTCGACGTTGCCTTCATCGGCTGGATCCGGCCGGAGCTGAAATTCGACGGTATCGCGGCGCTTGTGGCTCGCATGAACGCGGATTCCGCACTCGCGCGGGCGGCGCTCGCCCGCGCGCCGAACGCCTTTCCGCCAATTTAAGCGGGCCGATCCCCTTTCGGGCGGCAAAAGTCCCTGCTAAGACAGCCGCATGTCGTTGCAGCGCACCAAGAATTTGGCGATCGGGACGGCCATTCGCCGCATTAGCGGCCCGGCTTCCGCCTGAGCGCATCCGCGCGGCGGAGGTCCGGGACAGCCTGACGCTCTGCACCGCCCATCACTCAACGACCGAGCCATGACCGATAAAGCCCGCGATTACAGCGTCACGCTGTTTCTGCCGCAAACCGACTTTCCGATGCGCGCCGGCCTCCCACAGAAGGAGCCGGAGCTCCTCGCGCGATGGGAAAAACTCAACATGTATCGCCGCCTGCGCGAGGTGGCGAAGGGGCGCGCGCGCTTCGTGCTGCACGACGGGCCTCCTTATGCCAACGGCAACATCCATATCGGCACCGCGCTCAACAAGGTGCTCAAGGACGTGGTGACGCGCAGCCAGCAGATGCTCGGCTTCGATTCGAACTACGTGCCGGGCTGGGACTGCCACGGCCTGCCGATCGAGTGGAAGATCGAGGAGGAATACCGCGCCAAGGGCAAGAACAAGGACGCGGTGCCAATCAACGAGTTCCGCGCCGAGTGCCGCGCCTTCGCCGATCATTGGCTCAACGTGCAGCGCGCGGAGTTCAAGCGCCTCGGCGTCGAAGGCGACTGGAAGGGCCGCTACGCGACGATGGACTTTGCCTCGGAAGCGCAGATCGCGCGCGAGGTGATGAAGTTCGCGGCGAATGGCGGGCTTTATCGCGGCTCGAAGCCTGTGATGTGGTCGGTGGTGGAGAAGACCGCGCTCGCCGAAGCCGAAGTCGAGTACGAAGACTACACTTCCGACACGGTGTGGGTGAAGTTCCCGATCGTGCAAACGGGCGAACCGGCGCTCAAAGGCGCCTCGGTCGTCATCTGGACGACCACGCCTTGGACGATCCCCGGCAACCGCGCGATCAGCTTTTCGGAGAAGATCGCCTACGGCCTCTATGAGGTCACGGAGTCGCCTTCGGAGAACTGGGCGAAAGTCGGTGACAAATATATCCTCGCCGACGCACTTGCCGACGAGGTGATGCGCCAAGCGCGCGTGACCGGCTACGAGAAGCGCCGCGAAGTGACGCCCGCGGAGCTTGCCGCAATCGTCTGCGCCCATCCGCTCAAGAGCATGGGCGGCTACGACTTCGCCGTGCCGATGCTCGAAGGCGATCACGTCTCGGACGATGCCGGCACCGGCTTCGTGCACACCGCGCCCGGCCACGGCCGCGAAGACTTCGACGTCTGGACCGCGAATACACGCATGCTCGAAGCGCGCGGCATCGACACGCGCATCCCCTACACCGTCGACGAGAACGGCGCCTTCACCGCGCAGGCGCCGGGCTTCACCGGCAAGCGCGTCCTCAACGATAAGGGCGAGAAGGGCGACGCCAACGAAGCGGTGATCAAGGCGCTGGCCGCAGCCGGCATGCTGATTGCGCGCAGCCGCCTCAAGCACCAATATCCGCATTCCTGGCGCTCGAAGAAGCCGGTGATCTTCCGCAACACGCCGCAGTGGTTCATCGCCATGGACAAGCCGCTGCGCGAACTTCCATCTGTCATTCCGGATCACCGCGAAGCGGCGAGTCCGGAATCCATACGCCGGAGCACAGGGGCTATGGATTCCGGGCTCGCGCCTGAGGGCGCGCCCCGGAATGACAGCAGAGAAGGCGCGGCTCGCCAAGGCGACACGCTGCGCCATCGCGCGCTCATCGCGATCAAGGAGACGCGCTGGGTTCCGACGCAAGGCGAGAACCGCATCAACGGCATGATCAATTCGAAGCCGGACTGGGTGATCTCGCGCCAGCGCGCCTGGGGCGTGCCGATCACCGTCTTCGTGCGCGAACGCGAGGACGGATCGGCTGAAATCCTGCGCGACCCCGAGGTCGACAAGCGCATCGGCGACATCTTCGAGAAGGAAGGCGCCGACGCCTGGTACAAGGAGGGCGCGCGCGAGCGCTTCCTCGGCAAGCGCGCGAACGAGAATTGGCGCAAGGTCGACGACATCCTCGACGTCTGGTTCGAGTCGGGCTCGACGCACGCCTTCACGCTCGAAGACCCACGTCATTTCCCGAGCCTCGCCGGCATCCGGCGCAAGCGCGACGGCGGCGACGACACCGTGATGTATCTCGAAGGCTCCGATCAGCATCGCGGCTGGTTCCAGTCGTCGCTGCTCGAAAGCTGCGGCACGCGCGGCCGCGCGCCTTTCGATGTCGTGCTCACCCACGGCTTCGTCCTCGACGAGGAAGGCCGCAAAATGTCGAAATCGCTCGGCAACACGGTCGCACCGCAGGACGTAATCAAGCAATCTGGCGCCGACATCCTGCGCATGTGGGTATGCGCGTCCGACTATGCCGACGACATCCGCATCGGCAAGGAAATCCTGAAGACGACGGTCGAGACCTATCGCAAGCTGCGAAACACGCTGCGCTGGATGCTCGGCAACCTCGCGCATTTCCGCGCCGAGGATAAGATCGCCGAAAAGGACATGCCGGAGCTCGAGCGGCTGATGCTGCACCGGCTCGTCGAACTCGATGCGAGCGTGCGGCAGGCTTACGCCGACTTCGACTACAAGCGCATCTTCGCGCTCCTCAACGCGTTCATGACCGTCGACCTCTCGGCGTTCTATTTCGATGTGCGCAAGGACGCGCTCTATTGCGACCCGATCTCGTCGAAGACGCGCAAGGCCTGCCTCACCGTGCTCGATCATCTGTTCGAATGCACGGTCGCGTGGCTCGCGCCGATGCTCTGCTTCACCGCAGAGGAAGCGTGGCTCTCGCGGCACCCTTCCGCGGACGGCTCGGTGCACCTCGAAACCTTCCCGGCGGTTCCGACCGCGTGGCGCGACGACGCGCTTGCAGAGAAATGGCGCAAGGTCCGCCTCGTGCGCCGCGTCGTCACCGGCGCGCTCGAAGTCGAGCGCGCGGCCAAACGCATCGGCTCCTCGCTCGAGGCCGCGCCGCTGATCTATGTCTCCGACGAAGCGCTGTTCGAGGCGCTGCTCGATATCGACCTCGCGGAAGTGTGCATTACGTCGGCGGCGACGCTCATCAAAGGCGACGGGCCCGACGACGCGTTCCGGCTGGAAGAAGTGCCGGGCGTCGCCGTGGTGCCGGCGCTCGCGGAAGGCACGAAATGCGCGCGCTCGTGGAAGGTGTCGCTCCTGGTCGGCAGCGATCCGCAGTACCCCGACGTCACGCCACGCGACGCGCAGGCGCTGCGCGAATGGGACGCGCTGCAAAAGGCCGCGGAGTAGCTCTCCCTCCCCGGAGGGGAGGGTGGCTCTGAGCGAGCGCAGCGAGTGACGAGACGGGTGGGGTCCTCTTCGCAACCTGCCCCCACCCGGCCAGCGCTTCGCGCTGTCCACCCTCCCCTCCGGGGAGGGATGAAGGCAGCTAACGCGCCGCGCCGTTCATCCGCGGCCGTTCGCCGTCGCCGCGCACGGTGACCATCGCGCCGTGCAGAAGCCCGTCCGCGTGATCGTGGCCGTTGCCGTTCTTCGCCATCCGTCCATTCTTCTTGCTGGCGCCATGCCGGCGCACATAGGCGATGAACGCCTGCAGCGGCGCGGGAATCTGGCGGCGGCCGGAGTAATAGAGGAACACGCCGGATTTCGTGTGCGACCAGTCCTCGAGCAGCCGCACCAGAAGCCCCGCATTGAAGTAGGGACAGACGAAGGCGTCGGGCAGATAGGCGACGCCGGCGCCGTCGCGCGCGGCATAGAGCGCGAGGTGCAGATCGTTGACGACGAGTTGGCCGCCGATCGCGACCTCGAGGTGCTCGTCACCACGCTGGAAGTTCCACGGATGCACCGCGCCGTCCCAGCTCCAGCGATGCTGAATGCAGTTATGATGACGCAAGTCATCCGGATGCAGGGGCGCGGGATGCTGCTCGAGATATTTCGGCGAGGCGACCGCGACCATGCGGAACTCGTCGGCGAGCCGCACGGCGATCATGTCTTGCTCGATGAACTCGCCGATGCGCACGCCGGCGTCGAAGCGGCCGCTGACGATGTCGGCGCGGGAATCCTCCGCCACGATCTCGAGCTTGATCGCCGGATGCTCGGCGAGGAACGGCGTGAGCAAGGGCGCGATGACATGCAGCGTCGCCGGCCGCGACACGGAAAGCCGTAGCGTGCCCATCGGCGTGTCGCGAAACGCATTGACGGCTTCGATCGCCCGGCCAACGCCTTCGAGTGCCGGCTGCAGCCGCACCAGCAGGCGCTCGCCGGCTTCGGTCGGCGCAACGCTGCGCGTCGTGCGGTTGAGGAGCCGAACGCCCAAGCGCTCCTCGAGCGCGCGAATGGTCTGACTCAATGTTGAGGGGGCGATACCGAGGAAGGCAGCGGCACGCGTAAAATTTTGCTGCTCGGCCACCGCAACGAAGGCAGTCAGCTCCGCAAATTCAGGACCCTTCATTATGTGCTCTCGCCGAATACCCCATTCCCATTCGCCCAGGTAATCGCGAGGGGGTGCCGACGCCATATCCCCGTCATCGATCGAGCCACCCGCCACGCTCACGTTGTAGCGAGCAGGCTCGGGATGGGTCCTGTGACGATCCCGTGCGGGACTCGAGATACCGACAGGAGAATGGACTATGTTGAATAAGACAAAAATTGCACTCGCGGCCGCGCTCGTTGTGGGCGGCACGTCTGTGGCTCTCGCCGGCGAAGGCTCGCCGGACCTCGCGAATTCCCCCGCTTTTTCGAATTCGCAGTCTCTGGCCGCTCGTACGGGCGCGGTTGACGCCTATGCGCAGGCCGGTCGCCGGCAAGACCGCATTTTCTTCGAGCAGACCCGTTCGAGCCGCGTTTCGCCGGCCGAGCAGCGCCTGTTCGATCGCGAGAGCAGCGGCATTGATAACAACTAAGTGAATGCCGTCTGACGACATTGGGGCCGCAAGCTCGCGCTTGCGGCCCGTGTCGTTTGTGGCTCCTGCTGCCGGTCCCTTTTACCTTCGTCATTGCCGGGCTCGACCCGGCAATCCATCGTCTTCACGAAAAGGATGGATGCCCGGGTCAGCCCGGGCATGACGATCAATGCAGGACCTTCACGCCGCCTTGCGCTTCGCCTGGATGAGGTTGCGCTTCACCAGCACTTCCGCGATCTGCACCGCGTTGAGCGCCGCACCTTTGCGCAGATTGTCCGAGACCACCCACATCGCGAGCCCGTTCTCGACCGTCGGGTCGTCGCGCAGCCGCGAGATATAGGTCGCGTCCTCGCCGGCGCATTCGAACGGCGTCGCATAGCCGCCCGGCTCGCGCTTGTCGACGACGAGACAGCCCGGCGCACGGCTCAAGATACTGCGCGCCTCCTCCGCGCTCAGCGGCTCCTCGAATTCGATATTGATCGCTTCCGAGTGGCCGATGAACACCGGCACGCGCACGCAGGTCGCGTTCACCTTGATCTTCGGATCGAGGATTTTCTTTGTCTCGGCCACCATCTTCCACTCTTCCTTGGTGGAGCCGTCGTCCATGAAGACGTCGATATGCGGGATGACGTTGAACGCGATCCGCTTGGTGAACTTCTTCGACTCGACGTCCTGCAGCGAGTAGATGCCTTTCGTCTGCCGGTCGAGCTCGTCCATCCCATCCTTGCCGGCGCCCGACACGGATTGATAGGTCGACACGATCACGCGCTTGATCTTCGCGCGGTCGTGCAGGGGCTTCAGCGCGACGACCATCTGCGCCGTCGAGCAGTTGGGATTGGCGATGATGCCCTTCTTGCGGAAGCCGGCCGCCGCGTCGGCGTTCACTTCCGGCACGATCAGCGGCACGTCGGGGTCGTAGCGCCACGCCGAGGAATTATCGATCACCACCGCGCCGGCGGCCGCGATCTTCGGCGACCATTCCTTCGACGTCGCGCCGCCCGCCGACATCAGGCAGATGTCGACGTCGGAAAAATCCGTGTTCTCGAGCGCTTTCACTTTGAGCGTGCGGTCGCCGTAAGAAACCTCCGTGCCCTGGCTGCGGCGCGAAGCGACCGCGACCACCTCGTCGGCAGGAAACTGCCGCTCGGCGAGGATGTTGAGCATCTCGTGGCCCACGACTCCCGTGGCGCCGACGACTGCGACCTTGTAACCCATCGTTAACTCTCCGGATGGCGTCACCGCAATACATGCATTTTTGCTGCTGCGGAGCAGGCGGTTCTTAAGCGAGAACGTGCTGAAACACAACGCCGAACGCGCTTTTCCGGCGCGCTGCTGCACGTGCGGCAGCCGACGATCGAAAGCGCGAAACAACTCATCACGGCGAGAGATAAGTTCGCGCGTCAGGCGCGGCGGAGAAGGGCGATGCTGAGCTCCATAGACCGGTCGCAGGCGTCCTTGGTGGCGGCGGGCGCCGGAATACTCATCCGCTACGGCTTCTACCTTTTCGGCGCGGTCGCATTCGCCGCCGTCGCGTCCGCGGCGATCGGTCTTTACGGCTGGATGCCGCGGTCCTTGGCGCGCGAACCGGCGTTCCATCTGGCGCCTGCCGACGTAGCCTCGTTGTCCCGGCAGGGCGAGGTGGTCGAAATGGGGGGCGCGCGCCTCGAAACGTGGCACTACGGGCAAATCTACGATCGCGGACGTGACCTCACGGTCACCATGGTGATGCCGCCGAAGGGCTCGCCCGTCACCCGGCATTTCGCGCGAGAGTTTCTCAACAGCACAACCTTGCGCCACGCGCGTCCGGTGCTGTCATCGACCTACTACGATCTCGAGACGCGTTTCGGCCCCGTTCGCGCGGTGCAGATGCGGGTGAACGCCGATGGCCGCCAGAAGCTGTGCCTCGCGTTCATCAGCCGCTTCGAAACGACAAGCCTGTACCTGCGCGGCTGGACCTGCGAAGGCAACGGCAGTCAGCCGAGCGCCGGTGCGCTCGCCTGCACGATCGACCACATGACGGTGACGGCCGCGCTCGCGACGCCAGAAGCGGATGACTTCTTCCGCCGGCGCGCCGCAAAGCGCGGGGGCACCTGTGGCGCTGCGCCCGTCACTCAGACCACGGATACGCGTCCCCCGCGGCCCCTTCGCATCCCTCGCCGGTGAATTCGGCCGGCAGGCATTGACCCTCAAACATGCGGGCCCGTGTGTCAGATGACGCACGAGCCCGATTTATTTGCCTGTCGCTGCGGGCCGTTACTGCGCGGGCTTGTTGTCGCCCGCCGGCGGCGTCACGGTCCGCGGCGCGGCGCCGGTGTTCTCACCCGCAGGCGGGGTCGCTGGCCGCGGCGCAGTGCCGGTGGCTGCCGGCGGCGTCGGCGCGTTCGACGCGGTCTTCTCACCGCTGCCGCCGAAGCCGAAGACGAACACGAAGAGGAGGACGAGGGCCGCGAGGCCGCCCAGAATCCAACCCCAGCCGGTGCCATTGCGTGCGGCGTCCAGATCGCTATAGCCGGCATCGCGGGGATTCATGGGATCCAGCGGATCGCGATTTGAGTATGGATCGTGGGTCATGGAAAATGCTCCTTTGCGCTCTCGCTGCCGTGAACAACCCGCCATTACCGCCATGGTTCCGTCTTTGCAGGTATCATGATCCGCGCACGAGAACCAACGCGAATAGGTAAGCCACTGTTTGGACTAAGGATTTTATGTTTTCCCGAGCCGCAAGGCAGCTATGCCCCTGTGACGCCCCGCTCTCCTTCCCTCTTTTTGAAAGCTTCGCCGCATGACCCTTCCGCGCCTGGATGCCTCTGCCGAGACCGTGCATTGGGGCTATTTCGAAGCCGGCCTCGCGCCGCATCTGACAATCGCGAGCGGCGAGCGGGTCACGCTGTCGACAGTTTCGGGCGGGCCGGAGCAGCTTCCGCCGCCGCCGCTCAACGTGCCGCCGGCGCTGCCGGAGATTCATGAGCGCGTCACCCGCCGCATCGTGCCCGGCCACATCTGCACCGGGCCGGTTGCGGTGCGCGGCGCCAAGCCCGGACAGGTGCTGCAGGTCGATATCGAGGAGATCGGCCTGCACTACGACTGGGGCTACAACGTCGTGCGCCCGCTCGCCGGCGCGTTGCCTTACGACTTCGACGAGACACGGCTCATGCACATCCCGCTCGACGCCGAGCGCAATGTCGGGCGTCTGCAGTGGGGCCTGGAGATTCCGCTGCGGCCGTTCTTCGGCGTGATGGCGGTCGCGCCGCCGCCGGCCTGGGGCACGATCTCGACGCTGCCGCCGCGCCAGAACGGCGGCAATCTCGACAACAAGGAGCTTATCGCCGGCACGACGCTCTATCTCCCGATCTTCGTCGAGGGCGCCTTGTTCTCCGCCGGCGATGGACATGGCGTGCAAGGCGACGGCGAGGTCTGCATCACCGCGATCGAGACCGGACTGATCGGCACCTTCCGCCTCACCGTGCGCGACGACATGAAACTCACCTGGCCGATGGCGGAGACGCCGACGCACGTGATGACGATGGCGTTCGATCCCGATCTCGACGACTGCGTCGTCATCGCGCTGCGTTCGATGATCGATCTCATCTGCGCGCGTACCGGCATCGACCGCTATCAGGCGCACACGCTCTGCAGCCTTGCCGCGGATTTGCGCGTGACGCAGGTGGTCAACGGCAACAAGGGCATCCATGTGATGCTGGAGAAGAAGTTCTTGGAGCGAACGGTGGCGTGAGCAGCCAGCCGTCATCGCCGGGCTTGACCCGGCAATCCATCACAACGAAGACTCTCACGAAGAAGATGGATGCGCGGGTCAATCCCCGGATCAAGTCCGGGGACGCGCATGACGAGGCTAATGAGAGATTGCCGTTAGGAGAAACCACCATGAACGAAGACGCCCTCAACCACAGCCTGCGCAAATTCCTCAAGACGGTCGGCGTGACCGCGCAGCGTGAAATCGAGAAAGCGGTGCGCGACGCAATCGCAAGCGGAAAGCTCAAGGGAAGCGAGACGCTGCCGGCGAAGGCGGTGATCACGCTCGGCAACACCAGCCTCAATCTCGTCGTCGACAGCGACATCGAACTGGGGTGAGGCGCTCGCGTCACGCGGGTTCTCCCTCCCCTAAAAGGGGAGGTGACGCCTCCCAGTCTGTCATTCCGGGGCGCGCGCAGCGCGAGCCCGGAATCCATAATCCCGGTGCTGCGGCATGATCATGAAGACTGCGGCGTATGGATTCCGGGCTCGCCGCAAGAGCGGCGCCCCGGAATGACAGCAACCGTAGCCCGGATTGAGCGCAGCG
>JBFWXB010000035.1:0-53963 GCA_050187875.1 Variibacter sp.
CCCCCCTTGCGGGGGAGGGACAGGGTGGGGGGTAGCCGTTTGAGTCGAGGCGCCGCCAACTACAACGACCCCCACCCCCGACCCCTCCCCACAAGGGGGAGGGGAGTCGCACGGTTCGCCGTTGTCGCGGTGTTTGGGGCGCTGCTCGCCGGCTGCTTCCAGCCGCTTTATGGCACGCAGAGCTTCAACGGCGGCCCGAGCATGCGCGAGGCGATGGCGCGCGTCGAGGTCTCGCAGATCAGCGCTGCCGCCGGCACGCCGCTCTCGCATTCGGCGGTCGAGCTGCGCAACGACCTGCTGTTCGGCTTGACCGGCGGCTCCGGCTCGCTGCCGCCGACGCATCGGCTCGACATCGATCTGCAGAGCACCGTCAGTTCGATCATCGTCGATCCGCTCACCGCGCGGCCGGAATACGAGATCGTCGGGCTCACCGCGGTCTACAAGCTCACCGACAAAGCGAACGGCAAGGTCGTGTTCAATTCCGTCGCGCGCTCTTCGGTCTCCTACAACGTTCCCGGCCAGCAGCAGCGCCTCTCCACCTTGATCGGCCAGCGCGAGGGTCTCTCGCGCGCCACCAAGGTCATCGCCGACCAGATCAAGACGCGCGTCGCTTCGTACATCGCGCGCGGGGTGTAAGTGCGCTGCGGCGTTGTTGACCGCTCGATGCTAAGAACAGATGCGCGGCTTTGCTTACCCTCCCCCTTGCGGGGAGGGTCGACACGCGGAGCGTGTCGGGGTGGGGGTCGTTGTTATCGAAACCACTCTGACCCCCACCCCCGACCCCTCCCCACAAGGGGGAGGGGAGTCGCGCGTTGCGATGCGGTGCAAACTCAGTGACCGCGCTCAAAGCGAGTGAAGTCGATGCCTTCGTCGCCAGGCCCGATCCGCGTTATGCGATCGTGCTTGTGTTCGGCCCCGATGGCGGCGCGGTGAGCGAGCGCGCCGACGCGCTCCTGCGCGCAAGCGTCGACGACGTGAACGATCCCTTCGCGATGACGCGCCTCGACGGCGACGATATCGCTGCCGACCCGGCGAAGCTCGCCGACGCCGCGCTCACCGTGCCGCTGTTCGGCGGCCGGCGCGCCGTATCCGTGCGCTTGGGCGCGCGCAGCATTCTCCCCGCGGTCGAGCCGCTGCTTGCGCTCGATCTTAAAGGCTGCCGCATCGTCATCGAGGCGGGCGACCTCAAGCGCAACGCGCCGCTGCGCGCCGCTGTCGAGCGCGCGAAATCCGCGGTGGCGCTGCCGTGCTATGCGGACGACGAGAAGGCGCTGGCGCGGCTCATCGACATGGAGATGGCGGCCGCGGGCCTGACCATCGCGCCCGAGGCGCGCGCCACGCTGATCCCGCTTCTCGGCGGCGACCGGCGCGCCTCGCGCGGTGAGGTCTTGAAGCTTGCAACCTATGCGCAAGGCAAGGGACGCGTCGAGGTCGACGACGTGATGGCGGTGATCGCCGACGCCGCCGCGCTCGCCGTCGACGCGGTGGTAGACGCTGCCTTCGCCGGCAAGCCGAAGGAGCTCGAGACGCATTTCGCGCGCGCGCTCGCCGGCGGTACGTCGCCAGGAACGATCGTGTTCGCGGCCCTCCAGCACGCCGCGAATCTGCACAAGGCGAAGCTCGAAGGCGGCGGCGATGCGTCCGCGGAGCTGCGCGCCATGCGCGCGCATTTCAAGCGCGAAGGCGCAGCGCGCGCCGCGCTCAAGGCCTGGAGCGAGCCGCGGCTCGCGGGCGTGATCGAGAGCCTCGGCGTCTTGCAGTTCCAGTCGCGCGCGCAGGCGGCGCTCGCCGCGACGCTGACACACCGCGCGCTCCTGCAGCTCGCGATGCAGGCGCGGGGGCGGTGAGGGTAGTGGACGCGGCGACCTGCACCTCTCACGCAGTCGTCATGCGCGGGCTTGGCCCGCGCATCCATCGATCAATGAGAGTCTTTGCAAAGAGCGATGGATGGCCGGGTCAAGCCCGGCCATGACGACCTAATCATAAACCTCCCGCCGGTGCCCAACGGTCACGACGAGCACGATCAGACGATCGTCTTCGATCTTGGCGACGATGCGATAGTCGCCGATACGGTAACGCCAGAGACCCTTGAGATCGCCGGTCAAGGCGCGGCCGAAGCGCCGCGGGTCATCGGCGGTCGCGATGCGGGCGCGCAGATAACGCAGGATGAGTTGCTGCGCTGTGCGGTCGAGCTTGCGCAAGTCGCGTGCTGCGCGTGCATCGAATTCGACGCGCCACGCCGAGGCTGTCAACGTTCGGACTCGAGAAGCTCGCGCTCAAGCTCTTCAAGCGACACGCGTTGCTTCGGCTCGGCGAGCCGCCGCGTTGCGAGATGATAATCTTCGAGATCTTCGAGATGCCGCATGATCGCTTCGCGTGCGTAGAAACTCTTGGTGCGGCCGGTCTTCTTAGCCAGCGCCGCGAGGCGCTTGTCCATGTCTGGGGGCAATCGGATCGCAAGCATTCGGATGCTCCAAATCGGTTTGCTATACATGTATAGCAAACCGAACGAAAATGCACGCTGCGGGTCGGCGCGTCGTCATGCGCGCGCTTGCGGCGCTGACGGCTGGGCCGTCATTCCGGGGCGCGCCGCCGATCTCGGGTTTACCCGAGATCGGCAGTTCAAATGCACAAGTCGGCGATAGCCGACTTGTGGTGGCGCGAGCCCGGAATCCATAATCCCTGCTGCGGCGTATGGATTCCGGACTCGCCGCGTTGCGGCGATCCGGAATGACACGCAACAGTATGGTGCGTGGTTCGGTGACCGATCCGCTTGACAACCTTCCTGTGATAGACTTATATTCCTAGTCACCTGTCCACGGAGGGTGCGCTCATGAGGCGTCTTGAGTGTGGGACAGGGACGGCGCCCGCGAGCGTGCTCAGCCGGCACGCACTCGGGAGGCCTGCGGGACCCCGCCCGGGCGCCACTACGAGCGCTCTGCGAGGAGCTCGCTGGACTCGGCAGGCGCAGGGACGTGTCCCTGCGACCGGGTCGAGGAAGCGCGGCCCGAGGCCCAAAATCGCCGTGATGGAGCGCCGCAAGGCGAGCGTCCCGATCGCAAGGGACGCGCCGCGCCTCACAAGCGCGGCTCCGACGACCCATCGCGTCTTGCGGCGCTCCGTCCCCTCTCTCGCCGAGGGGAAGTTGCTCGCAACCTGCACACCGCGGGAACGCGGACGCATGCGCGCTTGTAGCCCGCATGGAGCGAAGCGGAATGCGGGGCTAGCGGCAATCCCGCCCAAGCCTATTCCCGGATTTCGCTGCGCTCCATCCGGGCTACGGTCAGCCCGGAATGACAGTTTCTTCTGCCAGCGATCATGCCTATAACGCCGCGGGCTTTCCTCCCTCATCTCACCCTTGGATTTGTGATGCCGACGCGGAACGCGAAGAAGACGGACGTGAAGAAGGTGGTGCTCGCCTATTCCGGCGGGCTCGACACCTCGATCATCTTGAAATGGCTGCAGACGACCTATGGGTGCGAGGTCGTGACCTTCACCGCCGATCTCGGCCAGGGCGAAGAGCTCGGGCCTGCGCGCGACAAGGCGATCCTGCTCGGCATCAAGCCGGAGAACATCTTCATCGAGGACCTGCGCGAGGAGTTCGTGCGCGACTATGTGTTCCCGATGTTCCGCGCCAACACGGTCTATGAGGGGCAATATCTCCTCGGCACGTCGATCGCGCGGCCGCTGATCGCGAAGAAGCAGATCGAGATCGCGGAGAAGGTCGGCGCCGATGCGGTGTGTCACGGCGCGACCGGCAAGGGCAACGATCAGGTGCGCTTCGAGCTCACCTATTACGCGCTCAAGCCGGACGTGACGGTGATCGCGCCGTGGCGCGAATGGGACCTCACCTCGCGCACACGGCTGATCGAGTTCGCCGAGCAGCACCAGATCCCGATCGCGAAGGACAAGCGCGGCGAGGCGCCGTTCTCGGTCGATGCCAATCTTCTGCATGCGTCGTCGGAAGGAAAAGTGCTCGAGGATCCCTCGCAGGAAGTGCCGGACTACGTTTACTCGCGCACCGGCGATCCGGAATCCGCGCCCGACAAGCCGCAGGTGATCACGATCGCGTTCACGCGCGGCGACGCGACCGCGATCGACGGCAAGACGCTCTCGCCGGCGGCGCTGCTCACCAAGCTCAACGAGCTCGGCAAGCTGCACGGCATCGGCCGGCTCGATCTCGTCGAGAACCGCTATGTCGGCATGAAGTCGCGCGGCATGTACGAGACGCCGGGCGGGACGATCCTGCTCGCGGCGCATCGCGGCATCGAATCGATTACGCTCGATCGCGGCGCGGCACATCTCAAGGACGAGCTGATGCCGCGCTATGCGGAGCTCATTTACAATGGCTTCTGGTTCTCGCCCGAGCGCGAGATGCTGCAGGCGGCGATCGACCAGTCACAGGAGTTCGTCACCGGCACGGTGCGGCTGAAGCTCTACAAGGGCGGCGTGCACGTGATCGGCCGCGACAGCCCATATTCGCTCTACGACCAGGAACTGGTGACATTCGAGGAAGGCGCGGTCGCCTACGATCACCGCGACGCCGAAGGCTTCATCAAGCTCAACGCGCTGCGGCTTCGCACCCTCGGCCAGCGCAAGCGGCGGCTGAAGGGATAGTTGTCATTCCGGGGCGCGGCCGTAAGGCCGCGAGCCCGGAATCCATAACCCCAGCGCTGCGGCGTATGGATTCCGGGCCCGTGGGCTGACGCCCACGTCCCGGAATGACGGGCCTACTTCGCTTGCGCCTGTCCGCCGTTAAGGAGCGGCGTGATGCGGCGCACGGTGACGCGACGGTTCTGGCGTTCGGGTCCAGAGGTGTTGACCTTCAGATACTGCTCGCCATAGCCCTGCGTGGTCAGGTTCTCGGCCGGAATCTGGAAGCGCTCGGTGAGCGCGACCGCGACCGATTCCGCACGGCGATCTGACAGCGACATGTTGTCGACGTCGTTGCCGACGGCGTCGGTGTGGCCCTCGATCAGGAACATCTCCGCCGGATTGGCGTCGAGCGCCCGCTTCAAGCCGTCAGCGATTACCGACAGCTTATCGATCTGATCGGGCGTGATCTCCCACGAACCGGTCTCGAAGTTGATGGTGTCGAGGTCGATCCGCGGCATCAGCTCGCGGACGGTCTGGTTGTAGCGGATCTGGTCGAGCGTATAGCGGCGCTCGATGCGCTGCACCGGCGGAGCCATCAATGTTTCGTAGATCACCGGCGGCGGCGCGGCCGCGGCTTCGACGATATAGCGGTCGCGCGGGATCGAGACCACCGGCGGCGGCAAGTCGACATAGTAGTTGTCGGCGTAACCGGGGTCGTAGCGATTGTCGATCAGGATGATCTCGCGCCCGTCGGGGAAGCGGCGCGTCCGGCGCAGCAGGCGGCCGTCGTCGTCGAGCACGTTGATGATGCGCACGCCGCCGGGCCGTTCGATGATCGTCACGGTGTCGCGTCCTTCGCGCTCGATGCGCACGTCGCGCGCATCGTAGCGGAAGCGGTCGACTTCGTTGTGGCGCACGATGAAGCGGCCATCGGAGTCGCGGATGATGGTGCGGTCGGGCTCGCGGATATAAGTGCGGCCGTCTTCCACCACCTCGCGGCGATGGTCGCGCAGCGCATTGATGCCGATGACGGCGCCAGCGCCAGCGGCGATGCCGACGACGGCCGGTGCGATGCCGCCATTGCGGGCGCGCGGCGGCGGCAGCGGCCGGCGGGCGCTATCGGGAATCGGCTGGTTGGGCGCGAAAGTCCCTGGCCGCGCGAGAGTAGGATTGAGGCGCGGGCCGCCGCCCGGCTGCGTGGTGAACGCCGGCCGCTGGCCCGGCGTGCCTTGGCCGGGTGCGGGTTGCCCCGGTGTCGCTTGGCCCGGAGGTTGACCGGGCCCGCGCGGCTGTCCGGCGGCCGGCGGCGTGACGCCGGGCGGTGTCGTGCCGGGACGGGTGCGATCGGGCGTCGGCTGATTGGTCGTCGTCCCCTGCGCGGGCGGTGTGCCCGGAGCGGCGGGCGTGCGGCCGCTGGCTGGCGGCGGGGGAGGCGTGCCGGGGCGCGTCGTTGTCGCAGCAGGCGGCGCCGGCGGTGTGGCGCCGGGGCGGGCGCGATCGGGCGCGGGCGTCGGCTGGTTCGTCGTGGTCCCACGCGAAGGCGGGGTGCCGGGCCGTGCCGCAGGCGGCGTATGCGCGTTCGGCGCCGACGGCGATGCGGGGGGGCGTGCGCTCGATGGGGGCGGAGGCGTTGCCGGACGCGTGGTTGTCGAGGGAGGCGGCGTAGCCGGGCGCTGCGTCGAGGCCGGCGGTGTGGCCGGACGCTGCGTCGAGGACGGCGGCGTGGCCGGGCGCTGCGGCGCGGCGCGGTGCTCCTGGGCCGCCGGGCGGCCACGGTCCGAGCGCGGCGCAGCCGGCGCGGGACGTGTTGCTGCAGGGGGAGGCGGCGGCGCAGGCCGTGCGGAGGGAGGCGCCGGCCGTGCGGCGGGAGGCGCCGGTCGCGCTGGTGCTGCCGGTGCCGAATGCGGCTTTTGCGGCGCCGGACGCGCGGCAGGCGGCTGCGGACGCGCCGGCGGCTTGCCCGGCCCTCTCTTTTCACGATCGGGCGTGGCTTGCGCGAATTTCGTGCCGTCCAGTGGGCTTGCAGGCGCAGCGACAGCGAAGGCGAGGACAAAGGCGGGGATGACTGTGCCGGTGAGCAAGATTCGCTTCTGGCGCTGCATTGGCTTCCTCTTTGCGGTCATAGACGGCCGCGTGCATTGCACGCGGGGTCGGCAGCCGACGGTATCGGAATGGCTGAACTATGGCGTCTGCATCAAAATCAGTACGTTATATTTTCGGGGCGGTCTTCTGGTGTTCGCCGAAAACGTTTCGCGCCATGCGCGGTTCCTCGGGCCTTGGCTGACTTTCGATGTCCCCTTCGCGCGAAGCGCGAACGGCTCCGGTGCGAAACCGGAGCCGCCCTGATGTCGCACCGCTGGGTGGCGGGACGGGCGCGACATGTCATTGCCGGATTCGATAATTGATCGTTTGCACTCCTTCTTGTTTCAATTGACGAGCACGGCGCCGTCGCAGCGAATGCCGAGCATCCACACATCGGCCTGACCAAGCCCGACGCCGAGGGTCGCAAGAACATTGGCAAGAACGGTGTCGACGGGCGCCGTCGCGGTTCCGAGGATCGTGGCGACACTCTGCGTCAAGAGTGCGGGCAGACCGAGGTTGAGCGGCCCGAGCCGCACGCTCATCGAAAGATCGCCGATCAATCGCGACGTGAGCGAGGACGTGAAATTCGTCGTCGTCACCGTCTTCTTCGTTTGCGCCGTGATGTCGGCATAGGTGAACGACACGCGTTTCGGCGACGTGTTGGCGATCGTCGCATGCGCACGTCCGGTGATACCGAGGGCCGGCGTATCGACAAGGTTGGCCGCGGCAGGGGATGGCGCGCTACGGAAGTTCGCCATGTCGGCCGCCGACACGTCGCCGATCCAGGCGTCGACGACTCCGGGCGTGACCGCGAGCGTCGCGGTTGCATTGCGCATATTGGCGGCGCAGGCGAGCGCGTCGAGCTTGGCCGTGCCGGCGGCAACCTCGATATAGATCGGGAGATTGACGGCGGTGATCGAGCCGTTGCCGGCGACATTGACGGTGAGGACGATGCGCGTCTGCGCTGTGTGGACGCTCGCGCCTTCGCTGCCGACCGTCACCCAGCTCGTTCCGATGGGGCGTTCGCCAATCGTGAGCGCGAGCTTAGCGTTGAGGATGCCCGGGACGCCGAGATTGAGATTCACCTCGACCTGGTGTTGACCGTTGGCGACCTGGGCCGTGGCGGCGAGGATGTCCAACGCGGAGACGTTCGCGCTTGTCGCCGGACGTTGTCCGAGCGTAAGCGCATCGTAGGGACCGGCGTCGATCAAGGAGCGGCCGGTCACGGTCGCGGACGGATCGTTGAGGGCGCGGGAAATCGTGCTGAGCGCATTGACCGCCGTCGATGTCGCGCCGCCCGTGCGCGCTGCGTCGCTCATCGCCGCGATCACGTCGCCGATCTTCACGCCGGACGACAGCACGGAATCGTAGGTGCCGGCGGTGATGTGCGCGCGCGTTGCGAGCGCGTTCATGAAATCGAAGAGATCGAGCTTGGCGTCGACGAGCGCGCGATAGTCCATCGCCGAGAGCGAAAGACTGCCGCCGAGCATGCTGCCGAGGATCTGGTTGAGGAGCCCGCCGTCGAGGCTGGCGAGACGTGAACCGATGGCGAAAGCGGCGAGAGCGGACCGTGCGGCCGTCGCCACGGTCGTGACCGGATAAGTGCTGGAGCCCGTCAGCACACGCCCGAAATAGAGATTTGTCGCCGTCCGCAGCGTCACCCGCGCCGCGTTCGCATCCGATGCGCCCGATACGCGGAACCGATTGCTTGCGGCGACGGTCGCATCGGGCGTGTAGACACCGAGTTCGACGGTGAGCGGCGCGTCGGCGGGGAAATGGTTTTGCGTTACGGTCGCACGTGCATTGGCGCTGGCGTTGCTCACGTCCGAGGCCGCCGCCATCGCGGCGAGGTCGGCGGCCGCCTGTGCGGCGCGGCGGTCGAGATAGACGGAGCCGACATCAACGGCGAGAGCGCCGGCGCCGATCACGACGGTGAGCGATACGGCCGAGACGATCGCGATTGTGCCGCGTTCGTCTTTTGCAAAACGACGGCCCCAGCGCATCAGAAGCCTCCGCGCTTGATCGAAGCGGCGCGCACGATCCTGGTCGGGAGCGCCGACACGAATTGCGGCAAGTCGAACAGGTACATGTTCGAGGCGTCGTAGCTCAGCGTCACCGCAAAGACGTTGGTCGTTGGGTCGGTCACGGCGGAGACCACCGTGAGGCGTTCGGGCGTGAGCATCGGATAGGTGGCGGCGTTCGCCGTGATGCTGTCGCGCGCGAGGCTCGCGCGCTCATCGTCGCTCAGGCCGCCGATGGAGGCGCGGGCCGCCTCGGCGGCGATCTGCTGCACTTCGTGGGTGAGGGCGAGATAGGCGCCGAAGCTGATGATGCCGAACAGCATGACGAGGAAGACCGGCATCACGATCGCAAACTCGACCGCCGAGGTGGCGCGTGAGCATTTGAGGAACAGTCGCGTTAGCCTGTGCGCACTCATTGGTTGCATAATGCGCGTATAAGTAGAAATAATTCGTAAATGGAGGCTCGCCTCGGTCCGTCAGCCGACCGCAGACGCGGGGGACATGTCAGCGCTAGGTTGTCCCAATGGCCTATATGAGAGAGGGCCGGCGCCAGGAGGTTCGCATGCCGTGGTCTGTGAATATCGGCCGGATCGCCGGAACCGCGATCCGCATTCACATCACCTTCCTGCTGTTCCTCGTCTACATCTGGGGCGCAAGCTATGTGTCGGGCGGCGCGCAGGCGGCGTGGAGCGGCCTTCTATTCATGGTGCTGCTCTTTCTTTGCGTGCTCCTGCACGAGTTCGGGCACATCTTCACTGCTCGCGCCTTCGGCGTGCAGACGCCGGACGTGACGCTGCTGCCGATCGGCGGCGTAGCGCGCCTCGAGCGCATTCCGGAATCACCGCGCGAGGAATTCCTCATCGCGATTGCCGGCCCGCTTGTGAATGTCGTGATCGCAATCGTGCTTATGGCGTTCGGCGGGGCCGATATGCAGGCACGAAGCCTCGCGGTGCTCGACCGCGCCAGCGTGCCGATGGTCGACCGTTTGGCGGCGGTCAATCTGTTCCTTGCGATCTTCAACATGATCCCGGCGTTTCCGATGGATGGCGGGCGCGTCTTGCGCGCGATCCTTGCGAACTGGCTTGGCTTCACGCGGGCGACAGAAATCGCCGCTTCCATCGGGCAGGGCGTCGCATTCGCGCTCGGCTTTGTCGGGCTGTTCGGCAATCCGCTGCTGATCTTCATCGCCATCTTCGTCTATCTCGCCGCGGCGTCGGAGGCGCATCTCGTCGCCGTGCGCGCGATGTCTCGCGGAGTGCCGGTCAGCGCTGCGATGATGACGCAGTATGCAACGCTGGCGCCGCAGGCTCTCATTGGGGAGGCGGTCGACACGCTGCTGCGTACGAGCCAAGCAGAGTTTCCGGTCGTCGACGATAGCGGCCGTCTCTTGGGTCTGCTCAGCCGCAACAACATGATCCACGCGCTGAAGGAGCGTGGTCCCGAAGCGCGCGTCTCCGAGGCAATGACGGCCGACATTCCGACGATCGAGAGCCGCGGCCGCCTCGATGCGACCTTCCGCATTCTGCAGGAACGGCAGGCCCCGGCTGTCGGCGTGGTTGATGCCGCCGGCCGGCTCGTCGGACTCGTCACCTCCGAGACGATCGGTGAAATGCTGATGGTTCAGGAGGCGATGCCCGCGGGCGCGCGCGTCGGCCCGTGGAGCCGGCCCGCCGGCTCATAAAATCCAGCGGAATCGCATTGCCGAAAGGCCCGCCATCACTATATTGCGGGCGAATCGGATGGGGTGCCCGGCTTGGCCGGGCACACGTGTTTCTGGCGGTATTTCATGTCTCTTCGCAACATCGCGATCATCGCGCATGTCGACCACGGCAAAACGACGCTGGTCGACCGTTTGCTCCAGCAGGCGGGCTCCTTCCGGGAGAATCAAAAGGTCGCCGAACGAGCGATGGATTCCAACGACCTCGAGCGCGAGCGCGGCATCACCATCCTCGCCAAGGCGACGTCGATCCAGTGGGGCGACACGCGGATCAACATCGTCGATACGCCGGGCCACGCCGACTTCGGCGGCGAGGTCGAACGCATCCTCGGCATGGTCGACGGCGCATTGGTTCTGGTCGACGCCGCCGAAGGGCCGTTGCCGCAGACGAAGTTCGTCGTCTCCAAGGCGCTCAAGCTCGGCCTCAAGCCGATCGTCGTGATCAACAAGGTCGATCGCGCGGACGCGCGGGCGAACGAGGTTGCGAGCGAGGTGTTCGATCTCTTCGCCGCGCTCGATGCAAGCGAGGAGCAGCTCGACTTTCCGCTGCTCTTCGGGTCCGCCAAGCAGGGCTGGATGGCGGAGAGCGCCGAAGGCTCGCGCGAGCTCGGCATGAAGCCGCTGTTCGACCTGGTGCTGCGTCACGTTCCGGAGCCGACCGTCGAGGAGGGGCCGTTCCGGTTGCTGGGCACGATCCTCGAAGCCAATCCCTATCTTGGCCGCGTCGTCACGGGGCGCATCGCATCCGGCTCGGTCAAGCCGAACCAGAGCGCCAAAGTCCTGGATCGTGATGGCAAACTGATCGAGCAAGGCCGCGTGTCGAAGGTGCTCGCCTTCCGCGGGCTCGAGCGCCAGCCGATCGATGAGGCTTTCGCCGGCGACATCGTCTCGATCGCAGGATTCCCGGAGGCGACGGTTGCGCATACGATCTGCGCGCCGGAAGTCGAGGTGCCGTTGCCGGCGCAGCCGATCGACCCGCCGACGCTTGCGATGACCTTCCGCGTCAACGATTCACCGCTTGCCGGCACGGAAGGCTCGAAGGTCACGGGGCGCATGATCCGCGACCGGCTGCTGCGCGAGGCGGAAGGCAATGTGGCGCTGCGTGTGTCGGAGTCCGACGAAAAGGATTCGATGGAAGTCGCGGGCCGTGGCGAATTGCAGCTCGGCATTCTGATCGAAACCATGCGGCGCGAAGGCTTCGAGCTCTCCGTCTCGCGGCCGAAGGTGCTGCTACGTCGGAACGAAGCCGGCGAGCTCGAAGAGCCGATCGAAGAAGTCGTGATCGACGTCGACGAGGAGCATTCCGGCGTCGTCGTGCAGAAGATGTCGGAGCGCAAAGCCGACCTCATCGAGATGCGGCCGTCCGGCGGCCATCGCACGCGGCTCGTCTTCTACGCGCCGACGCGCGGGCTGATCGGCTATCAGGGGGAGCTTCTCACCGACACGCGCGGCACCGCGATCATGAATCGGCTCTTTCACGGCTATGCGCCATTCAAGGGCGAAGTCGCGGGCCGCCGTAACGGCGTCCTCATCTCCAACGATCAGGGCGACGCCGTCGCCTACGCGATGTGGAAGCTCGAAGACCGCGGCCCCATGATGATCGAGCCCGGCTGGAAAGTTTATCGCGGCATGATTGTCGGCGAGCACACGCGCGACAACGATCTCGTCGTCAATGTGCTCAAGGGCAAGCAGCTCACCAACATCCGCACCACGTCGAAGGACGAAGCGGTGCGGCTGACGCCGCCGATCCGCATGAGCCTGGAGAAGGCGCTCGCCTATATCGAGGACGACGAGCTCGTCGAGGTGACGCCGAAGTCGGTGCGGCTGCGCAAGAAGCTTCTCGACGAGAATGACCGCAAGCGTGCCGAGCGGGCGAAGGAGACGATGGAAGCGTAGCTTCGCATTCGGCCGTCGTCCCCGCGAAGGCGGGGACCCAGTAAACGCCGGCATCGCGAGATCATGCAGACAGGGGTTACTGGATGCCCGCCGGAGCCTGTCATCGGGCCGGCCCGAAGGCCGGACCCGTTGGCGGGCATGACACGCCGCGCAATACGCCGGCACCGCCGGAGGTGTGCCAATCCGACACTATCGTGACTTTTTCGCCACGGTCGAAAGATCGTTAAGGGAGCGTTACTGGAAGCACTTGAAGGCGAGGCGTCGGCTGCGCTTCAATCCGACTCATGAGCACAACCCTCATCGAAGTCCGGCGAGCCAAAGCGAACGACGCAGGGTCGGTCGCCGAGACGCATGATGAGGCTTGGCGCAACGCTTATCGGGGCATTATTCCGGGCTCCGAGCTTGAAAAACTGATTAGCCGGCGGGGGCCCGTCTGGTGGGAGAGCGCAATCCGCAAGGGTAGCCGCGTCTCCCTCCTGGTGTTCGGGGACAAGGTCGCCGGCTACGCCAATTACGGCCGTAATCGAGCCCGCAGCCTGCATTACGACGGCGAGGTCTACGAGCTTTACCTGCGGCCCGAATTCCAGGGCCTCGGTTTCGGCCGCCGCCTGTTCACGGCGGCGCGTCGCGACCTCGCCCAAAGCGGGCTCAAGAGTCTCGTCGTCTGGGCGCTCTCCGACAACGATCCGGCGGTCGAGTTCTACCGGGCGCTCGGCGGACGCGCGGTCGCCCGTTCGTCGGAGAAATTCGGCGCTCGCGTGCTCGATAAGGTCGCGTTCGGCTGGCAGAGCTGAACGCCGCGAGCCGTCATGCGCGGGCTTGCCCCGGCGTTTATTGTCATTCCGGGGCGCGGCCAAAGGCCGCGAGCCCGGAATCCATAATCCCTGCTGCGGCGTATGGATTCCGGACTTGCCGCTGCGCGGCAATCCGGAATGACCGCTCAGAGAAACGTTACCCAATCTTCGGCGGCGGCAATCCGGCCTGCGCGCAGGCGGCGAATAGCGTATTCAACAGCAGACACGCGATCGTCATGGGACCGACGCCGCCAGGCACGGGCGTGATCGCGCTCGCACGGGCGGCGGCTTCCGCAAAAGCGACATCGCCGACGAGCCTCCGCTTCCCGTCCGCGCCTTCGATGCGGTTGATGCCGACATCGATGACGGTCGCGCCCGGCTTCACCCAGTCGCCGCGCACGAATTCCGGCCGCCCGACGGCGGCGAAGAGGAGGTCCGCGCGCCGGCAGACGTCGGGCAGGTCGCGCGTCTTCGAATGCGCGACCGTGACGGTCGCATCTTCCGCGAGCAGCAATTGCGCCAGCGGCTTGCCGACGATGTTCGAGCGGCCGACGACGACGGCGTCGAGCCCCGCAAGCGAGCCGCGCGCATCTTTCGCCAGAATGATGCAGCCGCGCGGCGTGCAGGGGACGAGCGCCGGCAAGCCGCTCGCAAGGCGGCCCGCATTGATCGGATGCAGCCCGTCGACGTCCTTCGCCGGGTCGAGGGCGTCGATGATGCGCCGTGCATCGAGATGGCGCGGCAGCGGCAGTTGCACCAGGATGCCGTGGACGCCGGCGTCGGCGTTGAGGCGTGCGATGGCGTCGAGCAGGTCCGCTTCGCTCACATTCGCCGGCAGGCGATGATCGAAGGAGCGCATGCCGGCCTCGGCCGTGCGCTTCACCTTGCTGCGCACATAGACGGTGCTTGCGGGGTCGTCGCCGACGAGCACCACGGCGAGGCCGGGCGTGATCCCTTTTTCGCGAGCGAGCCGTGCGACCTCGGCGGCGATCTTCGCTTGCAGGGCGGCGGCGGTTGCCTTCCCGTCGATGATTTTCGCCTGGATTGTTTGCACGTTCATGCGGCTGCCTTGCCAAGAGACTGCATCAGGCGGGCGGCAAGCTCCGCCGCGGCCCCTTCGATCGCGACCGTCTTCACCCGGGAGGTCGCGCCGGCTTGGAGCGTGACGGAGCGCGGCGGTACGCCGACGGTCTTGGCCAGCAGCGCCGTGAGGGCGGCATTGGCCATGCCCTCATGCGGCGCGGCGCGGACCCGCACCTTGAGCACCTGCGTGCCGTCGGCGAGCGAAGTCACCCCGTCGAGCGCATCGCGCCCGCCCTTCGGGGTCAGACGCACGGTCACGACAAGACCGCGCGGGGACTTCACCCATGGGAGCGCGCCCGTCATCAGAAGACGTTGGGATAGATGTAGTAGATGATCAGCCGCTCGATCAGGATGATGAGCAGGATCAGAATGACCGGGGAAATATCGATGCCGCCGAGATTGGGCAGCATATTGCGGATCGGGCGAAGCAACGGCTCCGTGATCCGATAAAGGAAATCGGCGACCGCGGCGACGAAGCCGTTGCGCATATTGACGACGTTGAAGGCGATCAGCCACGAAAGGACCGCGGCCGCGATCAACAGCCAGATATAAAGCTGCAGCAGGATCAGGATGACGTCGAGGATGGCGCGCATAGGACTTTCGGCTCGGGTCGAAGCGACGCGCAGGTTTACCGGGCCTTGGCCTCGCGAACAAGCGGGCGGCCCGCAAGGGGCGCGAGCCGTCCTTGACAGGCCATGACTGCAAACCGTAAATGGCGGCCGTCCGGCGCCCGCGCGAAGGACGTTGTCGCGCGCGGACTTGAGCGGGGCCGTAGCTCAGTTGGGAGAGCGCCGCAATCGCACTGCGGAGGTCAGGGGTTCAAATCCCCTCGGCTCCACCATTCGCCGGTGGACTTCTTGAAATGATGCAATCCTGGACGGTTTTGGCGGCGATGCCCGGTCTCCGCCCGCGCCGCCGGCGCGTGCCTGCGGTTTGAGCCCCATGCGGATCGGAACCCGTAAAAGCAAGATGGCGCTGGCCCAGACGGAGGACGTCGCGCTGCGTCTGCGCACCAAGTGGCCGGCGCTCGATGTCGAGGTGGTGCGCTTCGAGACGCGCGGCGATGCCGACCAGATCGGCAAGCTCCTGCCGCATGGCGGCAAGGGCGGAGCCTTCGTCGCGCAGATTCGCGAGGCGGTGCTCACCGGCGAGCTGCAGGCGGCGATGCATTCGCTCAAGGACATGCCGGGGAACGAGGAGACGCCGGGGCTTGCGATCGGCGCGTTCCTGCCGCGCGAGTCGGCGGCGGACGCGTTGGTGCTGCGGCCGGGGTTGACGCTCGAGGCCTTCATGGCCTCGCGCGCGAAGGGTTTGAAGATCGGCACCAATGCGGTGCGCCGCGCGGCCTATCTGCGGCGTTTGTTTCCGGATGCCGAGGTGATCCATTTCCGCGGCGCCGCCGACACGCGCGTCGCCAAGCTCGACGAAGGGCGGGCGCAGCGGCTTCCCGATGGCGGCGAGGTCGGCCCGGCCGACGCCCTGGTGATGGCGCGTGCGGGGCTCGGGCGCATCGGTCTGGCGCGTCGCGTCGTGCACACCTTCTCGGTGAAGGAGATGTTGCCGGCCGTCGGGCAGGGGATCGTCGCCGTCGAATGCGCGGCGACGGACTGGACTACCCGCCGTCAACTCGGTGGCATCGACGATCGCGACGCGCGCCATTGCGCCGCGGCAGAGCGCGAAGTGCTCTGGGTGCTCAACGGGCACTGCAACTCGCCGATCGCCGGGCACGCAACGATCGACGGCCACACGATGACGCTCGCGGCGGCGGTGATCGATCTCGATGGCGGGACGATCATCGAGGCGGAGCGAACGGGGCCGGTCGTGCGCCCGCGCGAACTCGGCCGCTCCGTCGGGCTCGATCTCGTCGATCGCGGCGCGGCGGCGATCATCGCGAAGAGCCGGCCGGCGGAGTGAGGCAGGTAACCTTTCGATTGTCATGGCCGGGCTTGTCCCGGCCATCTCGATTAGGGACGCACGGTGCCCGCCTAAGCGAGATCGCCGGGACAAGCCCGGCGATGACGTGGAGGGTGTCGTGATGTCGCGAAGTCAGCGACCCCGCACGCGCCTAAGCATCCGCTCCACATGCGCGATCGGCGTCTCCGGCAGGATGCCGTGGCCGAGATTGAAGATGAGCCGGCCGCGTCCAAAATTTTCCAGCACCGTATCGACGGCGCGGTCGAGTGCGTCGCCGCCGGCAAGCAGTGCGAGCGGATCGAGATTGCCTTGGATTGCCACGCGCGGCTGCACGCGCGTGCGGATGAAGTCCGGCTCTGCCATCCAGTCGACGCTCACGGCGTCCACGGGAACCTGATCGACGTAAGCCGCGAGCGAGGCGCCGACGCCGCGCGGGAAGCCGATGATTTTCGCGCCCGGAATTTCGCGGCGCACCGCCTCGACGATGCGCCGCGCCGGATCGATGCACCAGCGTGCGAATTCCTGCGGCGGCAGAACGCCGGCCCAGGTGTCGAAGAGCTGCACGGCTTCGGCGCCGGCGCGCAACTGGCCGACGAGGTAGCGCACGGAAGCATCCACCAGGACATCGATCAGCTGCGCAAAGGCCTTCGGCTCACGATAGGCGAAGAGCCGTGCCGGCGCTTGATCGGGCGTGCCCTGGCTCGCGATCATGTAGGTCGCGACCGTCCACGGCGCCCCGCAGAAGCCGAGCAGCGTCACGCCGTCGGGCAGCGCCGCTTTCACGCGCCGCACCGTTTCGTAGACCGGCGCGAAGACCCCTTCGTCCGCTGTGCGGCGTAAGGCGTGCATCTTCTCGGTGGTGTCGAGCGGATCGAGCCGTGGACCTTCACCCGCGACGAAGCGCACGTCGCACCCGAGCGCGTGCGGCACGACGAGGATGTCGGAGAAGAGGATCGCGGCATCGAAGCCGAAGCGCCGCACCGGCTGCAGCGTCACCTCGGCGGCGAGCTCGGGCGTGAAGCAGAGGTCGAGAAAGCTGCCGGCTTTGGCGCGAAGCGCGCGATATTCGGGCAGATAACGCCCGGCCTGGCGCATCATCCAGACGGGCGGAACCGCTTGCGCCACGCCATCCAGGACAGCGAGCAAGGGCTTGTGCGCGGTGGTGGGCTTCACGCCGGTGTTCGATGCTCTCGACATGGGCCGCTCGATACACTGCGCGCGCGGCTTTGGCCATGTGGCTTTGCTCCGTCATCCTGAGGCGCCCGCGCAGCGGGCCTCGAAGGATGGACGGCCGGGGCCGTCGCCCTTCGAGGCTCGGCGCTTGCGCGCCTCGCACCTCAGGGTGACGGAGCACATTAACCATTCATCCAGAATGTCCTAGAAGGTTGCGGCATCTTCGGTCCGCCAGAATGCTCCATGGTCGACAGTCCCAGTCCCCACAGCGGTCCCCTGCGGCAGCATCCGCCCTTCGTCCTGTTCTGGCTCACGCGCGTGTGCGCGACGGTCGCGTTCCAGGCGCTGGCGGTTGCGGTCGGGTGGCAGGTCTATGCGCTCACGAGCAGCCCGTTTCAGCTCGGCCTGGTCGGCCTCGTGCAGTTCCTGCCGTCGGTTCTTTTCTTCCTCGCGGCGGGCCATGTAGCGGACCGCTACGACCGGCGCACGGTGCTGCGCCTCTGCCAGCTGACCGAAGGCACGGTCGCCGCAACCTTGGCGCTCGGCACCGCCCAAGGGTGGCTGACGACCGAGATCATCTTCGCACTGGTGTTCGTGTTCGGCGCGGCCCGCGCCTTCGAGTCGCCGACCTTGCAAAGCCTGCTGCCGACCATCGTGCCGGCGGAGATGTTCCCGCGTGCTGTTGCGGGCTCGGCGTCGGCCAATCAGACCGCGACCATCATCGGCCCGGCGCTCGGCGGGCTCCTCTACGCGATCGGCCCTGTCTTTGCGTACGGGTTCTGCGCCGCATCCTTCGCCATGGCGGCGCTGATCGTCACCTTCATCACCGTCGAACGCCCGGCGCCGCCGCGCGAGCCGCCGACGCTCGCGACGCTGCTTGCTGGCGTTACCTTCATCCGGCGTAACCCGCTCGTTCTCGGCGCGATCTCGCTCGACCTCTTCGCCGTTCTGCTCGGCGGCGCGACGGCGCTCTTGCCTGTCTTCGCGCGCGATATCTTCGCGGCGGGACCGTGGGCGCTGGGATTGCTGCGCGCGGCGCCTGCGGTCGGCGCGCTGTCGATGTCGGTCGCGCTCGCCCGCTGGCCGCTGCAGCGTCACGTCGGCCGCACGATGTTCATGTCCGTCGCCGTCTTCGGCGCGGCGACGATCCTGTTCGCGTTGTCGCGGTGGCTGCCGTTCTCCTTCGTGATGTTGATCGTGCTCGGCGCGGCCGATGTCATCAGCGTCGTCATCCGCATGACGCTCGTGCAGACCAATACGCCCACGGCGATGCTCGGCCGCGTCAGCGCGGTGAATTCGCTGTTCATCGGCACGTCGAACCAGCTCGGTGAATTCGAGTCGGGCGTCACCGCGGCGTGGTTCGGCACGATCCCCGCGGTTGTGCTGGGCGGGGTCGGAACGATCTTCGTCGTCTTGATCTGGATACGGCTCTTTCCGCAGCTTTTGCGGGCGGACAAGCTCGCAATGGTCGAACGCTGAAGGCGGGTGCTTGCTGATGCCGGCCGTCACGTTCGTCATTGCCGGGCTTGACCCGGGCATCCATCTTCTTCGTGACAAATGATGGATTGCCGGGTCAAGCCCGGCAATGACGCGAGCGGCTTGAGAGCATGACGCCCCAAAATCTGGTATGAGGATGTCAATCACGAACGGCGGAAGGTAATCGCAAGTCCATGTCCAGCAAGGCCCAGACGATGAACACCGACGACGCCCGTATCCTCGCCGAGATCGAGCGCAAGGTGCTCTGGCTCGCCTCCTGGACGATCCATAATGCCAACCACATCCGCGAAAGCGTCGACGGTCTCAAGGTCGGCGGCCATCAAGCCTCGTCCGCTTCGCTCGCGACGATCATGACCGCGCTCTATTTCCATACGCTGCGGCCGCAGGACCGCGTGGCCGTGAAGCCACATGCGAGCCCGGTGTTCCATGCGATCCAGTATCTCCTCGGCAAGCAGACGCGCGAGAAGCTCGAGGCCTTCCGCGGCTACAAAGGCGCGCAGAGCTATCCCTCGCGCACCAAGGATGCCGATGATGTCGACTTCTCGACCGGCTCCGTCGGCCTCGGTGTCGCGCAGACCTTGTTCTCGTCGATCGTGCAGGACTACACGCGGGCGCATGGCTGGGGTACGGAGCGGCCGGAAGGGCGCATGATTGCGCTCGTCGGCGACGCGGAGCTCGACGAAGGCAACATCTTCGAGGCGCTGCTCGAGGGCTGGAAGCAAGGCTTGCGCAATTGCTGGTGGGTCATCGACTACAACCGCCAGAGCCTCGACGCGGTGGTGCGCGAAGGATTGTGGGAGCGATACGAGGCGCTGTTCCGCAATTTCGGCTGGGACGTCGTCATCCTCAAATACGGCACGCTGCAGGAAGCGGCGTTCCGCGAGCCGGGCGGCGAGCGCTTACGCCGATGGATCGACAGTTGTCCGAACCAGCTTTACTCCGCGCTTGTCTTTCAGGGCGGTGCGGCATGGCGCAAGCGCCTTCTCGACGAGCTTGGCGACCAGGGCGACGTCACGCGGCTGATCGAGAAGCGCTCGGACGACGAGCTCGCGCGGCTGATGAACAATCTCGCCGGCCACGACTTGCCGACGCTGACCAAGGCGTTCGATTCCATCGACCACGACCGGCCGACCTGTTTCATCGCCTACACCGTGAAGGGGTTTGGCCTGCCGATCGCCGGGCACAAGGATAATCACGCCGGCATGATGACGACGGCGCAGATGGAAAGCTTCCGCACAGAGATGGCGATCCGTCCAGGGCACGAGTGGGATCGCTTCGAGGGCCTGAGCGTCGCGCCGGACAAGATCCAAGGCTTTCTCGACCGCGTGCCCTTCGCCGCGAAGACCGAGCGGCGGCTCGCCTCGAAGCATTTCGACATCCCGGAGACGCTGGCGGCCCCGGCGCAGAAGGTGACGTCGACGCAGTTCGGCTTCGGCTCGCTGCTCAACGAGATTGCACGCAGCGACGCGCCCTTTGCCGAGCGCATCGTGACGACGTCGCCGGACGTGACGGTCTCGACCAATCTCGGGCCGTGGGTGAACCGGCGGCAACTTTACGCACGCGAGGAGATGGCCGACACCTTCAAGAAGGAGCGCATCCCCTCGACCTATCATTGGGAGTTCTCGCCCAAGGGCCAGCACATCGAGCTCGGCATCGCGGAGAACAATCTCTTCATCACGCTCTCGGCGCTCGGGCTCTCGCATTCGATCAGCGGCGAGCGGCTCCTGCCGATCGGCACGCTCTACGATCCCTTCATCGCGCGCGGCCTCGATGCGCTCAACTACGCCTGTTATCAGGACGCGCGCTTCATCCTCGTGGCGACGCCGTCGGGCATCACGCTCGCGGGCGAAGGCGGCGCGCATCAGTCGATCGGCTCGCCACTGATCGGCATGGCGCAGGACGGGCTCGCCGCGTTCGAGCCCGCCTATGTCGACGAGCTCGCCGTCGTGATGCGCTGGGCGCTCGAATACATCCAGAAGGGCGGCGAGGGTGAGCCGTCGGAGCGCAACTGGCTGCGCGACGAGACCGGCGGCTCCGTCTATCTGCGGCTCTCGACGCGGCCGGTCGAGCAGGTCCAGCGCGCGATGACCGCGGAGCTTGCGCAGGCGATCATCGACGGCGCCTATTGGCTGCGCAAGCCGGGGCCGAACTGCCAGGTGGTCGTCGCCTATACCGGCGCGATCGCGCCGGAGGCGATTCAAGCAACGGGGCTGATGGCGGAGGATCGCCGCGATGTCGGGCTCCTCGCGGTGACGTCGGCGGACCGCCTCAACGCCGGCTGGACCGCGGCGAGCCGCGCGCGCGAGCGCGGCCTCGTGCATGCGCGCTCGCATGTCGAGCGTCTCTTGGCCGACGTGCCGGCGCATTGCGGCGTCGTCACCGTCTGCGACGCGCATCCCGGCACGCTCGCCTGGCTCGGCGCGGTGCACGGGCATCGCGTGCGTCCGCTCGGCGTCGAGCATTTCGGCCAGACGGGCTCGCTCCCCGACCTCTATCGCCACTACGGCATCGACGCGAACGCGATCGTCGCCGCCGCGCAGGCGATCGCGCCCGGCCGTCCGATCCGGCACCTCAAGGCGCTGCCGTAGGCGCTGCGGTCTCAGAGTGTACTCTCGTCATTGCCGGGCTTGACCCGGCAATCCATCCGCTTCGCAAGAGCTTTTTGAAAAAGATGGATGCGCGGATCAATCCCCGGATCAAGTCCGGGGACGCGCATGACGATCTCGCGGACGACCTTCGCTTACTTCGCCGCGTGCGCCATCAGCTTGTCGAGGAAGGCGCAGCATTTCTCGATCTCGCCGACGGTGATGAACTCGTCGACCTTGTGCGCCTGGTCGATCGAGCCCGGGCCGATGACGACGCTCGGCACGCCGGCTTCCTGGAAGAGGCCGGCCTCGGTGCAGTAGGCGACCTTGCTGTGCGCGTTGCGGCCCGCGAGCTTCTTCGCGAGCGCGATGACGTCGGCCTCCGCGTCCGTGTCGAGGCCCGGGATCGACGAGCGGATATGGATGTCGATCCCGGTCTTGGGATCGACCGCTTTCATCTGCGGCTCGAGCGTGTCGCGCGCGTAGGACGTGACCTCGTCAGTGAGTGCTTCGAGGTCGTCGGCGGCGATAGTGCGGAACTCGAACTCGAAGTGGCTTTCCTCGGCGACGAGGTTGAGCACCGTGCCGCCATGGAAGAAGCCGGTATGCGCGGTCGAGAACGGCACGTCATAGAGCGGGTCGCGCGGGCCGATCTTCGTCAGCCGGTCGGCGATGTCGCGAACCTTGGAGATGACGCGCGCGCCGAACTCGACGGCATTGACTCCCTGCGGCGCAAGCGAGGAGTGGCAGTTGCGGCCACGCAGCTTGACGACGAAGGAGCGCTTGCTCTTGTGGCCAATGACCACGTCGAGCGTCGTCGGCTCGCCGACAAAGCAGGCGATCGGCTTCACTGATAGCTTTTCGACGAACGCGCCGAGGCGTTGCGCGCCCAGGCAGCCGACCTCCTCGTCGTAAGAGAACGCCAGATGAAACGGCGCCTTGAGATCGCGTTTGACCATTTCCGGCACGGCGGCGATCACGCAGGCGACGAAGCCCTTCATATCGGTCGAGCCGCGGCCATAGAGCTTGTCGCCCTTGCGCGTGAGCTTGAACGGGTCGGTCGCCCAGTCCTGCCCGTCGACGGGAACGACGTCGGTATGGCCGGAGAGGATATAGCCGGGCACGTCCTTCGGGCCGATCGTCGCCCAGAGGTTCGTTTTCTTGCCCGTGTCGTCCGGGATGCGCTCGTGCGCGATTCCATGCTTGTCGAGATAGGCCTCGACCCACTCGATGAGGGGCAGGTTCGAGTTGCGGCTCGTCGTGTCGAAGGCGACGAGGGTTTCGAGGACGTCGATGGCGTGCTGCGCGTTCATGCTTGGATTGATGCATTCGGCGCAGAAACGATCAAGCCTCGGGCCGCATAAAAAAAAGCCCTCCCCGAAGGGAGGGCGAGAGTTTGTGACGGAAGTCACGTCACGCGGGGAAGAGAATTCTCCAGAGCTTGACTTGCTTTATGTTTTTCGCAATTCCGGACGGAAAACCGGTATCCACTTTTTCTGGAATTGCTATCGCATCACGACCACGGGCGTACCGATCTTGACGCGCGAATAGAGGTCGATGACATCGGCATTGAGCATCCGGATGCAGCCGGAGGAGACGGCGCGGCCGATCGTCTCCGGCTCGTTCGAGCCGTGGATGCGATAGAGCGTGCCGCCGAGATACATGGCGCGGGCGCCGAGCGGGTTGTCGATGCCGCCCTTCATGAAGCGCGGCAGGTCGGGCCGGCGCTTGAGCATTTCTTCCGGCGGCCGCCAGTCCGGCCATTCCTGCTTGTTGGTGACCTTCTGCCGGCCAGCCCATTGGAAGCCTTCGCGGCCGACGCCGACCTTGTAGCGGATCGCGCGCCCGTCATTCATCACGTAATAGAGGCGGCGCTCCTTGGTGTTCACGATCACCGTGCCGGGCGCTTCCCTGCCGGTAAAGGTGACGATCTCGCGGGTCACGTCGTGCGCGGCCTGCTGACGCGGCGCCGTATTAACGTCGGGTGTGATGTCTTGCGGAAGCGCGGCATAGCGCGGCGCAGCCGGAGCCGGTGCGGTCGCCGAGAGCGCCTGGGCGAGCGGTACGAACGGCAGCAGGAAGAACGGCGGCGGATTGTCGGCCGGCATTGCGGCGGCGGCGGGCGCGGTGACGGTCAGGGCGAAGGCGGCAGTCAGGACAAGGCGGGAGAGCATACGCATCACAAGCTCCGTCGTTTCAGAATGTGGGAATGAAAAGGTCAGCGGATCGCGGCGGCGCTCGAGGCGACGAGCACCTTGGCGGCCGGCGTCTTGACGCGCTTCTCGATCGTGATCGTGCGTACGGGCTTCACCGGCACGCCGTCATCGGCAACGAGGCATTCGTCGGCGATGTAGGGCCAGTGCTCGTGCACGCAGTCCTCGTTCGGGACGAACATCTTCTTCGCCGCGCGGTCGCTGTTAACCGTCATGGAGTTCGCGGCCGGTGTATAGGCGGCGAACATTTGGTCCTGCGCCGGAAACCGCGCGGCAATATTTGTGGCGGCGGTGTTGGGCGTGCGCGCGTAGAGGCTGTCGGCGGTCACGATGCCCACGGCGGCCAAAGCGGCCAGCGCAATCAGTGGCGAATTGACCTGGAACATTTGTCGTCTCCCCTGGGGCGCCTCTTCGTGCGAGGCCTTATCGATCTGTCCCCAAGCTAGAGGCTCCAGGTTTCGCCTTGTTTTCGCCTCACGCGGAAAAAGATTTCACGGCCGTTTACTTTTGTTTCGTCGCGGCGCACGCGACGAAACAAATGGCTGATTCCGGCTGCTTTTTATGAGCCCGGTTAACGCCGCATTGGCGATGCGCGGCGGTTACGCGTTGCCGATGAGAATGCCGGTCGCAAACACGAGCAGCCCGCCGACGATCACTTGGAACGCGGCGCGCAGGAACGGCGTGTCCATGTAGCGGGCGCGGATGTAGGAAATCGCAAACAGCTCCAGAATCACGATCACGACCGCCACGATGGTCGCCGTGGCGAAATGCGGAATGAGGTAGGGCAGCGTGTGCCCGATTCCGCCGAGCATCGTCATCAGCCCGCAGACGAGGCCGCGGATCCACGGATGACCGCGTCCCGTCAGGCTGCCGTCGTCCGAAAGCGCTTCGGCAAATCCCATGGAAATGCCGGCGCCGACGGAGGCTGCGAGCCCGACAAGGAATGCCGCCCAGGTGTCCTGCGTGGCGAAGGCGGCGGCAAAGACCGGCGCAAGCGTCGACACCGAACCGTCCATGAGGCCAGCGAGTCCCGGCTGCACGATCTGCAGCACGAACATCCGCCGCGCAGTTTCGCTCTCCTGCAGCTTGGCGCTATCGGAGACATCGTCTTCGAGCTGCTGCGCCAGCGCCTGGTGCTGCGCTTCAACGTCGGCGAGGTCGCCGAGGAGCTTGCGCACGGCAGGATCGCTCGAGCGCGCGGCGGCATTGGCGTAGAAGCGGCGCGTCTCGGCTTCCATCGTCTCGGCCCGGCGGCGCACCGTGGCGATATCGAAAGACTGCATCATCCAGGCGGGCTTGCGCTTGATGAAGCCGCGGATGTCGTCGCGCCGGATCAGCGGGATGTGGTCGCCGAATCGCGTCTGGAAGAGATCGAGCAGGCGGCGGCGATGCTCGTTCTCCTCCTCGGCCATTTCCAGGAACATGCCCGCAGACGCTGGATAGGTCTTGCGCAGCCCTTCAGCGAATTCGCGATAGATGCGCCCGTCTTCCTCCTCGGACTGGATGGCGAGCGCCAATACCTCGCGATCCGAGAGGTCGGTGATGGATTTTTGGCTGGCGAAGGACAGGCCGACCATGGGGCGCAACCTAGTTTAGAAATAATCTAAAGTAGGTATGCGCCGCACTGATGCGTCCGTCAACCAAAAGGCGTCGGCGCCGCACACGTTTCCCCGCCGTTATGGCCGCCACAAGCCCGGTCAGGACGAACGAAGACTCACGCGCGAAGGACGAGATGCGGCGTTACGGCCCGCGGCCGTCCGGCGAAAAGACGTAGCCGGCGCCGCGCACGGTGCGGATGACGATCGGGTGCGCGGGGTCCGACTCGATCTTGCGGCGGATGCGCGTGATGCGGATGTCGATCGCACGATCGAAGGCGTCCGGGTCGCGCGCATTGGCGAGGTCGAGAAGGCGCTCGCGCGTGAGCACGCGCTTGGGATTGTCGGCGAACGCTTTGAGCAGGTTGAACTCGGAGGCCGTGAGCGGATGCTCGACGCCATCGTCATCACGCAAGACGCGGGCGTCGACGTCGAGCCATTTGGTGCCGAAGCGCACGACCTTGTTCTTCGCGCCGGCTTCGTCCGCGGCGGGCGCCGCCGCCTGGCTTCGCCGCAGCACGGAGCGGATGCGGGCGACGAGCTCACGCAATTCGCAGGGCTTCGCGACATAGTCGTCCGCGCCGAGCTCGAGTCCAACCACGCGATCGATTGCGCTAGCGGTCGCGGTCAGCATGATCACCGGAACGTTCGAGCGCGACTTGAGGTCGCGGATGATGGAAAGCCCATCCTCCTCCGGCATGTTGAGGTCGAGGACGATGAGATCGGGCTTCTCCTTGTCGAAGGCCTGGCGCAAGCTGGCGCCGCCGTCGCACAAGGTCGCGCGGAAGCCGTGCATCTTCAGATAGTCGCCGACCATGTCGCGCGTCGATGCTTCGTCGTCGACCACCATGATATGAGGCAGTGTCGTCGTCATGAAACATCCCGTTCGAGCGGCAGCGTAATCGTGAAGGTCGAGCCGTTGCCGGCGCCGGCACTCGAGGCCGCGACCTTTCCCTCATGCAATTCGACGATTCGTTTGACGATGGAAAGACCAAGTCCGGTCGAGGTTTCCCCGCCGGTCGGTTTGGCCGACAGGCGCTGGAAGCGGCCAAACAGCCGCGCCACATCTTCAGGCGACAAGCCCGCTCCGGTGTCGCGCACGCTGATCTCGGCGGCGTCGCCGGCGCGGTCGACGGCAAGCGCCACCGTCCCGCCCGACGGCGTGTATTTGATCGCGTTGTTCACGAGATTGTCGATCGCCTCCCACAGCCGGTCAGGATCGGCGAAAACCGTTAAGGGCGCGGATGCGGAAACCGTCAAACTTTGCGCTTTCTTCGTCGCGAGCTCGCGGTTCGATTCGGCGACGCGCTGCACGAGATCGGAAATGGCAAGCGGCTCGCGCCGCAGATTGATGTCGTCCGCATCGGCCATCGCGTCGGCGAGGAGCGTGTCGACCATGCCGATCAGGCGCCGGCCGCTCTCCTGCACATGCACGATTTGCTCGCGCGCCTTCGCGGCATTGATCGGCGTTTGCGAGACGACGTCCTTGAGCATCTCGGCGCGGCCCATGATCACGCCGAGAGGGTTCTTCAGGTCGTGCGCCACCTTGCCGAGGATCTCGCCTTTGAAGGCGTTGGTGCGGCGCAGCCGCTCGCCTTGAGCGGCAAGTCGCTCGTTCGCGACCGTGAGCGCCTGCGTGCGTGAGGCGACGCGCTGCTCCAATTGCGCATTGGCGCGCTGCAGCTCCTCGTAGAGGATGACGTTGTCGAAGGCGACCGAGAGCTTGCTGCAGAACACCTCGACCAGCGAGCGGTCGGTGTCCGAGAGATGCCGCGCCGCTTCGATCAGGACCACGACCTCACGCCCGCTCGCGGTGTTGATGTAAAGCACCGAACGGTGCGCGTGGAATTCGTGCCGGCGGCGGGAGAAAGCAGCGTCGACGAGCGTGTGCAGATCGGCATCGAGCGCCTGCCGGCCGATGTATTGCTGATAGCAGCCGGAGCCTGCAAGCACGGCGAAGCCGCGATCGCTCACGCCTTGACCTTCGCGCAGCACGAGGATGCCGGCGCAGTCGACATTGAGAAGAGACGCGATCTGCGTCAGCACGCCCTCCGCCAGCCGCTGCATGGACTTGAAATCGAACAAGGTCGACGCGGCGTCGATAATGATCTCGAGGCCGCGACGCGTTTCGACAAGACGCTGCAGTTGCTGATAGCCGCGCAGCGCCGCAGTCAGGGTCGTGAAGAGCTTGTCGGCGGTAAGTTCAGTTTTCGCCTTGTAGTCGTTGATGTCGTAATCGATGATGACGCGCCGTTCCGGCGCCTGTCCCGGCTGGCCGGTGCGCAGAATGATGCGTACCGTCTCGTTCTTGAGCGCTTTGCGGATGTAATCGACGAGCTCAAGGCCCGCGGACTCGCTCTCCATGACGACGTCGAGGAGGACGACGGCCGTGTCCGGGTGCTCACGAAGGAGCGCGCGGCCTTCGGCGGCAGAATAGGCCGAGAGGATTTCGAGGCGCACGCCGTTGAGCGCATAGTCATAAAGCGCGAAGCGGGTGCCGTCGTGCACCGCTTCGTCGTCATCGATGATCATCACTTTCCAGCGGCGCCGTCCGTCATCCGGCGGCTGCGTCGGCTCGTCGTCGATGAATGTTACGAGGTCGTCGTCTTGAGCCATGCTCAGCGATCCGTAGCGATGGTCATGTCTGCCTCCGTGGCCGGGCTTTCCGGCGGCGCGACGAGCGGCAGAACGATGCGAAAGGTGGTCCCCCGATTGGGCGCTGAAGCGAGCGCGATGCGCCCGCCCAGCCGTCTCGTCACCAGGTTATACACGATGTGAAGGCCAAGGCCCGTGCCGCCGTAGTTTCGTCGAGTGGTGAAGAAAGGGTCGAAGGCGCGGCGCTGCACGTCCTCAGTCATGCCGACGCCGTCGTCGATGAACGAGATTTCGACCTGCGGGCCGGCCATGGCGTGGGCATCGATGCGCAGCGTGCCGTCGCGGCCGTCCGGGAAGGCATGGGTCGCGGCATTGAGGACGAGGTTCGTCAGAACCTGCCCATAGGCGCCCGGATAGCTGTCCAGGAGGATGCCGGCTGGCACGTCGATATCGAGGGCGAGATGCGCCTTCTTCAGCCCCGGGCGCAGGCTGGCGACGATCTGCTCGGTCGACTCGCGCAGGTCGAATTGCCGGCGCGTCTCGTGGCTGCGGTCGACGGCGACCTGTTTGAACGACTGGATCAGCTCGCCGGCGCGCTGAAGGTTGAGGACGAGCTGGTTCGACGCCTCGCGCGTGCCGTCGACGAATTCGTTGAGCCGGGCGCGGCGCAGCTGGCCTTCTTTCAGCTCGGTGGCGAAGGCGTCGCAACGGCGCGCCAGGCTCGAGGCCACCGTCAGGCTGATGCCGACCGGGTTGTTGACCTCATGCGCGACGCCGGCCACCAGGCCGCCGAGTGCGGCAAGCTTCTCGGCTTCGATCAGGTTGCGCTGCGTCTCGCGCAGGTCCGAGAGCGCGTTTTCCGCATGTTCCTTCGAGGCACGCAACTCGCCTTCCGCACGGCGGCGCGCCACCGCATTCTCGCGGAACACTTCGACCGCGCGCGCCATCTCGCCGATCTCGTCGCGCGCCTTGAGGCCGAGCACCGGTGCATTCAAGTCACCGCTGACGATGCGCAGCATGGTGGCGCGCAGGTCGCGCAACGGCGCGCTGATGCTGCTCGCGACCGCGATGCCGATGAAGATGACGAGCAGAAGGAAGAGGCCGGCGACGAGCGCGACCTGCAAGTAGACCTCACTCAGGGTGGTCGAGAAATGCTCCTGCGCCCGCGCTTCGCGTGCGCGGACCTGTTGCGAGAGGATGTCGATCGCCGCGACCATCGCCGCCTGGTTGCCATCGATCGATTCGCGCAGCAGTGTCGACTGCGCCGCGAATTCGCGCGCCAGATGCTCAAGGCCGGCGTGCATCGCCGCCGCGCGCGTGTCGAGCGCCTTGACGGCGTCGCGCTGCAGGTCGTTCTCGGCGAGGTCGCGCATCACCGGCGACGTCCGCTCGATGATCTCGATGCGGTTGAGCGCCGCTTCGGCGCGCGCCTGTGTCGGCGAAAGGAAATAGGCGTTGGCTGCGACAAGCGACTCGGAGAAGGCATCGCGCGACTTGCTGAGCGAAGGCCAGATCAGCGATTCGCGGCCTTTGGTCGCGCCTTCGATGATGGCGTAGAGGCCGGCCATTTCGCGCGCCGGCGCCAGCACCTCGTCCTGATAGGCGCGCGTGATGCCGTCGCGCACCGCGCGCAGCGCATCGAAGCCGCCGACGAAGCGCTCAGTCGCCATGGTGAGGCTGCTGACCGATCCGGCCAGTGCCGGGTCTGCTGCCGCGCGCTTATTAAGGGAATCGAGAAGCGCGGCGCGCCGGCGCACGATCTCGGCGAGAAGCTCCGGCTGGGGCTGGTTGAAATAGCGATGGATGAGGCTTTGCAGCCGCACCGTGTCGCTTTCGAGCGAGACCAGCAGCCGGTCGGATTCGCGCGCCTGGCGCAGCCCGTTCCAGGCATTGGTCAAACCTTGCGCGCCGTCCCAGATGAGCGCGGCGAGGAGAAGCACGACCGCCGTGTTGAGGCCGGCGATGGCGAAGATGCGCCAGCGGATCGGCAGCGCGCGGATGCGCTGCTCGATGCGCAAGCCGAGGCTTACGGGCTTCGCCGCGGGCTGTTCGTGCTGGTCGAGCGTCACCACGCTGGCGTTTTACCGTGTGTTGCGAATCCGGTCGACGAGATCGCGCAGCTCCGGATTGTCGCGCAAGAACTCGTCGTAGGTGCCCTTCATCGCGGCTTGGAACTGCGCCTTGTCGATGTCGGCAATGATTGTGTTGCCCGCCTTTTCGGCTTGCTCGCGCGAACTCTTCTCCCAATCTTCCCATTGCTGCCGCATGAATTTGGAGGAGGCTTTCGCGGCCGCGCGGAACGTCGTCTGATCTTCCGGCGACAGCATCTCCCAGGCGCGGCGTGACATCACCAGCACTTCGGGGCCCATCGTGTGCTCCGTCAGCGTGTAATAGCGCGCGACGGTGTAGTGGCCGGTCGACACATAGGATGGCCAATTGTTCTCCGCGCCGGCGATGATCTTTGTCGTGAGGCCGGTCATCACCTGGCCATACGGCATCTCGACCGGCTCCGCGCCCATCGCGCGCAACGCCTTCACCATCAGCTCCGACTGCTGGACGCGCAGCCGCAAGCCTTTCATGTCGGCAAGCGTGCGGACCGGGCGCACGGTGTTGTAGATCGAGCGCGCGCCGGAATCGTAATAAGCGAGGCCGACGAAGCCGTGGCGGCTGAAGCTTGCAAGGATTTCGTCGCCGATCGGGCCGTCGAGAACCTGATGCAGATGCTCGATCGAGCGGAACAGAAAAGGCAGAGTGAGGACATTGGCCTCGGGCACGAAGGAGCCAAGCGGCGCGACATTGGTGCGGTTGAGGTCGATGGCGCCGACGCGGGTCTGCTCGATCGTCTCCTTCTCCTCGCCGAGCTGACGGGAGTGGAAGATGCGCAGCTGGTGGCGTCCGGCGGTTTGTTCCTGGATCTGCCGATCCATGAAGACGAGCGCCTGAACTGTCGGGTAGTTTTCGGCCTGGGTGTCGGCGACGCGAAAGTCGCGGGCCGCTGCCGCCGTCATACCGACGGCCAGCGCCAGGAAAGCGGCGGCCAGAGCGGCGGCACCGGTCAAACGCCGCGCCAAGGCGGTCAGCATCGACTGTCCCTCGTGCAAACTGGCCGCACCCCCTACATCAACCGCGGCAGGTGGGCCAGCACCGTCTCATCGCGAAAGCGTGGCCCGTTCCATATTGCGGGGCCGCTTATCCAGTATATGTAGCGACTTAGGGGAAATCACGTCACCGACGTTTCGTATCGGAGAGTTGCTGCGACCATGCTGGAATCCTTACGGAAATTGTTCGGCGAGCTCGGTAGCCTAGATCAACGTAAACTCTTTGACGAGGGAGACTACCGTGTCGCCGCGGCCGCCCTTCTCGTCCATGCCATCACCATCGATGGCGCCGTGACGGACGCCGAGCGCGCCCGGCTTCATGATGTCTTGAAGACGCGATTTTCTCTCGACGAGGCGCAAACCGCGGAGCTGATCGAGCAGGCCACCCAAGCCGAAGGCGAGGCCGTCGACCTGTATCATTTCACCCGGCTGATCAATCGCTCGCTCGATGAGGATGGCCGGAAGCGCATCATCGAAATGATGTGGGAAATGATCTACGCTGATCGCCACGTGAATGAATTCGAGGATAACGTGGTCTGGCGTGTCGCTGATTTGCTCGGTGTGTCGTCGCGTGAGCGTATCGGACTGCGCCAGCAGGTCGAGGCGGCGCAGACGAACGTGGAGACCACCGACTGATCGTGGCGGTCGGTCCTTCAGGCTCTCGGCCGTCGGGGCAGACGCAAGTCACAGATGTCGACCTTTCGGCCTATCGCACTGATCACTGGCGGTTCGTCCGGGATCGGCGCCGCATTAGCGCGCGTTTTCGCCGCGAATAATCACGAAACCGTGTTGGTTGCGCGCGACGGGCGAAAGCTCGATGCCGTCGCCGACGAGATCGGGGCGCGCGGGCTCAAGCGCCCGCATGTCCTGCCGATCGATCTCGTGCGGCTCGATAGCGGCGCGCGCATCGGGCAGGAACTTGCGGCGCGCGGCATGGAGCCCGCTTTCGTCGTCAACAGCGCCGGCTTTGGTCTCGTAGGGAGTGCCGCCGTGCTCGACCGCGCGGAACAGATCGACATGATCGATCTCAATGTCCGCGCACTGAGCGATTTGTCGCTGCGTTTCGTCGACAGCCTGCAGCGGCACAAGGGCGGCTTGCTCAATGTTGCGTCGGTCGCCGGCTTCCTACCGGGCGCGGGCATGGCTGTCTATTACGCCAGCAAGGCCTATGTTCTCTCGTTCACCGAGGCGCTGCACCATGAGCTCGGGAGCAAAGGCGTGCGCGTCACGGCCCTCTGTCCGGGGCCTGTGCCGACGGGGTTTCAGGATCGTGCAGGCGTCATCATCAGCGATCGCGTCACGGCGTTCTTCTGCCTTTCGGCCGAACAGGTCGCGCGGGCGGGCTATGCCGGGTTGATGGCTGGCCGCCGCGTCGTCGTGCCGGGTCTCGCCAACAAGCTCGTGACCATCGGCGTGCGCTTCGTGCCGCACTCGTTTCTGCTGCGCGTCGCCGACGAGCGGCAGCGGGCGCGCAAGATGTCGGGTACGCCTTGGTCACAACGTCCGCTTTGATCCCTGGCAGGTGTGGCGTCCTTCACAGAACCAATCAACATGGCGCGATACGATTCCATTGGAGCAAATCCTGCGTTAGGACAGGGACTATGACTGTTTCATTCGAGCGCCGTAACCGCCGCATGAAGAAGCCCGTCCTTTGTATCGTCCATCAAGAGCACTCCATTCCGGGTCGTGTCGGTCACGTTCTGCAGCAGCTCGGTTATCCGCTCGATATCCGCCGGCCACGTTTCGGCGATCCGCTTCCGGAGACGATGGACGGCCACACAGGCGCGGTCGTGTTCGGCGGCCCGATGAGCGCGAACGACAGCGACGACTTCGTGCGCCGCGAAATCGACTGGATGGCAGTGCCGATCACGGAAGACAAGCCGCTCCTTGGCATCTGTCTCGGCGCGCAGATGCTGGCGCGTCAGCTTGGCGCCAAGGTGTTCTGTCACGTGCAGGGGAAAGTCGAGGTCGGCTATTACCCAATCCGCGCGACGGAGGCCGGCCGGACGATCAGTCCGGAATGGCCGCAGCACGTGTATGAATGGCACCGCGAAGGCTTCGATCTCGCCGATGGGGCGGATTTGCTCGCGGAGGGCGACTGCTTTCCGGTCCAGGCGTTTCGCTACGGCAGCGCCTATGCGCTACAGTTCCACCCGGAAGTCACGCACGCCATGATGTGTCGCTGGACGGTGCGGGGCGCCGCACGGCTCGAGCTACCGAACGCGCAGCCGCGGGCGGATCATTTCTCCGGCCGCGCGGCTTACGACTATTCCGTCCGGCAGTGGCTCGCCCGCTTTCTCGACCATTGGCTCGAGAAGGACGCGAAGCCGCGGGAAACGACGTCAGGCTCCGCGTCGACGGTTGCGGAGCCACGAAAGGTTGTGGCGTCGATCCTCTAAGAACGAGGCCGGAGCCGCGGCCTTAGCCGATCGTCTTTGCCACGAACTGCGGGACGTCGTCGCGGCGCAGTCCAAGGTCGGCCAGCTGTGCGTCCGACAGATGCGACAGCCGCTCATAGCGGCGGGCCATGGCGTTGCCATCGCGCGCGCCGGCGAGCAGCGCACCGCAGAAATCGAAGACGGCGTGGAAGAAGGAGCCGGACGGGCGGCCGGCGGGAAGGGTCAGGGTGGTCATGGGCGTCTCTCCTCGACGCCCCTCACATAGTCTTGGTATACCAGCGTGTCATCAGTGATTTACCGCATAGCGGCATGATGATTGTGCATAGCACAATCGACATCGGTGGCGCGGAGCTCAGTGCCATGCGTTTTTCGCTAAAGCGCTGAGATTTCGGCCAAAAGCTCCTCGCTCACGCTCAAGCCGTCGCGTGCCGCCGCGGCCCGCGCTGCCAGCCGCCGCGCTCCGGGGAGGCGCGCGCCCGGCTGGTTCTCGATCGCACGCGCCAGGGCAGCGAATCGGCTGAGCCCGTTCGCGCCGAAGCTCTCCGGGTCGAAGGCGAGGATGAGCTGGCCGGTTCCGGGCGGTGGCCCTTTGGCATCCAGGAACGACGAGGCTTCCGCAGCGAAGTTCGCTCCAGTCAGCCCTGCGGCAAGAAGCTCGACCATCAGCGCGAGCGCGACGCCCTTCGCATCGCCGAGCGGCACCATCGTGCCGGCGAGACCGGCCGCGGGATCGGTGGTGGCGTGACCTTCGGCGTCGAGGGCCCAGCCCTCCGGCACGGATTCGCCCCGCTGTTTCGCGGCGAGGAGGCTGCCGCGCGGCACTTTCGATAGCGCCATATCGACGACGATCGGCGCGTGCGCGGGGAGGGGGCAGGCAAAAGCGATCGGGTTCGTCCCGAACACACCGCGCGCGCCGCCCCACGGCGCGATGGCGGCCGGCGTGTTCGCGAACATCATGGCGACAAGACCTGCCTCCGCCAGCGCCTCGACCGGATGTCCGGCGGCGCCGCAGTGGTGCGAGCGATGGATGGCTGCCGCGGCGAGCCCGTTCTCCCGCGCGATCGCGGGCAGCGCGTCAACCGCGGCATCGATGGCGGGGAAGGCGAAGCCGTGCGCTGCATCGACAGCGAGCAACGCCGGGCGCGGGCGGGTGAGGGCGGGTATCGCGGAGCCGTCGACCTTGCCGACCTTCGCCTGTGCTGCGTAGCTCGGCACGCGCGAGAGGCCGTGCCCTTTCAGCCCGTCGGCTTCGGCCCGCACCAAGGCGCGCGCGACGCTGCGTGCATTGTCCTCCCGCGTGCGGCAGCGGACGAGGGTTGCCGCAACCAGAGTCTCTGCGTCCGCGAGGGAGAGCGTCGGCATCGTTTTCAGTGGAGCAGGAGCAACCCGCCGGTAACGACGACGAAGATCACAAGCGTCGTGCCGACGACCGTTGCGATGTGACGCCAGCCGAGCGCGGTGATTGCCGTCAGGGAGGTGCCGAGGCCGAGCGCGCCGATGGCGATGAGAAGCCCCCAGGTGGAGGCTTCCACCAGCACCTTCTTGATCGGCCCATAGAGCGGCGCAAGGCTCGGCAGCGCCGCCATCGCGCTATTGATGATGCAAAGCGCAAGAAAGACCAGTGCGAAGACCGGCACCGGCACTTTTGCTTCGCCCGTGCGCGCGCCGCGATGCGTGAACCACCAGCCGATCGCCAACACCACCGGCAGCAGCAGGAACACGCGGAACAGCTTCACGATGACGGCGGCGTTGCCCACGGCATCCGACACGGCGTAACCGGCGCCCACCACCTGGGCGACGTCGTGGATCGTGCCGCCGAGCATCACGCCGGTTTCCTGCGCGTCGAAACCGAGAAGCGCGCAGAGTGGGGGATAGATAACCATGCCCAACGTCGCCAGCGCGTTGACGCCGACGACGACGAACACGATGTCGGCTTCCTTGCCGGTGTAATTGGGCACCACTGTCGACGTCGCGAGCGTCGCAGACGCGCCGCACACGGCGGTCCCAGCGCCAGCAAGCGCGCCGTAACCCTCGTTTTGTCCAAACAAGCGCGCGAGGACGAAACCCGCAACAATGGTCACCGTCATCGCAACGATCACCAGCGAGGCCTGTCCCAAGCCGAGGGCGATGATCTCGCTGAGCGCGACGCGCAGGCCGAGAAGGGCGACGGCCCAGCGCAGCAATGTCTTCACGCAGAACGTCATGCCGGGCTTGAACATCGGCCGCGCCGCGATCGGATTCAGCACGATGCCGACGAGCAGCGCGATCACCATCGCCGGGATCGGCACAACCTTGCCGACATACGGAGCGCTGAGCACGCCGACGACGGCGACGGCAAGAGAAAAGAGAATGCCGGGCGCAAGCTCGCGCAGCACCATGGCGGCGCGCGAAGGACGTTCGGCTGCGCGGAGATTGGTCATCGGTTCGGTTCAGTTCGGAAAAGACGATTTCGGAATCGAGACTTGCACGGGGCATGCCTCATGACGGCGCCTCTTGTGAACGGAACCAGCGGTGGCGTCGAGCCCAAAATGAACGCGACGCCCCGCATGGCATCCATGCCGTGTACCAACGCGAATTGTCACCGCGACAATCCGCCAGTACACGGCGTGCAACTTACGCACTCCGGTACAGCTTCGTCAGCACGAACTCACGGTGACCGAGAGCCTCTGCGGCCGTGAGACGGCCATTGGCGGTGCGCATGATCATGTCGATCAACGCGTCGCCGGCCTGCGGGATCGTCATCTCGCGGCGAAGGATGCCCGAGACGTCGACGTCAACGTGCTCCGACATCGTCCGCACCGTGCGCGGATTGCCGGTGATCTTGATGACCGGCACGATCGGGTTGCCGATGATGTTGCCCTGTCCGGTCGGGAAGGTGTGGATGACGTAGCCGGCGGCTGCCATCAGCGTCACGCATTCCGCCGCCGCCGAAGACGTGTCCATGTAGTAGAGGCCGGCGCCCTTCGCCGGCGCTTCGGCCGGTTCGAGCACGTCGATATATTTGCAGGTGCGGCCGATCTTCTCGAGGTTGCCGAGCGCCTTCTCCTCGATCGTGGTGAGGCCGCCGGCGATGTTCCCCTTGGTCGGCTGAGAGTCTGACAGGTCGTTCGTCTTGTGCGCCTGGATGACGTCGTCCTCGTAAGCCTGCCAGGTCTTCATCCATTTTGCGCCGATCGCGGGGGACGCCGCGCGCGCTTTCGCAAGATGCTCGGCGCCGGTGATCTCGGACGTTTCGCCGAATACGCCGTGAATGCCTTTCGGGATCAGCTTGTCATACATGTTGCCGACCGTCGGGCACGATGCGAGGCCAGTCGTGGTGTCGCTCTCGCCGCACTTCGTGGAAACCCAAAGATCGGAGATGCCGCACTCCTCCCGCTTCAGCTCCGAGGCCCATTGCACGTATTCCTTCGCGACGCGCGAGGCGCGGGCGATGGTGTCGATGTCACCGTGCAGTTCGATGCCGAAGCCGGTGACCGGCTTGCCGGTTTTCTTGATGCCTTGGACAACGCGGTTGGTCCACTGCTCTTCGATGCCGATGACGACGACCGCCGCGACATTCGGATTGGAGCCCGTGCCGATCAGCGTGCGGAAGAAGAGCTCGAGATCCTCGCCAAACTGCAGCCGCCCATAGGCGTGCGGGATCGCGAGCGTTCCCTTGATGTTGTTCGCCACCGCCTCGCAGGCGGCGTTGGAGAGGTCGTCGAGCGGCAGGATGACGACATGGTTGCGCACGCCGACACGGCCGTTTTCGCGCTGCCAGCCGTGGAAGCGCAGGTTCGACTTGCCGTTCTTTGCTTTGCTCTTGGCCATGACGCTCACCACCGCTTCGTCTTGAGGTTATGGACGTGCACGTGCTCGCCCTTCTTGATGTCGGCGACCGCCTTGCCGATGTCCTGACCGTATTTGATGACGGTGTCGCCCTTCTTGATGTCGCTGAGCGCGACCTTGTGCCCGATCGGCACGTCCATTTTAGATTTCAGCTTGAAGGAGGAGTCGTCATGCGTGACGACGCAGAACATGTTCGTTCCGGCCTTCAAGCCCTCGATAACCACGACACCGACGGTGTCCTTCTTATCGTGGACGAGCAGATGCGGCGTACTCATCGATAGCCCTCGTGCAGATTGTTCAGCAGGTCGCAGCCGATTTGGCTTGCCGTAGTCTTCTATAAGACATAAGAATGCGGAGTCAATGTGAACGCGCCGCCGGCCGGCGCGCGGGAGAGGCATGGCGAACGGATCTGCGCGAATGGCGGTGCGCGCCGAAAAGGCGTCGGCTGAAGATGTGCCGGGCTTCCGGCCGCTTTACCGGCAGGTCTATGAGGTGCTCGTGCGCCGCATCGCGGACGGCGTGTGGCAGCCGGGTCAGGCGCTGCCGAGCGAGCCCGAGATCGCCGCCGGCCTTGGCGTTTCGCATGGCACCGTGCGCAAGGCGCTCGATGAGCTTGCCGCGGAGAATCTGGTATTGCGGCGGCAGGGCCGCGGCACTTACGTCGCCGCGCATGACGATGCGCGCATCCTGTTTCAATTCTTCAAGATCGTCGAGGATACGGGCGAGCACCGCTTTCCGGAAAGCCGCATCCTCTCCGTCGATGTCGTCGAGGCGGATGCTGCGGTCTCGCAGCGCCTCGCCATCCGGCTTGGCGTGCGGGTCGTGAAGCTCGACCGGCTGCGCTCGATCGGCACGAAGCTCTGCATCTTCGAGCGCATCGTGTTGCCGAAAGCGCTGTTTCCGGGGATCGAGAAGCGCACGTTGCCGAACAATCTCTACGAGCTCTATCGTTCGACGTTCGGCGTCACCATCGTGCGTACGACGGAAAAGCTAAAGGCGATTGCGGCGAGCCGCACGGTCGCCAAGCATCTCGGGATCGAGCCGGCCGCGCCGCTTCTTCAGATCGATCGCGTCGCCTTCGGCATCGACGGCCGACCGGCGGAGTGGCGCCTTTCGCAGTGTCTCACCGATACCGTGCACTATCTTTCGGATCTACGATAGCGACTGGACAGCACCGTCACAAAACGCAAACTCACAAAAGCAAAAGCTTCAGGAGGGAAACGACGTGATGACCTGCAAGTTCTCGGCTCTCAAGTTCTCGGCTCTCCCTGTGCTCGGCCTGCCGGCCGTCGCCCTTGCATTCGGAACTCTCGCCTTCGGGGCGAGCGGCGCACACGCGGAGACGCAAACCGTTCGTCTCGCCAAGCAGTTTGGAATTTCCTACCTGCCGCTGACCGTCATGGAGGACAAGAAACTCCTCGAGGCGCAGGGCAAGAAGCTCGGGCTCGATCTCACGACGGAGTGGGTGAAGTTCACCAGCGGCACGCCGATGAATGAGGCGATCCTCTCCGGCCAGCTCGATTTCGCTTCGGGCGGCGTTGGTCCGCTGATCACCATCTGGAGCAAGACGCGCAGCAATCTCGGCGTGAAGGGCGTGGCCGCGCTCAACGCGATGCCGCTCTATCTCAATACGGTCAATCCCAACGTCAAGACGATCAAGGATTTCACCGAGAAGGACCGGATCGCGCTGCCGGCCGTGAAAGTGTCGATCCAGGCGGTGACGCTGCAGATGGCGGCGGAGAAGGCTTTCGGCGCCGGCAAGCAGGACAAGCTCGATTCGCTCACCGTCTCGCTCGGCCATCCCGACGGCATGGCGCAGATGATGGGCGGCAAGTCGGAGATCAGCGCGCATTTCACCTCGGCGCCGTTCCAGTATCAGGAACTCGACGACAAGCGCGTGCACAAGGTGCTGGACAGCTATGAGGTTCTCGGCGGACCGCACACGTTCAACAGCGTGTGGGCGTCGAGCAAGTTCTACAAGGACCACCGCAAGGTCGTGCAGGCGTTCAACGCCGCGCTCGACGAGGCGATCCAATTCATCAAGAAAGATCCGGCCGGCGCAGCGGCGTTGTGGGTACGGGTGGAAAACTCCAAGCTGCCAGTCGCCTACGCCGAAAAGATCATCCGCGATCCGCAGAACGAGTGGACGATGACGCCGAAGAAGGTCATGGGCTACGCCGACTACATGGCGCGCGCCGGCATGATCGCGAAGAAACCGGACAGCTGGAAGGACGTCTATTTCGACGAAATTCACAAGCTGCCGGGAAGTTGAACGGGCATGACCGGCTTGGGAATGCCGCATCGATGACGCAGAACGCGACATTGCAAGTCGAGGTTTGGCGCGGCGCGGCGGAAGGGCGTTTCCAGACCTTCGCCGTTCCGCGTCGCGAGAACCAGACGGTGCTCGACGTCGTCACCGAGATTCAGCGCGCCCAGGACGCGACGCTCTCCTACCGCTTTGCTTGTCGTGTCGGCATGTGCGGATCGTGCGCGATGGTGGTGAACGGGCGGCCGCGCTGGACATGCCGCACGCGCGTCGCGGCGGTGATCGGCGACGGCGACGCCCTGCGGCTCGAGCCGCTGCATAATTTCGCGGTGGTGAAGGACCTCGCGGTCGACATGGTCGCGTTCTTCGACAAATGGCGCGACGCCAAAGGCTACTTCGAAGCTGGCCCGCAGCCGGCGGAAGATTTCGCCGTCGTGCCGCCTGCTTCGCCCCAGCGCCAGGCCGCGAACGAGGGCATCGAGTGCATCGGTTGCGGCGTCTGCTACTCCGCCTGTGACGTCGTTGCTTGGGACAAGGACTATCTTGGCCCCGCTGCGCTCAATCGCGCTTGGACGCTGGTCAACGACGTGCGCGATCAGGCGCAGGCCGAGCGCCTGGACGCCGTGTCGCGCGCGTCGGGCTGCCAGTCGTGCCACACGCATATGAGCTGCACGTCGTTTTGCCCGAAGCACATCGCGCCGACCTATGCGATTGCGGGATTGAAGCGCGCGATGATGCGCCGCGCGCTTGGGGGCGAGACGTGAACGCCAAGCTTTTTGTCGCTCAGCGGCTCAGCGCCTTCGTGCTCGCCTTCGCGGTCGCTATTCATCTCGCGACGATCCTTTACGCGGTGCACGGCGGCCTCACGGCCGCGGAGGTGCTCGGCCGCACGCGCGGCAATGGGTTGTTCCTCGCGCTTTACGTCGTGTTCGTCATTGCGGTCACCGTGCATGCACCGATCGGCCTGCGCAACGTGTTGCGCGAATGGACGGCATGGCGCGGCCGCTCGCTCGATGGCGCGCTCGCAGTGTTCGCGCTCGTGCTGTTGGCGCTGGGCCTGCGCGCAGCCTACGCGGTGTACGCCGCATGATGCGCACGTCCCATCGTCAGCCGGGATTCGTCGCGGCTATGCTGCATCGGCTCTCGGGGATTGCACTGGCGATTTTCCTGCCGCTGCATTTCCTTGCGCTTGGCACGGCGCTGCGCGGCGCCGACGCGCTGGACAGCTTCTTCACCGCAACCAATACGCCCCTGGTGAAGGTTGCTGAATGCGGTCTCGTGCTGGCGCTCGCGGTGCATATGACGCTCGGTTTGCGTCTCCTCGCCATCGAATTCTTCGCCGTCCGTGAGCGCACGGTCGCCGTCGTCTCTTTCTGCCTCGCTGCGACCTTCGCCATTGGCCTCATCTTTGCGCTCAATGTTCATTGATCCGGCGAGTGCCGCGCTGTTCAATCTGCCGACGCTCGGCTTTTTGTGGCTCGGCGCCTTCGTGGGCGCCGTAGCATCCGGCGGCGCCGGCTTTGCGTTCGCGATCACGGCGGCCTCATTGTGGCTGCATGTGCTCGATCCGATCCGCGCGGCGCTTCTCCTCGTCGCTTGCAGTCTCCTGCTGCAGCTCTTCACGATCTGGCCGCTGCGTCATTTCATCGACATTCAGCGGCTCTGGCCCTTCGTCATCGGCGGTCTCGTTGGAATTCCGATCGGCGTCGCGCTGCTGGCGTATACGCAAGCCGACATCGTGAAAGTCGCGCTCGGCGTTTTCCTCACGCTGGTCGGGCTTTACGCGCTCTTCGCGCCACAACTGCCGATCGTGACCGGAGGCGGACGTGCCGCCGATGCGACTGTCGGCTTCGTCGGCGGTATCCTTGGCGGGCTCGGCGGATTCTCGGGCGTCTTGCCGACGATCTGGACGCAACTGCGCGGCTGGCCGAAGAACATCGCCCGCGGCGTCTATCAACCCTTCATCGTCGTCGCCCAACTGGTCACCTTGGTGATGATTGGGCTCATCAGTTTCGATAAAATGGCGGCGGTGCTGTTCGTCCTGACCTTGCCGCCCTTGATCGTGGGCGCCTGGGTCGGTTGGACGATCTACGGGCGCCTCGACGAACGGCGCTTTCGCCAGATGCTGGCCGTGCTTTTAGTCGCGTCCGGTCTTACATTGGTGTTCTAGGAGCGACGCGTATGCAGCTCGACCTCAAGGAAGTCGAAGAACTCGCCAAGACGCTTTATATCCGTGCGCTGAAGCTTCTCCCGCCGGACATCAAGCGCGGTTTCGAACGCCTCGTCGCGACCGAGACCGACGCGACCGGCCGCTCCGTGCTCGACACGATGGTGAAGAACGTTGCGGTCGCCGAGCGCACCAACAATCTTCTCTGCCAGGACACTGGCATTCCGATCTACAACGTTGTCATCGGACGCAACGTCGAATTCGACGGCGCGGCGATGAAGGACGCGATCCGGCGCGGCTGCGAGCGCGCGACGCGCGAGCATCCGCTGCGCTCCTCCGTGGTGCATCCGATCACGCGCAAGAACGAGCAGACCTCGTGCGGCATCGGTGTTCCGCTGATCAATGTCGATTTCGACACGCGCGAGGAGACGGTCGCGATCGAGATGATCCCGAAGGGATCGGGCTCGGAGAACGGCTCGTTCCTGCAGATGTTGATTCCGGCCGATGGCGTGAAGGCCGTGAAGCGCTACGTTATCGACCGCGTGATTGAATGCGGCGGCCGCGTCTGTCCGCCGACCATCGTCGGGGTCGGCATCGGCGGCACATCGGATCTCGGCATGCACCTCGCCAAGGTCGCGGCAACGCGGCCTTTGGGAACAACCTGCAGTGATCCGGAAGGCGCGAAGATCGAGGCGGAGCTCTCCGAAGCGGTGAATGCGCTCGGCATCGGGCCGCAGGGGCTGGGCGGGCGCTCGACGTCGTTTCGCGTGCATATCGAGGTCGCGGCGACGCACATCACGATGAATCCGGTGGCAGTGAACATCCAGTGCCACTCCGCGCGCCGCGCGCTCGCGACGATCACCCCCGGAGGGATCGATTTTCAATGAGGATGCTGGCGATGAATTGCATTCTTCTGTCATTCCGGGGCGCAAGCGTGAGCTTGCGAACCCGGAATCCATACATCGCAGCGCCGAGATTATGGATTCTGGGCTCGCGCTTCGCGCGCCCCGGAATGACGGCTAAAGGATTGCGGCGATGACCCATCACACGCTCGAAATGCCGATCGACGAAGCGCAGGTGCGCGCGCTGAAGGTCGGCGACACCGTGACATTGGAGAAGCGACTGTTCGGCATCCGCGACGCGACGCTGATCCACATGTTCGATCACGACCGGCGTACGCATATGGACCTCAAAGGCCATGCGGTGATCCACACCGCGCCGAATGTGCGGAAGTCCGAAAGTCATCCAGGGAACGAGCCGCGCTACGAGCCGCTCTGCATCGGCACGACAACGTCGATGCGCATGGAGCGTTTCACAAAGCCGCTGATGCAGCGCGAGGGTGTGCGCATCATCATCGGCAAGGGTGGGATGGGGCCGGCGACGCTCGACGCGTTCCGCGAGTTCGGTGGCGTTTACCTCGCGATCGTCGGCGGCGCGGCGGCGCTCGAGACCACATGGATCGACGAGATCGAGGATGTCGATCTCGACGACCTGCATCCCGAGAGCCTGTGGCAATTCCGCATCCATGGTTTCGGGCCGCTGCTTGTCACCATGGATTCGCACGGCAACTCGCTGCATCGCGATGTGAACGAAAGCGCCGCCGCAAAGCGTGCGGCCGTGCTCGCCAGCATCGGGGCAGGAGAGTGACAGGATTAGTTATGCGGCGCGCACCTCTCCCCTGTGGGGAGAGGTCGGATCGCGAAGCGATCCGGGCGAGGGGAGAGAGCCTATTAGAGTCAACCGCCCCTCACCCCCAACCCTCTCCCCATCGGGGAGAGGGGGCTTGCTGCGGCCTGGGGAGAAGCTGAGTGAACTCGCTCACAACCGACATCCTCATTCTTGGCGCCGGTGGGGCGGGGCTCTTCGCTGCGTTGCATGCGAAGAAAGCGAACCCCGATCTCGACGTGACGATCGCAGTGAAGGGCCTGCTCGGCAAATGCGGCTGCACCCGCATGGTGCAGGGTGGCTATAACGTCGCGCTGGCGCAGGGCGACTCCATCGAGCGCCATTTCATGGACACGATCGCCGGCGGCGCCTGGCTCAACAACCAGGACCTCGCTTGGCTCCTCGTCGAGACGGCGCCGAAGCGCATTCGCGAATTGGAGACCGATCTCGGCTGCTTCTTCGATCGCAATCCCGACGGCACGGTGCATCAGAAGGCGTTCGCCGGGCAGACCTTCGACCGCACGGTGCACAAGGGCGACCTCACCGGCATCGAGATCATCAACCGCTTGTCCGAGCAGGTGTGGCGGCGCGATGTGAAGCGGCTCGAGGATCACCGTGCGCTCGATCTCATTCCGGCGGCGGACGGCTCTGGACTTGCCGGCGTCCTCATGCTGGACATGCGCACCGGCGGGCCGCTGATGGTGCGGGCGCGTGCGACGCTGCTCGCGACCGGCGGCGGGCCGACCATGTATCGTTACCACACGCCGTCCGGCGACAAGTCGTGCGATGGCATGGCGATGGCGCTGCGCGCCGGGCTGCCGCTGCGCGACATGGAGATGGTGCAGTTCCATCCGACTGGCCTTCTCGCCGGGCCGGACACGCGCATGACCGGCACCGTGCTGGAGGAAGGCCTGCGCGGCGCCGGCGGCTACCTCCTCGATTCCACCGGCGAGCGTTTCATGTTCGCCTACGACAAGCGCGGCGAGCGCGCGACGCGCGACATCGTCAGCCGCTCGATCCAGGATCGCATCCGCAAAGGCTTCGCGACGCCGAATGGCGGCGTGTGGATCGAGATGAAGCATCTCGGGCCGGACCGTGTGCGCCGCGAGTTCAAAGGCATGGTGGAGCGCTGCGCCGATTGCGGCTTCGACCTCGCCGGCGGCCGCGTCGAGGTGGTGCCGACCGCGCATTACATGATGGGCGGCGTCGTGTTCGATACCGATTGCACGACGCCGATGGCGAATCTTTACGCGGCCGGCGAGGATACCGGTGGCGTGCACGGCGCCAATCGCCTTGGCGGCAACGGCGTCGCGAATTCCACCGTCTATGGCGGCATCGCCGGCGATGTCATAGGCGTGCGGGTGAAGCCGTCCGGCGCATTGCCGGAGCCGGATTCTGCCGCGGTCGAGGCAGCGCTGACGCGCGCGACGGCGCCGCTCGGCAAGCCTTCCGGTGACCTCGATGGCATGCGGCGGCGGCTTTACGACGTGATGTGGAACGACGTCGGAATCCTGCGCACGGCCGAAGGGCTGGCGCGCGGCGCCGAAAGTCTTGCAGCGCTGCAGGCCGATCTTACCGGCATGGGCGTCGCCGACGGCGATCGGCGCTACAATCTCACTTGGATGGACCGCCTCAATCTCGAGAGCTTGATCCTCGTCTCGCGCGCGATCTGTGCGGCGGCACAGGCGCGCGAAGACAGCCGTGGCGCGCATTTCCGCGAGGACTTCCCGACAGCGTCGGATCTTGCGACGTCCCGCTACACCGTGAGCCGCCTGCGCGGCGGAAGCGTCGATGTCGCGATGGAGCCGGTGTCGTTCACGCGCGTGCGGCCGGGCGAGACGCTGCTGCGCGAAGCGGCGGAATAGTTCGCCTGTCATTCCGGGGCGCGTGCGCAGCACGTGAGCCCGGAATCCATAATCGCGGGGACAACCGGCAAAGCCAGAACTCGGACGACGGGAGGATTGCCGATGATTGCGGGCCAATTGGCGCTTGTGAGCGCTGCGATCTTCACCGGCGCGGCCGCCTATGTAAGCGCGGTCGAGCAGCCGGCACGCTTGATGCTCGACGATCGCGCGCTGCTCAGCGAATGGAAGCCGGCTTACAAGCGCGGAACGATGATGCAGGCGCCGCTCGCGATCATCGGCTTCCTCTTGGGCGCAGTCGCATCGTGGCAAACCGGCGATCCGCTCTGGCTCCTCGGTGCCATCGTTCTGGTCGCGAACTGGCCGTATACGCTTTTCGTCATCATGCCGGTCAATCGCGACCTCATGGCAAGCGATCTCGCGCAGGCCGGATCAGCGACGCGCGCGCTTATCGGGCGATGGGCGACGTTGCATGCGGGGCGCACGGCGCTGGGAGGCCTGGCGACGATCATCTTCCTGTGGGCTTCGCTGCGCTAGTCTAGCCATCAATCGTCTGTCAAAAATCCAATCGGCTCGCGCTTATCCGCAACGAATGCAGCCGCGGTGAGCGGACCTCCATAGACGGCGCCGGTGTCGAGATTGATGCGATTGGCGCGGATGTCCGGCTTCGCTGTCATCAGCGGCGTATGTCCGTGCACGATCAGGCGTTCGAACGCCGCATGCGAGGACAGAAACGGCTCGCGAATCCAGATGCGGTCATGATCGTTCTGCTCGGATAACGTTCGCGTTGGATCGACGCCGGCATGGACGAAATAGTGCCGCCCATCGTCGTAGGCGTAAGGAAGCGCATCCATCCAGGCGACGGTCTCAGCGGGCAATTCGTCCGCGCGCATTGCATCGAAGCTCGTAAGCGTCGTCGCGCCGCCGTTCATGCGCCAATACTCTTCGTATTCGTCAGGTGCGGCGACGGCCATCAGCGCGATCGCTTCATGATTGCCGCGCAAGCCGATCACGCTGTCGGGCCGCTCACGCTGCAGCGCCATAATGCAGTCGATGACGCCACGGCTGTCCGGTCCGCGATCGATATAGTCGCCGAGGAAGATGAGGCGCGTCGGACGTCCAGCTGCATGATCGGTGATCTTGGCGAGCAAGCGGCGCAGTTTCGCGAGGCAGCCGTGAACGTCGCCGATGGCGTAGGTGATGGGCGACAGGTCAGACGAAGTCACGGGCATCACCGCTGTGCACGCTTGGCGGCACGCGGACGTGAGGAGGTGCGGCCGCCGAACAGGCGGCGAAGCCAGCGCCCGGCCGCGGCGATCGCGCGCTCGATCATCGCATCGGAAATCCCGAACGGACGCCAGCGATAGAGGATCGCGTAGACGATCCAGATGATCACATAGATGAACACGCCGGCGAACACGACGTCGGTGAAGAAGTGCCCGCCGAACGCCATACGCAATACGCCTACTGCTGTGCCGAAGGCGAGGGCCGCGCCATAAGCCAACGCGCGCCATTGCGGCGGCGCGAGCGCGGCGGGCGCCAGTGTCCAGAAAGCGCCGGCCGCTTCTCCGCCGATGAACGAGCAGTTCACTTCGCAGGTGCCGCGCGGATCCCACCATGGCAGGAATACGTGCGTGCCGCCAAAGGCCGCAACATCGCGGGGGCGCGGCCGCGACCAGTTGTCCTTCAATCCCACATTCGCGGTGAGGAGCGGCCCGAGCAGGATCGTGGCGATAAGAAAGAGGGCTGCGCGGCCGGGCACCAGCATGCGTGTGTCGGGCCGCATGAGCTTGACGAGCGCGGCGAGGATCGGGATCGCAACGATGACGCCGACAAGGATCATGCTGCCGTCGCGCAGCACGCCGAAAGTTCGGTCGGAGCTGAGCGCGAAGCCGCCGGGCTCATGGAAGAAGAGCCGCGCGATGTCGACGTCGAGCGTGGGATAGAGCGCAAAAACGGCCCCCGTCACCGAGCCGATGACGAGGGCGATGCAAAGTCCCGTGCGGTTCATGCGGGGGCCGAAACTGCCGGGCGAGACGCCGTTATCTGATGCGCTCGAGGATGCTCACATAATTAGCGACGGCGGCGCCGCCCATGTTGAAGAGGCCGGCCAAATTCGCGTTCTTTACCTGCATGTCGCCAGCTTTGCCGCTCACCTGCATCGCGCCGAGCGCGTGCATGGAGACGCCGGTGGCGCCGATCGGGTGGCCTTTCGCCTTGAGCCCGCCGGAAGGATTGACGGGGAGCAGCCCGTCCTTCGCGGTCAGCCCCTCGTTGATCGCGCGCGCGCCCTGGCCCTCGGGCACAAGGCCCATCGCCTCGTATTCGATGAGCTCGGCAATGGTGAAGCAGTCATGCGTCTCGATCAGCGAAAGGTCGGAGAGCTTCATCCTCGCCTGCGCCAGCGCCTGCTTCCAGGCCTTCGCGCAGCCCTCGAATTTGAGGATGTCGCGCTTCGACATGGGCAGGAAATCCTGCACATGCTGCGCCGCACGGAAGATCACCGCCTTGTCCAGGCTCAGCGCCGTCGTGACATCGGCAAGAACGAGCGCCGCCGCGCCGTCGGAGACCAACGAGCAGTCCGTGCGCTTAAGCGGGCCGGCGACGAAGGGGTTCTTTTCGCTCTCGTTGCGGCAGAAGTCGAAGCCGAGATCCTTGCGCATCTGTGCGTAAGGGTTGGCGACGCCGTTCTTGTGGTTCTTCGCGGCAATAGCGGCGAGCGCATCGGACTGGTCGCCGTGGCGCTGGAAATAGGCGCCGGCGATCTTGCCGAACACGCCGGCGAATCCGCCTTCGATATCGGCTTCCTCGCGCACATACGACGCCTTGAGAAGATTCTTCCCGATCTCGGGTCCGGGCGTCGTCGTCATCTGCTCAACGCCGACGACGAGGACGATCCGCGCGGCCTTCGCTTCGATGGCGCGCAGGCCCTGATGCACGGCGGCGGAGCCGGTCGCGCAAGCGTTCTCGACGCGCGTGGCGCGCTTGAAGCGAAGGTCGGGCGAGGCCTGCAGCACCAGCGACGCGGTGAAGTCCTGCGCCGAGAAACCGGCATTGAAGTGCCCGAGCACGATCTCGTCGACATCGGCTGGCGCGACGCCCGCATCCTTCAAGGCGTCGGTCGCGACGCGCACGATCAGGCTTTCGACGGACTCATCGGCCAGGCGGCCGAACGGGGTGTGCGCCCAACCTACGATGCAAGCGGTCATTTGATACTCCTTCGTCGAACTTTCGACGCTTTCCGGCGCGAAAGCAGTCCGTGTGGGTGTCTCTCGGCCCGTTATTTGACTATTCCGCGGCAGACTATCAAACGTGCGGCTTATCTGCGACCGTTTTGCCGGACAAGCGGTCAGCGAACTTTGCGCCCTTCAAGCCATTCTGGTTAGATAGGCCGCAGCCGCGTTTCGCCTTATCGCCGGCCAGAATCTGGATTGCGCTCAGTGCCGTCACGCTCCGCGTCGCTCACCTTCCGCGCCTCTGTCCTCGTTCTGGCGATGGGTGTCGCCACGGTGCTCGGGGCGTATCGGGCGAAGGCCGAGTCGCTCCTTCTGGTCGAAGCGGATACCGGCAAGGTCCTGCACGCGGAGAATGCCACCTATCCCTGGCACCCCGCCTCGATCAGCAAGCTGATGACCCTTTATGTCACGCTGCGTGCGGTCAAGGAGGGGCGCATCGGGCTCGATTCCCTCGTTTCGGTGTCCGAGAACGCCGTGGCGCAGGCGCCCTCGAAGATGGGATTTCCCGTCGGCACGCAGATGACGGTCGATAACGCCATCAAGATGATGATGGTGAAGTCGGCGAACGACATCGCCGTCGTGCTCGCCGAAGGCGTCGATGGCTCGATCGAGAAATTCGCCGACGACATGAACAAGGCCTCGGCGCGGCTCGGGATGACGCAGTCGAGCTGGGTCAATCCGAACGGCCTGCCGGCGGACCAGCAGATCACCTCGGCGCGGGACATGGCGATCCTCGCCCGCGCTCTGATCCGCGAATTTCCCGAATACGACCTCTACTGGCACATCCCGGCGATCAAGTTCGGGCGGCGCATCTTCCGTAACTACAATAAGTTGATCGGGCACTATCCCGGCGCCGACGGGATGAAGACCGGGTTCATCTGCGCGTCCGGCTACAATCTCGTCTCGACCGCGACCCGCAACGGCAAACGGCTGATCGCGATCGTTCTCGGCGCGCCCTCCGGCACGGCACGGACGGAAACGGCAGCGCGGCTTCTGGAAAACGGCTTCGAGAGCGGCGCGACAAGCGCGCTGTCCTGGCTGATGCCCTCGCTCGGCACCGTCGATGCGCTGACACCGATCGCCGCCGCCCCGCCGGACCTGCGCGACCAGATCTGCGGCAAGGGCCGGCGTCATCGCGGCGAGGAAGACGAGGAGACGACGGCGAGCACCGGCGGAAGCGGCGAGGCGAGCGCGGCTTACGCGAGCCTGATCCCGAATTTCCGCAATGGGGTGAAGACCGGCACGCTTTTGCAGGACTTGCCGCCCTCGATGCCGCCGATCGCGGTGTCGGTCATCCCGGTCAAGGGAATCAAGACCGACCCCGACGGCGCGCCGATCGTCGCTGAGAAAAAGAAGAAGGGCCGCAAGACGCTGATTGTGCGCACGCACCACAAGAAGGAAGAGGCGGCGAAGAAGACCGACACGACGGCCTCGACCAAGACCGCCGCGGCTCCCGCAGCATCCGCGGACAAGAAGTCGAAGAAAGCCAAGGCCAGCGCGAAGGCGGCTGCACCGGCCGCCGCGGCCGAAAAGCCGAAGCCGCCGGCACGAAAAAAGAAGCCCACCGCGGCGAATGCCTCGACCAAACCCCAATCCTGAGCCGGCCGCCGGCGACAACGTCCCCAATCTGCGACGGCCGCCGCCGCCGCTTCCGTTGACCGTCATCACCGGCTTTCTCGGCGCCGGCAAGACGACGCTGCTCAACCGGCTGCTGCGTGACCCTGCGCTTGCCGATACTGCGGTGCTGATCAATGAATTCGGCGAAGTGGGACTCGATCATCTCCTGGTCGAGCGCGTCGACGGCGACGTCGTCATGCTGGCGAGCGGGTGCCTGTGCTGCACCGTGCGTGGCGACCTCGTCACCGCACTCGAGAAGCTCCTGCGCGACCGCGACAACGGCCGTGTCGCCTTCAGCCGCGTCGTGATCGAGACGACCGGGCTCGCGGACCCTGCGCCGGTCCTGCACACCATCATGGCGCACCCCTATCTCGTGCTGCGCTTCCGGCTCGACGGCGTGGTGACGCTGGTCGATGCGGTCAATGGCGCGGCGACGCTCGATGCGTATCCGGAAGCGGTCAAGCAGGCCGCGGTCGCCGACCGCCTGGTACTGACGAAAACCGATTTGCTTGGCGAAACATCAGCCGACGTGCTGACGGATCGCCTGCGGGCGCTCAATCCGGCGGCGCCGATTCTCGATGCCGCGGCCGGCGAAGCGACGGCGGCGCGGCTCCTCGATTGCGGCCTCTACGATCCGGACGGCAAGGCGCCCGACGTTGGCCGCTGGCTCGCCGACGAGGCTATCGTCGCAGCGCACGATCATGATCACGGTCATCACCACCATGACCGCAACCGCCATGACGATCACATCCGTGCGTTCACGCTCACGACCGAGCGCATGATCCCGCATGCGACGCTCGACATGTTCCTCGAATTGCTGCGCGCGATGCATGGCCCCGATCTGCTGCGCATGAAGGGGATCGTCGGCCTCGCCGAGCAGCCGGATCACCCGGTCGTGATCCACGGCGTACAGCATGTCCTGCATCCGCCCGCGACATTGCCGGGATGGCCGGACGACGACCGCCGCTCCCGGCTCGTCTTCATCACGCGCGATATCGAGCCGGCGGTGATCGAGGGCCTTCTGGCCGCGTTTCTTGGAACGCCGGGCGTCGATCGCCCCGACGCGGCGGCGCTGACGGACAATCCGCTCGTACCGTTCGGTGGTCGCGATCGCTAGCGAATGTGATTGGACTGGCGAAGCGACATGGCCGCCGCTATGGAGAGGGCGCGCGATGCCGGGGCAGGGCCATGAGCTTTCTTGAAAATCTCAGGGACGACGTCGTCTATGTCAGCGGCGCGCTGCGCGCCTTGCGCCGCTCAAAGCCGATCTTGAAGAACCCGCAGCGCGTGTTCCCAGACGTGATTGAGGAGCTTGCGCTCACTTGCGGCGATGCGCCGGCGCTTCTCTCCGATCGCGAGCGCTTCAGCTACCGCGAGCTTGCCGCGCGCGCCAACCGCTATGCGCGCTGGGCGCTCGCGCATGGCGTCGGCAAGGGCGACACCATTTGTCTGCTCATGCCGAACCGGCCGGAATATATGGCGATCTGGCTCGGCGTGACGCGCGCCGGCGGGGTCGTTGCGCTCCTGAATACCAATCTCACCGGCGCCTCGCTCGCGCATTGCATCAACATCGTCGCGCCGAAGCATGTGATCGTCGCCGCCGAGCTCCTACCATCCTTGGAAACGGCGCGCGGGAGCCTGGCCGGTCCGCCTTCGATCTGGGTACATGGCGACGCACCCGATGCGAGCGCGCGCATCGACCGCGACGTCGAGGCGCGATCCGCCGAGCCGCTCGCGGCGCATGAGAAGCCGGCGCTCACCATCGAGGATCGCGCGCTCTTCATCTACACCTCCGGCACGACGGGCCTGCCGAAAGCGGCGAACATCAATCACTATCGCCTGATGCTCGCGGCGCATGGCTTCGCCGGCATCATGGACGCGCGCGCCAGCGACCGTATGTACAACTGCCTGCCGATGTATCACACGACCGGTGGCGTTGTTGCGACGGGCGCGATGCTGGTCGCGGGCGGCGCCGTGATCATCCGCGAGCGCTTCTCCGCGCGCGAGTTCTGGGACGACCTCGTGCGCTGGGACGCCACGGTCTTCCAGTATATCGGCGAGCTTTGCCGCTATCTCATCAACTCGCCGCCGAACCCCAACGAGACCAAGCATCGCCTGCGGCTCGCTTGCGGCAACGGCTTGCGGCCCGACATCTGGCCGCGGTTCAAGGCGCGTTTCAAAATCCCGCACATTCTCGAATTTTATGCGGCGACGGAAGGCAACTGCTCGCTGTTCAATTTCGAGGGCAGAGAGGGCGCGGTCGGGCGCCTGCCGTGGTTCATGGCGCATCGCTTCCCGATCAAGATTGTGCGCTTCGATATGGAGGCGGAGCGGCCCCTGCGCGACGCCAAGGGCTTCTGCGTCGAGGCGGCGGTCGATGAGCCGGGCGAAGTGATCGGCAAGATCATCAACGATCCCGCGCAGCCCGCGAACCGGTTCGAAGGCTATGCCGAAAAGGAAGCGAGCGAGCGCAAGGTATTGCGCGACGTGTTCGAGAAGGGCGATGCGTGGTTCCGCACCGGTGACCTGATGCGCAAGGACGCGCGCGGCTATTTCTATTTCGTCGACCGTGTCGGCGACACGTTCCGCTGGAAAGGCGAGAACGTCGCGACGTCGGAAGTCTCGCAGGCGATCACCACCTTCCCCGGCATCAAGGATGCGAATGTCTATGGCGTGCGCGTTCCCGGCTATGAAGGCAAAGCGGGCATGGCGGCGCTTGTCGCGACGCCGGGTCTCGACCTCACGGCGCTGCGCGCGCATCTGCAGCGGGAATTGCCCGCCTATGCGCAGCCGCTGTTCCTGCGCCTGACGCCGGAGATCGATGTCACCGGTACCTTCAAGCAAAAAAAGATCGATCTCGTGCGCGAAGGCTTCGATCCCTCGATGGTGAGCGATCCACTATTTTTCAATGACCCGCAGTCGCAGAGCTTCATCAGATTGGACAAGACGGGATATGATCGCCTCGTGGCGGGAGGGCTGAGACTGTGAAGCTGGAAATGGTGGCGACGCCGGCGGAGGCGCGCGAGGTGGTTGCCTTTTGGCATACCGCCGGGCCGAAGAAATGGTTCGCCAAGAACGACACGTTCGATAAAGAGATCCGCAATCGTTTCCTGCCGCTCTATGAGCAGGCGGCCGCGGGCGAGCTGAGCGATTGGGAAGGCTCTCCGGTCGGCGCGCTCGCGCTCCTCATTCTGCTTGATCAGTTTCCCCGCAACATGTTCCGCAACGATCCGCGCGCCTATGCCGCCGACCAGCTCGCGCGCGCCATCGCCGATCGGGCGATCGAGCGCGGCTTCGACCGGCACGCCTCCGTCGACGACCGCGTGTTCTTCTATCTCCCCTTCGAGCATTCGGAGGCGATGGAGGATCAGGAACGCTGCCTCAAGCTCATGCGGAGCCTCGGCAACGACGATCTCCTGCGCTGGGCGGAGCTGCATGCCGACATCATCCGCCGCTTCGGCCGCTTCCCTCATCGCAACGCCGTGCTCGAGCGGGACTCGACGCCGGAGGAAAAGGCGTTCCTCGACGCGGGCGGGTTTGCCGGGTGACCTGTCATCCTCCCCGGAGGGGAGGGTGGCTCCCGAACGAGCAAAGCGAGTGAGGAGACGGGTGGGGACGAGCAGCTTGTCCCCACCCGCCCTCGCTGCGCTCGGGCACCCTCCCCTCCGGGGAGGGATAGGCTTTCGCACTATAGATTTTCCCGCGCCGCGGCGTAGAGTCGCAGGTCCGGCAGGTCGCACGGCGTCCTGCAGCGGCCTTCGCGCCGCCTGCATGTCGGACGCCCCAAGTCAGTGAGGAAACGTATGGTCAGGTTCACAGTGGCAGCTCTCGCGGCCGCCTTTGTCGCGTTCGCAGGCCAGGCGCAAGCGCAGGTCCCGGGGGGCTATCCGGCGGACTATTCCAAGATCATCGACGCCGCGAAGAAGGAAGGGAAGGTCGTCGTCTATTCGACCACCGACTCCGCCTCGGCCAACGCGCTGATACAGGATTTTCAGAAGCTCTATCCGGGCGTGACGGTCGAATATTCCGACCTCAATTCGACCGAGCTCTACAACCGCTTTATC
>JBFWXB010000036.1:0-52323 GCA_050187875.1 Variibacter sp.
GTTTCTCCTCAGACGAAAACAACTGCGGAGAATTGCATGGCCAGGAACCTGCTCAAGTTGACACTTCTATGCGGCGCGCTCGCTATCCCGACGCTGGCGCATGCGCAGGGCGTCGTCGGCGGACCGGAACGTGGCGCGCGTGAAGGCGCGCATGCGGCGGGCCCGGTGGGCGCCGTGGTCGGCGGCGTCGTCGGTGGTGTCGCCGGCGGCGTAGCGGGCGTGATCGGCGTCGATGAGCGTCCGCGCTTTCGCGCCTATGTCGAGGAAGAGGACGTGCCGTCGTTCCGCTATCGCGGAGCGGTCCGTGTCGGCACCGTGCTGCCGCGACGCGGCGTGACCTATTACGAAGTTCCGCCGGAATACGGCGTCACCGAATATCGCTACACCGTCGTCAATGATGTCCCGGTTCTCGTCGAGCCGCGCACGCGGCGCGTCGTCGAAGTGATCGACTAGGCGACGCACACGCGCGAGTGACAGGCGTATCGCGCGGTCGGGAGGCTCCGGATTTCCGGAGCCTCTTTTTTTGTCGTCACGTGTTTGCGTTTTGTCCGGCGTGTCGCGCAGCGCTCAGGCCGCCGCGCGCGTGCTGCCGAAAAGGAATTTCAAACAATCTGGTTGAAATCCCCTCGCCGAATAAGTCATTTTGGCGGCTGCGGAGCAGCGGCGCTGCCGGCGCCGCCTGGTGATCCTTGCGCGGCTGCGCGCAAATCCCGTGACGGAGAGAAACGACGTGAAGCTATTTGCCGCTGCGTGCGCCGGTGTTTGCGCTGCGCCCGCCACTATTTTCGTGCTGCTGGCCCCCGCCAACGCTTCGGCCGGCGGATCGCGCGTTGAAAGCGCGCTCAAGAAACTCGACCCGTCGTCACGGCTGACGCAGGTCTGCGACCTCAAGGCGATGGAGGCGATCGGCCGCAGCTCGAAGGATTTCCGCCCCGACCGCGCGGTGGTCGACGCCGTATCGAGTCCCGCGGTGAGCAACAACACCATCAAAGGCAAGGGCGGCGCGTTCCGCAGCCGCGGCAAGTGGTATCAGTTCTCGTTCACCTGCAGCACCTCGCCGGACCGCATGAAGGTCATCTCGTTCGACTACAATGTCGGCGATGCGATCCCGGAAGCGAAGTGGAGCGACTACGGGCTGTATCGGTAGTCGGACCGCTACTTCGACCCGTCATCCTGAGGCGCTCGCGAAGCGAGCCTCGAAGGATGTACGGCCGGGGCCGGGCCGTCGTCCTTCGAGGCTCGGCGCTGCGCGCCTCGCACCTCAGGATGACGGATTAAAGGGCCTTTTTTCGCCTCTCATCGCTTCGCCTTGCGCCTGCGCGCGGCCTTGGCTTTCGCCTCGCCGTATTTCATGCCCTCGAGCTTGAGGCCGTCGGGGTCGAGGAAGAACACGGCATAGTAGTCGTCGTAATATTCGCCCGGCGGATCGGCGATCTTGGCGCCGATTTCCTCGGCGAACGCACCCAGTTCATCGACATCCTTGCGGCTGCGCAGCTCGAACGCATAGTGATGAAAGCCGACGTCACCGATGCGATGCGTGTGATTGCGGCCGCGCGGCGACTGGCCGATCCAGAAGCGGGTCTTGCCGTTGGTCCAGCCGATCGCGTCCTCGTATTCGTCGAGCACCTTGAAGCCGAGAAACGGGAGCAGCTTGCCGTAGAACGCTTTCGACTTCGCGAAGTCGCTCACGCGGATGACGATGTGATCGATGCCGACGACGCGCACAATCGAACGTCCTCCAGCTCTTTGTAATGGCACCAAAACGAGCGGCGGCGAGAGACGGTTCCGCAGGCATCGCGACAGCACGATCCTGGCTGCGCGCCGCGAACCGCACCGCTGCGCCGGGAAGATCAATGAACCCGATGCGTCGTGGCGCGTTCTTGCCTACGGTCCGCTTTTCCGAAAGGGAGCCGGAACAAAACCGGCACGTCTGTCCGAGGGGTATGCATGCACGGCATTTCCGAGGGGTTAGCGGCGGTCATCGCATCGGAACGGGTGCGGGACAACGATGCGGGCCTCGCTGCGCCAGACCGACGCTGGCACGACGTGCTCCAGGCCCTTCCCGTTGCGGTGTATATGACCGACCCCGAAGGGCGGATCATCTTCTACAACGAGGCGGCGGTCGCGCTTTGGGGCGTCCGCCCCGAGATTGGCAAAAGCGAATTCTGCGGCTCCTGGAAGCTCTATTGGCCGGACGGCACGCCGCTGCCGCATGACCAATGTCCGATGGCCGTGGCGCTGCGGGAGCGGAAGCCAAACAGCGGGATGGAGGCGATCGCCGAGCGACCCGACGGCACGCGGGTCCCGTTCGCGCCATATCCGGTTCCCTTATGGGACGAGAACGGCGAATTCATCGGCGCTCTCAACACGCTCGTCGACCTCTCCCACCACAAGCGTGGCGAAGAGACCGCGCTGCGGCTCGCCTCGGCCATCGAATCCTCGCTCGATGCGATCGTGACCAAGGATCGCAGCGGCGTCATCACCAGCTGGAACCGCAGCGCCGAGCGGCTCTTCGGCTTCAAAGCGGATGAAGCGATCGGCAAGCCGGTGACAATCCTCATTCCGGAGGACCGCCTCGATGAGGAAACGCTCATTCTGAGGCGCATTCTGCGCGGCGAGCGCATCGAGCATTTCGAGACGATCCGCCGGCGCAAGGACGGCAGCCCGGTCGACGTCTCGCTGACCATCTCGCCGATCCGCAACGGCAAAGGCGAGGTCATCGGCGCCTCCAAGATCGCGCGCGACATCACCGAGCGGCGGCAGGCCGAGAAGCAGAAAAACCTGCTGCTTCGCGAGATGGACCATCGCGTCAAGAACCTGTTCACGGTCGCGAGCAGCATCGTCTCATTGAGCGCACGCACGCGCACGACGCCGGATGATCTGGTGCAGGTCCTGCAGGAGAGATTGCGGGCGCTTGCGCTCGCGCATCAGCTCACGCTGCCCGATCTTAGCAACGGCAGGCCGAAAGCCGACACCGCGACGACGCTGCGTGCGCTCCTTGACACCATCCTCTCGCCGTTTGCCAACGGCAGGGAGGAGCACATGCATATCGACATCAGCGGGCCGGACGTGCCGATCAGCGGGCCCGCGGTGACAAGCGTCGCGCTCCTGCTCCACGAATTAGCGACCAACGCGAGCAAATACGGCGCCTTCTCCTCCCAGTCGGGAAGCGTGCAGGTGCAATGGACCGCCACCGGCGGCAAGCTCGCGCTCACCTGGACCGAGCGGGGCGGGCCGACGCTCGATGGCGAATCGAAAAGCGAAGGCTTCGGCAGCCTGCTCGCGCGCGGGACCATGGCTCAGCTCGGCGGAAGCCTTTCCCGCGAATGGCGCGAGGAAGGCCTGATGATCCACCTCTCAGCTCCGCTCGATCAGCTCGCGGCTCCGCGCCGCTGAAGGGCACGGGCGTCACACGCACGCGAACTGATCAAGCCGCAGCGCCGACCAGCCCGATTTTGACGCGCCGGTTGTGGCGGCCTTTATTGTCGATCTTCAGAACCTTTACCCGACGCGAGCGGCCGGTCGAGGCAAGGTGCGTTCCGCCGCAGGCTTGGCGATCGAGCCCGGCGATCTCGACGATGCGAATTTTGCCGTCGGGCGTCGGCGGCGGCGCGACCGAACGGGTGCGGATCAACCCATGCTCGTCATAGGCGTCATCGAGCGGGATGTACGAATCCGTCACCAAGAGGTCCTGGCGGATCGCCTCATTGATCGGACCGTCCAATGTCCGCAGCCGGTCGTTATCGACATCCGGCAGGTCGAAATCCATGCGCGCCGTACCGTCTTCGTTCATCTGCACACCGGTCACGAGCGCGCCGTCGAAAGCGCGGTACACGAAGGCGTTGAGCAGATGCGTGCCGGTATGAAGCTCCCGCATCATCTGCCGGAACGCCGGGTCGACATCGGCCTGCACCCGGCCGCTGATCTCGGCCTGCTCTTTCAGAACGGTCCAGATTTTTCCGCCGTTCGACTCGAAGCCTGCAATCTCGGCCTCCCCCGTCGCCCAACGCAATCGGCCACGATCCGGCAACTGTCCGCCGCCGCCCGGGAAAAATGGCGACTGGGCGAGCAGAACCCGGCCGGGACGCGCATCGAGCACGTCCGTTTCGAGGCTCAAGGCCTCGGGATGCTCGTGATAGAACGACCGCGACATCGTTACCGATGCCCGCGAAGGTCGTCGTCGGAGAGCGCGATCTCGTAATGCACGCAGCGCGGCTCGAAATGAGACAGCAATTCACGGGCTCTCTGCGCGACGTTCGCTTCTTCGTAGTTTTCGCCGGCAAAAGACTTCACCGCGTTCAGCGAGGCGAAGCGCGTCATCGTCAAAAATTCGGTGTCGCCGCCCTCCAATCGCCGCCGCATGACGCTGGCGCCATTGAAGCCGGGAAGGTCGGCGGCGCTCGGAAGAAATGACTCGCGAAGAAACCTGACGTATTCGTCGCCATCGGCGGCGTTGCGGGCCCAACCTCTCCACAGGCGTGCAATCATGGCTTTCTCTCGGGAGCGGACGTGTTCCATCGCGATGCTTACCGAACAGACTGGGAGAGATGCTTGCTTTTGTCAAGCATTTCTCATCCTTGGCGCGGAGCTTGAGTCGTGAAGAAGCGCACCAGTGACGACCTTGAGCGGCAGATCGCACGCGTGCGGCACTTCACGCGCTTCTACACGCGCCGGATCGGCGTCCTCGAAGAGAAGCTTCTGATGAGCGCCTTCTCGTTGACCGAAGGACGTGTGCTTTGGGAACTGGGACAGCGCGATCAGCTGACGGCAACGGTGCTCGCGCGGGAACTCGGCGTCGATCTCGGATACATCAGCCGCATCTTGCGCAGCTTCGCTCAGCGCGGTCTCGTCACCAAGCATCCGTCCGGCAACGACAGCCGGCAGAACCTGCTGACGCTGACCCGCGCCGGCCGCAAGGCCTATGAGGACATCAACCTGCAATCCAAAGAGGAGATCGGCGCCATTCTCGCCGCCCTCTCAGCCGAGGAACGGCAACGCCTCACGGCGGCGATGAAAAGCATCGAACAGCTGCTGGAGCCGGACGCCGAACGCGACGAACGGACGCCGCAGGCATAGAGCGGATGTGCCGCCGTTATCCCTTGTGCCGCGATTCGATCTGAGGCTTCTCGCGCCCGTGACGCGTGAGCAATGGGTATTGCAGCATCGCGAAGAGGAACGTGAGCGGCACGACGCCGAAGACCTTGAACGTCACCCACGTGTCGGTCGGCTGCGTGCGCCAGACGATCTCGTTGAGCACGGCGAGAAAGAGGAAGAACAGCGCCCAGCGCAGCGTGAGCTTGCGCCAGCCCGCTTCGTCGAGATCGAAGACGGAATCGAACACCATCGCCAGCAGTGACCGGCCGAAGGCAAGGCCGCCGAGCAGGATGCCGCCAAACAGCACATAGATGATCGTCGGCTTGAGCTTGATGAAGGTCTCGTCGTGGAGGGCGAGGGTGAGCGTGCCGAACACCGCGACAACGATCGCGGTGACGATCGTCATCAGGGGCAGCCGGCGGATCATCACATAGGAGACGACGAGCGCGATCAGCATGGCGACCATGAAGGTCGCCGTCGCCGCAAAGATGCCGAAGCGCGCATTGGCGACGAAGAAGATCAGCAGCGGCCCGAGATCGAGCGCGAGCCGGAGCCCGGCGGGCAGTTGGCGTTTCTCATCCATCGCCCGGAGATAGCCCGCCGCGCGCGGATTGTCATGTGGCGCATGGTCTCGCAGGGCGCCGACCTGCATGGTATATGCAGCCCCCATGACTGCGCCGCTGAAGACCATCGAGCGACCCGACGACCTCGCCGCCACGATGCACGACATCGGGCAGCGGGCGCGGGCGGCGGCGCGCGCGCTCGCCTTGGCGCCGGCGGCGCAGAAAACCGCGGCGCTTACGGCGATGGCGGCGGCCTTGCGTGCGGCGCGTGCCGATCTTCTCGCGGCCAATGCGGGCGACGTGGCGGCGGCAAAGGCCAGCGGCGCGACATCCGCCTTCATGGATCGCCTGACGCTCGATGAGAAACGCATCGAAGCGATGGCGGCGGGGCTCGAAGCCGTCGCCGCGCTCCCCGATCCCATCGGCGCGGTGACGGAACGCTGGACGCGGCCGAACGGCATGACGATCGAGCGCGTGCGTACGCCGCTCGGCGTCGTCGGCGTGATCTATGAGAGCCGCCCGAACGTGACCGCCGACGCCGGCGCGCTGTGCCTGAAAGCCGGCAATGCGGTAATCCTGCGCGGCGGCTCCGACAGCTTCCAGTCCTCGCGCGCGATCCATGCGGCGCTTGTCGCCGGGCTTCGCGACGCAGAATTACCGCCGGATGCGATCCAACTTGTGCCGACGCGCGAGCGCGCCGCCGTCGGCCTGATGCTCGCGGGGCTCGACGGCGCGATCGACGTGATCGTGCCGCGCGGCGGCAAGAGCCTCGTCGCGCGCGTGCAGAGCGACGCACGCGTGCCCGTCTTCGCGCATCTCGAAGGCGTATGTCACGTCTATGTCGACAAGACCGCGGATCTTGCGATGGCGCGCGATATCGTCCTCAACGCGAAGCTGCGGCGCACCGGCGTCTGCGGCGCGGCGGAGACGCTGCTCGTCGATCGCGCGGCGGAGGCGACGCATCTTGCGCCGCTCGTCACCGCACTGCTCGACGCCGGTTGCGAGGTGCGCGGCGACGCCGCAGTGCAGGCCGCGGATGCGCGCGTGAAAGCCGCGAGCGAGAGCGACTGGCCGGCGGAATATCTCGACGCGATCATCGCCGCGAAAGTGGTCGACGGGGTCGAGGGCGCCATCGCGCATATCGAGCGGTATGGTTCGCATCACACCGACGCGATCGTCACGGCCGACCAGGCGGCGGCCGAGAAGTTCATGGCGCAAGTCGATTCCGCGATCGTTCTGCACAACGCCTCGACGCAATTCGCCGACGGCGGCGAGTTCGGCTTCGGCGGCGAGATCGGCATCGCGACCGGCCGCATGCACGCGCGCGGGCCCGTCGGCGTCGAGCAGCTCACGAGCTTCAAGTACCGCATCCGCGGCGCGGGGCAGACGCGGCCGTGAAGGCGTGCTCCACGCTCTCGCCACTCTCAGCGTGTCGTCCCCGCGAAGGCGGGGACCCAGTAATCCGTGCCTTCTCGAAAGGGCACGGCGTACTGGATGCCCGCTTTCGCGGGCATGACAACCGAGAGCGGAGAGGGTGAAGTCTCCCGCCATGCCAGGCATCACCCTCCCCCCCACCGCGCCCGGCCTGCGCATCGGCCTGCTCGGGGGCAGCTTCAATCCGCCGCATGGGGCGCATCGGGCGGTGAGCCTGTTCGCGATGAAGCGGCTCGGCCTCGACCGGGTGTGGTGGCTCGTCACGCCCGGCAACCCGCTGAAGGACGCGAACGGCCTGCCGCCAATTGCCAAACGCCTTGCGGCGGCACGGGACTTTGCCCGGCATCCGCGCATCGACGTCACCGATATCGAGGCGCAGATCGGCACCCGCTATACGGTCGATACCCTCGCCTTCCTTACCCGCCGCTGCCCGCAGGTGCGCTTCGTCTGGCTGATGGGCGCCGATGGCCTCCGCGATTTCCATCGCTGGAAGGCGTGGCGGCATATCCTCGATCTCGTGCCGGTCGCCGTCATCGACCGCGGCGGCCTCTCCGGCAACACGCTCGCCTCGCCCGCGGCCCAGGCTTTCGCCCGCGCCCGCGTGCCCGAATCCGCCGCCCGGCGCTTGCCCGGGCTTGCGCCGCCGGCCTGGTGCTTTCTGCACGGGTTGAAGATGCCCCTCTCCTCCACGCTGTTGCGCGGCGCCAACGTCGCAAATGTTTCGCATCCCGCCCGTTGAAAGAGCCCATACCCCGTGCCTATCTTTGAGGGGTCATGGTGCGAATCAGCCATGGCGCTGGTCATCGAAAGGAAAAGGCCCTCTGTCTCCGACAGTGCTTTCTCAGGCCCCCTCAGCGCGGCCTGAACGGGTGTCCAAGCCACGCCTCGACGCGGCGGAAACCCTTCAACTGGTCCTCGCGGAACTCGACGACGCGAAAGCCGAGGACACGACCACAATCGACCTCCAAGGCAAGACGAGCATCGGCGACTACATGGTGGTGACCTCCGGCAGGTCGAACCGCCAAGTCGGCGCGATCGCCGATCGTCTCGTCAAGATGCTGAGCGAGGCGGGACTGCGCGGCGTGCGCGTCGAAGGCATGCCGCAATGCGACTGGGTGCTCATCGACGCCGGCGACGTGATCGTGCACGTCTTCCGGCCCGAAGTCCGCGCCTTCTACAATCTCGAGAAGATGTGGTCGACGCACCTCGCGCATGAACGCGGAGCTGAGCGGCGCGTCAGCTGACGTCGCCGTTCCGGGAATGACTGGCTGGCGCACGCCCGGCGCGGCATGCGCGGAGGAAAGCGATGCGCCTCGTGGTTGCCGCGGTCGGCAAGCTCAAGCGCGGCCCGGAACGCGAGCTCGCGGAGCGCTACCGCGAGCGGCTCGAGAAGCTCGCCCGCAGCATCGGGCTGCGCGTCGAGGTCGTCGAGATCACCGAAAGCAGGAACCGCGACATCGAGCGCCGCAAGATCGAGGAATCGATCGCGCTCGCGACGCTCATTCCCGAAGGCGCCGCTGTGGTGCTGCTGGAGGAGCGCGGCCGTGCGCTCAAGACCGGCGACCTCGTCGACGCGCTGCGCTCCTGGCGCGATGGCGGGCGCAATGCCTGCGTGTTCGTGATCGGCGGCGCCGACGGCCTTGCAGCGACGCTGCACGAAAAGGCGGATATCGTCCTCGCCTTCGGCGGCCTCACCTGGCCGCATCAGCTCGTGCGCATCATGATCCTGGAGCAGCTCTACCGCGTCGGCACCGTGCTCGCGGGGCATCCGTATCATCGGGAGTGAGGCTTCCTCATTCTTCCGAAGGGGGGTTGTCGAGGACGCCCGCGTCACCCACCGCCGTCATGCCCGGGCTTGACCCGGGCATCCATCGTCTTTCGAAAAAGGATGGATTGCCGGGTCAAGCCCGGCAATGACGCCGCGGATAGGCAGGGACGTGGCTGCCCCCGATTTAGCCCGCCTTAACCATCGCGGTGAATAGTGGGGCATGGCCTTGTATGCGTACCAAGCCTGGCGCCGGTCGCCCCTTGTTGCCTGCGCTTGCGGCGTTGGTGCGCTCTTGTTCCTGAGCCTCACGGCCCGGGCCGAGCCGCCCTTGAAAATCACACCCGACGCGGCGGAGACGCAGCCGGTCGAGCCGGGGCCGCCGAAGCGCGACGAGCGCGCCGCGCGCGAGCAGGAACTCGCTCGCGTGCGCGCCGACCAGAAGCGCGCGGCGGAGATTCAGGCGAAGCTTGCCGCCGAGATCGACGCCATCGGCGAGGACCGGCGCAAGCTCGCCCAGGCTCTCATCGACACCGCGACGCGGCTGCGCGAGATCGAGACACGCGTCGGCGACACCGAGAGCAAGATCAAATCGCTCGATCAGAACGCCGACGGCATCCGCAAGACGCTCGCCGCGCGCCGCGCCGTCATCGCCGAACTCCTCGCCGCGCTCCAGCGCATCGGCCATCGCCCGCCACCGGCCCTGCTCGTGCGGCCGGAGGATGCGTTGCAGGCAGTGCGCAGCGCCATCATGCTCGGCGCGGTGCTGCCGGAAATGCGACTCGAGGCGGACGCGCTCGTCGCCGACCTCACCGAGCTCGTGGCGGTCCGCCGCCAGACCGACGAGCAGCGCGAAAAGCTCAATCACGATCTCGCGAGTCTCTCCGACGAGAAAACGCGCATGAGTGCCCTCGTCGAGGCGCGCCAGAAGCGGCAGGTCGAAATCGAGAAGGAATTGGCCGACGAGAAGGCGCGGGCCGCGACACTCGCGCGTCAGGCGGGCAATCTGAAGGATCTCATCGCCAAACTCGACCAGAATGCCCAGAAAGCGATCAAATCCGCCCTGCAGCAGAAAGATGAAACGCCATCCGGCGGCCCCAATAATGCCGCTGTTGTGCGCGATGCCCGGCTCGGTCCGGCGATCGCTTTCGCCGCGACCAAAGGCACGTTACCGCTGCCGGTCCATGGGGTGCGCGTTCGCGACTTCGGCGCACCTGATGCCGCCGGCGGCAGCGTGAAGGGCGTCTCGATCAATACCCGGCCCGGCACCCCGGTGACCGCGCCGTGCGATGGATGGGTCGTTTATGCAGGACCGTTTCGCTCCTATGGCCAACTCTTGATCCTCAATGCGGGCGGCGGGTATCATGTGTTGCTGGCGGGAATGGAACGAATCTCAGTCGATCTTGGACAGTTTGTGCTGACTGGCGAGCCGGTGGCTGCGATGGGGGGCGGCATGCAGCATGGCACGGCCGCCGGAGCCCAATCCGGGCAAGCAACGCTCTATGTCGAATTTCGTAAGGACGGCACGCCCGTCGATCCCGGCCCCTGGTGGTCGGTAACCGAAAGCGAGAAGGTTCGCGGATAATGCGCAAGACTTACCTGGTTCTCCTCGGCGCAGCGGCGGGCGTGGCCGCCACGATCTTCGTCACGCAGCCGCGCGTGACCTTCGGGTCGATCGCCAAAGCGGCGCCATCCGACACCTACCGTCAGCTCAATCTGTTCGGCGATGTCTTCGAGCGCGTGCGCGCCGACTACGTCGAGAAGCCGGACGACAGCAAGCTCGTCGAATCCGCCATCAACGGCATGCTCTCCGGGCTTGATCCGCATTCGAGCTACATGGACTCCAAGAGCTTCCGCGACATGCAGGTGCAGACGCGCGGCGAGTTCGGCGGCCTCGGCATCGAGGTGACGATGGAGGACGGCCTCGTGAAGGTCGTCGCGCCGATCGACGATACGCCCGCCGCGAAAGCCGGCGTGATGGCGAACGACATCATCACCCATCTCGACGACGATCCGGTGCAGGGGCTCACGCTCAACCAGGCTGTCGAGAAGATGCGCGGCCCGGTGAACACCAAGATCAAGCTCAAGATCATGCGCAAGGGCGTCGACAAGCCGGTCGAGGTGTCGATCACGCGCGACGTCATCCGCGTGCGCTCGGTGCGCTCGCGCGTCGAGGGCGACGATGTCGGCTATATCCGCATCACGCAGTTCAACGAGCAGACCAACGAGAACCTGAAGAAGGCGATCAGCGACATCGGCAATCAGCTCCAGGGCGACAAGCTCAAGGGCTACATCATCGACCTGCGCAACAACCCGGGCGGCCTGCTCGACCAGGCGATCGCCGTGTCCGATGCGTTCCTCGAAAAGGGCGAGATCGTCTCGACCCGCGGCCGCAACGCCGAAGAGACGCAGCGCTTCAATGCCCGCCCCGGCGACATGGCCAAGGGCAAGCAGATCATGGTGCTGATCAACGGCGGCTCGGCCTCGGCTTCCGAGATCGTCGCCGGCGCGCTGCAGGACCACAAGCGCGCGACCATCATCGGCACGCGCTCTTTCGGCAAGGGCTCGGTGCAGACCATCATCCCGCTCGGCGCCGGCAATGGCGCGCTGCGGCTCACCACGGCGCGCTACTTCACGCCCGCCGGCCGCTCGATCCAGGCCAAGGGCATCGTGCCGGATGTCGAGGTGCTGCAGGACGTGCCGGATGAGCTCAAGGCGCGCACCGACACCAAGGGCGAAGCCTCGCTGCGCGGCCACCTCAAGGCCGAAGGCCAGGAGGCGACCGGCTCGCAATCCTACGTCCCGCCGGACACCAAGGACGACAAGGCGCTGCATACGGCCCTTGACCTGATGCGCGGGGTTAAGGTCAACTCCTCGATCACAGCTCCGCCGAAGACGGGCGTGCCGAACTAGTCCGACACTTCAGGGAAGCAAAGCGGGGCGGCGCCAAGCCGCCCCGTTTCGATTCTGGAGGGCAGGCCTTTGTACGCTGCAGCGCGCCCCATCCCTCCCCGCAGGGGAGGGTGGACGGCGCGGAGCGCCGGCCGGGTGGGGACAGACTGCGCCGAGAAGACTCCCCACCCGTCTCCTCACTCGCTCCGCTCGCTCGGAGCCACCCTCCCCTGCGGGGAGGGATCAACCTGCTCCATTGCTCGCCGTGATAGAATCCGCGCGATGATTCGAGGGGCCGCAACGCCGTGACCGACGAGCTCAGCAAGCCGCTCGGGCAAGAGCGCAAGCGCGCGCGGCGCAGCGTCGTGCCGAAGCTCATTGCCAATACGATCGCGATCGCGGCCGGCGCCGTCATCGTCGGCAGCGTCGCCTGGACGCTCGTCGCCGACAATCCGCTGGGCGGCGAGCCGGTCGTCGTCGTCTCCGCGCAGGCGCCGAAGAAAGAGAGCGCGGCCGGGGTCAAGGTCGCGGCGCAACCGGCCGCCGCGCCCGCGCCGGCGGCTCCCGCGCTACCGCCCGGCGCGCAGACCGTCACCATCATCGACGGCTCGACCGGCAAGCGCGAGCAGGTGATCGTCGGCGGCACGCCGCGCCCCGGCGTCGTCACGGCGCCGGACGCGGCGCCCGCGGCAAAGAGCGTGAGCGTTACGCCCGCACCCGACGCCAAGGCCACGCCGCCCGCGCCCGCGAAGACGGCAGAATCAAAATCCGCTGCCATCGATCCGGCGCTGCTCGAAGAGACGCCGCAAGGAAAGATCCCGAAGGTCGCCGCGAACGGCGCACGGCCGGCGGACGCCTATGCCCAGCCCGCCGCGGCCAGCAGCGGCGCACGCGTCGCACTCGTCGTCGGGCGGCTCGGCATCAGCACGACAATGCTCACCGAGGCGCTGGCGAAACTGCCCGGTCCGGTGACGCTCGCGGTGACACCGTATGGCGCCGACCTCGACCGCTGGGTGGCGCGCGCCCGCGGCGAGGGCCACGAGGTGCTTCTCCAGGTGCCGATGGAGCCGTTCGACTATCCCGACAACGACCCCGGCCCACAGACGCTGCTCACCACGCTGCCGGCCGAGCAGAACGCCAACCGGCTGCACTGGTTCATGAGCCGCTTCGGCGGCTATGTCGGCATCGCCAATTACATGGGCGCACGCTTTGTCGGCCACGACGCGAGTGTCGGGCCGGTGATCCGCGAGAGCGGCAAGCGCGGCCTCATTTTCTTCGACGACGGCGCCGCGCCCCGCAGCGTGACCGCGCCGATTGCGGGGGCGACCAACGTGCCCTACGCGCGCGCCGATATCGTTATCGACGCGACGCCAACCGCCGCCGAAATCGAAGGCGCGCTCGCCAAGCTCGAGGCGGCGGCGCGCGAGCGCGGCTTCGCCGTCGGCTACGCCAGCGCGCTGCCGCTCTCGATCGAACGCATCGCCAACTGGACGAAGGCGCTCTCTGGGCGCGGCATCACGCTCGTCCCGATCAGCGCGATCGCGAACAAGGCGAAGTCGAGCTAGCGAATAGCGAATAGCGAATAGCGAATAGAAAGGTGGCGAGTGGTGAGGCGTGACGTCAATATGTATCTTACTATTCGCTACTCCCTATTCGCTATTCGCTCCCCTCAATGACCCGCTTCGAAGACCTCCCTTACCGCCGCTGCGTCGGCCTCACCGTCCTCAACGCCAAAGGCGACGTGTTCATCGGCCGCCGGCTCGGCGGGCCGGAGCACGTCGATCTCACGCATGAATGGCAGATGCCGCAGGGCGGACTCGACCCCGGCGAAGATCCCTATGAGTGCGCGCTGCGCGAGCTCTACGAGGAGACGAATATCCGCTCCGTCGAGCGCCTTGGCGCGATCGACGATTGGCTCTCCTACGACATTCCGCGCGACATCCTGCTCCAGGCCTGGAGCGGCAAATATCGCGGACAGACGCAGAAATGGTTCGCGCTGCGCTTCACCGGCGACGAGCACGAGATCGACGTCGCGCGCCCGGCCGGCGGAAAGCACAAGCCGGAATTCACCGAATGGCGCTGGGAGAAGATCGAGAAGCTTCCCGATCTCGTCGTGCCGTTCAAGCGCAAGGTCTATGAGCGCGTGGTGAAAGAGTTTTCGAGGCTGGTGTGAAGGTCACTCCGCGTCATGCCCGTCCCCGGACTTGATCCGGGGATTGACCCGGGCATCCATCAATTTTCAAAAGAAGGTGGATTGCCGGGACAAGCCCGGCAATGACGATCAAAACAGAGGCCTCGTCGCGCTGTTCGAGCGCTAGTGCGATGGCCGCCTCACGACCATGTCGATCTCAACGCAAGCATCCCGCGCGAGGCCCGTGACGCCAATACAAGTTCGCGCTGGTCGCCGGTCTTTCGGGAAATAGCTCGCATAGGCGCTGTTAAACGCCGCATAGTCCTTTTTGAATTCCGTCAGATAGGCGCGCACGCCAATCACATGTTCAAGCCCTAGTCCGAGCCCATTCAAAACGATGATCAAATTATCCATGACTCGTCGCGTCTGGGCTTCGACGCCGTTCGGCAGGGCTGCGCTGTCGTCGAGCGGGTCCGTCGGCATTTGGCCGGTCACGATGATCCAGCCATCGATTTCAACCGCATGACTAAACGGCGCAACGGGTGTGGGAGCAGTGGGCACCATATGAAAAATGGGGAGCATCAGTGTCTCTCGATTGGCATTCACGGAGCGGACCTTCATCTGCAAGCGCGCAAGCATATCCGTTACGATCAGTTTGCGGCGTATCCCGAGTCAATAAGGCGCAAGGTCTATGAGCGGATTGTGTGCGCGTTCGCGAAGCCAGTGAAGGATGGAATTACCGGGTCAAGCCCGCCAATGACGTCGAGATCGTTGAAATGCCGCAACCTCTCGCTTCACCTCTCCCCGGCGGGGAGAGGTCGACGCGCGCAGCGCGGCGGGTGAGGGGGCTCAGTCCTCTCGATAGTCCATAACCCCTCACCCCAACCCTCTCCCTATGGGAGAGGGAGTTCCGCCCGTGTCGTTGCAATGCAGAACCCGAACCCGACCTCCGGATCAACAATGGCAGCGTCAGCCTCAGTCGAAAACGCCATCACCATCCGGCCGCTGCGCGTGGAAGACGCGGCGGCGTGGCGAGCGCTCCGCCTCGAGGCGCTGCAGAAAAGCCCGCGCGCATTTCTCATGAGCTACGAAGAGGCGGCGAAGGATGATCTCGCCGCCTTTGCGGCACACATTCCGCCGCCGGAGAGCGCCGACGTCATCTTCGGCGCCTTCGCGGATGATGCGTTGGCCGGGAGTACCGGCTTCTCTGTGCGTCGACGCCTCAAGGAGCGCCACAAAGGCGCGATCTGGGGCGTCTATGTGCAGCCGCATCTGCGCGGCCGCGGCGTCGCCAAGGCCCTGATGCAGGCCGCCATCGCGCATGCGCGCCAGCACGTCGCGATCCTGCAGCTCACCGCCGGGGCCGAGAACGCCGCGGCCCGCACGCTCTACGAAAATCTCGGCTTCACGGTCTATGGATCGGAGCGGCGCGCCATGCGATTGGATGGGCGCGAATACGACGACGTGCATCTCGCGCTTTATCTCGACGAACACCCATGACGATCGGACCTGCGCTGTGACCCGCGACGTTTCCACCCTGCCCTATCGCGCCAATGCCGGCATTGCGCTCTTCAACGCGCAAGGCCGCGTGCTGATCGCGAAGCGCCTGCGCGACGACGGGCCGGAGGTGATCTATCCCGGCCATGAATGGCAGATGCCGCAGGGGGGCATCGACCCGAATGAGGACCCGCGGCCGGCGGCGCTGCGCGAGCTCTACGAAGAAACGGCGGTGACGAGCGTCGACTATCTCGGCGAGACGGAGGGCTGGATGGCTTACGACTATCCGCCCTACGACGGCCCGCCGCACCGGCTCTCCGTCTTTCGCGGGCAGCGGCAGAAATGGTTCGCCTTCCGCTTCCGCGGCGAAGACAGTGAAATCGATATCAGCGTCGAACGCTCCGCCGACGGCGGCGATCCGGAATTCGGCGAATGGCGCTGGGAGAGGTTGAGCCGCACGCCGGACCTGGTCGTGCCGTTCCGCCGCGCGGTCTACGAGTGGGTGGCCAAGGAGTTCGCGCGGTTTGCGGGGTAGGCAGTCCCGTTGCCACTCCTCATTCGTCATTGCCGGGCTTGACCCGGCAATCCATCGCTCTTCGCATAAAGTTCTTTTGAATGATGGATGCGCGGGTCAAGCCCGCGCATGACGTCGCAATTTTACAGGCGCGCGACTGATGATCCTCAATGTCCCGCGCTCGCACCCAAGGCGGCCGCCTGGACGGCGCGCAGCTGGTCGACCTTGCGCTGATACTTGTCGCGCAGCGCGGCGTCCGCGGTGTCGGCGATATCTTCCTCGACGTCCTTGATCTCGGCGGCGATGATGGCGGCATCGAGTTCGCTCACCGGCATCGCGTTGTCGGCGAGGATCGTGAGCCCCGACGGCGAGACTTCCGCGAAGCCGCCGAACACGACGATGCGCTGCCGGTCGCTGCCGGCATAGACCGTGATGATGCCGGGCTTGAGCGTGGCGACGAGCGGTGAGTGTCCGGCAAGAACGCCGAAGTCGCCTTCGGAGCCGGGAACGTCGACCTGATCGACCTCGCCGGAGAACAGAAGCTTCTCGGGCGACACGAGATCAAAGTGGAAGGTGGCCATTGTGATCTAGCGAGTAGCGAGTAGCGAATAGCGAATAGATATCGCCTGCCGCTCTTCACTACTTCTATTCGCTACTCCCTATTCGCTATTCGCCAGGCTGCCGTCAGGCAGCCTCGGCCGCAAGCTTCTTGCCCTTCTCGACCGCCTCTTCGATGGTGCCGACCATGTAGAAGGCAGCCTCCGGCAGGTGGTCGTACTTGCCGTCCACAAGGCCCTTGAAGCCCTTGATGGTGTCGGCGAGGTCGACGAGCTTGCCGGGCGAACCGGTGAACACTTCGGCGACGAAGAACGGCTGGGAGAGGAAGCGCTCGATCTTGCGCGCGCGCGCGACCGTGAGCTTGTCCTCTTCCGAGAGCTCGTCCATGCCGAGAATGGCGATGATGTCTTGCAGCGCCTTATAGCGCTGCAGCACCTGCTGCACCTGGCGCGCGACCGCATAATGCTCCTCGCCGACGACGAGCGGCGAGAGCATGCGCGAGGTGGAGTCGAGCGGGTCGACCGCCGGGTAGATGCCCTTGGCGGCGATATCGCGCGAGAGCACCGTCGTCGCGTCAAGGTGAGCGAACGACGTCGCCGGCGCCGGGTCGGTCAAGTCGTCGGCCGGCACGTAGATCGCCTGCACGGACGTGATCGAGCCCTTTTGCGTGGTGGTGATGCGCTCCTGCAGCGCGCCCATGTCGGTCGCGAGCGTCGGCTGATAACCGACCGCCGAAGGAATACGGCCGAGAAGCGCCGACACTTCGGAGCCCGCTTGCGTGAAGCGGAAGATGTTGTCGACGAAGAACAGCACGTCCTGGCCCTGGTCGCGGAAATGCTCGGCGACGGTGAGGCCGGTGAGGCCGACGCGCGCGCGGGCGCCCGGCGGTTCGTTCATCTGGCCGTACACCAGCGCGCATTTCGAGCCTTCGCCGCCGCCCTTCTTGTTGACGCCGGACTCGATGAACTCGTGATAGAGGTCGTTGCCTTCGCGCGTGCGCTCGCCGACGCCGGCGAACACCGAGTAGCCGCCGTGCGCCTTGGCGACGTTGTTGATCAGTTCCTGAATGAGCACCGTCTTGCCGACGCCGGCGCCGCCGAACAGGCCGATCTTGCCGCCCTTGGCGTAAGGCGCGAGCAGGTCGATGACCTTGATGCCGGTGACGAGAATCTCGGCTTCCGTCGACTGATCGGTGTACTCCGGAGCGGGCTGATGGATGGCGCGCTTGCCTTCCGCCTTCACCGGGCCCGCCTCGTCGACCGGATCGCCGACGACGTTGATGATGCGCCCCAGCATGCCATCACCGACCGGCACCGAGATCGGCGCGCCGGTGTCGGTGACTTCCTGGCCGCGCACGAGGCCTTCGGACGTGTCCATGGCGATCGTGCGCACGGTGGACTCGCCGAGATGCTGCGCGACTTCCAGCACCAGACGGCTGTCGCCGTTCTTCGTCTCGAGCGCGTTCAGGATCGCCGGCAGATGCCCTTCAAACTGCACGTCGACAACGGCGCCGATCACCTGCGTGATGCGTCCGATCTGGTTGGTAGCGGTGGCCATTCCGATCTCCTTACGTCAGCTTTTTCAGACGACGGTCAGCGTGACGGGCACGTTGTTCCGCGTCGCCTTGGAATAGGGGCAAATCTTGTGAGCGTCCTCGAGCAGCGCCTTCACCTTGTCCTTGTCGGCGCCGGGGATGCGCAGCGTGAGCTCGGCCTTGAGCGCGAAGCTCGTCTCGTCCTTGTCGATCGTGACGTTGCAGCCGACCTCGGCCGCCTGGCCGTCGAGGCCATGCTTCTTGGCGAGCGCGAGCACGGCCTGACCGAAGCACGACGACCAGCCGAGCGCGAACAGCTGCTCGGGATTGTGGCCGTCGCCGTTGCCGCCCATCTCCTTCGGCAGCGCCATGGCGAGGCCGAGGCCGCCATTGTCGAGAACGGCGCGCCCATTGCGGCCGCCCTTCGTCGTCGCCTTCGTCGTGTAAGCCATGACGTTCTCCCTTACAGCGCCTCGGCGCCGGAGATGATCTCGATCAGTTCCTTCGTGATCATCGCCTGTCGGGTGCGGTTGTACGTGGTCGTCTGCTTGCGGATCATCTCGCCGGCGTTGCGCGTCGCATTGTCCATGGCCGACATGCGCGCGCCCTGCTCGGATGCCGCGTTCTCGAGCAGCGCGCGGAAGATCTGCACCGCAAGATTGCGCGGAAGGAGCTCGGGAAGGATCTCGTCCTCCTCTGGCTCGTATTCGTAAGCGGCGGTCGCGCCACCATTGGCGCTTTTCGGCGCCTCGAAGACCGGCGGAATAATTTGCAGAGCGGTCGGGATCTGCGCGATCACCGACTTGAACTGCGAGAAGAAGAGCGAGGCGATGTCGAATTCGCCGGCCTCGAACCGCTTGGTGATCTTCTCAGCGATGTCCTGCGCATTGGCGAAGCCGATGTTGCGCACGCCGCGCAGCTCGACGAGCTCGACGATCTGCTTGCCGTAGTTGCGGCGCAGCTGGTCGTAGCCCTTGCGGCCGACGCAGAAGAACTTCACCTGCTTGCCCTGCCCCATCAGCGCATTGGCGCGCTCGCGCGCGAGGCGCACGATCGACGAGTTGAAGGCGCCGCAGAGACCACGTTCGGCGGTGCAGACGACCAGAAGATGCACGTCGTCCTTGCCGGTGCCGCGCAGGAGGAGCGGCGCAGAATCCATCCCGGCGACGGCGGAGGCGATGTTGCCCAGCACCTTGTCCATCTGCTCGGCGTAAGGCCGGGCGGCAAGCGCGGACGCTTGCGCGCGGCGCAGCTTCGAGGCCGCGACCATCTGCATGGCCTTGGTGATCTTCTGCGTCGCCTTGGTGGAGGCGATGCGATTGCGAAGGTCTTTGAGTGAAGCCATCTCTGCGTTCTCTTCCGTCATGCCCGGCCTTGTGCCGGGCATCCACGACTTACTTCTCTGTCACCACGCCAAAGACGTGGATGGCCGGGACGAAAGGGCGTTCACGCCCGTCTTCGACGGGCTATGCCCGGCCATGACGGGTGTCATCACTTCGCGAACGACTTGGCGAAGTCGTCGGTCGCCTGCTTGAGCTTCGCCGCCGTCGCGTCCGAAAGGTCGCCGGTCTTGCGGATGTCTTCGAGGATGTCGGGGTGCTTGTCGCGCACGAAGCCCAGCACGCCCTGCTCGAACGCGCGCACGCGGTCGATCGACAGCGGATCGAGATAGCCGTTGACGCCGGAGTAGATGACGACGACCTGCTCTTCCATCTTCAGCGGCGAGAATTGCGGCTGCTTCAGGAGCTCGGTGAGGCGCGCGCCACGGTTGAGCAGGCGCTGCGTCGTCGCGTCGAGGTCGGAACCGAACTGCGCGAAGGCGGCCATCTCGCGGTATTGCGCGAGCTCGCCCTTGATGCGGCCGGCGACCTTCTTCATCGCCTTGGTCTGCGCCGACGATCCCACGCGCGACACCGAGAGGCCGACGTTCACCGCCGGGCGGATGCCCTGATAGAACAGGTCGGTCTCGAGGAAGATCTGGCCATCGGTGATCGAAATCACGTTGGTCGGAATGTAGGCCGACACGTCGTTCGCCTGCGTCTCGATGACGGGCAGCGCAGTGAGCGAGCCATTGCCGTTGTCGTCGTTCATCTTGGCCGCGCGCTCGAGCAGGCGCGAATGCAGATAGAACACGTCGCCCGGATAGGCTTCGCGGCCCGGCGGGCGGCGCAGAAGGAGCGACATCTGACGGTAGGCGACGGCCTGCTTGGACAGGTCGTCGTAAATGATCACGGCGTGCATGCCGTTGTCGCGGAAGTATTCGCCCATCGTGCAGCCGGCGAACGGCGCGAGGAACTGCATCGGCGCCGGATCGGAGGCGGTGGCGGCGACGACGATCGAATATTCGAGCGCGCCCTGCTCCTCGAGCACCTTCACGAACTGGGCGACGGTCGAGCGCTTCTGACCGACGGCGACGTAGACGCAGTAGAGCTTCTGGCTCTCCGGCGCGCCTTCGACGTTGAGCGGCTTCTGGTTGAGGATGGTGTCGAGGGCGATCGCGGTCTTGCCGGTCTGGCGGTCGCCGATGATCAGCTCGCGCTGGCCGCGGCCGATCGGGATCAGCGAGTCGATCGCCTTGAGGCCGGTCGCCATCGGCTCATGCACCGACTTGCGCGGAATGATGCCCGGCGCCTTCACGTCGACGCGCTTGCGCTCTTTCGCCGCGATCGGGCCCTTGCCGTCGATCGGGTTGCCGAGCGCATCGACAACGCGGCCGAGCAGCTCCTTGCCGACCGGCACGTCCACGATCGCGCGGGTGCGCTTGACGGTCTGGCCTTCCTTGATCTCGCGGTCGGTGCCGAAAATCACGATACCGACGTTGTCGATTTCGAGGTTTAGCGCCATGCCGCGCGTGCCGTTCTCGAACTCGACCATCTCGCCGGCCTGGACGTTGTCGAGGCCGTAAACGCGGGCGATACCGTCACCGACGGACAGCACCTGGCCGACTTCCGTGACTTCGGCTTCCTGGCCGAAATTCTTGATCTGTTCTTTCAGGATTGCCGAAATTTCGGCGGCGCGGATGTCCATCAGCGGGCCTCTTTCATCGCGAACTTGATTGCATTGAGCTTGGTGCGGAGCGACGTGTCGACCATGCGGGAGCCGAGCTTGACCACGAGCCCGCCGATGATCGCCGGATCGACCTTCACGTCGAGGTCGACGTCCTTGCCGCCGGTGATCGATTTAAGCGCGTCCTTGAGAGCGCCGAGATGCGCGTCCGACAGCTTCTCGGCGACGGTGACATCGGCCGAGACCTCGCCGCGGTGACGCGCGAGGAGCTTGCGGAACGCTTTGATCATATCCGAGACGGCGAAGAGCCGCCGGTTCTGCGCCGCGAGGCGCACGAAATTCGCAGCGATGCCGCCGATGCCGGACTTGGCGAGCACGGCAGTGACCGCCTTGAGCTGCTCGTCGGACGAGAACACCGGGCTGCGCACCAGGCGCTTGAGATCATTGGATTCAGCGAGCAGCGCATCGAAACGGTCGAGGTCGGCCTTGACGGCGTCCAAGGCCTTTTCGTCGCGCGCGAGCTCAAACAAAGCGGTCGCATAGCGACCCGCCATTCCGGAAACGATCGCGTCTTGGCCTGCCACGTCGTCTGCGCCCTGTGCCTGGATGACCTATTCCCAAGAATTCACCGGGGCGGCGAGAGCCGCCCAAGCTCTTGGAATGATTGGAATTTCTTGAAGGCGAGCCGGAACATGGTCCGGCCCGGCCAAAATCGAAGGGTTGCTAACATACGGACTGCGCAGGCGCAACATGATGGGCATAGGCGCCCATTGTCGCATCAACAGGAAGGTGCTGCGATCCACTCCGTCATTCCGGGGCGCCGCGAAGCGGCGAACCCGGAATCCATGTGCCGCAGCACCGGGGCTATGGATTCCGGGCTCGCGGACTTCGTCCGCGCCCCGGAATGACAGGCTGAGAGGCTTGTCATTCCGGATTGCGCGAAGCGCAAGTCCGGAATCCATAACCCCTGTGTTGCAGATCATCGCCAGCGCTGCGGCATATGGATTCCGGGCTCGCATGCTGCGCACGCGCCCCGGAATGATGGCGCTCACAAAAAGCTCTGCGGGTCGACGTCGACCTCGAGCGTGATGCCACCCTTGGCGCGCGGCGCGGCCGCAAGCCATTCGCGCAGGTATGCGGAGAGGTCGAAGCCGCGCGCCGATTTCAGGAGCAACCGCAGACGGTGCCGCCCGCGAATGACCGAGAGCGGCGCTTCCGCGGGGCCAAGCACGCGCACGCGCTCGTCCGCCGGCGCGCGCGATGCGAGCGTGCGCGCGTAAGCCTGCGTCGCGTGCTTGTCGCCGCCGGCGACGATCAGGCTCGCGAGGCGTCCGAACGGCGGATAGCCCTGGCGCTCGCGCGCCTCGATCTCGGCGCCGTAGAAAGCCTCGCGGTCTTGGCTGATGAGCGCGCGCATCACCGGATGCTCCGGCTGATGCGTCTGCAGGTAGCCCTGTCCGTGGCCCGCTTCGCGTCCGGCGCGCCCTGTGACTTGATGCAGCAACTGGAACGCACGTTCGGCGGCGCGGGGATCGCCCTGGCTCAAACCGAGATCGGCGTCGACGATGCCGACGAGGTTGAGGCGCGGGAAGTGATGGCCTTTGGCGACAAGCTGCGTGCCGATGATGATGTCGACGCGGCCTTCCGCGATGTTCGCAAGCTCCGCGCGCATCGTCTCGATGCCGGCGATGAGGTCGCTCGAGAGCACCATCACGCGCGCGTCGGGAAAGAGCGCATGCGCCTCCTCCTCCAACCGCTCGACGCCGGGCCCGCAGGGCACGAACGAATCCGTCGCCTCGCATTTCGGACATTGCGACGGCGGCGATGTCGAGAAGCCGCAATGATGGCAGACGAGTTGCCGCTTGAAGCGATGCTCGACGAGCCAGGCGTCGCAGTTCGGGCATTGCAGGCGGAAGCCGCATTTGCGGCACAGGGTCAGCGGCGCATAGCCGCGGCGATTGAGGAAGAGGAGCGCCTGCTCCTCGCGCTCCAGCGCGATCTTCACCGCTTCCGCCAGGCGCGGCGCGATGAAACGGCCGCGCGGCGGGCCCTCCGCGCGCAGGTCGATCGGCTCGATCGAGGGCATGCGCTGGCCGCCGAAACGCTCGGGCAGCGCAAGACGCTTGTAGCGGCCGCGCCGCGCATTCACCTCCGTCTCGACGGACGGCGTCGCCGAGGAGAGAACGACCGGGCAGCCGACCTCGCGCGCGCGTACCACCGCCATGTCGCGCGCGTGGTAGTGCACGCCGTCCTCCTGCTTGTAGACGGCGTCATGCTCCTCATCGACGACGATGAGGCCGAGATCGGCGAACGGAAGAAACAGCGCGGAGCGTGCGCCGACGACGATCTGCGCCTCGCCTTCGGCGACCGCGCCCCATAGCCGCGCGCGGCGGCGGGGCGGCACCTGCGAGTGCCACTCGCCGGGCCGCACGCCGAAACGCTCGGCGAAGCGGTCGAGGAACGCCGTCGTCAGCGCGATCTCCGGCATCAGGATCAGCGCCTGCCGTCCCTGGCGGATCACGTCGGCGACCGCTTCGAAATAGACATCGGTCTTGCCGGAACCCGTGACGCCGTCGATGAGCGCGGCGGCAAACGCGCGGCCGGCGACCATGGCGCGCAGCGCTTCGGCGGCAGCGCGCTGCGCGTCGGTGAGCTCCTGCGGCGCGAAGTCGGGATCGGGCGGCTCGGCAACCGCGGGCGGGCGCATCGCGATCGCTTCGAGCGTCCCTTCGTCGACAAGTCCGTCAATGACGCTTGCGGAAACGCCGGCCTCGCGCGCCGCGTCGGCCTTGGTGCGCAGCATGCCGTCGGCGAGCGTGTCGATGACGCGCGCGCGCGCCGACGTCATGCGATCGGGCTTCGCACCAACGAGACGCACGCCGATGCGCTCGCGCTCGGCGCCAAGGTCGTTGCCCATGCGCAGCGCCATGCGCAGCACCATGCCGCGCGAGGCGAGCGTGTAATTGGCGACCCAGTCGATGAAGCGGCGCAGCTCCGCCTTGAGCGGCGGGTAAGGCAGCTTCTCGGCGATGTCCTTCATGCGGTTGTCGAGACCGGGCCGGGCCGTCCCCTCGCCCCAGACGACGCCCATCGCCTCGCGTGGCCCGAGCGGCACCGCGACGATGTCGCCGGCCTCGACCTCCATGCCGGCCGGCACCCGGTAGGAATAGGCCTTGTCGAGCGCGACCGGCACCAGCACGTCGACGATGCGCTTTGCCATCGCGGAAATTGCCCGAATCTCGAACATTAATATGGAGGAAGGAACCGGCTGCGATTATTCCCGACGTGTCAAGCAGTCCCTCATATCCGGCCGAATCGGCCCTGACCGCCCTCCCCGCCGACACCGTCGCGGCGTTGACGCGCTGGCAGACGCATCTCGGGGCGGAGCGGCGGCTCTCGCCAAAAACGCTCGAAGCCTATCAGCGCGACGCGCTGCAGTTCCTCGCCTTCCTCGCCGGCCACCTCGGCCGCAAAGTGACGCTGAGCGCGCTCGCCAAGCTCGAACCGAGGGATGTGCGCGCCTTCATGGCCGCGCGGCGCATGGAAGGGATCGGCAGCCGCTCGCTCACCCGCGCGCTCGCCGGCACCCGTTCCTTCACGCGCTTCCTCGAGCGCGAAGGAAACGGCAAAGTCGCGGCGCTCACCGCCGTACGCGCGCCGAAGCTCGCCAAAACCCTGCCGAAGCCGCTTGCGGCGCCCTCCGCCCGTGCGCTGGCCGATGTCGCAACCCGCGCCGGCGAGCCGCGCGAGCCCTGGGTGCTGGCGCGGGATGCGGCAGTGCTCGCCCTCCTCTACGGTTCGGGGCTTCGCATTTCCGAAGCGCTCGGCCTCAAGCGCAAGGATTTCCCGGAGCCTGGCCGGGGCGACGCCATCACCGTTACCGGCAAGGGCAATAAGACACGCATGGTGCCGGTCCTGTACCGGGTTGCCGAGCTCGTATCCGAATACGCCGCGCTCTGCCCCTACGACCTGCCCCCCGACGGTCCGTTCTTCGTCGGGGCCAAAGGGGGGCCGCTCTCGCCGCGCATCATCCAGCTCGCGATGGAGCGCCTGCGCGGCGCGCTCGGCTTGCCGGACTCGGCGACGCCGCATGCGCTGCGCCATTCTTTCGCGACGCACCTGCTCGCCCGCGGCGGCGACCTTCGCGCCATCCAGGAACTCCTCGGCCACGCCTCGCTCTCGACCACGCAGGTCTACACGGAAGTCGATACCGAACGCCTGCTTGCCGTCTACAACACCGCGCATCCGCGTGCGTGACGCTGGCGCGTGATGTTTCGGTAACAGGTTACGGGACTTTACCGCCTCCTCTTGCGGACGGACTGGACTTCGCCACAGGCTCGCGCCGGTTCAACCCCGGGAGGGTGCGATGAGTCACGGCGTGCATGCCGTCCAGCACGAGGCGGAACACAAGATTCAGCACGAGGAGCACGGCCACGGCGGAGGTGGCGGGCACGACAATCAGAACAAGAAGATCGCGCTCGTTATCGCGGTGCTGGCGCTGTTCCTCGCCTTCTCCGAAACACTCGGCAAGAGCGCGCAGACGGCGGCGATCAGCGACAATGTCGAAGCCTCGAACCTCTGGGCGTTCTTCCAGGCCAAGACGATCCGCATCACGACGCTGCGCACCGCGGCCGACATGTTCAAAACGAGCGCGAGCAACGCCGACAACACGCCCGTCGCCGAAGCGATGAAGAAGCAGATCGACGCGTGGCTCAAAACCGCCGGTCGATACGAGGACGAGGCCGACCCACCCGAGGGCCGCAAGCAGCTGATGGCGCGGGCGAAGGCGGCGGAGCATAAGCGCGACACCGCGATGGCGCGCTACCACCACTACGAGGTCGCGTCGGCGCTCCTGCAGATCGGCATCGTGCTCGCGTCGGCGGCCGTGATCACCGGCATGATCGCGCTGTGCTGGATCGCCGGCGGCCTCGGCGTGCTCGGCGTCGTGTTCATGGGCATCGGGCTTTTGGCGCCGCACGCCGTGCATCTGGTGTGACAGGCACCGGCTTGCCCTCGCCCGCGGCTGTCATGCCCGCCAACGGGTCCGGCTTCGCCGGCCCGATGACAGGCTCCGGCGGGCATCCAGTAATCACCGGCTACTATTGGATCCGATAGCTCACGGCGTACTGGGTCCCCGCCTTCGCGGGGACGACACTCCTGACTGCTGCGCTTCGCCGCTTCACAACCACGGCCGCTCGGCTTTGGCCTTGCCCTCGTAGGAACCGATCGCGCGGTCCTTGGCCATGGTGAGCCCGATGTCGTCGAGACCGTTGAGCATGCAGTGCTTGCGGAAGGCGTCGATCTCGAACTTCACCGTGCCGCCGTCGGGGCCGCGGATTTCCTGGTTCTCGAGGTCGATGGTGATCGTCGCGTTGGCGCCGCGGTCGGCGTCGTCGAACAGCTTCTCGAGGTCCTCCGGCGAGACGCGGATCGGCAGCACGCCGTTCTTGAAGCAGTTGTTGTAGAAGATGTCGCCGAAGGAGGTCGAGATCACGCAGCGGATGCCGTAGTCGAGCAGCGCCCAGGGCGCGTGCTCGCGCGAGGAGCCGCAGCCGAAATTGTCGCCGGTGACGAGGATCTTCGCCTTGCGATAGGCCGGCTTGTTGAGGATGAAGTCGGGGTTCTCGCTGCCGTCCTCACGAAAGCGCTTCTCGGCGAAAAGGCCCTTGCCGAGGCCGGTGCGCTTGATCGTCTTCAGGTAATTCTTCGGGATGATCGCGTCGGTATCGACATTGATCATCTTCAGCGGCGCCGCGACGCCTTCCAGGACGGTGAACTTTTCCATCGGTCAGTCTCTCGGTGAGGGCGCCGTCTCTTTGCCAGAGAAAACATCGGCTGTCATGCCCGTGAAGGCGGGCATCCAGTATCCCCTGTCTGCATGACTTCGTGAGGCCGTGCTTTACTGGACCCCCGCCTTCGCGGGGGTGACACTCTAAGCAGGCAGGAGCGCTTTCGCCGGCACGCCCCCTACGCCGCACTTGCCTCGATCGCCTCCATGTCCTCGTCGGAGAGGCCGAAATGGTGGCCGATCTCGTGGATCAGCACATGGGTGATGACAGCGCCGAGCGTATCGTCGTGCTCCGCCCAGTAGTCGAGGATCGGCCGCCGGTAGAGCCAGACCATGTTCGGCATCTGGCCGGTGATGGCGCCCGCCGGTTGGAACGGCAGGCCGACGCCCTGGAACAAGCCCATGAGATCGAAGGGATCGTCGGCCTTCATCTCGCGCAGGACCTCCTCCGTCGCGAAGTCGGTGACCTGGATGACGAGGTGTCCGCACATCGCGCGGAATTCGGCCGGCAGCCGCGCGAACTCCTCGCGCGCCAGCGTCTCGAAATCGGCGAGGGAAGGCGCGGTAAAATTCCGCCAGGCGGTCGGGTCGGCTTTGCGCTCTGACATGGCGCGGTGACATGACGCGATGTCGGCCTTCGGCTCAAGAGGCGGCATGTCGCGGCCTTATTGATCCGCTCGTCCCCGCGAAAGCGGGGACCCAGGGCCAAGCACTCTGGATTCCCGCTTTCGCGGGAATGAGCGAGATGGGCGATCACAACGTCAGGAACTCCCGCTGCATCGCTTCGTCGGCAGCGAGCTCCGTCATCGTGCCATGCCAGCGCACCTGGCCCTTCTCCAGCGCATAGGCGCGGTCGGCGACGAGCGTCGCGAACGGCACGTTCTGCTCGGAGATGAGGATCGCGAGGCCGAGTGCCTTGAGCTCGAGGATCGTCGCCGCCATGCGCTCGACGACGATCGGCGCAACGCCTTCGGACGGTTCGTCGAGGAGGAGGAGGCGCGGATTGCCCATCAGCGTGCGCGCGACGGTGAGCATCTGCTGCTCGCCGCCGGAGAGCGCGCCGCCTCGCCGATCCGGCATTTCCGCGAGCGTCGGGAACAGCGCGAAGATTTTCTCCAGCGTCCAGCCGGGGAGATTTTCGCCGCCTGCGCGCCGCGGCTGGCGGCCGATGTCGAGATTTTCCGTCACCGTCAGGTCGGTGAAGATGCGCCGATCCTCCGGCGTGAAGCCGAGGCCGCGCCGCGCGCGCTGGTAGGGGGCAAGCTTCGCAATGTCCTCACCGTCGAAGCGGACGATACCGCTGCGCTTCGCGATCATCCCCATAATCGATTCCAGCGTCGCCGACTTGCCGGCGCCATTGCGCCCCATCAGCGCGACCACTTCGCCGCGGCGAACGCCGAGATTTACGTCACGCAGGATCTGCGCCGCGCCGTACCAGGCGTTGAGATTTTCGACGGAAAGGAGAGGCACACCCCGCGCTGAGTCTGGTGCTGCGGTTCTCCCCTCCCCCTTGCGGGGAGGGGTCGGGGGTGCGGGTGATGCGGTGAAACTCATACCGACCCCCACCCCGGCTCGCTGCGCTCGCCGACCCTCCCCGCAGGGGGGAGGGTGAGATTGCCGAAATAAACCTCGCGCACCGCGCGGTCGTCGCGGATCGTTTGCGGGTCGCCGTCGGCGATCAGCTTGCCGCGCGAAAGCACGAGGATGCGATCGGCATAAGCGAAGACGACATCCATCGAATGCTCGGTGAAGAGCACGGCGACATTGCGCGCGGCGACGATCTTCTTCACGAGCGCGATGAGATCGTGCCGCTCGCGCGGCGCCATGCCGGCGGTCGGCTCGTCCATCAGGAGGAGGCGCGGGTCGTTCGCGAGCGCCAGCGCGAGTTCCACGCGCTTCACGTCGCCGTAAGCGAGCGCGCTGCACGGCGTGTCCGCCGCGTCGCGCATGCCAACCAGCGCGAGAAGTTCCAGCGCCTCCGTGCGATGACGTGCCGCCGCCGGCCGCCAAAACCGCAGCATCTCGCCATGATGCGAAAGGAGCGCCATCTGCACATTCTCGGCGGCCGTCATCGAGCCGAAGGTCGCGGCGACCTGGAAGGTGCGCCCGACGCCGCGCCGCCAGATCGCGCGCGGGGCAAGTTCGGTGATGTCGGCGCCGTCGAACGTGATCGTGCCGCCGTCGGGCGCCAGCTGCCCATTGATCATGTTGAAGCAGGTGGACTTGCCCGCGCCGTTCGGCCCGATGAGCGCCAGGAACTCGCCAGCGGCGAGATCGAAGCTGACATCATCGACGGCGCGTACGCCGCCGAACGCCTTTCGCACATTGCGCAGCGCAAGGAGGCTCACGATGCGCGCCCTCCCCGCCAGGTCGCACGCGCGCCGAGGCTCGCGATTCCACCCGGCGCGAGGAGAACGAGCAGCAGGATGATGCCGCCGAGGAGCGCGCGCCAATAGTCGGTCTGCCGCGCCACCATGTCCTGAAGGACGGTGAAGACCGATGCCCCGAGGATCGGCCCGAGAAGCGACTGGACCCCGCCGAGCAGCACCATGACCAGCGCGTCGATCGAGCGGCCGATCGCGATCGTCTCCGGCGAGATCGAGCCCTTGGCGAAAGCGAAAACGCCGCCGGCAATTCCCGCGACCGCACCCGCGATGGCGAAGGCGAGCCACTGCACGCGTTTGACATCGATGCCGATCGCCTCGGCGCGCAGCGGTGAGTCACGGCCAGCGCGCATCGCCGAGCCGAACGGCGCGAAGAGAATACGGCGCAGCGCCAGAACGCCGAGCACGGCGAGCGCAAGCGCGAGATAGAAATATCCGCCGCGCGTATCGAAGGGCGCGGACGGCCAGACGCCGACGATGCCGTTGGAGCCGCCGGTCACCTCCTCCCACTGGAAGACGACCGACCAGACGATCTGCGCGAAGGCAAGCGTGAGCATCGCGAGATAGACACCGGCGAGGCGCACCGCGAACCAGCCGAAGAGGAGCGCTCCGGCCAGTGCGGCGACAAGCGCGACGAGAAGCGCCGGCGGCATTGCGAAGCCGAGGGCCTTGACGGCGAGCGCCGCGCCATAAGCGCCGAGCCCGAAATAAGCGGCGTGGCCGAACGACGCCATGCCGCCCGGCCCCATGATGAAATGTAGGCTCGCTGCGAACAGGATCGCGATCATCACATCGATGCCGAGGACCAGCGCGTAAGGGTCCTCTTTTGCCAAGAACGGCAGCAGCGCCAGCGCGACGACGATGGCGGCGCCGGCGATTTTCAACGCCGAAGAAGCCGGCCGCAGCGGCGCTTCCAACTGCGCCGCGCCACGCACGATCGCTTGCGGGCGGCCGAGCAACCCGTAGGGACGCACGATCAGCACGATCGCCATCACCAGGAACTCGGCGACGAGCGTGAGCTTGGTGACGTTCACGCTGAGGCCGCCGACATCGATCGCGCCGATCGCGATGCAGAGCGCCTTGACTTCGGCAATGAGGATGGCGGCAAGAAACGCTCCGGGGATCGAGCCCATGCCGCCGACGACAACGACGACGAAGACGTCGCCGATGATGCCGAGGTCCATGCCGAGATTGGCGGGCTCGCGCGCCACCTGCAGCGCGCCGCCGAGCCCGGCGAGCGCTGCGCCGAGCGCGAACACGGCGGTGAAGAGGAGCGCCTGATTGACGCCGAGTGCGCCGAGCATCTCGCGGTCCTGCGTCGCGGCGCGGATAAGCCGGCCGAAGCGGGTGCGCGCGAGCGTGAGATGCAGCGCGATGAGGACGGCGACGCCAGCCGCGATGAGGAACAGATCGTATTGCGGGAATTGCCGACCGAATATTTCGACGGCGCCGCGCAGGCCCGGCGCGCGCGGCCCGAGAATATCCTCCGGCCCCCACAGCCACAGCGCCGCGTCGTTGATCACGAGGAGAAGCGCGAAGGTGGCGAGCAGCTGGAACAATTCCGGCGCGCGATAGATGCGGCGCAGGAGCACGACCTCAACGAGCGCGCCGAGGACGCCGACGATCAGCGCGGTTACGACGATGCCGCCCCAGAAGCCGAGCGCGCCGCCGACCTTCGTTGCGATCGTCGCGGCGAGATAGACGCCGAGCATGTAGAACGAGCCGTGCGCGATGTTGACGATGCGCGTCACGCCGAAGATGAGCGACAGCCCCGCCGCGACGCAAAACAGCCCGGACGCGGAGGCGAGGCCGTTGAGCGCCTGGAAGAGCAGCGCGTCGAGGGTCATGGCGCCGCTTCTCTTGCGCGGAAGAAAAAGCGGATTGCGCCAAGCAGAAGCGCTGCGACTCTATCGTTCTCTCCCCCCTTGAGGGGGAGGGACAGGGAGGGGGGTAAATCAAGAAGCCAGCGCAAGCATATACCCCCCTCCCCAACCCTCCCCCTCAAGGGGGGAGGGAGCGCGCTGCGGCGTGCGGCTTTACTCGCGTACAACCCCAATTCCTCGAGTGTCGTCCCCGCGAAGGCGGGGACCCAGTAATCACTGTCGCATCAAATAACAAAGACCGGGGATACTGGATGCCCGCCTTCGCGGGCATGACACTCGAAGACTTATAGCACCTTCACTCCCCGGCCGGGCGCAGGGCCTTCACCTCGGCGTCGGAGGGCAGAACGCTCGCGCCGTCGACGTACTTGAAGTCCACCATCACGCCCTTGCCGTCCTTGACGGCCAGCTTACCGACGAAGGCGCCCATGGTCGCCTGGTGGTCGCTGGCGCGGTAGACGAACGGGCCGAACGGGCCGACGATCTTCAAATCACGGAACGCTTCGACGAGCTTTTCCGGGTCGGTCGAGCCGGCCTTGGCGATGCCGGCGGCGAGCGACTTGATGGTGGTGTAGCCGACGATCGAGCCGAGGCGCGGATAGTCGTTCCAGCGCTTCTGATAAGCGGCGAGGAACGCTTTATGCTCGGGCGTGTCGATCGCCTGCCAGGGATAGCCGGTGACCGTCCAGCCGACCGGCGTCTCGTCTTTCAGCGGATCGAGATATTCCGGCTCTCCGGAGAGAAGGCTCACGACGAAGCGACCTTTAAGCACGCCGCGCGTATTGCCTTCGCGCACGAACTTCGCGAGGTCGGCGGCGAAGAGCACGTTGAAGATCGCGTCGGGCTTGGCGTCGTCGATAGCCTGCACGACGGCGCCGGCGTCGATCTTGCCGAGCGGCGGCGCCTGCTCGGTGACGAACTCGACGTCGGGCTGCGCCTTCTTGAGCAGTGTCTTGAACGTCGCCGCGGCCGACTGCCCGTATTCATAATTCGGATAGACGATCGCCCAGCGCTTCTTCTTCGCCGCAATGGCGGCGGGCATCAGCATCGCCGTCTGCATATAGGTCGAGGCGCGCAGACGGTACGTGTACTTGTTACCGTTCGCCCACGTGATCTTGTCGGTCAGCGGCTCGGAGGCGAGGAAGAACGTCTTGTTCTTGCCGGCGTATTCAGCGACCGCGAGGCCGACATGCGAAAGGAACGTGCCGGTGAGGAGCGCGACGCCTTCGCGCGTCATCAGCTCTTCCGCCGCGCGCACCGCGTCGCCGGGATTGGAGCCGTCGTCGCGGAAGACGATTTCGAGCTTCTTGCCGTTGACGCCGCCGGCGGCGTTGACCTCTTCGATCGCAAGCTCGATCGCCTTCTTATAAGGCTCGAGGAATGCGGGCTGCGATTTGTAGCTGTTGAGCTCGCCGATCTTGATCGTCTGCGCGTGACCGGCCGACGCAAAGGCGACGGTCAGCGCAGCGGCGCCTGCGGCGGAGAGGAGGTGGCGGGTCATGGTCATGAAACGATGCCTTCTCAAAAAGCCTGCGCCGCCCCCGCGGCTGATTTGGGCCTCGGCTGAGACCACCAATTAGGATCACCAACTAAGATCACTTGCCCTTATGCGCCAGCCAGCGGCCGGCTTTCGCCGCGGCGAAGAGGTCGGCTAGCCCGGCGTTCACCGCCGCCGGCTCCTCGATCTGGATGGTGTGGCCGGCGCGCGGGATCACCATCAGCGCCGCTGTCGGCGCCATCTGCTTGATGAGGAAGCTTCCCTCCACGCAAGGCTCATCCTCGTCGCCGACGATGATCAGGAGCGGCGGCGCGAACTCCCGCAAGCCTTTCTCCATGTCGTAGACGGTCGGGCGCGTCATCTGCAGGTTGAACATGGTCAGCGCCTTGCCCTGCGGATCATGCTCGCCGAGTATGCGCGCGAACTCGGCCCAGCCGCGCGGGTCCTTGTGCTTGTGCGCCTGACGCATCGGCGCGTCGGCGTATTTCGCCGCCGCCGCCTTGCCCTCCTCGGCGAACCACTGGCCGTATTCCTGCGCCTTCGCCTTCATCGCGGCGCGCTCTGATGGGTCCGGCTTCGAGCCCCAGCCGCAGCCGAGCGCAGCCACCGAAAGGCAGCGCTTGGGATAGTGGATGCCGACATGCAGCGCCGTGTAAGCGCCCATGGAATGGCCGACGACATGCGCCTTCTCGATCTTGAGCGCATCCATCAGCGCGATGACGTCGTCGCGGAAATGATCCTGGCTGTAGAGGCTGCCGTCGCTTGGCACGTCCGAGGGCAAATAGCCGCGCTGGCTGTAGGTGATGCAACGGTGGGAGCGGGCGAAATGCCGCATCTGGTGCTCCCAGCTGCGATAATCGCCGGCATATTCGTGCACGAACACCACCGGCGTGCCGGCGCCCGTCTCCTCGTAATAGAGCTTCAGCCCGTCCGGCGTGGCGATGGTCGGCATAGCCCCTCCCCTGTCCGCCGCGGACGCTATTGAAGTCACTCCCTAGACGCAACCCAGCGCCGCGCATGGCCGCTTGAACTCGCGCGCGCGGCAGACGACACTCCGCCGCCGCGCCTGCGCCGCAGCCGCTTAATGCCCCATGAGGCCGCCGGGCCTCGCAACGAGTGCGTCATGGTCGATTTCGCGACACGGGTCCACAACCACAACTACCGATTGGACCCGATCGTCCGGTCGCTTTTGGACACGGACTTCTACAAGTTCCTGATGCACCAGTTCATCTGGATGCTCTATCGCGACGTGCCGGTGAAGTTCCAGCTCATCAACCGGACGACCAGCGTGCGGCTCGCCGACGATATTCCCGAGGCGGTGCTGCGCGCGCAGCTCGACTATACGAAAAGCCTGCGCTTCCGCGAGAACGAGATCGTCTGGCTCTCGGGAAATAAATTCTACGGCCGCCGCGACATCTTCCGCCCCGAATACATGGCCTATCTGCGCGAGTTCACGTTGCCGGATTACGAACTCGAGGTCGTGGATGGGCAATACCGGCTGAGCTTCGAGGGAAGCTGGGCGGACGTGACAATGTGGGAGATCTACGCGCTCGCGATCTGCAGCGAGCTGCGCTCGCGCGCGGCGATGGCAAGCCTCGACAAGTTCGAGCTCGACGTCCTCTACGCGCAGGCCAAGGCCAAGATGTGGGGCAAGATCCAGCGCCTGCAGGACTGGCCCGACATCCGGCTCGCCGAATTCGGCACGCGGCGGCGCCACGGCTTCCTCTGGCAGGAGTGGGTAGTCGAAGCGCTCGCCGACGAGCTCGGCCCCGCCTTCGTCGGCACGTCGAACGCCTGCCTCGCCTTCAAATATGGCTACGAGGCGATCGGCACCAATTCGCACGAGCTGCCGATGGTCAGCGCCTGTCTCGCCAAGACCGACGCGGAGCTGAAAGCCTCGCAATATCAGGTGCTGGAGAACTGGCAGAAGGTCTATGACGGCGAACTCCTCATCATGCTGCCGGACACGTTCGGCGCGACGCAATTCCTGCGCGACGCGCCGGACTGGGTCGCCGACTGGACGGGCATGCGCTTCGACAGCAAGGAGCCCTTCGCGGCCGGCGAGGAGATGATCGCCTGGTACCGGTCGCGCGGCCGCGATCCGCGCATCAAGCGCGGCATGTTCAGCGACGCGCTCGATATCGACCTCATCGGCAAGCTGCATGACGCGTTCCACGGCCGCATCCGCGAAAGCTTCGGCTGGGGCACGCTCGCGACCAACGACTTCCGCGGCTGCCATCCGCGCGGCGCCGACACACTCGATCCGATCAGCCTCGTCTGCAAGGTCGTCGCCGCGAATGGGCGCAGCGCCGTGAAGCTCTCCGACAATCCAGCGAAGGCGAGCGGCAGCCCGGAAGAGATCAAGCGCTATCTGCGCGTCTTCGGGCAGGACGGATTCAAGCAGCGCGCGCTGGTCGCTTGAGACGATTTGCCGATGTCCAGCCCGCAGGCCAATACCACGCGCCTTCTCGCGCTCGACGGCGATGGCATCAGCCCCGAGATCATGGCGGCGACGCTCGACGTCCTCGCCGCGACCGACCGCCGCTTCGGCCTCGGCCTCGCCTTCGAGACAGCGCAGGTCGGCTTCGCGCCGCTGAAAGCGCAAGGCACGACGTTCCCCGACGCCGTGTTCGAGAAGGCGAAGGCCGCCGACGGCATCATTCTCGGCCCGGTTTCGCACCAGGACTATCCGCCTGTCGCGCAAGGCGGGATCAATCCGTCCGGGGCGCTGCGCAAGCGGCTCGACCTCTTCGCCAACATCCGCCCGGCGCGCTCGCGCGAAGGCTTCCCGCCCCGCTGCGGCAAGAGCGTCGACCTCGTCATCGTGCGCGAGAACACGGAGGGCTTCTACGCCGACCGCTCGATGTTCGTCGGCAACGGCGAGTTCATGCCGACGCCGGACGTCGCGCTGTCGGTGCGCAAGATCACGCGCGAAGGTTCCACACGTATCGCGGAAGCGGCGTTTACGCTCGCGATGACGCGGCCGCGGCGTAAGGTCACCGCCGTGCACAAGGCAAACGTGCTGCGCGTCTCGGACGGGTTGTTCCTCGAATGCGTGCGTGCGGTGCGCGCGCGCTTTCCGCAGGTCGAATACGAAGAGCGCATCGTCGACGCGATGGCAGCGCTTTTGGTGCGCGACGCCAGCACCTTCGACGTCATCGTCGCGACCAACATGTTCGGCGACATTCTGTCCGACCAGGCGTCGGAGATCGCCGGCAGCCTCGGGCTTGCCGCCTCGATCAATACCGGGACGCAGCACGGACTCGCACAAGCGCAACACGGCTCCGCCCCCGATATCGCCGGACAAGACCGCGCCAATCCCGCGTCCCTTATCGGCTCGGCGGCGATGCTGCTCGCCTGGCTCGGCGAGCGGCGTAACGCGCAAAACTTCGCCGATGCGGCCGCGGCGATCGAAACGGCGCTCGATGGCGCAATTGCCGATCCCGCCTCACGCACCGCCGATCTCGGCGGGCCGCTCGGCACAAAGGCCTTCGGCGCGCGCGTGGCGGAGTTGGTGAGCGGCGGTTAGTCCACAGGGGTGCGCATCACGAAGCGAGAAGAAGGGCGTCATTGCCGGGCTTGACCCGGCAATCCATCAAACAATGAACCTTTGCGAAGAAGATGGATGGCCGGGTCAAGCCCGGCCATGACGACGGGCGGGATCGCAGATGCGTTAATCGGGCGCCCTCAGTTCGAACAACGTTGTCGTCTCGAGCTTGTCGCCGAACCACGCGGTGAGGCCGGCGCGGCGGCCCTCGATATATTTCGGCGCGCCATTGTCGAGCACCATGGGGATGTCGTGGCCGGGCACGAGCAGCGTGTCCGGCCGTTTCGTCCAAAGCTCCCAGACCCGCTCGACCGTGCGGCGGCTTGCTGCTTCGTCCATGGTCATGTCGACCGATCGCGTGAGAAGCTCAGCGCGGTTCTTCGCGCAATCGCCGGTGAAGAGAACATCGCGGTCGCCGCCCGCGAGATAGAACATCAGGTGCCCCGGCGTATGACCGGGCGAGTCGTGCGCGGTGATCCCCGGCGCCACCTCCTGCCCTTCCTTCAGCACGATCAACTGCGGCGAGACCCTCAGCTCGCGAATATAGAGCTCCGGGATCAGCGTGTGGCCGATCGGCTGCGCAGCGGCCCAGGCGAGCTCATCGCTGCCGATATAGACGCGCGCTTTCGGAAACATGATCCAGTTGATCGAATGATCGTAATGCGCGTGCGTGAGAACGACGTCGGTGACGTCCGCCGTCGTCAGGCCGCGCGCCTTCAATTGCTCGACGATGACGCCGCGCATATTGAACGCGCCGGCGTCGATCAGCACGACGCGATCGTGCCCGCGCAACAGCGCAACCGTGCTCCAGCCGAGGCCACCGTGACAGACGGTCTTGCCGGGAAAGCCCTGGACGAGGATGTCGATGGAATAGTTCTGGGTGCGGATGGTCATGATGCGGAAGAGAGTTCCTGGGCGACACCGTTTGGTCGTCATGCCCGGGCTTGACCCGGGCATCCATCATTTTCAAAGACGATGGATTGCCGGGTCAAGCCCGGCAATGACGCCACGGCTTGTCATTCCGGGGCGCGCGAAGCGCGAGCCCGGAATCCATAACCCCTGTTTGCCAGAAGAATATGGGCCGCGGCGTATGGATTCCGGATCGGCGCTCCGCGCCGTCCGGAATGACAACGATGTCACACCGCGCAGCGATAACGCGCGATGCAGGTCGCGAGCACGTCGTCGATCGGCACGGACCACCAGCGCTCGGAAAAAATCTCGACCTCGATGAAGCCATCGTAACCCGTTGCTTCGACGCTCGCACGCAGGCGTGGAATGTCGATGACGCCGTCACCCATCATGCCGCGGTCGTTGAGCATGTCGCGCATCGGCACGAGCCAGTCGCAGACATGGAAGGCGAGGAGGCGCGCGCCGGCACGCGCGATCTGCGCATGCACCTCGAAGTCCCACCAGATGTGGAACACATCGAGCGCGACGCCGAGGCCACCCTTACCGCGCGGATCGAGCCGGTCGCAGATGTCGAGCGCCTGCCGCGTCGTGTTCACGCAGGCGCGGTCGGCGGCGTACATCGGATGCAGCGGCTCGATCGCAAGCGGCACGCCGGCGGCGCGCGCATGCGGGAGAAGTTCCGCGATCTCCTCCTCGGCCATGCGCTGCGCGGCGGCGATGTCTTTGCTCGGCGCGCTGCCGGGGCGCGAGAACTGCGGCAGGCCGCCGGTGACGAGGACGAGGCACGGCGCGCCAAGCGCATGCGCCTCCTCGAGCGCGCGCTTGTTGTCGTCGCGCATCGCCTGGGCGTGCGCCGCATCCGCGGTGAACAAGCCGCCACGGCAATAGCCCGAAAGCGCGAGCCTGGCGTCACGAATCGCCTTCGCGGCACAATCGAGCCCGACGGCCGCGACCTGATCGCGCCACGGCGCGATGGCGCGAATCTCATGACGGGCGCAGGCGTCGACGATCGCAAGGAGATCGCCCTGTTTGCGCAAGGTCGCGGTGTTGATCGAGAGCCAGCGATGGTCGCGGGTGAAGTCGCGCATGAGAATGTGTTTGCCTGGAACGCACTGGGAGCGGGAAAAAATGCAATGCCTTCACCCTCCCCTGGAGGGGGAGGGTCGCGAGCGAAGCGAGCGGGGTAGGGTGAACTTAAACTGCGAAAAATTTCACCCCACCCCCATCGCCGTCGCGAACGCGCCGGCCATCGACCCACCCCACCCGGGGTGGGTGTAGATCACCCGGCGACGCCGCGGGTCGCCATCACCGTGCGCATGCGCGCAACGGCGAGATCGGGATCGCGCAAGAGCCCAGCGGCGTCGGCGAGACGGAAGATGTCGGCGAGATGCAGCGTCGAGCGCGCGCTCTCTTGCCCTCCGACCATGGTGAAGTGATCCTGGTGGCCATTGAGATAGGCCATGAAGACGACGCCGGTCTTGTAGAAGCGGGTCGGCGCGCGGAAGATGTGGCGCGACAGCGGCACCGTCGGCGCGAGGATGTCGTTGAAGGTCTTGGCGTCGCCTTTCGCCAGCGCTGTCAGCGCCGCCGAAGCAGCCGGCGCGATGGCGTCGAAAATGCCGAGCAGCGCGTCGGAATAGCCTTGCGCGTCGCCTGCGATCAATTCGGGATAGGCGAAGTCATCGCCGGAATACATGCGCACGCCCTTGGCAAGGCGGCGGCGCATCGCGATCTCCTTGTCCTTGTCGAGGAGCGAGACCTTCACGCCATCGACCTTCGCGGCGTTGGCGTTGATGATCGAAACGGCGGTGTCCATCGCGACGTTGAGGTCGCGCGCGCCCCAATAGCCGGCAAGCGCCGGATCGAACATGTCGCCGAGCCAGTGGATGATCACCGGCTCGCGCGCCTGAGAGAGGATGCGGTCGTAGACCCGGGCGTAGTCGTCGGCGGACGCCGCAACACGCGCGAGCGCACGCGAGGCCATCATGATGATGCGGCCACCCGCGGCCTCGATAGCGCTGAATTGCTCCTCGTAGGCGCGGATGACATCGTCGATCGAGCGCGCCGCCTCGGGCGCGAGATGGTCGGTGCCGGCGCCGGAGAAGACGAGGCCGCCGCGCGGCTTGCCGGCCGCGACCGAGCGCTTGATCAGCTCCAGCGACGTCGGCCAGTCGAGCCCCATGCCGCGCTGCGCCGTGTCCATCGCTTCGGCGACGCCGAGGCCGAGATCCCAGATGTGCTCGCGATAGGCGATGGAGCGCTCCCAGTCGATCGCGACATCGAGCCAAGGATCGATCTCCGCGCGGGGATCGGCGACGACATGCGCGGCGGAGAAGGCGACGCGATTGAACGGCCCTTGCGCCTTCTGCGGGAAATCGCGCGGCGCCGAGAGCGCGAAAGTCTCGAGCGCTTCGCCGGCCTTCGGCAAGCGCAGCGACAGATCGGTGATGCGCTCGTAACGGTTCATGACGTCCCCTCCGGCAGCAATCGTGACGATTGTCCTCGATTGGCCGCGCCGCGACAAGGCGAGAGCGTGCATGCTCGTTCCGCCCATTCCCGCCAAAGTCTCAAACGCTCGTCATGGCCAGGCTTGTCCCGGCCATCCACGTCTTGCTTGCGGCTTAAAAGAAAGACGTGGATGCCCGCAACAAGTGCGGGCATGACGAGGATATGGCCGTGGGTCCCCGCTTTCGCGGGGACGAGCGGAGCGGAGTGTGCTGAGAAAATGATCCAACTTGGCGCGATCATGGACTAAACTGCATTACCCTCCTCGACAACGGCATCCCAACATGGCTCGCATCCTGCTCACCCACACGCCCGAAATGCGCCGCAACTATTACGGCGACCGCGCATTGGCGGCGCTGCGCCAGCATGGCGAGGTGATCCTCCACGAGGGCGACGAAACGCTCGCCGGCGCGCGCCTTGTCGAAGCGGCGAAGGGCTGCCAGTTCATCGTCGCCGACCGCGCGACGGCGGGGCCGCCGGAAGTGTTCGAGAATTCGCCGGACCTCGTCGCCTTCCTGCGCGTCGCGGTCGACATCAGCACCATCAACGTGCCGGCGGCGAGCAAAGCCGGCGTGCTCGTGACGCAGGCGACGCCGGGCTTCATCGCCTCGGTCACCGAGATGGCGCTCGGCTTCATGATCGACCTCGGCCGCAACATCACCGAAGCGACGGTCGCCTATCGCGCCGGCAAGGAGATGGAGCCGCGCATGGGCAATCAGCTCAAGGGCGCGACGCTTGGCATCATCGGTTACGGCGCGATCGGACAGAACCTCGCACCGGCCGGGGTCGCGCTCGGCATGAAAGTTTTGGTGAGCGACCCCTTCCAGAAGATCGCAACGCCGGGCGTGACGCAGACCGACCTCGACACACTGCTCGCGCAATCCGACTACGTGGTCTGCCTCGCCATCGCCAACAAGGACACCGAGAATCTAATGAACGCGGCCGCCTTTGCGCGCATGAAGCCGACCGCCTATTTCATCAACATGTCGCGCGGACAGTTGGTCGACGAGGCGGCGCTGGAGAAAGCGCTCGACGAAAAGCGGATCGCCGGTGCCGCGATGGACGTCGGCCGCGCGCCGGACCAGCGCCCGTCGATGCGGCTTGCCAAGCGCCTCGACGTCATCGCGACGCCGCACACGGCCGGGCTCACGCCGCAGGCCGCGGAGCACCAGGCGTTCGACACGGTGAAGCAGGTGGGCGAATTGGTCGCGGGGCGCGTGCCGCCCGGAGCGGTCAATGTCAAAGACGCGACGCGGCTGTCGCGGCTGAAATCCTGAGCTTGAATTTCGGAGGACTGATCATGGACGCAAAGACGCAAGAGGCCGGCAAGGTCGTCGTGTGTGGGCCGGATGACGGCGAGAGTTTCTGGCAGCCGGTGCCCGCCAACGGCTTCGTGCGCAACATCTTCAACGGCCGCGATCTCGGTGCGCGCAACGACTTCTCGATCGGCACGCAGACGGTGGCGCCGAACTCCTTCATCCGCGAGCACACGCATGCGGACCATGAGGAAGTGATCTACGTCGTCCAGGGCAAGGGCGTCGCGCGGGTCGACGGCGTCGACCATCCGCTCGAAGTCGGCTCCTCCGTCTTCGTCGGCGTCAACCGCAAGCACCACTTTCTCAACCCGAACCCCGAGCCGATGACCTTCGTCGTACTGATGCTGCCGGGCGGGCTCGACAAGTTCTTCGCCGAGATCGGGAGGAGGCGCACGCCCGGCGAGCCGGCGCCGCAGCCATTCCCGCGGCCGGAGAACATCGCCGAGATCGAGGCGCGCACCGTGTTCGGCTGGGTCGACGCCAGCTTCAACCGCAAGAAATGAGCGCGGCGGAGACCTTCGTCGTCGACGCCGAGGGCGACGCGCGCCTTGCCGTTGACGTCAACGGCAAAGGGATGGCGACACGGCCGGACCTGCTCCTCGTTACCGGGCTCGGCGGCACCTCCGCCTTCTGGGAACCGCTGGTGGCGCCGCTCGCCGAGCGCTTCCGCGTCATCCGCCTCGACCAGCGCGGCGTCGCGCGCAGCACGCGCGGCAGCGTGCCCAAGGTCGACATCGACGTTCTCGCGCGCGACTGCCATGCGGTGCTCAAGCACATCGGGGCAACACGCGCGCTCCTCGTCGGACACTCGACCGGCGGCGTCATCCTGCAGACCATGGCGATCCAGAACGAGGCGCCGATCCGCGGCCTGATCTTGAGCGGCACGTGGCTCAAGCCCAACCGCTACATGACGGAGCTGTTCAATTCGCGCAAAGCGGTGCTGCGCGAGTTGCCGCAGGCTTATGCGGCGCAGCTCGCCTTCTCGGCCTATCCGCCGGACTGGCTCAACGAGAATTGGGGCCGGCTCGACGCCGCGGTCGCCGGCGCGCTCACCGACCCGGCGGCGCGCGAGGCGATGCTCGAACGCATCGACGCGATCATCGCCTATGACCACAGCGCCGAGGTTCACCGGATCACGGCGCCGCAATTGATCCTCGGCGCCGAGGACGACCTCATCGTGCCGGCGTTCCTGCAGCGCGAATTGATGCAGGCGCTGCCGCAAGCGCAGTCGCACTTCTTCACAACCGGCGGGCACTTCTTCCCGATCACGCAGACGGACGGGTTCCTCGCGCAAATGTGGGCGTTCGCGGAGAAGATTTGACGCGTTGCGCGACGCCGCCCGACCCGCACATTTCCGCGTCATGCCCGCGAAGGCGGGCATCCAGTACTCACAGCATTCATTTAAGCCGCCAGACTGGGAGTACTGGGTCCCCGCCTTCGCGGGGACGACCAACCAAGAAGGCGCAAACGCGTCTCGCACCTCAGGATGACGGATGACCTTAAAACTGCGGGCAGATATAGCCCGTGCCGCTCGGCGCCTTGAAGCAGCCGACCGATTCCGGCAGCAGGTACTTCGGCAGCCACAGCACGACCTCGGGAAAGAAGATGCAGAACGCGATCGTCGTAAAGAAGACGACGTAGAGCGGCAGCGAGCGCACCACCGCCTTGGTGAAACTCACCCCGACGAATTTCGACGCCATCAATAGCGATATGCCGTAGGGCGGCGTGATCAGGCCGAAGGCGAGCGTCACGACGATGACCACGCCCATATGCACCGGATTGATGTCGCCGAGTTGCTGGAGCGCCGCGATGATCGGCATGAAGATGATGATCGCCGGGATCGCGTCCATGAAGTCGCCGATGATCACGAACAGCAGCACCAGCAGAAACATGATCATCAGCGGATTGGTGCCGGCGACCTCCGAGATCCAGCCGGCCACCACGTCCGGCCCCCGCAAATAGGCAAGCATCCAGCCGAACGCCGACGCTGCGGCGACCGCTGCCAACGGAATGGAATAGAGGAGCCCCGCATTGGCGAAATCGGTCGCGAGATGCTTGATGTGCTTGCGGTTGAGCAGCGGGATCAAGACGAACGTGATGTAGGCGACGGCGATCAGGCCCGCTTCGGTCGGCGTAAAGAAGCCGGAGAGAATCCCGCCCATGATGATCACCGGGATCATCAGCGGCAGCGCCGACAGCTTCAGCGCATCGGTGAACTGCGCGAAGGTCGCCCGCTGCCGGCGCACGCCCACCGGACCGAAGAGGCGATTGAAGATCATGATGCCGAAGCCGACCATCAGGCCCGGCACGACGCCGCCCAGGAAAAGCCCGCCGATCGAGACATTGCCGGTCGCGCCGTAGACGACAGCCATGATGCTCGGCGGAATAAGGTTGGCGATGGTCGAGGCGGAGGCGATGACGGCGGCCGTGTAGTCGCGGTCATAGCCCTCCTTGTCCATCTCCGGACCGATGGTGCGCGCGAGCACGGCGACATCGGCCGTCGATGAGCCGGAGATGCCGGCGAAGAACATCGAGAACACGGCGACGATCTGCGCCAGGCCACCGCGCATGTGGCCGACCAAGGTCTGCGCCAGCACTATCATGCGGTTGGTGACGTTGGCCGAGGTCATCAGCTCGCCGACCAGGAGGAAGAACGGCACGGCGAGCAGCGCCTCGGTGTCGATGCCGTGGAAGAGTTGGCCGATGATCGAGCCGAAGCTCACTTTGGTTACGGCGACGGCAAAGAGCACGCCGGAAATGATCGCGAAGGCCACGGGCACGCCGGCATAGCCGAGCCCGAGGAAGATCATGGCCATGATCACGATGATCCAACCGTTACTCATGGTGCGTCTCCGCAACCAGAGACTCATCGGCGGAGAAGCCGTTCTTCAACCCGTTGACCAGTTGCTCGACCTCGAACAGGGCGATCAGGGCGCCCGCGATCGGCACAATGATCGTGTAGTAGCCGAGCGGGATCAGCGAGGGCATGCGGAAGCTGCCCATGTCGTTGAGGAAGTTCTGCCAGCCAAAGACCACCATGAACATCGCGACGATGAAAACGACGACGCGCGAGAAGGCCTCCACCTTGAGACGCGTCTTCGGGCTCAGCGTGTGGACGATCTCGGTGAGGTACATGTGCTCGTTGCGCCGCGCCGCGAGCGCCATGCCGATGAAGACGCCATAGGCGAAGCAGCCGGTCGTGACCTGCTGTAGCCACAGCCAGGGATAGCCGATCTGGCGCGTGAACACGTCGAAGAGGACGGAGAGGGAGAAGCCGATGGCGCTCGCGCCGCAGCCCACATAGAGCAGCGCCTCGAGCGGATCGAGCGCCGCCCATTTCAGTTGCCGCTCGCGCTGCGAGACGAATGGTTCGGACAACAACGGCGCCCCTCCCAAGGAACCAGAGACGAAAAAGCTGACGCCGGGCGGGAACGCGCCGGCGTCAGCTCACAGTCACCGCTACTTTATGTCGCGGACCATCTGCAGGATCTTCACGGCATGCGGCCCGAGTTCCTTCGCGAGTTGGTCCTGGATCGGCTGTGCGTCCTTCATGAAGCCGGACTTGTCGACGTTGTCGACAATCTTCACGCCGAGTTTCTTCAGCCTCTCGCCGGAATCCTTTTCCAGCTGCAGCGCCTTGGCCGGCTCGTTCTGACTCACATAATCGGCCGCTTCCTGCACCCACTTCTTCTGCTGGTCGTTGAGGCTGTTCCAGGTCTTCTCACTCACCCAGATGCAGTTGTTGTTCGCCTCATGCTCGGTCATCGAAAGGATCGGCGCGACTTCGTAGTGCTTGTTTGAGAGGTAGACGTTGACGCCGTTCTCGGCGACCTGCACCACGCCGGTCTGCAGTGACGTGTAGACCTCGCCGAACGGCATATGCACCGTCTGCGCGCCGTAGGCGGGGAAGTGCGTGTCTTCGGTCTTGGTCGCCTGCACGCGCACCTTCTTGCCCTTGATGTCAGCGACCGACTTGATTTCCTCCTTCGAATACATGTTGCGCAGGCCCATGGTGATGAGACCGAGCACATGCGCGCCCTGCACGGATTCCTTGATCATCTCGCGGAACGCCGCGGAGACCTTGGGATCGGCAAGCGTCTTCTTGAGGTGATCCTGATCGCGGAAGAGATAGTGCAGAGAGAAGACGCCGGCCTGTGGTGCCGCAGTCGACGCGTTGGCGGTCGAGGTGATGACAAAATCGATGTCGCCCGCCCGCATCTTCTGCAGCATCTGCGGTTCTTGGCCGAGCTGCGCTGCGGGGAACTGGTCGATCGACATCGTGCCTTTGCTCAGTTCCTTGAGCTTGGCGTCGAAAAGATCGCCGGCGACGCCGTAGGCGGTCGTCTTCGGCTGGTCGTAGGCGAAGGTGAATTTGCGGTTCTGCGCCAGTCCGTCGGCGGTTGCATAAACCAGGGCCAGAGCGGCGACGCCGGCGCACAGCAGCGGTTTGATCGTAACGAACTTGCTCATCTTTTCCTCCCAAACCGTCCTTATCGATTGGACGTCCCGTCTTCTCGTAATATGACATGATCCGCGCGGCGGCAGACGAGAGTCAAGCTAAGCCTGCCATCGCCGCGCTCTTTTTGCCGCCGCACCAACAGGAAGCCATTCGAGGAAGCGTCCATCCCATGCCCGAGCAGCCCATTACCTGCACCGTCGCCGACGGCGTCGCCCTCGTCACGCTGAACAATCCGCCGCTCAATCTCGTCACGCTCGCCATGTCGCGGACACTCAATGAGCTCGCCGCCCGGCTCGCCAACGATCCCGCCGTGCGCGTGCTGGTGCTCACCGGCGGCTCGTCGAAGGCCTTCTGCGCCGGCTCCGACATCAAGGAATTTCCCGAGATGATGGCGGCAGGCGCCGTCGTGCCCAAAAAACTGGCACTCGAGAATGAGGCTTACAGCCGTATCGACGACTTTCCCGCGCCGACGATCGCCGCGCTCAACGGCCTCGCCTTCGGTGGCGGGCTCGAGCTCGCGGTCTGCTGCGATCTCATCATCGCCGAGGAGGGCAACAAGGTTGCGCTTCCCGAGATCAATCTCGGGGTCTATCCCGGCAGCGGCGGCACGGTGCGGGTGACGCGGCGCATCGGCGAGGGACGCGCCAAGGAGATGATGTTCTTCGGCGAGCCCATCACGGTCGAGACGGCGCTCGCCTGGGGCCTCGTCAACCGCGTGGTGCCGAAGGGGCAGTCGCTCGCCGTCGCGCTCGACATGGCGCGCAAGCTCGCAGCGCAACCGCAAGTCGCGCTGCGCGCCTGCAAGGAGGCGGTCGATGCGGCCTTCGACGTCCGGGAGGACGAGGCCATCCGCGACAGCTTGACGCTGAGCGACCGGGTGTTCAGCTCCGCCGACTGCACCGAGGGGGTGCGCGCGTTCTTCGCGAAGGAAAAGCCGAAGTTCACGCACCGGTGACGACTCTCGATCGTCATGCCCGGGCTTGACCCGGGCATCCATCTTCTTACGAAAAACGATGGATTGCCGGGTCAAGCCCGGCAATGACGAACCTAGATTTTCCGCTCATGCCCGCGAAGGCGGGCATCCAGTGCTCCCCGGCAGAAATTATTCCGCTAGATCGGGCGTACTGGGTCCCCGCCTTCGCGGGGACGACACTCGGTGGCTGCCGCGCCGCAGGCTGCTGCGTCACATTGCAGCCTTGCGGCAGCGCCGCTTGAAGGAAACAACACCCCGATGCTACGGGTTGTACGACAATATAATGAACCGCGGAGGAGCCGCTAGAATGGGACGTTTCCAAGGATTTGAGCCGACCGGTGTCATCCCCGCGACGCTTGTCGCCTTCAACACCGACATGTCGATCGACGAGGCCGAGACGCGGCGGCATCTGACCTACGTCGCCGGCACGCGCGGCATCACGGCGATCACGGTCAACGGCCACTCCAACGAGGTGCATGCGCTGACCTACGAAGAGCAGCAGCGCATCCTCGCCTTCTCGCTCGCCGCGGTCGGCGACAAGCTGCCGCTCATCAATGGCGTCTATGCCGACGGCAGCCTCGAGGCCGCCCGCATCGCAAAGATGGCGGCGAAGGAAGGCGCCTCCGCCCTCCTCGTCTTCCCGCCTAACAGCATGGGCTGGGGCGGCCAGCTGCGGCCGGAAATGGCGATCGAGCATTTCAAGCGTATCGCCGGCGAAACCGACCTGCCGATCATCCTGTTCCAGTATCCGATGGGCACCGGCCTCGGTTATCCCTTCGAGACGCTCCTCAAAATCTTCGAGGCGGTGCCGACCATCCGCGCGATGAAGGACTGGTGCGCCGACCCGCAGCTGCACGAGAAGCATATCCGCACGTTCCAGTCGCTGCCGAAGCCGGTGACGCTGCTCACGACCCATAGCGCCTGGCTGATGGGCTCGCTGACGATGGGCGCGAACGGCCTTCTCTCGGGCGCCGGCAGCGTCGTCGCCGACCTGCAGGTCGCCTTGTTCGAGGCGGTGAAGGCGAACGACCTTGCGAAGGCCAAAGCGATCAACGACCGGCTCTATCCGGTGCAGCAGGCGTTCTACGCGCCGCCCTTCCTCGACATGCACAACCGCATGAAGGAGGCGCTCGTCCTTCTCGGCCGCATGAAGCAGGCCGTGGTGCGTCCGCCGCTGATGAAGCTCTCGGCGGCCGAGATCGCGACCATCAAGAAGGCGCTCGACACCGCGAAGATCCAGGGCGAAGGCGCCCTCGCCGTCGCCGCCGAATAACGCCTCGCTTTACCCTTCCCCTTGTGGGGAGGGTCGACGGGCGAAGCGCGTCGGGGTGGGGGTTATTGTTGTTACCTTGATCGCGTCATCCCCGACCCCTCCCCGCAAGGGGGAGGGGAGACTGCGCCGCTCTTGCCTCGATGCCGCCTTGCGGTTGACTGCCCACCTCCTCCGCCCCTCAATAAAGCCTTTCGTCCCGCCCCACGCGCGCAAGAGAAATGCCCAGATGAGACATGCCGCATGCTCGACCTCCTGAAGGGAACCCGCGTCGTCAGCTTCAACCACTTCCTGTTCGGCCCGATGGGCGTGCAGGCGCTCGCCGACCTCGGCGCCGACGTCATCATGATCGAGACGCCGGAGGGCGCGTGGCAGCGCCACTGGAGCAGCGGCGATCTCTGGCACGACGGCCAGGGCATGCTGCACCTCTGCACCAACCGGAATAAGCGCAACCTTGCGATCGACCTCAAGTCGCCGAAGGGCAAGGAGATCGCGATGCGCCTGGTCGACAAGGCGGATGTCGTCGCCGAGAACTTCCGCCCCGGCATCATGGAGAAGCTCGGCTTCGGCTATGAGACGCTCAAAGCCCGCAACCCGTCGATCATCTACGCCTCGGCCTCGGGCTACGGGCCGGACGGGCCGTATGTCGCGAAGCCCGGCCAGGACTTCCTCGCGCAGGCGCTGTTCGGGCTGATGGCGATCACGGGACAAGCGCAGACGGGGCCGCGCCCGGTCGGCGTCTCGGTCGTCGACCATCACGGCGGCGCGCTGCTCGCGATGGGCATCTGCGCTGCACTCGTGCGGCGCGGGCGCACGGGGCAAGGCTGCCGCGTCGACGCGAGCCTGATGCAGACGGCGCTCGACCTGCAGTCGGAATCGCTCACCGCCTGGATCAACGCGCCGAAGCGGCCGGAGAAGATCAACTCCTACAAGCATGTCGGCGGCTGGTATTACGCCGCGCCCTACGGCGTCTACAAAACCGCCGACGGCTATCTCGCGCTTTCGCTCGCGCCGCTCGCGACGATCGGCGAGGCGATCGACGAGCCGAAGCTCAAGGACTTCACCGAGAAGGATAGTTGGACGCGGCAGGACGAGATCACCGACATCATCGCCGCGAAATTCGCGACGCAGCCGACGGCGCATTGGGTTTCGCGCCTCGAGCCGCTGAAGGTCTGGCACGCGCCGGTGCAGGATTATGCCGCGATCCTCGACGATCCGCAGGTCGCGCATATGCAGTCGCTCGTGACCGTGCCCGGCGGCGGCGAGACCGGCCAGGACGTGACGCTCGTCAATCATCCGGTGCGCTACGACGGGCAGGCTGCGGAAGTGCGGCTGCCGCCGCAGCGGCTCGGCGCGCAAACGCAAGAGGTGCTCAAGGAACTCGGCTTAAGCGACGCCGAGATCGCCGCACTCGCCAAAGAGAAGATCGTCAAGCTCGCCGACGCCTGAACGGCGCGCCATCCATCAAGCATCAGGGGAAACGTCCCGCATGAGCGATTTCTACGTCAAGATCGGCGACAGCGTCACCTTCGCCAAGACTGTCGGCGAGACCGACGTCTACATGTTCGCCGGCATCACCGGCGACTTCTCGGTCAACCACGTCAACGAACAATACATGGCGGGCTCCCGCTACAAGCACCGCATCGCGCACGGCGCGCTGATGGTCGGCTACATGTCGACCTGCTCGACCATGATGATCGACAAATGCAGCGGCACCGCCGGCGACGAGACGCCGGTCTCGCTCGGCTACGACCGCATCCGCTTCCTCGGTCCGGTCTTCATCGGCGACACGGTGACGCTCACCTACACAGTCGCGGAAGTCGATCCGGTGAAGCGCCAGTCGATCTCCGACCTGAAGGTGACGAAGCAGAACGGCGACCTCGTCGCCGTCGGCCGCCACATCATGCGCTGGACGAAGGATAAGGGGTGAGCGCATTCCACCGCTTCGCTGTTAAGCGAAGTGGCGTGGGCTGAGACTCCCTCCCGATGCGCGTCTTCTTCACCTCCCCCTAAAAGGGGGAGGTCGCCCCCACCCCTTCCCTCCCCCGCTTGCGGGGGAGGAATTAAGGGAGGAGGCGGGTGGGGGTCGTTCTCGTTTCCCTCGCCCACGACCCCCACCCCGACCCTCCCCCTTTCAGGGGGAGGGAGTCACCCGCCGCCCGTACAATTGCTGAATTAGGAAACACCATGCGTCTCAAGGACAAAGTCTGCATCGTCACCGGCGGCGGCTCGGGGATCGGGGAAGCGACCTGCGTCCTCTTCGCCAAGGAAGGCGGCAAGGTCGTCGTCGCCGACAAGAACAAGGCGAATGCGGAAGCCGTCGCCGCGCAATGCGCCAAGCACGGCCAGGCGCTGGCGCTCGAAGTCGACGTCGCCAAATCCGCCGACATCAAGCGCATGGTCGACGAGACGGTGAAGGCGTTCGGTCGCCTCGACGTGCTTGTCAACAATGCCGGCTACGGCATTCCCGCGACGGTACTCGAAACCGACGAGGACGCCTGGGACGCGCTGATGGCGGTGAACGTGCGCGGCGTCTTCCTGTGCACCAAGTTCGCGATCCCCGAGATGGCGAAGAACGGCGGCGGCACGATCGTCAATACCGCCTCGATCGTCGCCGCGGTCGGCATCCGCAACCGCGCCGCTTATGTCGCCTCGAAGGGCGCGGTCGCGGCGCTCACCCGCGCGGTCGCGGTCGACCACGTCGGGCTCGGCATCCGCTGCAACGCCATCGCGCCGGGCACGATCGAGACGCCCTACTTCAAGAACATCATGGACAAAAGCCCGAACCCGGCCGACGCGCGCAAGGCGCTGGAGGAGCGTCAGCTCATGAACCGCATGGGCACGCCGGACGAAATCGCCGCCGGCATGCTGTTCCTCGCGAGCGACGAGAGTTCATTTGCCACGGGGACGATCCTGACGATCGACGGCGGGCTGACGGCGATTTAGGGGCTGGCGCGCTCTGTCTTCACCCTTCCCTTGCGGGGAAGGTCGGTAGCCCGGATTGAGCGGAGCGAAATCCGGGGCGAACGCTGAGAGCTGGCCGCGTGTCCCCGGATGTCGCTGACGCTCCATCCGGGCTACATTTGCCGCGAAGCAAGACGTGGATGGCCGGGACAATCCCCGGATCAAGTCCGGGGGCAGCCATGACGGGCATATGGAAAACTCAGGGGACGAATCGCATGACACGCGTCAGTGATCTCGACACGCCGGCGTTGACGATCGATCTCGACGTGGTCGAGGCGAATATCAAGCGCGCGCAAGGCATCCTCGACGCGCAGGGGATCGCTAACCGGCCGCATATCAAGACGCACAAGATCCCGGCGTTGGCGAAGAAGCAGATCGCCGCCGGCGCGGTCGGCATCACCTGCCAGAAGCTCGGCGAGGTCGAGGTGTTCGCCGACGCGGGCGCGGCCGACGACATCCTCATCACCTACAACATCATCGGCGAGAGCAAGACCGAGCGACTCGCGGCGCTGATCAAGCGGCTCAAGCGCCTCGCGGTCGTGCTCGACAATGAGGTGGTGGCGCGCGGCCTCTCGGAGGCGGCGAAGCGCCACGGCGTCGATATCCGTTTCCTCATCGAATGCGACACCGGTTATGGGCGCAACGGCGTGCAGAGCCCGCAGGCCGCGCTCGATCTCGCGCGCGCGACGATGAAGCTGCCGGGCCTCCACTTCGAGGGGCTGATGACCTTTCCGACCGCGAAGGTCGAGCAGCGGCAGTGGCTCGAGCGCGCGCTGCAGCTTCTCAAAGGCGCCGGCATTCCGGTGCCGGTCGTCTCCGGCGGCGGCTCGCCGTCGCTCAAGAACGTCGCGGAGTTTCCCTTCCTCACCGAATATCGCGCCGGCACTTACATCTACAACGACGTGATGCAGGTGACCGCCGGCGCGGCGACGTGGGACGACTGCGCGCTGCGCGTGCGCGCGACGGTGGTGAGCCATCCGACCGAGGACCGCGTGATCTTCGACGCCGGCTCGAAGGTGATGACCTACGAGCAGTATTACGCCAAGGGCTTCGGGCGCATCGTCGAGTATCCGGACGCCGAGGTGACCGGCTTCTCGGAGGAGCACGGCAACGCGGATTTTTCGAAGAGCGCGAAGAAGCCGCAGATCGGCGAGGTGGTCAGCATCATCCCCAACCACTGCTGCGTCGTCACCAACATGATGGACGAGGTTTATGGCATCCGCGGCGACCGCGTGGAGGAAGTGTTTCCCGTCGCCGCGCGCGGCAAGGTGCGGTAGTGGCTCCGAACAGCGGCGTCTCTTCTTCACCTCTCCCATAGGGAGAGGTCGACCGAGCACAGCGAGGTCGGGTGAGGGGTTAGAGCCTATCGAGAAGTCGTAACCCCTCACCCGGATTGCTTCGCAATCCGACCTCTCCCTATGGGAGAGGTGATCGGAGCATGCGGCACCGGCATGCCTTCTTCCGTCACCCTGAGGTGCGAGGCGCGGCAGCGCCGAGCCTCGAAGGGCCTGCCCCGGACTTGATCCGGGGGCGACGGCCACCGTCACGGGGAAATTGGCTGTGCATCCTTCGAGGCTCGCCGATTTGCATCGGCTCGCACCTCAGGATGACGGGTTTGAGGCTACAGGCGGATATTCTCCGTCATCGCCGGGCTTGTCCCGGCGATCTCGCTTAGGGACGCTCGGTGCCCGCCACATCGTCATGGCCGGGACAAGTGTTCAGCCCGGAGACATAGCTGACACCTGTTCGGAGACATGGCTGACACTTTTTGTTTTGGTCAAGTCGATGGTTGCGACGTGATGGGCGGCGAAGAAGACGCCGAAGCGGCCGTCGGCTGCGAGC
>JBFWXB010000037.1:0-52129 GCA_050187875.1 Variibacter sp.
CCCGTCATCTCCGGGTCGGCGGAGGTGAAATTGACCCGCTCGAAAGCCGGCGGCGCGGGAATAAACGTCCCAAGCGGCTGCGGCAATGAGAAGGTCGCGGCATGGATCGTGCCGAAGGGCGACGCGATCAGCGGCTCGCGCGCCCGGTCGGCGCGGTCGCCGTGCTGCACGATCCAAGCCCCGAGGTCCTGAATGCCGATGGACGAGGGCTGGATCAGGAAGAAGAGCGCAGCAAGACCAAGCGCCGCCAGCTCACTGGCAGCCCTTGGCCTTGAACGCGACGCTAGACTTCCAGAACTCACGCAACGCTCACTGGAACAAACGCAATCACACTGTGCCTTTGCGGGCACTTTCATCGTATTTGACGGATTAACCTTGCAATCCTGTTAACTGGGCCTTGGCCCGCTGCGGGACGGTCCCGCAGCTGTGATTTGCGGTTAACGGAAAGCGCCTTTAGTCGGGGGAGATCGGGAGCAAGACTGGAGGACGGCCATGAATGTCATTCGACGCCGCGGCTGGCAGATGCGCGAAAGCGCGGCAACGCCGGAGCGCTTTTTTTTCGATCGTCGCGCCGTCCTTGGCCTCGCCGGAGGCGCCCTTGCGGCCTCCTTCGCAGGGAGCGCGGCGCAAGCTCAGCGCGTCGCCGACGTCCCCGACCCGACGAAGGATCTCTATCCGATCAAACGCAACGCGACGTTCACGCTCGACCGGCCGCTGACCGACGAGAAGGTCAACGCCGATTACAACAACTTCTACGAATTCGGCTCCTCGAAATCGATCGGCAAGCAGGCGCAGGCGCTGCCGCTGCGGCCATGGACGATCAAGCTCGACGGCATGGTCGAGAAGCCGCAGGAGATCGGTCTCGACGATCTCCTCAAGAAGGTGACGCTTGAGGAGCGCCTCTATCGCCACCGCTGCGTCGAAGCCTGGTCGATGGCGATCCCATGGTCCGGGTTCGCGTTCAGCGAGCTTTTGAAAATCGCCGCGCCGCTGTCGTCGGCGAAATACGTGCAGATGGAGACCTTCCTCGACCCCAAGATCGCCCCGGGCCAGCGGCAGACGTTTTATCCGTGGCCCTATGTCGAAGGCCTCACTATCGCGGAAGCAAACAACGAGCTCGCCTTCCTCGCGATCGGCGCCTACGGGCACCCGATGCCAAAGCAGCACGGTGCGCCGCTGCGCCTCGCGGTGCCGTGGAAGTACGGCTTCAAGTCGATCAAATCGATCGTGCGCTTCACGTTCACCGACAAGCGCCCGAAGAGTTACTGGGAGGCGCTGCAAGCGTCCGAATACGGATTCTGGGCGAACGTGAATCCGCAAGTGCCGCATCCGCGCTGGAGCCAGGCGAACGAGCGGCTGATCGGCACCGACGAACAGCGCCCGACGCTGCTCTTCAACGGCTACGGCGATTATGTCGCGGAGCTCTACAAGGGACTCGATCGCGAGCGGCTGTGGGCGTGACATTCGGACGCGGCACCGGCACAGCATCGCGAATGTCTCGCGTCGTGCCACGCAACATCCGTTTCGTTGATGAGAACGTGAATCGAATTGATGAATGCGTCGAGCAACGACGCGCGTGCTGCCGCAACGCACGGCATCACTAAAAAAACCGGGCCCGTAGAGGGCCCGGTTAGTCCGAGTCGGCCATGAAGCCGACACCACTTCAGAGGGGAACAGCTTGTTACGTCGCAGTCGCCGCTTGGGAGGGTGCGACACCGCCGCAACAGCACGTGAACTATGCAGTTTGCTGCGCGGTTGAGCAACGCGGAAGGCCGCATGGGAGCCATGTAGACACCGCAGGACTATGTAAATTGTCGCCGCAACAAGTCGTCGTCCGCGGCGGACTTCCTGACTGCCCTTCTGACTTCTTCGTCGGTGCAATCCTTTTTATTCTCTGCAATCACAACGCCGCAGAGGTTCCGCGCCCTTGTCAAGAACCGCGAGAGTGAGCCGCCGCGTGTCGCGCGACCACGTGTCCCGCGACGACTTCTGCAAAGCACTTTGCCTCGCTGTGGGGCTCACACTCATCAAGCTCGCCCTTTTCGATCACGCGGTCCTGACATTCAACGCCGTCCCAAATCACGACTCGGGTTCGGCGGCCGCGGCTTTTGCGTCGTCGATGCATGCCCTCGTCCTTGAGAACGATCTCGCTTGGTGGCTGCCAACGCCGGGCGGCGGCTATGCGCAATACTTCAACCAGTTCCTATCGCCGCTGATGCCAACCGCCGGCTCGCCGCTGTTTCTGCTGTGGGCGATGGCGATCAAATCGCTTTCTCTCGTCGGCATCCGGGTCCCGGAATATCTCCAGTTTCTCATCTTCCAACACATCGTCGCGCCCACCGTTCTCTTCACGGTGTTTGCACTGTTCGTGAATCGCTTCGTCACGTCGTGGATTGCAGTTGCGCTCGCGGTCGGCGCCTACGCGCTTGGCGGGCCGGGCCTCTGGAACAACTCTTGGATGTTCTGCCAGGAATGGACGACAATCTTTTTCGGCCTGCTGGCGTTCGACTTACTGCTCGATCGTCCGACGTTTCGGCGGCTCTGCCTTTTCGCGCTGGCCATCGTCGTGACCGCGATGTCAGCCAACTACTGGACGGTTTTCAGTCAGTGGTTCCTGACGATCGCCTACGGTTCATATGGCCTGTTCTTCTTCAATCGCGTTCGTCGCCTGTGGCGGCGGATAAGCGTCGCCGCCTTCTGGCCGGCCTGCTGGGCCCCTTATGCGTTGGGCGCGGTCACGCTCTTGCCCGTGATGATGTGGGCCGGATTCCTGGCGCGGATTTTCGTCGAAGAGCACGGCCTTCTCACCCGCAAAGGCGCGCCATTCTCCCTCCACGACGTCTACGCGCGCGCCAATGAGTCCAACGCCCTTCATTTCACGGTCGATTTGTTCAATCCCGTGCTGGAGCGCGCGCTCAAATCCTACTTCTCGATCAACGCGATTCACAATGCGACCTACATCGGGGTCGCGCTGCTCCCGCTTCTGGTTCTGTTCTTCTGCGATCGCTGGACGCGGCGGCACTCCATCGTCGCTGCGATCCTCGTCGGGACGCTGGCCGTGCGCATGACGAACGGATTGTTCTTCGTGCTCTTCGCCGTCTCGCCATTGGTCGGCGCGCTACGGCACATCTTCTACTTCTATCAGTACTTCCTGCAGATCGCGGTCATCCTCGCAGCGGCGATGGCATTAGACGGCGTCATCACGCGGCGCGTGTCCGAACGCGCAGCGGCTTTCGTGTTGGCCGGATGGGGCGGCATCGGGTTGTCGGGACTGGTGGCACTTTTCGTCACAGCGGGGTCATGGCCTGATCCGGCCCTTCGCAGCATCGCTTACGCGACCATGATCCTGTGCGTGTCCGTTGCGCTGCTGTGGAAGATACGTTTCGGCCATCGACGATGGGCCGCCGTGCTGGCGGGATTGCTGTGCTTATTCCAGGTTGGGGATCTCGCTCGCTATTATTGGGAGGCGAGTTGGATCGACCAGGATTTCTCCTTGAAGGCCTGGCACCGCACGATGGTCGACGGCCGCATGCCCCGCGCCGATCGACAGCGCCAACCATGGACCGTGCCATCTGCGGACAAACGCGATGGCGGTCTCTACGCCAACATGCCTTTTGGCAGTTCGCTCTGGCCGGAGAACATCTTCAACCCCTATGCGTTTGTTCAGAACCTCAAGCCGGGTGAGCTCGAGACGCTGCGTCCCCCGAGCCTGCTGTCGATAGCAACCGGATCATCATCGAGCCTCGTCCCCGTGAAGGCGAAAATCTCCCGCTGGGGCTACAACCGACTGGAAATTGACGCCGAGCTGTCGACGGCAGGGTCGATCGCGGTCGATCAGACGTTCGACCCTGGCTGGCGGATCACGATCGACGATCAACCCATTGCGGCGGAACCCGTAAGCAAGGCGTTCTTGGGGTTCAAAGCTCCCGCCGGCTCGCACCATGTCGTTTTGGAATTTCGTCCGCTCAGCCGCTTCTTGTTCTGGCCGATCGTATTTCTTTCGTTGTTATGCTGCGGCGTTCTGACCGTGTTCGCGCTCGGTCGCGCTCCCCGTATGGCCCGGTCTGACGCCTAAAAGCTTCCGCGCTGCGCTTTCGAGACGAGGAAGTCGCGGAACACTTGCACGCGCGCAACCGACTTCAGCTCTTCCGGGTAAGAGAAGTAAGCGTCGAAGGCGAAGCCTTCGTCGCTGAACAGCTGCACGAGACCGCTGTTGTCGCCGATGCTGTAGTCGGGAATCATCGCAACGCCGATGCCGCGCTGGCATGCTCGCAAGAGACCGACCGCATTGTTGATGACGAGCCAGGGCGTGCGCGGCTCCTTGCCTTCGCGGCCGGCTTCGAGAAGCCACGTCACGTTCTTCAGATAGGTCGGCACCGCGCCGCCCAAGACGATGATGCGATGCTCGTCGAGATCTTCCGGCGCGCGGGGCGTGCCGAAGCGCTTGAGATATTCCGGCGAGGCGAACGCGTGGAAGTGCACCGCGAAGAGCTTGCGCTGGATGAGATCGGGATGCACGGGCTGACGCAGACGGATGGCGACGTCCGCCTGGCGCATCGCGAGATCGAGCTCCTCGTCCGACATGATGAGGCTGACGCGAATGTCGGGATAGAGATCGAGAAATTCGCTGAGCCGCGGCAGCAGCCAATTGACGCCGAAGCCGACCGGCGTCGTCACGCGCAACTCGCCATTCGGCTTCTCGCGGCTGTCGGTCAATTGCGCGCGCGCCGCCTCAAGCTTCATCAGCACTTCATGCGCGGTGCGGAACAGGAGATCGCCCTGCTCCGTCAGGATGAGACCGCGCGCGTGGCGATGAAAGAGCGGAACCGCGAGCTCCTGCTCGAGCGCGCTCACCTGCCGTGACACGGCGGACTGCGACAGGCCGAGCTGTTCGCCGGCATGGGTGAAGCTGCCCGCTTCGGCAGCGGCGTGGAACACTTTGAGCTTGTCCCAGTCCATCGGCTTGCGTCGGGTGACGTTCATTCCGCAGCCGCCCGGCGGCCCTCCTCAGCGGCCAGGAAACGCTCGGCCTCCAGCGTTGCCATGCAGCCCATGCCGGCCGCCGTCACCGCCTGGCGGAAGACGTCGTCGGTGACGTCGCCGGCGGCGAACACGCCCGGCACCGACGTCGCCGTCGAATGCGGCTCGGTGAAAATATATCCGGACGGCTTCATCTTGAGCTGACCGGCGACGAGCTCGGTCGCCGGCGAATGGCCGATGGCGATGAAGACGCCGTCGGTCGCGCGCTCGCTGATGGCGCCGGTCTTGAGATTCTTCAGGCGCACATGCGTGACCTTCATCGGATCGCTTGCGCCTTTGATTTCCTCGAGCACCGAATCCCAGATCACTTCGATCTTCGGATTCTTGAACAGGCGATCCTGCAGGATGCGCTCGGCGCGGAAATGGTCGCGGCGATGCACGAGCGTGACGCGCGACGCGAAGTTCGTGAGGAACAGTGCTTCCTCGACCGCGGTGTTGCCGCCGCCGATGACGACCACCTCCTTGCCGCGATAGAAAAAGCCGTCGCAGGTGGCGCAGGCGGAGACGCCGAAGCCCTTGAACGTCTCCTCCGAAGGCAAGCCGAGCCAGCGCGCCTGCGCGCCGGTCGCAAGGATCAGCGTCTCGGCGAGATAGACCACGCCGGAATCGCATTCGAGACGGAAGGGCCGGCTCGACAGGTCGACCTTGGCGACATGGTCGTCGACCATGCGGGTGCCGACATGCACCGCCTGCTTCTCCATCTGCTCCATGAGCCAGGGGCCCTGGATGACGTCGGCGAAGCCCGGATAGTTCTCGACATCGGTCGTGATGGTCAGCTGCCCGCCCGGCTGCACGCCGCGGATGAGCACCGGCTCGAGCATCGCGCGCGCGGCATAGATCGCCGCCGTGTAGCCGGCCGGGCCGGACCCGATGATGACGAGCTTTGCTTGGACGATCTTGGCCACGGATATGCCCCGCTCCCGCTGGCGCAGGACGCTATGTGTGATGAGGTGGCGGTGCGCGCGCCGAATGTAGGCTTTATGGCCAGCTATGCAAGATATGCAACGCAAGATGTCAACAGCGAAGCCCCGCCAAGTCCTTCAAAATCTTTGAAAAAATCTTCTCTCGCGTAATAATATTGCGCATAACGGCGCGGCCCGGTGGCCCGCCGACAACCCTGAATGCGCCGCAATGGCGTGAGCGGACCGGCCTGAAACCATGCAGCTTGACGCCATCGACCTCCACATCCTGCGCGAACTGCAGGCGGACGGGCGCATCACCAATGTCGAATTATCGCGCCGGGTCGGCATCTCGGCGCCGCCCTGCCTGCGCCGCGTGCGCGCGCTCGAGGACGTCGGATACATCAAAGGCTATCGCGGCCTGCTCGACGAGAAGCGGCTCGGCTACGGCGTCACCGTTTTCGTCATGGTGCATCTGACTAGCCAGGCGGAAGCCGATCTCGCCGCCTTCAACGACTATGTGCGCGGGCAGAAACTCATCCGCGAGTGCTGGATGCTCTCGGGCGAGATCGATTTCCTGCTCAAATGCGTCGCGCCGGACGTCACCGCTTTCCAGCGGCTCGTCGCGGAGCTCACCGCCGCGCCGCGCGTGCGCACGGTGAAAACCGCGCTCGTCTTCCAGAACACGAAGGACGAGCCGATCGTGCCATTGTAGCATTTCGTTGTCATGCCCGCGAAGGCGGGCATCCAGTACGCCGCAGCCTTCATTGTAATCGAGAGCACACAGCGTACTGGGTCCCCGCCTTCGCGGGGACGACAATCGAGTGTGGAGACATGCGGCGATGAAACGCAGCGCTGGGTCGCTCGACCAGTGCGACATGCTTCATGAGGGGACCTTCCCATGTCGGGCTATTTCGGCACGGAAACGCAGCAACGCCTGCAGGCGCAGGCGGAAGCGAGTGTCGATTTCATCAAGGCGACGGCCGGCGCGTGCCAAGCCGGCCGCACGATGGGCTGCGACGATCCGGACCGGCTCGGGTGGGAGAAGATCGAGGCGTTCCTCCATCGCGACGGCGTTTGTGGGTTCCGGCTGATCCCGGCCGACAAAGCGGAAGGCCTCAGATCGCGCCTGACGGAGCGGAATTTCCGGTTCGACACCTGGGACGTGTTTCTGGCGGAGCGCGCCACCGCGCTTGCCGCGGCGGAGGCCATCGTGTCGCGGGGTCTTCCAGACGGCTTGAACGATCTGCACGGGCCCACCGACTCCGAGGGCGAATACACGGCGCGCATTCAGGCGCTCATGGGAGCGGCCGGCGTGGTGCCGTTTTCCGGCTCGCTGCTCGTTGGAGAACTCGGTCCGGCGACGACTGTTGCCGTGGCCGACGCCGATGGGGCGCTGGTTGCGGCCGCGCATGGCTACCTGCCGCATAACGCTCACAGTGCACATCACAGATATGCCTGGGGCGGCCTTGTCGCCGTCGCGGATTCTCAGCGCGGCAAAGGCCTCGGCAACTATGTCAATGCGCGGATGATTGTCAGCGTATTCCGCGACCTCGACGCCACACACGTTTATGAACTCGTGTCTGCGTCAAACATGCCCTCGCGGCGGATGGTCGCGTCATGCGGGCTTGCGCATGAGCCGGGTCTTGTGTGCGGGGTCGCGATGCCCAATCACAGCGCACGTTTAACCCGTTGAGCGAGGATGCGAGAAGCGGACGGCGATGAAACGCAGCGCCGGCATTCTTCTCTACAAGCAGAAGGGCGGCACGTTGCGCGTGCTGCTTGCGCATCCGGGTGGCCCGTTCTGGCGCAACAAGGATGCCGGCGCCTGGTCGATCCCGAAGGGCGAGATCGGCGACGACGAGAAACCCCTCAAGGCCGCAATCCGCGAATTTGCGGAAGAGACCGGCGTGACGCTCGATGGTGATTTCGTCGCGCTCGGCGAGATCAAGCAGAAGGGCGGCAAGACGGTCATCGCCTTTGCGCTGGAATGCGATCTCGACCCTTCCGCGATCGTGAGCAACACCTTCGAGATCGAATGGCCGCCGCGCTCCGGCCGCCGTCAGACATTTCCGGAGATCGATCGCGTCGCGTGGTTCGATCTCGATACGGCGCGGGAGAAGATCAATGCGTCGCAGGCGGAGCTGATTGAGCGACTAGTCGAGAGACGCTAGGCGCGCTTCTTCGTCATTGCCGGGCTTGACCCGGCAATCCATCCATTGCGCAAAATTTTTGATGATGTGCGTGGGTCAAGCCCGCGCATGACGCTGAGATGTGATCGGCGAACTCACCGCCACTCGACCTTGACGACCTCGTAGGCCTTGGCGCCGCCGGGGGTGACGACCTCGACCTGCGCGCCCTTCTTCTTGCCGACCAGCGCGCGCGCAAGCGGCGAGACGATGGAGATGCGGCCCGCCTTCGCGTCCGCCTCCGGCTCGCCGACGATCTGCCAGACGTGCTTCTTCTCCGTATCCTCGTCGATGACGGTCACGGTCGCGCCGAACTTGATGGTGTCGCCGGAGAGTTTCGAAACGTCGATCACCTCGGCGCGCGCGAGCTTGTCCTCGAGCTCCGCAATGCGGCCCTCGTTGTGGGACTGCGCTTCCTTCGCGGCATGGTACTCCGCGTTTTCGGAGAGGTCGCCATGCGTGCGCGCGTCGGTGATCTGCTGGATGATCCGAGGGCGTTCGACCGACTGGCGCTGCTTCAGCTCGGTCTCGAGCGTCGAGTAGCCTGCGGCGGTCATCGGGAGCTTGTCCAAGTCGTTCCTCCAGCATCGCGATGCGAAGCAGCGGCCATGGTACATGATGCCGCGGCGCTTCGCCGAGAAGTAATTAATGCCGGAACGTGGACCCGATCTTGCGATCGACACCGCGTCCCAGCATCGGTTTTGCGCGCAAACTGCGGGGCGACCCTTACGCCCGCGGGCTTTGCGATATCGTCCTGGCGGGCCAAGCGTGGGGCTGGGGCCCGCTCCAATCAAGTCCTCACCGCCCTCGCGGTTCCAGGTCCCTCTGGTCCTTTACGAAGGGGTCAGAAACGGCCGTCAGCCGCCTTGGCGCGGGTCGCACAACCCGCCTCGGACGCGGCCTGGCCTTGGAAATAGCTCTGCAGCGCGCGCGTTTCGAGGTCACCGGAGAGGTAGGCCTTGATCCCGCGCGCAGCCGCTACGGCGCCTGAAAGAGTGGTGTAGTACGGAACTTTATGCAAGAGGGCTTCGCGCCGCAGGGAGCGGGAGTCCTCCAGCGCCTTCGCCCCCTCCGTGGTGTTGAAAACGAGCTGGACGCCGCCATTCTTGATGGCGTCGACGATATGCGGCCGGCCTTCCAGCACCTTATTGATCTTTTCAGCCGCGATGCCCTCCGCCACGAGGAAGCGCTGGGTGCCGCCCGTCGCGATCACCTTGAAGCCGAGCCCGGCGAGAAGACGCATCGCTTCCAGGATACGCGGCTTGTCCTCATCGCGGACGGAGACGAAGACGGTGCCGCCGCGCGGCAGCCGCGAGCCGCCGCCGATCTGGCTCTTGGCGAAGGCGGTCTCGAAGGTGCGGTCGAGGCCGATGACCTCGCCGGTCGATTTCATCTCCGGGCCGAGCACCGTGTCGACGCCGGGGAAGCGCGCGAAGGGAAACACCGCTTCCTTGATGCCGATGTGGTTGAGCCGCGGCGGCTGCAGCTTGAAATCGGCGAGCGGCTCGCCGGCCATGACGCGCGCCGCGATCTTCGCGACAGGAAGGCCGATCACCTTGGCGACGAAGGGCACCGTGCGCGACGCGCGCGGATTGACCTCGAGCACATAGGTCACGCCGTCCTTGATCGCATATTGCACGTTCATCAGGCCGCCGACATTGAGCGCGAGCGCGAGCGCGCGCGTCTCCTCCTCCAGCGCCGCGACGGTTTTCGGCGACAGCGAATGCGGCGGCAGCGAGCACGCCGAGTCGCCGGAATGGATGCCGCCCTCCTCGATTTGCTCCAACACGCCGGCGTTGATGGTGTCCTTGCCGTCGGCGTGGCAGTCGACGTCGACCTGGGTGGCGTTGGTGAGTTAGCGGTCGATGAGCAGCGGGCGCTTCTTCGACACCGCAAGCTCGGACGGCCGGCCGAGATCGACGGTGAGGCGCGCGAGGTAGCGATCGAGCTGCGCGCCGTCATGCACGATCTCCATCGCGCGCCCGCCGAGCACGTAAGAGGGGCGGATGACGACGGGATAGCCCATCGCGTCGGCGGCGGTGCGCGCTGCCTCCGGGCTCGTCGCGATCGCGTTTTGCGGCTGATGCAGGCCGAGCTTGTCGAGGAGCTTCTTGAAGCGGTCGCGATCCTCTGCAAGATCGATGGCGTCGGGCGACGTGCCCAGAATCGGGATGTCCGCCTTCTCCAGCGCCTCCGCAAGCTTTAGCGGCGTCTGCCCGCCGAACTGCACGATCACGCCATGCAGGCGCCCCTTGCTGCGCTCGACTTCGAGCACCTCGAGCACATCCTCGGCGGTGAGCGGCTCGAAATAGAGACGGTCCGACGTGTCGTAGTCGGTCGACACCGTCTCCGGATTGCAGTTGACCATGATGGTCTCGTAGCCCGCATCCTTGAGCGCAAAGCAGGCGTGGCAGCAGCAGTAATCGAACTCGATGCCCTGCCCGATCCGGTTCGGGCCGCCGCCGAGGATCACGACCTTATTGCGATCGGAGGGCGCCGCCTCATCGCCGGTGAGGCCCGGCATCGGCGTCTCATAGGTCGAGTACATATACGCAGTCGGCGACGCAAATTCGGCGGCGCAGGTGTCGATGCGCTTGAACATCGGGCGCACATCAAGCGCGCGGCGCGCCGCCTGCACCTCCTCCGCGGTCTGCCCGGTGAGCCGCGCCAGCCGCGCGTCGGAGAAGCCCATCGCCTTCAAGCGGCGAACGCTCTTCGCCGTCGGCGGCAGCTTCTTCGCGCGGATCTCCTCCTCCGTCTCGACGATCTCGCGCAACTGCGCGAGGAACCACGGATCGATGCGGCAGCTCGCATGGATCTGCTCGTCGCTGATGCCGAGGCGCATCGCCTGCGCGACCTTCAGCAGGCGATCGGGCGTCGGCGTGCCGAGCGCGGCGCGGATGGCGTTCTTGTCGTCGCCCTGCCCGAGCCCTTCGATCTCGATCTCGTCGAGCCCGGTGAGGCCGGTCTCGAGCGAGCGCAGCGCCTTCTGCAGCGATTCCTTGAAAGTGCGGCCGATCGCCATCGCCTCGCCGACCGACTTCATCGAGGTCGTGAGCACCGGCGACGCGCCGGGGAATTTTTCGAAGGCGAAGCGTGGAATTTTGGTGACGACGTAGTCGATCGTCGGCTCGAAGGAGGCCGGCGTCGCGCCGCCCGTGATGTCGTTCAGGATTTCGTCGAGCGTGTAGCCGACTGCGAGCTTCGCCGCGACTTTCGCGATCGGAAAGCCGGTCGCCTTCGAGGCCAACGCGGAGGAACGCGACACGCGCGGATTCATCTCGATCACGATCATGCGCCCGTCGGCCGGGTTGATCGCGAACTGCACGTTCGAGCCGCCGGTCTCGACGCCGATCTCGCGCAGCACCGCGATCGAGGCGTCGCGCATGATCTGGTATTCTTTGTCGGTGAGGGTGAGCGCCGGCGCGACGGTGATCGAATCGCCCGTGTGCACGCCCATCGGGTCGACGTTCTCGATCGAGCAGATGATGATGCAGTTGTCCGCCTTGTCGCGGACGACCTCCATCTCGAATTCCTTCCAGCCGAGAACGGATTCCTCGATCAACACCTCGTTGGTCGGCGAGGCGTCGATGCCGCCCTCGACGATGTCGATGAACTCGGCCTTGTTGTAGGCGATGCCGCCGCCGGTGCCGCCGAGCGTGAAGGACGGGCGGATGATCGCCGGGAGCCCGATGTCGTCGAGCGCTTTGAGCGCATCCGGCAGCGTCTTCACGTGATGCGATCGTGGCGTCGCAAGCCCGATGCGGTCCATCGCCTTGCGAAAGCGCTCGCGGTCCTCGGCCTTGTCGATGGCGTCGGCGGTCGCGCCGATCATCTCGACGTCGAATTTCTCCAGCACCCCCATCCTGCGCAGCGAGAGCGCGCAGTTGAGCGCCGTCTGCCCGCCCATGGTGGGGAGGAGCGCGAAGCCGCCGGGAACGACGTTGCGCTCCTTCTCGATGATCTTCGCGACCATCTCCGGCACGATCGGCTCGACATAGGTCGCGTCGGCGAGATCGGGATCGGTCATGATCGTCGCCGGGTTGGAATTGACCAGGACGACGCGGTAGCCCTCGGCTTTCAGCGCCTTGCAGGCCTGGGTGCCGGAATAGTCGAATTCACAGGCCTGGCCGATGACGATCGGCCCGGCGCCGATGATCATGACGGTCTTGATGTCCGTGCGTTTGGGCATGCTTGCTCAATAAGGCCTTGAACGATGAACGAGAGGGTACGTTAATCTGTCGGCGGATGTGGGACGAAACCCTCTCCCCTGTGGGGAGAGGGTAGGGTGAGGGGAGAGAGCCTGTGCGAGGAGCCGCGCGCGCATTGCGCCGACGCTCCACGAAAGCGGAGCGCATGTTGTGGCATCACTTGCGTGATCGACGGCTCGCGGGCGTCAAATTCAAACGTCAGCAGCCGATCGTCGGATTCATTGTCGATTTCATCGCACTCGATCTGAAACTGATCATCGAAGTCGACGGCGGCCAACACGATTGGCGGCGCGACGAAGACACCGCCCGTACCGCTATCCTGGAAAAGTGCGGCTATCACGTCATTCGCTTTTGGAACAACGACGTGCTCGGCAACATCGAGGGCGTGATCGAGACGCTGCTTCAAGAGCTTACTATCCTCCGCGGAGCCCCCTCACCCCAACCCTCTCCCCGCTGGGGAGAGGGGGCGCCGCCGCATATGCCGCGCGCTCAAAGCGCAAACCGCAACGACGAATAGGGCACAAAAAAAGGGCGCGCTGTCGCGCGTCCTTACCCAGGCGCCAAGGACGGAACCTCGCGCGCGGCCCGTTTAGACCAGAATCACCGAAGGGGGAAGGCCGCGGGGCGCTTTTTCACCGCGCATGCACCGGCCGCAGCGCCCGCAAGGCCGGCGGGAGGTTGGTTTCGAGCCAGGCCGTGATCTGCGCCTGCTTACGATAGTACAGGAGCCCAAGCGCGATCACCGCGATGCCGATCAGGGAGAGCGCAAAGGGAAACAGCGCGGAATCCTTGAAGACGCGGGCGGACAGATCGCCCAGATAGGCGGCGATGCCGATCGCGCCGAAGACGGCGTAGGCGCGCCGACCGAGAAACACCGCGAGGAGCAGCAGGACGACATTGATCAGGCAATAGCCGAATTTGGCGAATTCGCTGCCGCTGTCCATGAGGCTCAGACCGCCCCAGAAGGCCATCAGCCCGAAGAGATGCAGCCAGAAGGCGAAGCGCCCCCCGGAGCGCGTGAGGTCCGCCGCCCAGGCAACGACGAGCACGGCGAGGCCGAACCAGAGCGAGACCGTGGCGCGCGTCTCCCAGGTCAAGGCCTTGCCGTAAAGCGCGGGCGCGAGATCCATCGACATGAACCACAGCGCGAAAGCGATGATCGAGACGATGAAGGGGAACGGGTAGAAATAGAGCGCAATCAGCGCGGCGGCGATGGTGATGAGCTCCATCGGCAGCCAGCCCGCGCGCACCCAGATGTAGAAATCGCGCACCGTGCCGACCGGCGTTTCCGCCGGCCAGGCGCCGAGCGCGTCCTGCACGCCATAGACCGCGAGCGGCACCATCGCGACGGCGACGGCGATGAGGAGACCGCCGGGCACGGTGAGCTTGCGGCGATGCCAGAGAAAATGCCCGGCCGCGCCGAACGCGAGCGCATAGACGATGGCGGTTGCGGCCAGGCCCGCGCCGCCAATGGCGCTGAACGCGATGGTCGAGAACAGGCCGAGCGCCGTCATCACGATCAGCGCGCCGGCGTACCAGAGCAGATGCGCGAGATCGAAACGCGACGCGAAGGACGCGCTGCTTGCGGGCTGGCGCGAGCGCAGGAACGCGACCAGCGGCTCACGGCCTTCCGCCGGCAATGCGCCGGCCGCAACCGCGGCGTCGAGATCGGTTTCGTCAAAGCGCATGGTGGGCCCCTTCGACATCGTCTTTACCACAAACGCTCTGAACCCGTTCATCTCTCCCCCAGGAAGTGAGCTCCCGCTTGTCATTCCGGGGCGCCTCCGCAGGAGGCGAGCCCGGAATCCATAACCCCGGTGCTGCGGACGACCGCAAAGGCTGCGGCGTATGGATTCCGGACTTACCGCTTCGCAGCAATCCGGAATGACAAGGCCGGAGGGCGCCGCGCACCTCCCTCTCCTTTGTTGTGGCAGGGAAAGGACCGCAACTTTTTCGCCACAAAGCCGTTGAGCCGAGGATCATCTCCGGGGCTTTGCATGCGTATCGGTGACCTTGTCCGCCGGCTCCCCTGGCCCGTGATGCTGTCCGCCATCGCCGCCGGCCTTCTGACCGCGCGGGTGCGGCCGCCCGTCGTCGTGCGCGTCAATGCGAGCGACGACCATGGCCCCAGCATCCCGCATGCCGCCGTCGAACCACGCTGGCTGCAGCGCGAACGCGCCGCACAGCATGGCCGCGGGCGGCGCGCCGGCTCGCCGCTGCAAATCCCGTGGCGCGGCTGGCAGGACATCCTCGTGCGCGTCTACGAGAACGTCACCGCGCACCGCCTTCTCGCCGTCGCGGGCGGCATCGTGTTCTTCTCGCTGCTCGCGATCTTTCCCGGCATCACGGCGCTCGTCTCGTCCTACGGGCTGTTCGCCGATGTCGGCACGATCAGCAATCATCTCTCGGCGCTCTCCGACTTGATGCCTGCGAATGCCTTCGCGATCGTGCAGGGAGAAGTGCAGCGCATCGTCGCCAAAGGCGGCGGCCAGCTCACGGCCGCGTTCGCGTTCGGCCTCGTGCTCGCCTTCTGGAGCGCGAATGCCGGGATGAAGTCGCTCTTCGACGCGCTCAACGTCATCTACGAGGAGAAAGAGAAGCGCAGCTTCGTCTGGCTCAACGTCGTCTCCTTCACCTTCACGCTCGGCGCCTTCGGCGTCATCGTGCTCGCCGTCAACGCCGTCGTCGTGTTCCCGCTGGTGCTCGCCTATCTCGGCGTCAACGCCACCGACCCGTGGCTGATCCGCTTCTTCCGCTGGCCGATCATGTTCGCGACGATCGTGATCGGACTCGCCCTCCTCTACCGCTACGGGCCGAGCCGCGCCAACGCGCAATGGCGCTGGGTGAGCGTCGGCAGCGTGTTTGCGGCGACGACCTGGATCATCGTCTCGCTTGGCTTCTCCTACTATCTCGCGCGCTTCGCGAATTACGACGCGACCTACGGCTCGCTCGGCGCGGTGATCGGCCTGATGATGTGGATGTGGCTCTCGGCGATCGTCGTGCTCGCGGGCGCCGAATTGAATGCCGAGATCGAGCACCAGACGGCGCGCGACACGACGGAGGGGCGGCCGAAGCCGCTCGGTGCGCGCGGGGCCACCATGGCCGACACGGTGGGCGCGGCGAAGTCTTGAGCTGTCATTTCCGGGGCGCCAACGAAGTCCGCGAGCCCGGAATCCATAATCCCGCTGCGGGGAATGGATTGCGGACTTGCCGTCTTCGGCCTCGATCCGGAATGACAGGCAGGGGCTCATGCCGGAGCGCTTTTCGGGCTATGTTCCAGTTCCCGCCGGATGCCGTCGAACGCCATGCCAAATCCGCCAGTACAGAAAAAGCAACTCCCCAGGTTCGTGCGGATCATCCTGCTGAGGCCACGACTGTTCACGTCGCTTACCGTGGGCCTTCTCACCTTTGTCGTCCTATCCTTCGTCGAGGCGCAGATCATCACCCGCTCGCTGCTCGCCTGGAACGTGTGCGTCGTTCTGTACCTCGTGCTCGCATTCCGCTTGGCGCTGCGCTCGGAAGGACACGACATCAAGCGGCGCGCGAAGGTGCAGGATGACGGCAAGACCGCCATCCTCACCCTCACGGCCGTCGCCGCCTTCGCGAGCCTCGCCGCCATCTTCGCGCTGCTCGGCGCGCCAGGCAGCCCATCACAAAAGCCCACGCAGCTCTTTATCGCGACGTCGACGATCGTGTTGTCATGGGCCTTCACGCATACGACCTTCGGTCTGCATTACGCACACGAATTTTACGGCGAGCGAAGCGGCCCGGCTGGCGGCCTCGAGTTTCCCGGCAACGCGACCGATCCCGACTACTGGGATTTTCTCTATTTCTCGTTCGTCATCGGCATGTGCGCGCAGGTGTCCGACGTGACGGTCAGCGCGCGCGCGATCCGGCGCACCGTCTTCGCCCACTCTGTGATTGCGTTCGTCTTCAACGCGGCGCTGCTGGCGTTGACGGTGAATATCGCCGCAAGCGCACTCGCGGGCTCTGGCGGTTAGGCTTTGTGAGATTCGTGCAGGCTGCGCAGGGCCACGCGCTCAGTGCGCCGCACGAAACCATCGCTGTCATTCCGGGGCGCGAGCGCAGCTCGCGAGCCCGGAATCCATAATCCCTGCTGCGGCGTATGGATTCCGGACTTGCCGCTGCGCGGCAATCCGGAATGACAAATCAGTCCACTTGAAGAGAAAGTTTGGAGGCCCAGCCTGGAGTTGAACCAGGATGAAGGTCTTGCACGACCTTTGCGTCGCCGTTCCGCCACCGGGCCATGATGGAGGCTCTTATTCCATCACGGACCGGTGATGCCAGGGGGAATCAAACAAACCGTTAACGCGACTTCAAGTTGCTGAATCAGGTGTTAACGGGGCGCGCCACAAAGGTCATGCGGCGCGGATTGTGGCCGATATTGCGCGGCGCGCGCTCCGCGGCGAAGCCGACGCGCGCCAGCCGCTCCCGCACGGCCTGCTCGTCGTAATGCGAAAGGCCCAAGCGCCCGCGTAGCTTGCGGTAATCGGAGAACGCCGTGCGCACGAGGCCGGCGAGCGCGTGCATCAAAAATCCATGGCGCTGAGCAAAGCGCAGAAGTGCGGCGGCGTCCGCCGTCGCGGGGACCGATGGCGGAATCACATCGCCGACGACGAGCCGGCCATTGCGCGCGAGCAGGCGGCGGAACTGCGCCAGCAGCGCGTCGAACTCCTCTGGCGCGAGATATTGCGACACCGACATCAAGACGATGAGATCGAACGAGTCGTCCGGAAAGCCCATGACCTCGCCCGGCGCGCGCACGGCGATGTTGTCGATCTCCGCGAAGCGTTGCGCGAGATGGTCGCGCACGTTCGGCGCGGCATCGCAGAGCGTGAGCCGCGCGCAGGCCGCGGCGATGCGGTCGGCATGCAGCGCATCGCCGCAGCCGTAGTCGAGGACGGACGCATCGGGGTTCGGCACATAAGCGCGCACGTCATCGGCGATGGTGCGGTAATGAATGTCGCGATGGCGCGCGCTCACATAGATGCTGTTCGGCGCATTCCAGAACGCAACCCATTCCCGCATCGCTCGATCCTACTTCGTGCGCGGCGACTATACCGATGTGAGAGGCGCGTGCCATCTCAATCGTCATGCGCCCAATCTCTACCGTCATCCTGAGGTGCGAGGCGCATAGCGCCGAGCCTCGAAGGATAGCCACGAGTTACGGGCCGTCGTCCTTCGAGGCTCGCCGACTGCGTCGCCTCGCACCTCAGGATGACGGAACAAAGGCGCGTTTCAACGCGCCCACAGCTTCACGAGCGGGCCGTCCGCGCCAAAAACGGGATCGGTCTTCGGCACGGGCACCTTCGGAATCGTCGCGAGCGCTTTCGCGTGTTCCGCCGCGCTGCCGCGGCAGAGATCGTAAGTGCCGTCTGGTGGATAAGCGCCGACGACGAGCAGATCAGGACTTGCCGAAAGTTTCTGATGTCCGGTGCCGGCGGGCAGCACCGCGACGTCACCGGCCGCGACCTCGAGCACTTCGCCCGTGTTGCCGCCGAAGCGCAGGCGCGCGGAGCCGCGCGCGATGCCGAGCACTTCGTGGATTTGCGAATGATAGTGCACGAAGTCGTAGACGCCGTTGCGCCAGCTCTCGCCCCAGCGATGCGAGGCGAACAGCTTCTCAAACACCGCCGCCGGGTCCTTCGCCGCGGCGAGCTCGACCACGCGCTTGTAGACGAGGAACGGCAGCGGATTGTTCGGAACCGATCCGTCATCGGCGAAGTGGAAGGTTTTTGGGTCGGCGCGTGTCGTGGTCATGAAACTTCAACAAGCTCCGTCATTCCGCGGCGCCTGCCACGCTGTCATTCCGAATTGCCGCGAAGCGGCAAGTCCGGAATCCATACGCCGCAGCGCCGGGATTATGCATTCCGGGCTCGCGGCCTATGGCCGCGCCCCGGAATGACAGCCGCGTAAAGACCTCATCCCTTCCGCGCGCGCATCAGGTCGCGGAAGCGCTCGAAGAGGTAGCGGCTGTCGCGCGGGCCGGGCGAGGCTTCGGGATGGTACTGCACCGAGAACACCGGCTTGTCCTTGAGCGCGAGGCCGGCATTGGAGCCATCGAATAGCGAGACATGCGTCTGCTCGACATTGTCGGGCAGACTTTCCGCGTCGAGCGCGAAACCGTGGTTCATCGAGGTAATCTCGACCTTGCCGGTGGTGAGGTCCTTCACCGGATGGTTCGCGCCGTGATGACCCTGATGCATCTTCATCGTCTTGCCGCCGAGCGCGATACCGAGCATCTGATGCCCGAGGCAGATGCCGAACGTCGGCGTGCCCGACGCGACGAGCTTCTTGATCTCCGGCACGGCGTACTTTCCGGTCTCGGCCGGATCGCCGGGACCGTTCGATAGAAAGATGCCGTCGGGCTTCATCGCCAGGATGTCGTCGGCGGATGTCTTCGCCGGCACGACGGTGACCTTGCAACCGTTGGCCGCAAGAAGCCGCAGGATGTTGCGCTTCACGCCGTAGTCGATCGCGACGACGTTGAAGTCGGGAGCGTCTTGGCGGCCATAGCCCTTGCCCCACTCCCACGGCGTCTCGTCCCAGTCGAAGCGCTGCGCGCTCGTGACCATCGGCACGAGGTCCATGCCGACGAGGCCGGGCCATTCCCGCGCTTCCTTCTTCAGCCCGGCGAGATCGAATTGGCCGGACGGCGCATGCGCGATGACGGCATTCGGCATGCCCTTCTCGCGGATCAATCGCGTCAGCGCGCGCGTGTCGATCCCCGAAAGCCCGATGATGCCGCGGCGCTTGAGCCACTCGTCGAGGTCGCGCGCCGCACGGTAGCTCGACGGTTCGGTCACCGAGGCGCGCAGGATCGCGCCGCGCGCGCTCGGCGTCGCCGCGAGGTTCACCGTCTCGATGTCCTCGTCGTTGGTGCCGACGATGCCGATATGCGGGAAGGTGAAGGTGATGATCTGCCCGGCATAGGAGGGATCGGTGAGGATCTCCTCGTAGCCGGTCATCGCCGTGTTGAAGCAAACCTCGCCGACCGCATGTCCCGTGGCGCCGAGGCCGAAGCCTTCGAGCACCGTGCCGTCAGCCAGCACCAATACGGCCGTGGGGATGGGATCGCTCCAGGCGCCGCCGCTTTGCTTTTCGGTCATGATGCCCTTACTTGCCGATAATATTTTGCGACGCAAGGGTGTGGCGGGCGTAATCCCGGACATCCCTCCCCGGAGGGGAGGGTGGACAGCGCGAAGCGCTGGCCGGGTGGGGACCGGCCGCGAGAATTGACCCCACCCGTCACTCGCTCCGCTCGCTCGGAGCCACCCTCCCCTCCGGGGAGGGATGGTTTCCGGGCTCGCCAACAAAGGAAGACCTACGCATGCTCCGCGACAGCATCAATAACGGCCTGAAAGAGGCGATGAAGGCCAAGGACGAACGCCGCGTCTCGACGCTGCGCATGGTCAATGCCGCGATCAAGAACGCAGATATCGAGGCGCGCACCGGCAAAGGGCCGCTCTCGGACGAGGACCTGCTCAGCTTGATGCAGAAAATGATCAAGCAGCGCCAGGAATCGGTCGAGCTCTACGAGAAGGGCGGCCGCAAGGAGCTCGCCGACCAGGAGCGGGCGGAAATCACGATCATCCAGGGCTTCCTCCCGGCGCAGATGTCGGACGCCGACGCCAAGGCCGCGATCGCCAAGGTGATCGCCGACACAGGTGCGGCGAGCGTCAAGGACATGGGCAAGGTGATGGCCGCGCTCAAAGGCGCCTATGCCGGCCGCATGGACTTCGCCAAGGCAAGCGGATTGGTGAAGGAATTGCTGACGGGCAAATAGGGCTTTTATTTTCTCGCAATTCCGGACGGAAAACCGGTTTCCACTTTTCCTGGAATTGCTCTAAGCCCGCGGCACGCCGGCGCGCTCCAATCCATCGCCCAGGCGTTCGACGAAGCGCGGCGTGAACGGCCATGCCTTTCGCGCCATCGTGACCGTGAGGTCGGGGTCCTTGCGCAGCAGCGTGCGCGCCGCGCGGCGCGCCTCGTCGCGCGCGCCGGCATGCGTCGCGGCGGCGACCGCGACGCGATCCGCCCAGAACGAGCCGGGATTGATCCTGGTGCCCTCGCGCACCCAGCGCACCGCCCGATCGTAGCGTCCCGCCGCAAAATGCGCGCAGCCGATGCCGATGAAGGCGATGTGCCGGATCGGCTCGAACGGCATCAGATGCAGCGTGAGATTGAGCTCGCGGATCGCCGCGTCGCTGTCGCCGAGATAGGCCGAAATCCAGCCGCGCCGGACCCACGCCATCGCCGACCATGGGTCCATCGCGAGCGCGCGCTCGATCAGCGAATCCGCCTCCGCGACGCGGTGCGCGAGTGTCATCGCGCCGCTGCAGAGGCTGAGCGTCAGCGCGTCGCGCGGGCCGAACGTCAAGGCCTCCTGCGCCAGCCGCACCGATCGGTCGCGTCCGCCGCTCCCTGCGTCGAAGTGGTGCACGGTGCGTTGCCCGAGGCACCAGGCGTGAATGGCTTTGGTGAGGCCATAGCGCGGCGCGCGCTCCTGCGCGCGCGTCACATCCTCGAGCGCGGCGCTGCATCCCTGCGGCGCGACTTGAAACGCCGACGTCAATGCGCGCCAGGTGAGAAACGCGGCTTCGTCGTCCAGCTCGCCGCGCTGCTGCGTGGCGGAGCGCAGGGCCTCGCGCCGGGTCTGCGATGGCAGTTCGCCGAAGGCTTCGCGATATTGGCGGGCAAAGCGGCCGAATTGACTAAACCCGCTCGCGGCGGCGATATCCGTGATGCTCGTCGTGCCCTCCGCCATGAGGAATTGCCGGCGCGCGAAAGCAAGCCGCATCCGCCGCACCCAGCCGATCGGTGTCGTGCCGAGATAGGCTCGGAAATGGGTTTCGAGCGTCCGCGGCGAAACCTCGGCGATGCGCGCGAGCGTTTCGATGCGGATGGGCTCGCTCAGATGCGCGCCGATCCAATGCAGGGCGCGAACTACGTCGCCGGGCAGCGCGCCTCGCGCCGGCACGCCATCCAAGGACGAAAGATGATCGGGCGATGAAAGATCGTTCGGCGAAAACGGACCCGCGCGCATAGCCGTGGCCTCTTGCCCCCGCCAACATCAGTCTAGGCCGATTTCTGCGCTTTTTGAACACGCTTGCGGAAACGGCATAGCGATACCCGGAGCGCTGCGCGCAGGCTCGGCGCAACCGCAGCCTCGCGGGCTTTTGAAGCCTGCGGCCGCGACCCTTCGGAGAGACAACCATGACCATGACGATGACTTCGCCACCGCCCGCGCCACCCGCCGCTCCCGACCTTGCCGCCGTCAAAGCCCGCCAACAGACCATCTGGTCGTCAGGCGATTATGCGGTCGTCGGCGCGACGCTGCAGATCGTCGGCGAGACACTGTGCGAAGCGCTTGACCTGCGCGCCGGGCAGAAGACACTCGATGTCGCGGCCGGCAACGGCAACATCACGCTCGCGATGGCGCGGCGCTGGTGCGACGTCACCTCGACCGACTACGTCGGCGCGCTGCTTGAGCGCGGCCGCGCCCGCGCCGCCGCCGAAGGCTGGACGATCGACTTCAAGGAAGCGGACGCCGAAGCCCTGCCGTTTGCGGACGAAGGTTTCGACGCCGTCGTCTCCACCTTCGGCGTGATGTTCACGCCCAACCAGGACAAGTCCGCGGCGGAGCTTCTGCGCGTCTGCAAATCCGGCGGCAAGATCGGGCTCGCCAACTGGACGCCGGACGGCTTCATCGGCCACATCTTCAAAGCTGTCGGCAAACACGTGCCGCCACCCGCCGGCATCAAGCCGCCGGGGCTTTGGGGCACACGCGCGCGCCTCGACGAATTGTTCAAGGCGAACGCCCGCGCGATCCGCGCGGAGCCACGCGATTTCGTCTTCCGCTATCGCTCGCCGCAGCATTGGATCGACGTCTTCAAGGCCTATTACGGACCGATCCACAAAGCGGTGGCGGCGCTGCCGCCCGAGGGACAACGCGCGCTCCTTGCCGACATCACGGCCGTGATCGACCGCTTCAACACGGTGCAGGACGGCACGATGGTCGTTCCCGGCGAATATCTAGAGGTCGTCATCGTCAAGCGCTGACCGCGCGGCTTGACGAGGGCCATGCGGGAGGCGCTTGCTGGCGCTCCAGTTGGAGCGCTCCCATGCCCTTCGAACTCTATCTCGCTTATGTCGCCGCCTGCATCGTGCTCGTCATCGTGCCGGGCCCAACCGTTACGCTCACCGTCGCCAACAGCCTCACGCACGGCACGCGCGCGGGCCTGCTCAATGTCGCGGGCACGCAGCTCGCGCTCGCGGTGATGATCGCGATCGTCGGCGTCGGGCTCGCCTCGCTCGTCGCCACCATGGGCTGGTGGTTCGACTGGCTGCGCCTTCTCGGTGCGGCTTATCTGATCTTTATCGGCATCAAGCTCTTCCGCTCATCAGGCAAGATCGGGGAACCCGGAAAGGCGCCGAAGCCGCGCGTCGGCTTCTTCATGCAGGGCTTCGTGGTGCTGCTCAGCAACCCGAAGGTGCTGCTCCTCTTCGGCGCCTTCATCCCGCAATTCGTCGATACGTCGAAGCCGTATTTCTGGCAGGTCGCGTTCCTCGGCGGCACCTTCATGGTCATCGCCGCGATCCTCGACAGCGGCTACGCGATCCTCGCCGGCGGCGCGGGCCGGCTCCTCTCCGAGAGGCGCGTGCGCGCGGTGAGCCGCGTCAGCGGGCTTTTCCTCATCGGCGGCGGCGCCTGGCTCGCACTCGCGCGGTCGCGGTGAGGGTTCGCTGTCATTCCGGGCTCGCCGCAAGAGCGGCGCCCCGGAATGACAGTCAATAATAACTCGCCATGCAGATGGAGGAGACCATGCTGCGCTTCCCCGTACTCGTGACCGTGATCGTGGCGCTTTACGTCTCGCCCGCAGCAGCCCAATCGCATCAACCCTACGCTGGCCTGCAGGAGCGCGCCCTCAAGGCGCTATCGGAGCAACAGATCGCCGATCTACGCGCCGGGCGCGGCAGCGGGCTCGCGCTCGCGGCGGAGCTGAACGGCTATCCGGGACCGGTGCATGTGCTCGAACATGCCGCGGCCTTGAAGCTCACCCCCGAACAACGCCAACGCACGCAGGCACTCTACGACGCGATGAAGGTGGAAGCAGTTCCGCTCGGCGATCGGCTGATCGCGCAAGAGGCGGCGCTCGACCGAGCATTTTCACGCAAGACCGTCACGCCGCAGTCGCTCGCGCAGGCGGCCGCAGCCATCGGACAAACGCAGGGCGAATTGCGCGCGGCGCATCTGCGCTACCACCTCGCACAGATCGCACTGCTCACGCCGGACCAGGTGCGCCGCTACGGCGAATTGCGGGGGTATGGCGAGCACGGGAGCCATAAGAGTGGCAATTCAGCGCCACACGATCACGGACATCGCGGGCGATAATGTGAGGCCGCGCCGCGATGTTCTTCACCTCTCCCATGGGGAGAGGTCGACCGAGCGAAGCGCGGGCGGGTGAGGGGTTACGGCTTATCGAGAGGACCGAGCCCCCTCACCCGGATCGCTTCGCTACGCTCGCGATCCGACCTCTCCCCACTGGGGAGAGGTGAACGCCCACCGTTTTCGCTCGTCTTTCCGGGGCGCGCGAAGCGCGAGCCCGGAATCCATACGCCGCAGCTTCGGAAAAGCATCGCAGCGCCGGGGTTTTGGATTCCGGGCTCGCGGGCTTTCAGCCCGCGCCCCGGAATGACAGGAAGATCACGCCGCATCGGCGAGCGGCACGAGCTTCCAGGGATGCTCCGGATAGTACCGGCGCATCACGCGATCGGCGTAAGGCAACAGATTTCCGAGGCGCTCGGCGGCGTGGTGCATGGGCGATTCGGTCACCGGCGCCAGCATGGTCGCGAGCATCGCCGCGGCCGTCGCGTCGGTGCCGCAGGGCTCTTCGCCCATCAGGTACGGGCGGTCGCCAAGGAGCGCCGAGAACGCCGCGAGCGAGCGGCAGCCGAGACTGCCGATCTCGGCCTGCGAATGCCGGCCCATGCCGATGGCATAGAGCGTGTTGCCGACGCGGCCCTGCACCTCGGCCTTGACCTTGTCGCGCACCTCTTCTGGCGCGGCAGCGAAGAACTGCGCCGGGCCGCGCTCGAAATTCGTCGGGATCATCCAGCGGAAATAGCTGCCCGCCCAGGCGAGATGATCCTCGAGCATACGCTCGACAGCCCAGGCTTCGGCGCGTTCGACGGGGCTTAGACCCGCATCGAAGTCGAAGCCGTATTTCCGTTCGATATGCGCGCGGATGAAGGTCGAGTCGGCGATCACCTCGCCGTCGTCGTCGATATAGGGGAGCTTGCCCTTGGGCGCCTGGGGGAAGCCCGTGAGGTCCTTGGTATAGCTAAGTCCCGCCATCCTCAGCTGAATTTCCGTCTTGAGAACATAGGGGCTCGCTTCCGGAAGGCCGAAATAGGGGCCGAAGGCAAAGAGGGTGATCATGGCGTCCATCTCCGTTCGAGGTGCGGAGAACTTACTGCCATCCTGTTGCCAGCATGGTGTCAGCATGCTTCATGCAGGCTCATCGCCATGCGCAAGACGGATCGGCTTTTCCAGATCATCCAGATCCTGCGGCGGCACCGGAAGCCGGTGACCGCTGAGGCACTCGCGGCCGAGCTCGAGACCTCGAAGCGCAGTGTCTATCGCGATATCGCCGCCCTCATCGGGCAGCGCGTGCCGATCCGTGGCGAGGCTGGGATTGGCTATGTGCTCGAAGGCGGCTTCGACCTGCCGCCGCTGATGCTCACCGCCGATGAGATCGAGGCCGCCGTTCTCGGCGCGCAATGGGTGGCGGGGCGTGCCGACCCCGCGCTTGCGCGCGCCGCGCAGGACCTCATCGCCAAGATCGCAGAAGCCGTGCCGGAGGACCTTCGCCCTTACGTGTTCCAGCCGGCGCCGGCGAGCCCGCCAGCCTGGAACGCACTCCCGGACGGGCTCGACATGACGCTCGTGCGCGCCGCGATCCACGGCGGGCGCAAGATTGCGCTGCGCTACCGCGACGAAGAGGGGCGCGAGACGCAGCGCACCGTCTGGCCGGTGATCGTCGGCTACATGGATGCGCGCCGGCTCCTCGTCGCTTGGTGCGAACTGCGCAACGACTTCCGCAATTTCCGCACCGACCGCGTGGTCGAAGCCGAGTTCCTCGCCGAGCGCTATCCCGCGCGGCCCGACACGCTCCGCGCCCAATGGCGCAAGACGTTGCGGGGGAGGTAGCCTTGCGCGGCCGCAGATTATGGCCTATGTTCCTCAAGACATATGGCCGCCGACCTCATCGTGGATTTGAAGCGCGTGTTGGACGACGGGTCGATCGTCCAGATCAGGATTTGGCGCTTGCCGGGGCGATCGGCGGAACGGCCGCATGGCCTGAAATATTCCCTGTTTTACGGCCGAGCAGGACATCGGATCGTCGGCTACGACAACGAAGCTGGAAAAGGCGATCACCGCCACTACGGCAGCCGAGAGGCCTCTTACCGTTTCGTTAGCCTCGAGCAATTGATCGAAGACTTTTGGAGCGACGTCACGCGGGAACGAAGGAAAGCGCGATGAGCGAAATCAAACTGCATATCGAAGACGATCGCGCGTTCGTCCAGCGGGCGTCGCGGCTTGCGCGCAAGCTCGATCAGGGCGGAAAGGTGTGCGGCGAGCATCATCTCAGCTTCGGCAGCCTCGAACTGCTGCTCAAGACGCTGACGCCTGGTCGGTGGAGTGTCCTGCGCGTACTCAAGGCCAAGGGACCCTCATCGATCCGATCGCTCGCCGGCCAACTCCGCCGCGATTACAAGGCTGTTCATGCCGACGTCGGTGCGCTCCTGAATGTCGGATTGATCGTCCGTGACGATCACGGCCTGATCTCCGTTCCGTGGAGCCGGCTCTTGGCCGATCTCGACCTTCACGCGGCGTAAAAGAGGTCAGGCCAATTGGCCTCCGGGCGAGTGCCCGCTGAGTGCCCGCTGAAAGACGAACAAATATGAATCACGACGATTTCTACATCGGCCGCGAATTCATTACGGCGACCGGACGGTGGCGCTGCACAGATGTCGGCACGCGCACAATTGCCGCGATCAAGCTCGATCATGAAGACGATCCGAGCTGGTACAATGGGCCGCCCTATGCGGTCGCGGAGTACGTTTTCGACGAAGATGGCATCGAAGGCTGCGAGCCCGGTGACCAGACGGCCCTGTGAATAACCGGGACAACGCAGTGGCGGGCTAGAACCGATCACGGCACCTCCGACGAAATGCTACGCTGATAAGTAAGCACTGACTGATTCCCGTCACCCTGAGGTGCGAGGCGCATAGCGCCGAGCCTCGAAGGGCGACGGCCCGGGCCGTGCATCCTTCGAGGGCGGCCTCGCGGCCGCCACCTCAGGATGACGGTCGTTGGAGTTTTGCCCCGACCATGCGCTTTCCGCCCCAGTTCCTTGACGATCTGCGCGCGCGGCTTCCGGTCTCGGAAGTCGTAGGGCGGCGGGTGAAGCTCAAGCGCGCGGGACGCGAGTGGAAGGGGCTGTCGCCCTTCAACAAGGAGCGCACGCCCTCCTTTACCGTCAACGATCAGAAGGGGTTCTGGAAGGACTTCTCCTCGGGCAAGGCCGGCGACATCTTCACCTTCGTGATCGAGACGGAGGGCGTGACCTTCCCCGAAGCCGTGGAGCGGCTTGCCTCGATGGCCGGGCTGCCGATGCCCGTCGTCTCGCGTGAGGCGCAGGCGCGGGAAGAGCAGCGCAAAACGCTCTACGACGTCATGGAGCTGGCGGCGCAGTTTTTCACCGCGACACTCGCCGACCGCGCGGGGGCCGCGGCGCGCGGCTATCTCGCCGATCGCGGGCTCGATGCCGGCGCGCAGGTGCAGTTCCGGCTCGGCTATGCGCCGGGAGAGCGCTTCGCGCTGAAGGAACATCTCGGCGGCAAGGGCATCCCGGTCGAGGACATGATCGAGGCGGGCCTCCTCGTCCACGGCGACGACATCCCCGTGCCTTACGACCGGTTCCGCGACCGCATCATGTTCCCGATTACCGATCTGCGCGGGCGCGTCATCGCCTTCGGCGGCCGCGCGATGGCGAAGGATGCGCTGGCGAAATACCTCAACTCGCCGGAGACGACGCTCTTCCACAAAGGTTCGACGCTCTACAACCACGCCGGCGCGCGGCAGGCGGCGCATCAGGGCGCATCTGTGATCGCGGTCGAAGGCTATGTCGACGTGATCGCGCTCGTGCGCGCCGGCTTTACCGGCGCGGTGGCGCCGCTCGGCACCGCGCTGACAGATGGCCAACTGGCGCTACTCTGGAAGATGGCGGACGAGCCGGTGCTCTGCTTCGACGGCGATAATGCCGGGCAGCGCGCGGCGCATCGCGTGCTCGACGTCGCGCTCGCCAAGTTGGAGCCGGGAAAGACCTTGCGCTTCGCCGTCCTCCCCGACGGCCAGGACCCCGACGACCTCATCCGCGCCAACGGCCCCGACGCCTTCAACGAGGTGCTCAAAGGCGCGCGGCCGCTCGCCGAAATGCTGTGGGCGCGCGAGACCGCCGCCGGCGCCTTCGATACGCCGGAGCGCCGCGCCGGGCTCGAAGCCCACCTCGCGAGCGTGATCCAGCAGATCGGCAACGAGACCGTGCGCCGCTATTACCGCGAGGATATGTCGGCGCGGGTGCGCGCCCTGTTCGCGCCGGTGGGCCAGCCGGAGCGTGCGGGCGGGCGCGGCGGCAACTGGAGCGAGCGGCGCGCGCCGCGTGATCCGCGGGCGACCCGCTACCAGGGCCCCTCCCCGCGCGACCGGCTCGCGCCGCCGAGCCTGCGGCTCGCCTCGAGCTCCATCGTGCGCGGGTTCCGCGCGTCGCTGCCGCCGCGTGAGGCGCTGATCCTCACCGCAGTGCTCAACCACCCGTGGCTCCTCGAGACCCACGCCGAGGAGTTCGCCGAGCTCGAATTGCGCCACCCGGAGGCCGACCGGCTGCGCCGCGCCCTGCTCGACGCCGGCGCCGGCCACAGCCAGGCGGCGATGTCGCCGGACATGCTGCGCGAGGCGCTCACCGCGACCGGCTTCGGGGCGCTGCTCACCCGGGTCGAGGGGGCGCTGACCCACAGTTCCGACTGGCCGGCCCGCCCGGAAGCGGCGGCGGACGACGTCGGACGCTGGTGGAACCACGTCGTTACCTTGCATCGCAAGCAGAGGACGCTAAATAGGGAACTCAAGGATGCCGAGCGGGCCTTGGGGACTGAGCCCAGCGAGGAAAACCTGCACTGGCTCAAAGACGTACAAGAGCGGCTGACCGCACTCGAAGGCAGCGAAGCCCAGATCGAGGATTTCGGCGTGCTGTCGGGGCGGCCGGCGCGCAGCGTTTAGACTGAATTTCGGGCGCAATTAACGCCCATCAAGTGAAGTCTGTGGAGGGCTTGCGGGACGGCGATTGGCCCCAAAATCGAGGTTAAGCGGCGCTTAACACGATCCGGTCAAACTCGCAGGCCCGACTCGGAATAAAGATGCAGCGCGCGGCGCTGCTTGGCGATCGGCCAGCGCGGGCAGCAAGCCCGCGGGCCGCGGAGAGGCGTATGGCGACCACGAAGACGAAACCGGTTCCGGCAAAGGCCCAGGCGAAGCCGCAAAAGGCGAAGGACGAGGCGCCCGAGAAGGAGACGCCCGAGACCGCAACGCCGGACTCGCCGCTGCTCGACCTGTCGGACGCGGCCGTGCGGAAGATGATCAAGCTCGCGAAGAAGCGCGGCTGGGTCACGCATGACCAGATCAACGCCGTGATGCCCTCCGAAGAGGTCACCTCCGACCAGATCGAGGACGTGTTCGCGATGCTCAACGAGATGGGCATCAACGTCGTCGAGCAGGAAGAGGACGAGGACAAGGACGACGACGACGACGAGGACGAGGGTGGCGACCTCGTCGAGGTCACGCCGAAGCCGATCGCGACGACGGAGAAGAAGGAGCCCTCCGAGCGCACCGACGATCCCGTGCGCATGTATCTGCGCGAGATGGGCTCGGTCGAGCTTCTCTCCCGCGAGGGCGAGATCGCGATCGCCAAGCGCATCGAAGCCGGCCGCGAGGCGATGATCGCGGGGCTGTGCGAAAACCCCCTCACCTTCCAGGCGATCATCATCTGGCGCGACGAGCTCAACGACGGCAAGGTGTTCCTGCGCGACATCATCGACCTTGAAGCGACCTATGCCGGCCCCGACGCGAAGAACGCGGCGGCGGCAGGTGGCGAAGGGGCGGCGACTGGCGAAGGCCGCGAAGCCGCACCCGGCGGCAACGGCGCGGCGCCGCAGGTGACGGCCCCGCCGGCGGCGCCCGCGGGCGCGACCCCGTTCCGCTCCCCGCAGCCGGCGTATAAGCCCGCGGCGCGCAAAGCCGCAGGCGAGGACGGCGAAGAGGGCGAGGACTCGCTCGAAGGCGCGAACCTCTCCGACGACGAGGAAGACGATTTCGAGAACTCGATGTCGCTCGCCGCGATCGAGGCGGAGCTCAAGCCGAAGGTGCTCGAGACCTTCGACAAGGTCGCGGATAGTTACAAGAAGCTGCGGCGCCTGCAGGAGCAGGACATCGCCGGCAAGCTGCACAACGAGAAGCTTACGCCCAATCAGGAGCGCAAATACAAGAAGCTCAAGGACGAGATCATCGCCGAGGTGAAGTCGCTCCGCCTCAACCAGGCGCGCATCGACGCGCTCGTCGCGCAGCTCTACGACATCAACAAGAAGCTCGTCTCGCACGAGGCGCGCCTGATGCGCCTCGGCGAGAGCCACGGCGTCGCGCGCGACGACTTCCTGAAAAACTACCAGGGCCAGGAGCTCAACCCGCAGTGGCTCAACCGCGTGTCGAAGCTCTCGGCGAAAGGCTGGAAGAGCTTCGTCGCCAAGGACAAGGACCGCATCAAGGACCTGCGCGGCGAGATCCAGAACCTCGCGAGCCTCACCGGCCTCGAGATCCCGGAATTCCGCAAGCTCGTGCACATGGTGCAGAAGGGCGAGCGCGAGGCGCGCCAGGCGAAGAAGGAGATGGTGGAGGCGAACCTGCGCCTCGTGATCTCCATCGCCAAGAAGTACACCAACCGCGGCCTGCAGTTCCTCGACCTGATCCAGGAAGGCAATATCGGCCTGATGAAGGCGGTCGATAAGTTCGAATACCGCCGCGGCTACAAGTTCTCGACCTATGCGACGTGGTGGATCCGCCAGGCGATCACGCGAAGCATCGCCGACCAGGCGCGCACCATCCGCATCCCCGTGCACATGATCGAGACGATCAACAAGATCGTGCGCACGTCGCGCCAGATGCTGCACGAGATCGGCCGCGAACCGACGCCGGAGGAGCTCGCCGAAAAGCTCGGCATGCCGCTCGAGAAGGTGCGCAAGGTCCTGAAAATCGCCAAGGAGCCGATCTCGCTCGAGACGCCGATCGGCGACGAGGAGGATTCGCACCTCGGCGACTTCATCGAGGACAAGAACGCGATCCTGCCGATCGACGCGGCGATCCAGTCGAACCTGCGCGAGACGACGACGCGGGTGCTCGCGTCACTGACGCCGCGCGAGGAGCGCGTCTTGCGCATGCGCTTCGGCATCGGCATGAACACCGACCACACGCTTGAGGAAGTCGGCCAGCAGTTCTCGGTGACGCGCGAACGTATCCGCCAGATCGAGGCCAAGGCGCTGCGGAAGCTGAAGCATCCGTCAAGGTCAAGGAAGCTGCGGAGCTTTTTGGATAACTGATCGTAAGTAAGGACTGACTTCCACAAACGGCGGGCGAAAGCCCGCCGTTTGCTTTCAGGCGAGGCACAGCCTTGTAGCCCGGATGGAGCGAAGCGACATCCGGGAACCATTCAGTCCAGCCGACATTGAGAGCGTCCCGGATTTCGCTGCCGCTCAATCCGGGCTACAATCTCCTTGCGCAACGCGAGAGACCGCATGTCGACCGCCGAGATGATTTTTGAGCAGGTGAAGTCGCTGCCGGAGCCGCTGGCTCGGGAAGTCCTCGATTTCATCGGCTATCTGCGCGAGCGGCAGGAGCGGGCGGATTGGCGTGACCTGATGAACGCACAGGCCGGCGCGCTCGCCCCCGTGTGGGACAATGCCGAGGATAAAGTCTGGGACGATGCCTGAACGCGGCGACCTGCTGCTCGTTCCTTTCCCTTTTACCGATTTGTCGGCGGCCAAACGGCGGCCGGTGTTGGTGCTGACGACCGCTGACACTTACGGCGACTTCATCGCGCTGCCCGTCACCTCGCGCCCGCAGACGGAGCATGCCGTCGCATTGACGACAGCGGACCTTGTGAGCGGATCGCTTCCGGCCGCAAGCTGGATTCGCACCAACCGCATCGTCACGCTGAACACCAGCCTCGTCGTAAAGAGCGTCGGCCGCGTCTCGGAAGCGATCGTTTCCGCCGCTGTTGCGCAGTTCGTCGCGTATATCGGCGCATCTCAGACGCGGTGATCGTCGCCCGCATGCGCGACGCGGCGATCCAATCGGAGCTTCCTCGACAACTGACGCACCGTCATGGCCTTCCCCCGACTTGATCCGGGGATCGTCCCGGCTATCCACGTCTTCTCAAACGGCGGGCGAAACCCCTTTTTGTTGCCGTCTATTGGAACCGGACTTAACCTCATGAGTGGAGGCTGGGGATGTCCGTTCGAATGATCGTGGCCGTCACTGACGGCGACTGGTTCAATCAGTTACGGCAGAGTCCGCATTTGACCGAAGTCAATTTCTGGTCGCCTTCGGATTCCAATTTCAGGGCGCTTGAGCCGGGCGAGCTTTTTCTCTTCAAACTCCACTCACCTAATAATTACGTTGTTGGCGGCGGGGTATTCGCGCACGCTAATTCCATGCCCTGTTCGCTCGCATGGGAAGCATTCGGCACAGCAAACGGTGCTCAATCGCTCTCCGAGATGCGAACCCGCATTGCGAAGTATCGCCGCGTGCGACCAGATGAAAAGGAAGACTTTGTTATCGGATGCCGCGTCCTGACGCAACCGTTCTTTCTGCATGAAAGTCGATGGATTGCGGTCCCGGACGATTTCTCGAAGAACATCGTGAAGTTCAAGACCTACGGCACCGATCAACGCGAAGGCCAACGGCTGTGGGACGCGGTTCAAGATTCGCTTGGTGACGCCGTCGGAATGCGATCGTCTGGAGCAGACGAACCACCACAAGCAAGATACGGAGAACCAACGCTCATCCGTCCTCGACTTGGGCAAGGCGCATTCAGAGTCCTTGTGACTGACAGATACCGAAGACGATGTGCAATTTCAGGCGAGCGCACGCTTCCCGCTTTAGATGCTGCGCATATCCGGCCCTTCGCAGAGGGTGGCGCACACGAAGCATCGAACGGCATTTTAATGCGTCGCGATATTCACAGTCTCTTTGACCTTGGCTACGTGACCATCACGCCAAAGCTGGAGTTCGAAGTCAGTAAGCGCATTCGTGAGGAGTACGAGAACGGACGGCACTACTACGCTCTGCACGGGCAAAGCGTCTCGGTCCCCGACATTGCAGATTGCAGGCCCAACATCACCGCTTTGTCTTGGCACAACGAATATCGATTTAAGGGATAGACGGGCCGACGCTCGTCTTGAGACGAGCGGTTTGGTGCATGTTAGCAGCTCTCATCGCGACAAGCTGCGAAATCTTTGTGTTAGTATGCTACTTTGTTGCCGTCGGCTGCTCGGCTTCTGGTGCTTCCGGCGATTTTGGAATAGGATTAAGCTGATCTCTTAAACGCGTCTACTCTGTCTTTCAGAATGAAAATTGCCTTAGATAAAATATCAGCTTCTCGAAAAAGCCGATTGCCGACCGTATCTAGTATCAAGTGCGCACGATCGTTGTATCCCTTTATTTTATAGGCTGCTGTCAAAAATAATAGCGCAACAGACAACGTTTCGACACTCAAAGGCGGTTTTGTTGTCGCCCACAGCGCCATGGAATATCGGACGCCATTAAGGTCAAATGATACGTCTGGACGTAGCCTGACAGTAAGACCGGAATTTCCGAATGGCACGTCTATTACAGGAAGCGGCTCAATCGGCGTTATAGATTTTCCCTGTACCCATTTAGCGAAAGCATCAAATGCGTTTTCGTTGTATTTTTGTTGGTGGCCTGCGAACCAATTTCGATTCTCAGCTGCTTCAGATTTGCTCCGGGCAAGATTGCCTTTGGAGCCGCGAGCTGAACCGGCCGCCAATATTGAAAACCGCCGCCCCCTCCCAATTTCTTTTTGAGTTCGGCCCGCCGCGGACCATCGGGCAGTTGAAGCAATTTGAGAAACGCTGAAAAGCCATGGAATCGCTCCTGGAGATAAGCGTAGCGCGAACAAAGAAAGAACGCGAGCGGAAAGAGTTCAGCCCAACTTTCGATTGAGTTCCGCATAAGATACTGTCCAACTCTCGCCCCAATATAGGATCATATTCCCATACATCCTGCCCCATCCGAGGGGCGTTCGCGAGCGTCACGCGCGCGGGGCGGGGAGCGGTGGCCGGGCGGCGCGTTCGTTGACGCGGACGCCCTTCCGGCGGGCCCAAGTCGTGTGGTCCCGGCGCGCCTGCTGTCGCGTCGAGTTAGGGGCGCCAATCGGGGCCGCTGGGCTTTGGTTTGCGGGCGGCGCCGACCGCCCGGGACGTAAAGGCCGTGCCCCGCCATCGGTGGATAGGCTCCGCGCCCGCGCAAACGGGAGGGAGCCTGAAAGGTCAGTCCACCGGGGGTCATGCGAAGCAAGCCCTCAAACGCCGCGCCATAGCTGTCTGCCTGCGCAGACTGCGTAAACTTGTCTGCGTACGCCGGGGAAGCTCGGCGCTTCGTGGTGACGAGAGTTTCAATTGTCGCGCGCCCGGACGGAAAACCGGTTCCCACTTTTCCTGGACGCGCTCCAGGCCTGTGCACTCGTTCCTTCCTTCAACGTGTGCAGGGCAGCGGGGCGGTGAGTGCCCCGGCGTTCCGCGCGCCCTCGGATGTTTCCCGAGGGCGAGGACGGCTGCACACCCCGGGCGCCTTCGCGCCGCGGGAGGATTTGGTGTGTCTGCTGCCGAAGCGACGAGCCCCCACCCCGACCCTCCCCCGCAAGCGGGGAAGGGAGAAGGAAGGAGCGCCGCGGGACGGATTTGGCGTGTCTTTTCATCCCTCCCCGGAGGGGAGGGTGGCTCCGAATAAGCGCAGCGCATGAGGAGACGGGTGGGGGCAATCGCCGCCTCATCCGAATCGCGAGGGGCCGTCCCCACCCGGCCGGCGCTGACGCGCCGTCCACCCTCCCCTCCGGGGAGGGAGAAGGAAGGGCGGCGCGTCTCGCGTCCCCTCTCCCGCTTGCGGGGGAGGGCTAGGGAGGGGGACCGTTCGAGCGCACAGGGGAAAACTCGCCCCCTCCCCGACCGGGGTCCCCATCGCGTCAGCGCGATGGGGTGCCCCACTCCCCGCAAGCGGGAGAGGGAGAAGAAAGGGGGGAGAAGGTCCGGCCGCCGCACCCTTTTGACAAAGCCGCCCGCGCGGTAGATCGAAGGTCATCGCCGGCCGCCGCTTCGGACCTTTCGACATGCCGCCTCCGCTCCTGTCAGATTCCGATGGCTTCGGATCGGATCCCGCTCCCGCCGGATCATGGGCGACGCGCGGGCGCGCCGTCGTCGAGACGCTCTATCCCGGCTATTTCGCGCTGGTGATGGCGACCGGCATCATCGCCAACGCCATGCGCTTCGAGGACTACCGCCCGATTTCGGACGCGCTGTTCGCCGTCGCGCTCGCGGCCTACGCCGCGCTCGCCGCGCTGACCCTCGCGCGTCTCGTCCTCTTTCCGCGCGCGCTGTGGCGCGATCTCGCCGACCCGCGCCTGGTGTTCGCCTTCTTCACCATCGTCGCGGCGACCGACGTCGTCGGCGTCGGCCTCATGCTGCATGGCGCCAGCACGCTCGCGCTCGTCCTCTGGGTCGGCGCGGCGCTCGCCTGGCTCGTGCTCATCTATTTCGCCTTCGGCGTCCTGCTGGTGTCGGACGCCGTCACGCGCGTCGACATCATCTTCGGCGGCTGGCTCATCGCCATCGTCGCGACGGAGGCGATCGCGATCCATGGCCTCGCCGTCGCGCCGGAGCTCGGCGCGCTCGCTCCCGCCGTCATGGTGCTCGCGCATATGCTGTGGGGCGTCGGCCTCATACTCTATCTGATCTTCATCGTCCTGTTCGCGGAGCGCGTGTTTCTCGCGCGCGTTACGCCGGACGATCTCACGCCCGTGCTCTGGGTCGTCATGGGCGCGGCGGCGATCAGCACCAATGCCGGCGCGCTCCTGATCGCGAGCCACGCGGACCTGCCGTTTCTTGCGGCGATGCGCCCCTTCGTCGACGGCGTGACGCTGATCCTCTGGGCCTGGGCGACGTGGTGGATCCCGCTCCTCGTCGCCTTCGGCATCTGGACGCATGGTGTGCACCGCAAGCCGCTGCATTACACGCCGCTGTTCTGGAGCCTGGTGTTCCCGCTCGGGATGTATGCGCTCGCGAGCCTGCGCCTCGCGCAGGTCGCGGATATCGCCGCGCTTGCCGTGTTTTCGCGGGTGATGATCTGGATCGCGCTCGCCGCGTGGCTCTGGAGCGTCGCCGGCGCGGGCCGCCATGCCGTCGCCTCTTGGCGTGGCCTGCCGCGCGCCGTGGCGTCATAATTCGCCCGATAGGGCGAGGCGGCGGCGCGTTTGCCACATTTTCGGCCCGCCCGTGCTATTGCTTGCCGGCGCCTTGCCTTGATCCCCCCGCGTGCGGGCCTGCCCTCCCGCGCCGCTTCACCCCCGAGGTCCCCCGCATGATCGCGCGCCTCTTCGCCGCCCTCGCCCTCACCGCTGCGCTTTCCGGCGCGGCCGCTTCCCCCGCCGCGGCCGCGCAATGCGGCGGTGACTTCCACTCGTTCATCGTCGCCTTCTCGCGCGAGGCCGCGGCGAAGGGGATTTCGCAAGGCGTGCTGTCGCAGGCGCTCGGCGGCGTCACCGAGGACCCGAAGGTGCTCGCCTTCGACCGGCGCCAGCGCGGCACCTTCCGCAAGAGCTTCGAGGACTATGCGCGCACCCGCGTCACCGCGCCGCGCATCAAGCGCGCCAAGGCGCTGATGGCGCGCCACGCCGCGACGCTCGCGCGCGTCGAGGCGCGCTTCGGCGTGCCGCGCCAGCTCGTGATGGCGATCTGGACGATGGAAACCGACAACGGCGCCGACCAGGGGAAGCTTCCGGTCATCCGCACGCTCGCGACGCTCGCGCATGACTGCCGGCGCACCGATCTCTTCCAGACCGAGCTCCTCGCGGCGCTACAGATCGTGCAGCGCGGCGACCTGCCGCTGCGCGACATGCTCGGCGCTTACGCCGGCGAGATCGGGCAGACGCAGTTCCTGCCCTCATCCTACATCAAATACGGCGTGGATTTCGACGGCAACGGCCATGTCGATCTGCGCCACAGCGTCCCCGACGTGCTCGCCTCGACCGCGAACCTCCTCAAGGTCAACGGCTTCCGCGCCGGCCAACCGTACGGGATCGGCACGGCGAACTTCGAAGCGATGCGCGAGTGGAACCGCTCCGAAGTCTACCGGCAGACGCTGCACTATTTCGCGCAGAAGATCGCGGAGTAGCGCGTCCCTCCCCGGAGGGGAGGGTGGACAGCGCGAAGCGCTGGCCGGGTGGGGACAGGCCGCGAAGACTCCCCACCCGTCTCCTCACTTGCTCCGCTCGTTCGGAGCCACCCTCCCCTGCGGGGAGGGATGAGCCTCACATCTCTTGCTTGATATACGCGACAAGCTGGTCGAGGCAGGTGCCCCAGCCCTGCTCGAAGCCCATGTCCTCGTGCTTCTTGCGGTCGGCTTCGGTCTGATGCAGCGCGCGCGCGACATAGCGCGTTCCCTTGCCTTCCGGCGCAAAGGTGAGGATCGCGGTCATCATCCCGCACTCACCATCGCCGAGCGGCCCGCCGCGCGCTGGGCGATAGCCGGGGCCGAGCATGTCGGTCCAGATCAGCCGCTTGTTCTCGACGATGTCGAGATAGCAGCCGAGGTTCGGGTAGTCCTGTCCCTCGGGCGAGCGCATCACCGTGCGGAAGATGCCGCCGGGGCGCAGATCGATCTCGCAGTCGACCGTCATCCACGGCTTCGGGCAGAACCACGGCAGCAGATGCTTCGGCGTCGTCCACGCCTTCCACATAAGCTGCGGCGGCACGTCCACGGTGCGCACGAGTTCGAGATCGAGCTTCGGGTCAAATACGTCCGGCGGCGTGGTCATCAATCGGTCTCCTTGTCCTTGATTTCCAAGAGATAGGCGTCGAGCTGGTCGAGCCGTTTGGTCCAAAAGTCGCGCTGGCGCTCGAGCCAGCGCTCCGCCTCGTTGAGCGCCTGCGGCGCGAGTTCGCAGGTGCGGACCCGGCCGCGCTTGTGCGTGCGGATGAGCCCGCCTTCCTCCAGCACCTTGAGGTGCGCGAGGAAGGTCGGCAGCGCCATTTCGAATGGCTTGGCGAGCTCGCTGACCGAGGTCGGTCCGCGACGCCCCAAGCCTTCCAGCACGGCACGGCGCGTCGGGTCGGCAAGCGCGTGAAAAGTCACGTCAAGGTGCTGATAGTTAGTCATATAGCTAACTATTACACCCATCGAAACTTAGGTCAAGGGCTAAGTGTTGAGAACTTGCGCCGTCCGCCGCCGGCAGGCCCTTGCGAAACCGGACATTGCGCGGCGTGGTGTCGCCACGCATTCTGTCCTTCATGCCCCATCACGACGACGCCTGCATGCGTCACGCCGCAAGAATCACCCAAGGAGACATCGATGGACGTTCGGATGGATGGCCGCGTGGCCGTGATCACGGGCGCAAGCAAAGGGCTTGGCTTCGCCATGGCAAAGGAGTTCGCGGCGTCCGGCGCGTCGGTCGCGATGCTGGCACGCAGCCCAGACACGCTGGCGGCGGCGAAGGCGGAGGTCGCAAAGCTCGCCGGGAAAAGCGCCAAGGTCGAAAGCTATTCTTGTGACGTCGCCAAGGCGCAGCCGATCGCGGAGACCTTCGCGAGGATCATCCGCGATTTCGGCAAGGTCGATGTGCTCGTCAATAATGCCGGCATCAGTCACGCCAAATCGTTCGAGACCGTGACCGACGAAGACTGGCAGGGCGATCTCGACCTCAAGCTGTTTGCCGCGATCCGCATGATCCGGCTGGCTCTTCCCGGCATGCGCGAACGCCAGTGGGGGCGCATCGTCAACGTCCTCAACACTGGCGCCAAAGCGCCCGCGGCCAACTCAACGCCGACAAGCGTCAGCCGCGCCGCCGGCCTGGCGCTGACCAAGGCGCTCTCGAAGGAGCACGCGAGGGACAACATCCTCGTCAACGCCATGCTCGTCGGATTGATCGAGAGCGATCAGTGGCAGCGCCGGCACAAAACGCACGGCGTCAATCAAAGCTACGAACAGTTCCTCCAGGGCATGGCGAAGGATCGCAACATCCCGCTCGGCCGCATGGGCAAGGCGGAGGAGTTTGCGCGCATGGCGTGTTTCCTCTGCTCCGACGTCGCGTCGTTCATCACCGGTGTCGCCATTAATATCGACGGCGGGGCAAGTCCGGTCGTGTGACCCGCGCTCCGCGTCACCGCGCGGCAGGGCCGAGCGGCGGCGGGGTACGGTGCAGGAACGTGATGGTCGCGAAGGCGCCGATCCATGAGCCGGCGGCGGCGAAGAGGACGTAGATCCAGTTGTTGGTGTAGCTGATCACCGCGAAGGATGAGAGCAGATACCAGACGCTACTCCAGGTCGCGGCGGGGACGCGGCGGCGCGCGACGACCGCGGCGGTGAAGAACACGTAGGCCGCGTCTGTCGTGGCGGTCGCGACGAGAACGCCAAGCGCCACGAGCGGATCGATCTCCCAAGACCACATGCATGCCCCCATCGCCGTTGATCGGCCGGCGCGGGCGTTGCGCCGGCCACGCCAAATGCGGCGCGATCAGATCACGCAGAAGCGGTGGCGGCAAAGCGCTCCTGCGGCGCGTGTTCGATCGCTAGTGCGCGCTGCACGGCCGGCCGATCGAGCATGCGGGCGCGGTGTGCTATCACTTGCGGCGCACGCGCCGGATCGACACCGTCGGCCTCGAGCCATTGCGCGAGCGTGAAGAGATAGGGATCGCAAATCGTGTAGCGCTCGCCCATGACCCAGGGCCCGGCGAACATATGCCGCTCGATGAGCGCATAACCGTCCCCCACCGATTGCGGCACCTTGCGCTGCATCGCCGCGATCGCTGCGGCATCGTCCGCCCAGCGATAGCCGCGCATGCGATGCGCATGCGCGACGTGCAACGTCGAGCACAGGAAGCTGTTGAACGCCTGCACCTGCGCGAAGACGAAGGGATCATCGAGCGGCATCAATTGCGCGGCCGGATAACTCTGCGCGACGAAGGCGAGCATCGCCGGCGTCTCGGTCAGAATGCCCCGCTCGGTGATGAGCGCGGGCACCCTGCCCTTTGGGTTGATCGCGAGATAGTCGGCGCTGCGCTGCTCTTGCACAGCAAAGCTCAAGCCGATCGCGCGATACGGCGCGCCGGCCTCCTCCATCGCGATCATGGTGGCGAGCGAGCAGGTGTCGGGCGCAAAATAAAAGGTGATCATGCGCGCCAGTCTACGCGGCGCGTGGTCGAACGGACATGAATTGTTTTGCTGTAACGATCAGGCGCGGTGATGGCGCTCAGTTCACCAGCACGAGGCGCGGCGCGTCGTCCGCATGCGGCAAGCGCGTGCCCATCACGGCGTTGCGACCGAGAGCCTTCGCGGCGTAGAGGCGCTCGTCGGCAACGGCGAAGAGACCGTTGTAGTCCGAGGCGTCTTCCGCGCAGCTTGCGATGCCGATGCTCACCGTCACGCGCGGCGCTTCTCCTGCGGCGGCGCCCGCCACCTCGCGGCGGATGCGCTCGCCGAGCGCGAGCGCCGGCGCAGCAGCCATGCCGTCGCAGATCACCACGAATTCCTCGCCGCCGAAGCGGAAGACGAAGTCGCTTGTGCGCACCTGGCTCTTGATGTTGTCGGCGATGCGTTTGAGGACGGCATCGCCAGCCGCGTGGCCGTAACGATCGTTGAAGCCCTTGAAGTGGTCGATGTCGATGAGCAGCACGCTCGCTGGACGCCCTGAGAGCGCCGCGGCGTCGACAACCGCGCGGCCCTGCGACTCAAGGCGGCCGCGATCGAGCGCCCCGGTCAAGGCGTCGCGGCCGGAGCGCGCCAACAGATCCTCGTAGCGCTCGCGATAGGTCAGAAGATCGAATACGTCGGTGAGCCTGCGCGCCGGCTTCGCGCCCTTGCGCGGCTCCAGGTGGCGCAAATAGAGGGCGACGAGGGAAGCATAGAGCACGACCGCCGCCATCTTCGCGGCCCAGCCGCCGAAGAGCACGGCGTAAGACGCGCCGGTGAGAAGACGCAGGCCGCCGAAGAACATCACCTGATCGAACGTCATCACCGCGGCGCCGCATAGCAGCAGCCGCGGCAACAACCGCCCCTTGAGCGCGCCACGCATTTTTTCGTAGGCGAGGACCATCAGGATGCAGTCGACGAAGAGCACGGCCGTGCCCCACACCATCAGCCAACCCATCTGGTCGACAAGGCCGAAGTCGGCACCGCGCCCCTGCCCCATCGGCAGCGCGACGTGGTGGCGGATCACCAGCGCCAGCGCCAGCAACAACACATTGCCGAGAAGCAGGCCGTAGATCGGCTGGCGCACGACGACGGCGTCGTCGCGGATATAGACCATCAGCATCAACATCAGCTTGCCGGTGAAGAGCACCACCGAACCTGGTGAAGCAACGATGCCGAAAGGCAGCTCGACGTAGAGGATGGCGGCGAGATAGGTCTCGAGGAAATGCATCACGCCGAGCGCGCAGAAGAACGCGCCGATGCCGATACGGGCGCGCGCGCGGAACAGCGCGGCAAGCGCGGCGAAGTAGATCAGCGCCTCCGCCGCAAAAAGCAATGCGTTCAAAAGCTGCGCGGAGGTGATGGACGACATGGACGTCAGCGTAAAGCCTGAAGGGGGAACGGCCGTTCTGGCGCGATCGCGATCCTTGCAGCGCTCTTCGTATCCGCGCCAGGGTTAACAAATCGATTGCCGCGCCGTCTGCGGACGCCGCAGCGTTTCCACCGCGTTAATGTCTTGACGAAATTGCGCCGATCGATGCGGCTGCGCGAGGCAAAGAAAAAGGGCAGAGCCTTGCGGCCCTGCCCTGATTGATTTGACAGCGGCCTTAAGCTGGCTGGCGCTGCGTGCCCGTCACCTCGCCGTGCGGCTCCTCGCTCAGCCAGCGATACAGCGCGCCGCCGACCACGCCGCCGACGAGCGGCGCCACCCAGAACATCCACAGCTGCGCCAATGCCCAATCACCGCGCATACTTCCAAGCTGGATCAATATGTTACCTTTTCCGTTGAACAGGAAGATGACAGGCTCAGCGCAAGCGGTGCATGCTGCGAAACGGGGAAAGGATCGACGATGTCTTTTCTGAAAAAGCTATTCGGCCTGGGGACGCCGGCGGCCGACGAGAGTGGCAAGCCCGCCGCCTCCCAGTCGATCGAGTACAACGGCTTCACGATCCGCGCCGAGCCCTACAAGGAGGGCGGGCAGTATCAGACCGCCGGCGTGATCGCGCAGGAGATCGACGGCGTGATGAAGGAGCATCGCTTCGTGCGCGCCGACCGCTATGCCGCACTCGACGACGCCGTCGCGTTCACGCTGACGAAGGGCAAGCAGATCGTCGACGAATATGCGCGGCTCGGCGGGACGAAGAAGTTGTTTGATTGAGAATCTTTGCTGCTCGACCCGTATTGTCATGCCCGCGAAGGCGGGCATCCAGTATGCACCGGCACCGCTTGGAATCGGGACGCCTGCGATTACTGGGTCCCCGCCTTCGCGGGGACGACACCGAGTGAAAGCCGCACGTCGTCGGCTAGATCACGTCTTCAGCCGATACCCGGTCTTGAATATCCAGGCGACGATCGCAAGGCAGACGGCAAGGCAGAGGAAGATCGCCGCGATACTGATCTCCACACTCACGTCCCCTCGGCCGAAAAAGCTCCAGCGAAAGCCGCTGACGAGGTAGAGCACCGGATTGAGCAGTGAAATCTTCTGCCACAGCGGCGGCAGCATATCGATGGAATAGAAGCTGCCGCCGAGAAACGTCAGTGGCGTGATCACCAGCAGCGGGATGATCTGCAATCGCTCGAAACTGTCGGCCCAGATGCCGATGATGAAGCCGAACAGGCTGAACGTCACCGCGGTGAGGCTCAGGAAGGCGAGCATCCAGAACGGATGCTTGATATGCAGCGGCACGAACAGCGCCGCCGTCATGAGGATGATGACGCCCAGGATGATCGACTTCGTCGCCGCGGCGCCGACATAGCTGATGACGATCTCGATATAGGAGACCGGCGCGGAGAGAAGCTCGAAGATCGTGCCGACGAAGCGCGGAAAATAGATGCCGAACGATGCGTTGGCGATGCTCTGCGTCAAAAGCGAGAGCATGATCAGGCCTGGCACGATGAAGGCGCCGTAAGTCACGCCGTCGATCTCGGTGATGCGCGAGCCGATCGCCGAGCCGAAGACCACGAAGTAAAGCGAGGTCGAGATCACCGGCGAGACGATGCTCTGCATCAGCGTGCGCCAGGTGCGCGCCATCTCGAAGAGATAGATCGCGCGGATCGCATAAATATTCATCGGCGGTCGCTCACGAGGCTGACGAAGATTTCCTCCAGCGAGCTCTGCGTCGTCTGCAGGTCGCGGAAGCGGATGCCGGCGTCGGCGAGGCCGGCGAGAAGACGGGTGATGCCGGTGCGCTCGCCGCGCGTGTCATAGGTGTAGACAAGCGCGTTGCCGTCATCGGCGAGTTCGAGGGCAAAGCCTTCGAGCCCCGCCGGCACCGCGGCAAGCGGCGCCTGCAGCAGCAAGGTGAGCTGCTTCTTGCCGAGCTTGCGCATCAGCTCGGCCTTTTCCTCGACAAGGATGATCTCGCCCTTGTTGATGACGCCGACGCGGTCGGCCATCTCCTCGGCCTCTTCGATGTAATGCGTGGTGAGGATGACGGTGACGCCCGACGCGCGAAGCTCGCGCACGAGGTTCCACATGTCGCGGCGCAACTCGACATCGACGCCGGCGGTCGGCTCGTCGAGGAAGAGAATTTGCGGCTCGTGCGCGAGCGCCTTGGCAATCAGCACGCGGCGCTTCATGCCGCCGGACAATGTGATGATCTTGCTGTCCTTCTTCTCCCACAGCGAGAGCGAACGCAGCACCTTCTCGATATGCGTTGGGTTCGCAGGCTTGCCGAACAGGCCGCGGCTGAAGCTCGCCGTCGCCCACACCGTCTCAAACGCGTCGGTCGTGAGCTCCTGCGGCACGAGGCCGATCTTCGATCGCGCCGCGCGGTAATCCGTGATGATGTCATGACCGTCGGCGGTGATGCGGCCGCTCGAGGGATTGACGATGCCGCAGATGATGCTGATGAGCGTCGTCTTGCCGGCGCCGTTCGGACCCAGCAGCGCGAAGATTTCGCCGCGACGGATCTCCAGGCTGATGCTTTTCAGCGCCTGGAAGCCGGAAGCGTAAGTCTTCGAGAGATTTTCGACGGAAATGACGGCTTGAGACATGAGCATCGACTGACCCGCCGCAATGGCGGAGTTGTGAAGGCCGTGGAGGATACGAATCAATTGGGGTCGGGCGTTTTACGCCCTTCGATGGCGAATGGCGAGGGCACGGCCCTCCGCACTGCGGTCACCTCTCCCCTGTGGGGAGAGGTCGGATCGTTGAGCAAAGCGAGACGATCCGGGTGAGGGGAGAAAGCCTATCGAAAGTCACCCGCCCCTCACCCCAACCCTCTCCCCGCAGGGGAGAGGGAGTTCGCCTGTGCTTGCCGCCTCTGCGAGATCAACAGCATCTGCTGCGGCGTATGGATTCCGGGCTCGCCCTTCGCGCGCCCCGGAATGACAAAAAATGTGCTCACACCACGACGGTCAGCCGTTTCGCGGCGCGGGTGATGCCGGTGTAAAGCCAGCGTGCGCGGCTGTCGGGAAACGCGAAGCTTTCATCGAACAGGACGACGTCGTCCCATTGCGAGCCCTGCGCCTTGTGCACCGTGAGCACATAGCCGTAATCGAACTCGTCATAGGGCTTGCGGCGCTGCCACTCGAAATCCTCGATGCCGCCGGTGAAGCATTCGGAGCGCACCGAGACCTTCACGGGGCGTCCGCTGCCCTCGTCATCGGGCATGATGCGCATGGAGATCAGCGAGCCGCGCCCGGCGCTGCGCTCCTTCACCGTCCAGAGCGCGCCGTTGAACAGGCCCTTCTTGCGGTTGTTGCGCAGGCAGACGAGCTTATCGCCGGCGACGGGCAATTTGCCTTCGAGCCCACGCCGCTCGCGCATACGCGCATTGTAGGCGCGGCGCGTATTGTTGCGGCCGACGAGCACCTGATCGGCGGCGATGACGCGGTCGGGATCGAGCGCGCTTTTGTGCACGACCTGCGTTTCGCCATAGACCCCGGGCGTGAGCGTGCGCCCCTCGCGCACATCCATCGAGAGGCGCACGATCGGATCGTCCTGCGCCTGGCGATGCACTTCGGTGAGCATCGCGTCCGGGTCCTGATCGGTGAAGAAGCCGCCGGCATTGGCGCCGCCCTGGATGGGCGGCAGCTGCGCCGGATCGCCGAGAACGAGCAACGGCACGTCGAAGGAGATAAGGTCGCGGCCGAGCTCGGCGTCGACCATCGAGCATTCGTCGATGATGATGAGCTTCGCTTTCGACGCCGGCGCATCGTCCCAGAGCTCGAAGTTCGGCGTCTCCTCGCCGCTCTCGCGGGCGCGATAGATCAGGCTGTGGATGGTGGAGGCGCCGGCGCAGCCGCGGCTGCGCATCACCTGCGCCGCCTTGCCGGTGAAGGCCGCGAACAGCACCTTGCCGTCCACCCCGTCGGCGATATGGCGGGCCAGCATGGTCTTGCCGGTGCCGGCATAGCCGAAGAGGCGGAAGATCTGCGGCACGCCGCCCTTTCCCGGCTTGGCTTTCAGCCAAGCCGATACGGCGGAGAGCGCTGCGTCCTGATGCGGCGTGAAGCTGGGCAAAGCGAAGACCTCGTTCGCCGCCCAGAGAGAACAAAAATGGAACGATCGTCAAGCCCGGAGGACGCACCTCCCCTTGAAAAGGGGAGGTCGGATCGCGAAGCGATCCGGGTGGGGATCGTGGGCGTAGGCAAACGAGGACGACCCCACCCCGACCCTCCCCCTGAAGGGGGAGGGAGAAGCGGGCGTCGAGAGGTGAATCAGCCCGGCGGCAAGCCGTGCTCGAAGCAGTAGTAAAGCGTCGGGAAGCTGTGGCGCAGCGCCGTCGCGTCCTGGCGCACATCCTCCGGCTTTTCGCCACGCACGATGACGCGGGCGATCATCTCGGCGATCGCCTCCATCTCATGCTCCTTCATGCCGAAGCGCGTCACCTCGATGGTGCCGATGCGCAACCCGCCGGGAAAATCCCAGTCCTCCTTGCGGTCGCTCGGCAGCAGGTTCTTGTTGACGATGAGGTTGGCGCGCTCGAGCGTCTGCGCCGCCTTGAGCCCGCGCCCGTATTGGCGCACGTCGGCGATCGCCTGATGCGTCGTGGTGAAGCCCTTGTGCGCGCCGAGCATCGGGATGCCGCGCGCCTGCAGCGCCTTCGCGAGCGCCTGCGCGTTCTTCACAATCTGCGCCTGCAGCGCTTCGCCGTAAGCGATCGCTTCCGCCGTCGCGAGCGCAAGCGCGGCGACGCGATTGACCTGATGCGTCGCCGCCCACACCGGGAACACGGCCGTCGTCACCGGCTCGGTGAGGTCGGGATCGTCCCAGACGATGATGCCGGACTGCGGGCCGGAGAAGGTCTTGCCGGCGGAGCCGGTCATGATGTCGGCGCCCTCGCCGAGAGGGTCCTGGAACTGGCGGCCGCCGATGAGGCCGAGCTGATGCGCGGCGTCGAAGAAGAGCCGCCCGCCCCACTCCGCGATCACCGATTTCATGGCGACGACCGGCTGCGGGAACAGCGTCATCGATAGGCCGAGCGCGACGAGCTTCGGCCTGACCAATGGCGCCGCGCGTCGGAAGAGGTCGATATCGACCACAAGCTCGACCGGATCGAAGGGGATGTCGACGACCTTGCGGCCCATCGCGCCGGCGGGGCCATCGAGCCGGTTCGACGAATGCCCGCCGATCGGCTGCGCCGCCGTCATCACCACGTCGCCGGGCGCGGTGAGCGCCGTGTAGACAACGGCATTGCCGATCATCGACGCGCACATGCGATGATCCGCGTAGTCGCAGCGGAAATACTTCTTGAGAAGCTCGACGCAGAGCGCCTCGACCTCGTCGATATGGCGCGTGCCGGCAAACCAGCGATTGACGGGGCCGATATGCCCCTCCGCCGCGCGGGTGCCGATCTCGGCGGCGAGAAGCGCGCGCACGCCAGGGCTCGTCGGCGCTTCCGGGGCAAGGAGGTTGATGCAGTCCGTCCCGCGCCACTGCGCATTGCGCGCAACGGCGGCGGTGACCGCCTCCCCCATCGCCTTGGCGTCGGCGCAGGCGTCGAGCACCGCGCGCGCCGTCGCCAACGCGTCACGGTCATGAATTTCGACGCGGTTCGGGCGGACGACTTCGTTCATGACAACCTCGTCAATGCGGTGGGGTAGCCGTTATCCTAAAGCAGAATTTGCGGGAAAAAATTTCCAATTGCGTTTCCATCTTTGCCGATATGGAATGGCATTGAGGCCGCCCGGAGAAATTTGTGAAAAGCCCAGCCGCGAAAAGAGCCAGCGCCCGCACCATCCCCGCCGTGCTCGATGCCCTCGACCGGCGCATCCTTTCCGCCCTGCAGGAGGACAACCAGATCACAAACCTCGCGCTCGCCGAGCGCGTCGGGTTGTCGCCGCCCGCCTGCCTCAAGCGCGTGCGGCGGCTGCGCGACGAGAAGGTGATCGTGAGGGATGTGGCGCTCGTCGATCCCGACCGCGTCGGGCAAGGCATTGTCGCCTTCGTCGGCGTCGAGCTCGACCGGCAACGCGAGGACGTGCTCGCTGCCTTCGAGCGCAAGATCGCCGCGGAAGCCGACGTGCAGCAGTGCTACTTCGTGTCGGGCGAGATCGACTATCTTCTGATCGTAACCTGCCGCGACATGGAGGCCTACAACGCTTTCGCGCGGCGCGTGCTCGCGAACGAGCATAACATCAAGCGCTTTCGCACGAGCTTCAATCTCTCGCGCGTAAAGTACGAAACCAAAGTGCCACTGCCGGACTGACCGGCACCAATGGGATCGTCCATGTCCGCACCGCAAACCCCCGAGACCAAGAAGAAGCCCCCGCCCGTATCCGTCGGCGGCGAGCCGCGCGGCGAGCTTACCGTACGCACCATCGCGATGCCCGCCGACACCAATGCCAACGGCGACATCTTCGGTGGCTGGGTGATGTCGCGCATGGACCAGGCGGGCGGTATCGCCGGCGTCGAGCGGGCGCGCGGACGGGTCGTCACCTTGGCGGTCGAGGCGATGACCTTCATCCGGCCGGTGAAAGTCGGCGACGTCTTGTGCGTCTATACAGAGGTCGAGAGCGTCGGCCGCACTTCCATGCGCATTCACATCGAGGCGTGGGCACGGCGCTTCCAGAAGAATTTCCGCGAGAAAGTGACCGACGCGACCTTCACCTTCGTTGCCATCGACGACAACGGAAAGCCCCGCCCGATCCCGCCGCTTGCGGGGTAGCGGCTATAGGCATGGAAGCCAGGCTACGGCTCGACATCCATCGAGCCTCCTATTAAGTCTATTCCATGCAGGTCAAGACACGCACAATCGAAATACCCGAAAGCACTGCGGATGCCTTGGAAACTCGCGCCGCGGCCGAGGGTGTGAGCGTTGACCGGATGATCAATACCCTCCTTTCTTTGCAATCGTCCGCCGAGGACGAACTCGCAGAACTCGAACGCCGTTGGGCCGCCGTCCAGGCCGGCGAGAGAACCATTCCTCATTCCGACGTCGTTCGTTGGCTGAAGACCTGGGGCACGAGCGACTTCGCGTCTTGGCCGAAATGAAGCAATTGGAATGGTCGGCAGTGGCGCTTGCCGACCTCGATCGCTTTGCCCGCTTTTTAATGCAACAAGATCCGCGGCTCGCAGCCCTGATTGCGGAGGAATTGATCCGCGGAGCCGAAGTCTTGGAGTCTCACCCTCGCATGGGGCGAGCTATCGCGGGGCACGAGAACTACAGAGAAGCCATTCTGAAGGTCATGAATGGCCGCTACATCTTTCAATATCGCGTCGAAGAGACCCGGACCGTAATGCTTCGCGTGCTTTACGGCCGGGAAGACCGCTAGCCGCTCTTTGGCGCGTTCATTGAATTGTCACGTTTGGCGCCTATATAGCCCGTGTCAGTCGCCCGACGCTTCGACTGCAGCTTTACCACGGATGTACTGGGAGGCGCGGTTAGGTCGGGTGGCAGGCATTGATGCCCGCCTGGGGTGATGCCCTTGGCGGGTTTCGTTTTTTTGCACCGTCAGTCGGTCGGCCTCCGGTAACCCGCCATGCCGGCGGGCTGGTGGCCGGGAAATCCTTTCTGAACAGCTAAAGCGCTGCCGCCAAGATTACGCCGGTCCCTAAAGTCCCGACCGCGGCATTAACGGAATGGATGGAGACATTCGCTAAATTCGCCTCAACCTTCGAGTGAACGCGGCCGGGCGGGCGCCGCTACGGAGGGGTGGAGACGAAATCTTGGACGCTGGGCACATCCGTGAGCAGGGCCGCTGGCCGGCCAAGGAACCGCTGGGTCGCGTTCTGTCGGTCAACGGCTCACAGGCAAGCATCGGACTTCTGGGAACAAGGCGAGACGCCGACGACGAGGAACGCGCCACGGTCGGCCAGTTCCTCGTCGTTCATAGTGGACGATCGCTGCTCATCGGCGTCATCACCGATGTGTCAATCCAGACGCTGGGCATCGCGCGCGAGCAGGGCTACCACGCCACGGCCCGCCTCGACCTCATGGGCGAGATCAAGGACGCCGAAAGCGGCGGCGCACGCTTCCAGCGCGGCGTGACCGAATATCCGGCGATCGGCGATCCGGCGGCGCTCATCACGAGCCGCGAGCTGCGGCTGATCTACGAAATCTCCGACACCGACACGATCAATATCGGACACATCCTGCAGGACCCGTCGATCCCGGCCTATATCGGCGTCGACGACATGCTGAGCAAGCACTTCGCCATCCTCGGCACGACCGGCGTCGGCAAATCGAGCGGCGTCGCGCTGATCCTCCAGCAGATCCTCCAGGCGCGCCAGGATTTGCGCGTGTTCCTGATCGACGCGCACAATGAATACAGCCGCTGCTTTGGCGAGCGTGCCCTGGTGCTCAATCCACGCAACCTGAAGCTTCCGTTCTGGCTGTTCAATTTCGAGGAGGTCGTCGACGTCTTCTTCGGCGGCCGCCCGGGCGTCGACGAAGAGGTCGAAATCCTCTCCGAGGTGATCCCGCTCGCGAAAAGCGCCTACACGCAATATCGTATGGGCGGCAGCGATCGCGTGACGATCAAGAAGACGGAAACGCGCACCAACGGCGGCTTCACCATCGACACGCCCGTCCCCTATCGGCTTGCCGACCTCGTCGCCTTGATCGACGAGCGCATGGGCAAGCTCGAGAACTGCTCGTCGCGCATGAAGTACAACCGGCTGATCACGCGCATCGAGACGGTGCGTAACGATCCGCGCTACAGCTTCATGTTCGAGAACGCCAATGTCGGCGGCGACACAATGGGCGAGGTGATCAGCACGCTCTTCCGCTTGCCGCCGAACGGCAAGCCGATGACGATCATGCAGCTCGCGGGCTTCCCCGCCGAGGTCGTCGATTCCGTCGTCTCCGTACTCTGCCGCATGGCCTTCGATTTCGGTCTTTGGAGCGACGGCGCCGTGCCGCTGCTCTTCGTGTGCGAGGAAGCGCACCGCTACGCCTCGGCCGACCGTTCGATTGGCTTCGGGCCGACGCGGCGGGCAGTGTCGCGCATCGCCAAGGAAGGCCGCAAATACGGCGTGTTCTTAGGGCTCGTCACACAGCGCCCGGCGGAACTCGATGCGACGATTCTGTCCCAGTGCAGCACGCTCTTCACGATGCGCCTCGCCAACGATCGCGACCAGGCGCTGGTGCGCGCCGCCGTGTCGGACGCCGCCGCCAACCTCCTCGCGTTCCTGCCATCGCTCGGCACCCGCGAGGTGTTCGCCTTCGGCGAGGGCGTCGCACTTCCCACGCGATTGAAATTCGCGGAGCTGCCCGGCGGGCTCATTCCGGCGAGCGAATCCGTGAACAATGCACGCATGGATTCGGGGCGTGGCGTGCACGAGGATTTCATCGCTTCGGTCGTCGAGCGCTGGCGCGGCTCGACGATGAGCAACAAGGCGCGGCCGGACGATTGGGGCGCCGACCTCGACGTTGGCGCCGACGAGGCTTCCGTCGCGTCACCACCGCTTGGCGGACTCGATCCCGACCGGTTCACGCTGCTGAAGAAGCGGGCGTCGCTGACGCCTGATCCATCGCCGCGCGTCGTCACGGAGCCGCGCTCGCCGCTACTGCGGCGATAAGCCGAAACGCCACAAGCTGACCGCCGGCAGAGCGGCTTTCTGACCGCCGGCAGAGCGGCTTTGCTCGGGCCGGCGCTCGCCGTCACGGCGCTTCGAAATGGACGCCGATCTCGCCCTCGCGGCGCCAGATCACCCGACAGGGACGCGTCGTGCCCTCATCGAATTCCAGGTCAAAGCTGTTGGGAATGCCGACCTGCGACTCGACGATCAGTTTGGCCCCTTTCGATGAAAGGTTGCGTACGGTGCAGTTGATGACCGACGCGCGGTGATTGAAAATCAATCTTGCGCCTTTGAGCGCGCGCGGCCGCGGCTCGCTGCGCCGCTCTGTTGTCCGATCGCTCACCACGGCACGCCTCCGACGTGCATTGATCGGCCCATCCTTAACACCTGATTATTCCGTTTGGCCTAAGCGAACCGACAAAAGAGCATTAAATTCTGTTCAATTTTGGCTGTCGGGATTCCGTTTCTGCGGTATTTTCATCTGCTGATTTCAAAAGGATCGATCACGAGGCCATCTACTTTTCCAGAAATCTCGCCGTAACAGGAGCCGCCCATGTCCACGACTGCCTGGATCATTCTTGGCGTCATCGTCGTTCTCGTCCTCTGGGTCATCTTCATCTACAACGGCCTTGTCGCGCTGCGGCAGCGGGTCAGCCAGTCCTTTGCCGACATCGACGTTCAGCTCAAACAGCGCCACGACCTCATTCCGAACCTCGTCGAGACCGTGAAGGGCTATGCGGCGCATGAGCGCGGCACGCTCGAAGCCGTGATCCAAGCCCGCAACGCGGCGATGACCGCGCAGGGGCCGGCGCAAGTCGCGGCGGCGGAGAACCAGCTCACCGGTGCGCTGCGCCAATTGTTCGCGCTGTCGGAATCCTATCCGGACCTCAAAGCGAACCAGAATTTCCAGCAACTGCAAAGCGAGATCAGCGACATCGAGAACAAGATCGCCGCGTCGCGACGCTTCTTCAACAACGCGGTGCAGGAATACAATACGGGCATCGAGCAGTTTCCAGCCGCGATGTTCGCCGCCTCGCTCGGCTTCTCGCGCCGCGAGTTCTTCGATCTCGGCGAGACGCGCACGACGATGGAGCAACCGCCGCAAGTGAAGTTCTAGAGGTCAATGCATGCGCGCAGACTTTTCTTTCCTCCCCCTGCAAGGGGGAGGTCGACGCGCGCAGCGCGTCGGGTGGGGGTCGCCGCGTAGGGGGCC
>JBFWXB010000038.1:0-51889 GCA_050187875.1 Variibacter sp.
TCCTCCACCGCGATCTCGTCAAACGGGTTCATCGACATCTTCACGTTCGAAAGCTCTACCCCCGAACCGTCCGACTTCACCCGCACCTTCACGTTGAAATCCACCACCCGCTTCACGGGAACGAGTATCTTCATGACGCGCTGCATCTCCTGGCGGCTTCAGCTTTTGCCGCACTGCGGCAAGAGGGCCGCAACCTACTGGCCGGGCGCTTGCAGTGTCAACGCAGGGCCACCCGTCAATAGAGCCGCCCACGGCCAAAGAGCGGCACATCCGGATGCCGCAGGAAAGGCACCAGGGCAGCGCCGGTGACGAAACCGCCGATATGCGCCCACCATGCGGTCTCCTGCGTGGTGTTGACGATGGCGTTGAAGAGCTGGAATGCCAACCAACCGCCGATGACCCAGGTCGCGCCGAGCTTCAGCGGCAAGCGCATCAGGATCAGAACCCACATTTTCACGCGTGGGTAAAGGATGAGATAGGCCGCAACGACCCCGCCGATGGCGCCCGAAGCGCCGACGAGCGGCGTCGTCGAATGCGGCGCGGACAGCGCAAAAGCGACGCCGGCAGCAACGCCGCAGAGAAGATAAAACACGAGGAAGCGCATCGGCCCCATTGCGTCCTCGACGTTGTCGCCGAACACCCAGAGAAACAGCATGTTTCCGAGGAGATGCAGCCATCCCCCGTGCAGAAACATATAGGTGATCAACGTCAGCGGTTCGGGAATCCCGGCAGATGTCGAAAGATCGAGGCCGGGAAAATCCGCCGGCACCATGCCGAACCCGACGACGGACGCGAAGTTCGCATCGATCGCGAGCCCCGACTGGAATACGCCGTAAATGAAGGTGCAGGCGCCGATCAGCCCGTAGGTGACGTAAGGCACGCGCACCGTCCGCCGCGGGTTGATGTCGTAGAGCGGGATGACCATGCGCGATCGCCGCTTCGACTAGCGGTTCTCTCCCGGCTTCCAGAGCACGTCGCCGCCGCGCTTGGCGTTCGCATGCCGCGCGGCCACGAACAAAAGATCGGACAGGCGATTGATGTACTGCAGCGCGATCGTCGACACGATTTCGCCGGGGCATCCCGCAAGCTCGACGATCAGCCGCTCAGCGCGCCGGCAGATGGTGCGGGCGAGGTGGAGATAAGCCGCCGCGGCGCTTCCGCCCGGCAGAACGAACGATCGCAGCGGCGCGAAACCTGCGTTCATCGCATCGATCTCCGCTTCGAGCCGCGCGACCTGCGCCGCAACGATGCGCAGCTGCGGACGGTCGGCTTCGACTTCCGGCGTGCAGAGGTCGGCGCCGAGATCGAAAAGGTCGTTCTGGATGCGCGCGAGCATCGCATCAAGCGCAGTGTCGTCCGCCGTGTGCAGTCGCGCCAAGCCGATCGCTGCATTCGTTTCGTCGACGGTGCCGTAGGCGGCGACACGCAAGTCGAACTTTGGACGGCGCGGACCATTGGCGAGGCCGGTCGTACCGGTATCGCCGGTGCGGGTGTAGATGCGATTGAGCTTGACCATATCCACCGCGTCTGAGCCGCCGCCGCGGTCAGGATCCCATCGTCCGCGTTAGAACGAATAGCCGATGCGGACGCCGTAGTTGTTCAGGCCCTGATTGCTTCCGGTGGCAGCCCGGTTGGTGCCGCAGTCGATGCCAAAAAGCGTCTTGCCGTTCGAGAGATGCTCGAACGTGCCCATGATGCTCCAATGCTCATCGAAGCGATAACCGACGCTCGCGCCGGCATGAAAGAGAACGTTGCAGCCGAGGCCCGCCTGCGTCGCCGTCGGCGTCAGGGAGCCATCATGGATGGCCGGACCGACATAGGCTTCGACGAAGAGCCGATCCCAAACCGGAATCGTCCACAACGCATTGGCGTAGCCGAAGCTCGTGCGGCCGGAGAAGTTGGCGGCGCCGCCGATCTCGAAACGTGGAACGACGAACGCCCAGAAATCGCCGACGGCCAGCGGAAGGCGCGGCGTGACGAACGATCCGTTGAAATCGACCGTGTCCTTCTCGATGCTGCCGACGCCATGTGCGAACACACCGGCACGCACCTCAAAACGATTGGCGGGATCGATCGGAACCGGAGATAGGGGCGTCCATTCCTGCGCCCGCGCACCGCTAGCGCAAAAAATCACCGCCGCGACGAGCAGCTGTGCGGACCAGGCCGAAAGATGCGCGAATCTGGATGTCACGAGGTCGCCGAGGCCCCCAATCTATCCAGAGCTAAACAAGTTCCGTTGCCGTCGCGCAACACAAATCTTGAGCGAAATCCTTTGTTTTTGGCGTCGTGGCGCAAATGGCACTGAACCGGCCAGCGCCGTCAGCGCCCCAGTGCCCAGATAGTGATCATGATCACGATGATGGCGATGAATTGCAGCAAAACCCGCAGCCGCATCAGACGCTGCGAGGTATTGGGGGAGCCGCCGCGCATCATATTGACGAGGCCAAGAACAAGTACGACGGCCACGGCGCCGATCGCCACCGGCACGAAGTAGGTCGACAGCACTGAACCCATTACGAAATTTCCCCGCTCGCGTGACCTACACTACGATGGAAGCGCCAGTGAAGGCGAATGCTTCGCGCCGGGATGATTCGCCGGCCCGATGAATGGAGATTCTGATGTCCGATCTCATGGCCTGGAAGCGGCGCACGATCGCAGCCCAGGCTCTCGGCGCCATCGAGCCGCTGACTAAGGCCGTCGTGCCGCCGGTCCATACCGCGACCACCTATATCCGCGATCCGGACAATCAATACCGCAGCGGCTTCGCCTACGGCCGGCCGGACAACGCTACCGTGCGCCAAACGGAGGCCGTGCTCGCCGCGCTCGAAGGGGGCGAGGAGGCCATGCTGCTGTCCTCGGGCATGGCGGCGGCGACCAGCGTCATTCTCGCCTTATCGCCGCCGGCGCATATCGTTGCGCCGCAGGTCATGTATTGGGGGCTGCGCAACTGGCTCGTGAATGAAGCGACGCCCTATGGCTATACGGTCGAGCTTGTCGACATGACCGATGCGCAAGCGTTGCGGCAAGCAATCAAGCCCGGCCATACCAAGCTCGTCTGGCTCGAAACCCCGTCGAATCCGACATGGGATCTGACCGACATCGCCGCCGCCGCTGAGCTCGCCCATGCCGCCGGCGCCGTGCTGGCCATCGATTCGACGGCGGCCACGCCTGTGCTGAGCCGCCCGATCGAATTCGGGGCCGATATCGTGATGCATTCGGCCACCAAATATCTCAACGGACATTCGGACGTACTCGCCGGCGCCCTTGTCACCGCGCGCAAGGATGCGCTCTGGGAGCGGATTGGCGCCGTGCGCGCCCACCACGGGGCCATCCTTGGGCCTTTCGAAGCGTGGCTTCTCATGCGCGGCTTGCGAACCCTCGACCTGCGAGTCCGGACTGCCTCGGAATCCGCAGCGCTCCTCGCGGTCTGGATGTCGCGCCACCCGGCCGTGCATCAGGTGCTTTACCCCGGCCTGCCAAACCATCCCGGCCACGCGATCGCGGCCAAGCAGATGGCAGGGGGTTTCGGCGGCATGCTGTCCATTCGCGTCAAAGGCGGCGAGCAGGCGGCGATCGCGGCGGCCGCGCGGGTCGAGCTTTGGAAGCGCGCAACCTCGCTGGGCGGGGTAGAGAGTCTCCTCGAGCACCGCGCCTCAGTCGAAGGCGCGGGCACGCCCTGCCCGAGCGACCTGCTGCGGCTCTCGGCCGGCCTCGAGGACCCCGAGGACCTGCACGCCGATCTCGACCGAGCGCTGCGGGCCGCCAACGCCTGATGCCCTCAATTTTCCCGGAGAGCTTTAACCCACTGTCGCAAATCCGGGCGTATTCTCACAGGAATGACTGATTCGATTGACCGGCTCTACGACGCCGTCCTTCACGCCCGCAATGAGGACCCGACCTTGTCGCGGACGGCCCGGCTCTTGCGCTCCGGCCGCGGCAAGGTCGCGAAGAAAATGGCGGAGGAGGCCGTCGAGGTCGTCATCGACGCCATGGCCGGCCGCCGCGAGGACGTGACGCGGGAAAGCGCCGACCTCATCTACAATCTCGTCGTCCTCTGGGCGTCCGCCGGCGTGAAGCCGACCGATGTCTGGAAGGAGATGGCGCGCCGCGAACGCCTGCTCGGCCTCGCCGAGAAGCTGCCGAAAGCGCCGTCTGAGGGCGAAAGCAAGGACGGCAAGCGCAAGGTCGTCGCGCTGGAGGCGCGCCGTATACGTAAGCGCCGGTGAGACCGCCCGGATAGACAATCGCGCGTCCGCCCGATAAGCAGCGCCCGATGCTGCGACGCCTTTACGACTGGTGCATCGCCGCGGCGGATCGACCTTCCGCGTCCTGGGGCCTGGGCGCGGTTTCTTTTGCGGAAAGCTCGTTCTTTCCGATCCCGCCCGACGTGATGCTGATTCCCATGGCGCTGGCGCGCCCGGACAAAGCGTATTTCTACGCTGCGCTGTGCACGGTGACGTCGGTTGCCGGCGGCCTGCTTGGCTATCTCATCGGCGCCCTGCTCTACGATTCCGTGGGCGCCTGGCTGATCCACCTCTACGGCTATGGCGACAAGGTCGAGGCCTTCCGCGCCGCTTATGCCGAATACGGCGCCTGGATCATCCTGCTGAAGGGGCTCACGCCCATTCCCTACAAGCTCGTCACGATCACCTCGGGCTTCGCCGGCTACAACATCTTCCTCTTCGTGCTGTTCTCCGCGATCACGCGCGCCGCGCGCTTCTTCATCGTCGCCTTCCTGCTGCACCGCTACGGGGCGCAGGCGCGCGAGATCATCGAGAAGCGGCTCGGCTTCTGGGCGGCGATGGTCGCCATCGGCATCGTCGGTGGCTTCGTCATCCTGACGCGCGTCATCTGACGCGATAACGCGCCGATCACTTCTCGGCGAGACGACCCGCCCACGATAGCGCGCGTTACGGCCCGTCATGCCGCGCGCGATGCCTGAAAATGAAAGGGTTTGGTGCCCCTGGCCGGAGTCGAACCAGCACTCCTTGCGGAACTCGATTTTGAGTCGAGCGCGTCTACCAATTCCGCCACAGGGGCCCGGCGCTCGGATATAAAGCACCCGGCGCGCGGGTCAACGGCGTGCGAGGAGAGCGATGGTCGACGCAATGACAATCCGAGGCACAGCGACGCCGGTGCAGATCGCGGCTGCGACAATCGCGGTCGCGGGCGCCGCGACAATCGCCGGCGCATGGTTCTTCCAGCTTGTGCTTGGGCTCCAGCCCTGTCCGCTCTGCCTCGAACAGCGCATCCCCTATTACATCGGCATCCCCCTCGCGGCGCTGATCGCGATCGCCGCCGGCCGCCGCTTCGCGCCGCGGCCGCTCACCGTCGCGCTCGGCCTCCTTGCCGTGATCTTCCTGTGGAGCGCGGGCCTTGCCGCCTATCATGCGGGCGTCGAGTGGCATTGGTGGACCGGCCCGCAGGATTGCTCGGGCGCAGGCTTCAGCGCCGGCGGCGGCAGCTTATTGCAGCAGATGCAGACGGCGCGGGTCGTGCGCTGCGACGAGGCGGCCTGGCGCTTCCTCGGCCTTTCGCTCGCCGGCTGGAATGTGCTGATCTCGCTGGCGCTGGTCGCGGTCGCGGCTTGGGGCCTCGGACGCCGCCGCACGCCTTCCGGCTAGAGCATTTTCGAGCGAAGTGGATACCGGTTCGCGTGAAGAAAATGCGATCAGACAAAAACATAGAGCCTCGGTTCTGATTCCATCAGAACCGAAAGGCTCTAAGGCTCCAGTTCCGTATCCCAGTAGAGATAGTCGAGCCAGCTTTCGTGCAGGTAGTTCGGCGGGAACAGCCGTCCGTTGCGATGCAGGTGGTGCACCGTCGGCTGGAACGGCATCTGCGCCGGCCACATCTTCGCTTCCTGCATCGTCAGGCTGCCCTTCCTGAGATTGCAGGGCGAGCAGGCCGCGACGACGTTCGACCAGGTGGTCATGCCGCCATGCGAACGCGGCACCAGGTGGTCGAAGGTCAGGTCGTCGCGCGAGCCGCAATACTGGCAGCTGAAGCGGTCGCGCAGGAAGACGTTGAACCGCGTGAAGGCGGGGTGCGTCGAGGGCTTCACGAAGGTCTTGAGCGATACGACGCTGGGAAGCTGCATCGCAAAGCTCGGACTATGCACCGCCTTGTCGTAGTTCGCGACGATGTTTACGCGATCAAGGAACACGGCCTTGATGGCGTCCTGCCAGGACCACAATGACAAAGGGTAGTAGCTCAGCGGACGAAAGTCCGCGTTGAGCACGAGGGCCGGCCAACCGCCGGACGGGACGTGGGCGTTCAAGGGTGCGCTTCCTCCGCCTCCTCGCTGTTCGCACCACAGCCTTGTTCATATTCTACAGGGTCCGTGACGGCGTTGTGAAGGCCGTCCGCCCCACACCACACCGCCCGCACGTCAGATCGGGACCGGATCGCGCTTTTTCACAACGCGGTAATAGGACCAGAGGAGCCGCGCGGCGACCGCCCGCCAGGGGCGCCAGGGTTCCGCAAGCGGCCCCATCTCCCTGCCCGTGGGACGCGCCTTCATGCCGAAAGCAAGCTTCGCCGCCTCCTGCAAGGCGAGGTCGCCGGCCGGCCAGGCGTCGGGATGGCCGACGCACGAGAGCAAATAGATGTCGCTCGTCCACGGTCCGATGCCGTGGATCGCGGTCAGCGCCGCATGAGCCTCATCGGCGGGCATTGCCGCGAGCGCGTCGAAGTCGATGTGTCCCTCGTGCACGGCCTGGGCGACGGCGCGCAAGGTGCGGATCTTTGCCCCGGAAAGGCCGAGGCGCTGCAGCTTCGGCGCCCGCGCCCGCAAGAGCACAGTGTGATGGAACGGCTCATAGGCGGCGCGCAACCGCAGCCAGATCGCCTCGGCGCTCGCCGTGGACAATTGCTGGCTCACGACCGCGCGCATCAGCCCCTCGATGCCGCCGGGGCGCAGCCGCAGCGGCACGCTGCCCGCGACGGCCATTACCGGCGCGAGCCGCGGATCGGCGGCGACGAGCGCGGTGAGCCCACGCTTGATGTCCGCGTCGGTCCTGATCAATGCGGCGGGAGAAGATGCGCGCGACATGGCTGGTCGAGACCCTCTATAACGCGCGATCCGCACAAGACTCAAACGCCGCGCCGATGGTTTCGCCTGTCTTTCGTTTCGCACCGAGTCCCAACGGCTATCTGCATCTCGGCCACGCGTACTCGGCGCTCATGAATTTCGACCTGGCGCGCAGAATCGGCGGTCGCTTTCTCCTCCGCATCGAGGATATCGACACGACCCGCTGCCGCCCCGAATACGAGACGGCGATCTATGAGGACCTAGCCTGGCTCGGCCTCACCTGGGCGGAGCCGGTGCGCCGGCAATCGCAACATCTCGACAGTTACCGCTCAGCGCTCGAGCGGCTGGGGCGCGAGGGCCTTCTCTACCGTGCCTACGAGAGCCGCGCGGAAATTGCCCGCGCCGTCGCCGCGCGGGAGGCGGACGGCGCGGCCTGGCCGCGCGACCCCGACGGAGCGCCACTCTACCCCGGCCGAGGAACCGTCTTGACAACGGAGGAGGATGCGCGCCGCGCGGACGCGGGCGCGCCTTATGCGGTGCGCCTGGACATGACGGCGGCGCTCGCGCGGGCCGGAGCTTTGCAATGGCACGAAGCGGGGCAAGGGCCACGGGGCGAAAACGGTGCCGTCGCTGCCGCGCCCGAGGCTTGGGGCGACGTCATCCTCGCACGCAAGGAGACGCCGACGAGCTATCACCTCTCCGTCGTAATCGACGATGCCGCTCAACAGGTGACGGAGGTCGTGCGCGGACAGGATCTCTTCTGGTCGACGAGCGTGCACCGCCTGCTGCAGCATCTGCTCGCCCTGCCCGCACCCCTCTATCGCCACCACGGGCTGATCCTCGGCCCTGACGGGCGCAAGCTTGCGAAATCCACACGGTCGACAGGACTGCGCGAATTGCGCGCTCAAGGCCTGACGCCGCAGGACATACGGCAGGCCCTTGTCGCGCCCGGCGCCAAGTGATCATCGCCATGGCAGGCCTTGACGCCAACGATTTGTTTGAAGTTTCCGCGGCATGCTGCGCGGATGCTCGAAGGCTCGCGAACGCGCCAAAAACCGAAACGCTCCGCAACGCGCGGAGCGTCGCCGCGTACCCGCGCCACGGACCGGCTTACGCTCGCGCTCGCCTCCTTTGCGCATGAGGTGCGCACACCCCTCAATGGCATCCTCGCATTCTCGGAGCTTCTGCTCGACGCGAAGCTCTCGGCGCAGCCGCACGGCTGGGCGCAGGCGATGCACTCCGCCGCGCAGCATCTCGAACGATTGACGACCGCGGTCGTCGACGGCGCCCGCGCCGGCCACAGCAACCTGGTCCTGCGGCGCGAAGAATTCTCGCCGCAACAACTTGCTGCCGACATGGCGGCTGCGCTGACCGCGCGCGCGCAAGTGGCGCGGCTGCCGGCGCACAGCGATCTCGCCGCCGATCTCCCCCAGCAGGTGGTGGGCGACGGCACGAGATTGCGCGCCGCACTTGAAAACCTTCTCGACAATGCCGTGAAGTTCGCGAACGGCGGCGCCGTTGCATTTGCGGCGCGCTGCGACCGCGCGCGGGACGGCCGCATCCGGCTCACATTTAGCATTGCCGACCGCGGCGCCGGATTGTCGAAGCGCGACTGCGCAAAGCTCTTCCAGCCTTTCGCGCAGGTCGATTCCGTTTCAACCCGTCATCCTGGAGCCGGCCTGGGCCTGTTCTTTGCCCGCAATGTCGCACGCGCCATGGGCGGCGACCTCGTTGTCGAAAGCACCCCGGGGAAAGGCAGCACCTTCCGCCTCGATGTGCTGGTCGATTTGCCTTGCGCCATCGCGAGCGAATCGAACGGCGCCACGCGCCCGCGTCTGGCACGAGCCGCCAAGACGCTGCGCATCCTCTGCGCCGAAGATAACGCTCACGGCCAAGCGCTGCTGCGCTCGATACTCGGGGCGCTCGGACATGAGGCGATCTTTGTCGATAATGGCGAGGCTGCGATCACGGCCGCTGACGCGGAGGCGTTCGATCTCGCTCTTGTCGACCTTACATTGCCGCGCCTCGACGGCTGCGCCGTGGCGCGGTGCATCCGCACGCTGCCAGGCGCGCCACGGCGCCTTCCGATCATTGGCCTCTCCGGCCATGACGACGCTCGCCACATGCGGGCGGCGAAGGCGTCCGGCATGAACGCCTATCTCGCCAAGCCCGTCACGCCGCGTGCGCTTGCGGCGGCGATCGCCGCCGCGGTCGAGCCGTCCGCTAAGCGCGCCGGAAAAACCCGACGATCACCAACAGTACGATCGCGCCGATGATGGCCTTCACCGTCGCGGCGATGAAGCCGCTACCGACATTGATTCCGAGCTTGCCCAAGAGCCAGACGCCGATGAAAGCGCCAACGATGCCGACGACGATGTTGCCGAGTAGGCCGAAGCCGTAACCCCGCACGATCTGGCCGGCCGCCCACCCCGCGATCGCACCGACGATCAGAAGCGCGATGATGCTGTCGATCCCGAGCATGGTTTTCCCCCAACCCTCGTTCCGCAATCCGGCGAGCCTAGCGTCATCTGCGACGGCTTGCCAGCATCGACGCGGCGTTAGTCACCGCGGCGATCTTCGCGCATCTGCCGGAGCACACTGTTGAGCTCGCCGCCATAGATGAAGATCGATGCCGTGAAATACAGGAACACGACGACAATCATCGGCGAGGCAAGCCCGGCATAGTAGCGGGAATAGGTGAAGGCAAAGTCGGCCAGATAGCGGCCGAAGACGGTGCCGGCGAGAAGCCAGAGCACGAGCGTCGCGATGACGCCAGGTGCGATTTCGGCAAGCCGGCGGCGCCCCGCTGGCAGCCAGAGATGCACGACGATGAGCGACACCACCAGCACCGCCGCGGCGACGGCAAGGCGGGTAAACGTCACCACCGCGCCGAACGGTTCGAGTTGCGGGAGATACTTGACCAGCGTCGCCCAGATCAGCGGTGCGAGAAAGACTAGGAACGATAGGGCGATGAGCCCAATTGCCGCGATCATCACGTAGCCGATCGATTCGAGGCGAAGCGCCCACCACGGCCGCGTGTCCGCCGTCCCATAGGCGCGATTGAGGCCGACGCGAAGCGCTTCTACCCCAGCCGACGCGAAATAAAGCGCGAGCACGACACCGAGCGTCAGCGCACCGGTGCGCGCACTCAGCAGAACGTCGTGGATATCGAGCGCGATGCTCGACGACACGGCTTCCGGCCACATTTCCAGGATGATGCGTGCGCCCTCGTCCGCCAGCGACCGTGTGCCGAGGAAGCTTGCGATGGCCGTGAGGACAAGCAGGAACGGAAACAGGGCCATCAGTGCCGAAAGCGCGATGTGGCTCGCGATCGCCCAGCCGTCGTCGGCGTTGAATCGCACGAATGCGTCGATTGCGATGCGGGGGAATGTTTTGATGGCGGGCAAGGCGCTCTGTCCGGACGGCGGCGTGCCCTCACATCGGGCACCGCGGCCGTCTTGGCAAGACCCGCGTAGCTCTACGCCGCGCGCACGCTATCGAGAAAGCCGCGGATTTCCCGGTCGAGGCTCTCGGCCTCGATGGCGAGCGAATCGGCGAGCGCCTTCACATCGCCGGCCGTGCCGCGCGCATCCTTCGATCGTACCGCAACGCGGCTCATCGCGTCGGCGCCCGTGCGCGCTTCGGCCGACGCGCGCGCCATGCCCTGCGCGATGGTCGCGACGGCGGCATTCTGCTCTTCCACCGAAACGGCGACCGACGCGGCAAGTCCGGACATATCGTCGATAATGTGGTTGACCTGCTCGATCGCCTGCGCCGCATCCCCGGCCGCGATCTGGATCGAGCCGATATGCGCCGCAATCTCTTCCGTCGCCTTCGCCGTCTGCCCGGCGAGCGATTTCACTTCCGCCGCGACGACCGCGAAGCCGCGGCCGGCCTCGCCGGCGCGGGCGGCCTCGATCGTCGCATTGAGCGCGAGGAGATTGGTTTGTCCGGCAATGGCTTGGATCAGGCCGATGACTTCGCCGATCCGCGTCGCGGCGTTGCCGAGCTCCGCCATGGTGGTGACGGTGCGGCGCGTCTCGGCGACCGCGCGGCGGGCAACATCGGTCGACTTGTCGGCCTGCGTTGCGATTTCGCCGATCGATGCCGCAAGCTCTTCCGCGGAGCCGGCTGCCGCCGTGACGTCCTGCGACGTCGCACCGACGCGCTCTTCCGCCATGCGCGCCTCGCCGGAGACGACATCAGCCGCCTCGGTCAGCGCGGAGGCTGCGACTTCGAGCCGATGAGAAGCGCCGCGCAGTTTCGCCAGCGCGGCGTCCACGCATTGCTCGAAATTCGCGATCGTGGTCGCGATCGTCTGGCTGCGCGCCTCGCGCGCGACGCTCGTCTCCTGCTGCGCGTCGGCGAGTTGCTGGCGCTCCAGATCGTTGTCGCGGAACACGATGACGGTGCGCGCCATGCGCCCGATCTCATCCCGTGCGGTCGTCGCTGGAATCGTCACGGACGTGTCGCCCTGGGCGAGCCGTTCCATGGCATTGGCGAGCCCATAGAGCGGCCGCGTGATGCTGCGCCCGATGAGCCAGCTCAGCAGCAGGGCGATAATGACGGCGGCAACACCGGTGGAAACGATCAGGTATCGCGTGCGCTGCTGCGAAACAGCCATCGCGTACGCGGTCTTGGAATCGGCGCTCCGAGCGATGCTGATAATGTCATCCGCGAGTGGAATCATCTGCTGCGTCTGCAGATCGATCTTTGACAGGAGCGGCTCGATCTTGTCGGTCGCGTCGCTCCAGGCGGAAAAGTTATCGACATAGGCTTTCGCCTGCGCGCGCAAGTCATCCTTCATCGCGTCGGCGGCGATGACCTTGTCGAAGCCGGCCAAGAAGGCCTCGTACGCTTCGAGGAATTTCCGCTGGCTCTCCTCCGACTTGGCGAGGCGGTATTCGGCGTCGAACCGGCGCATCGCCTGCAAGGGCGCGAGGAACGTCTGCTTATCGTTGCGCGTCATCCAGGGCAGACCGTCGCTCAGAATGCTTTCAATCGCCGCGGCGCTGCTTTTGAGACGTGCACGCAGGCCTTCCGCGTCGGAGAAGCCAAGCGCCTCCTGTTGCGCGCTCAAGTGCTGAAAATTGTCGTACAGCGAGGTCAGGGTCGCCTTCATCAGCGTGACGCGGCCCTTCTGCGACCCTGCGCTGAGCGCTTCAGCGGTGGTGAGGCTTAAGGACGCGTCGCTGAATGCCGACACGAAGCTTTGCACCAGATCCTTGCGCGGCTTTATGGCAAATTCCGCGGCGAGAGAGCGCATCTCGGAAATGCTCGACTTGAGCTGCTGGCTGGCGCCAGAGACCGCGCTCGCCCGCCGCACGCTTGTGAACGCCGCCGACGCGTCGCGTTCGCTCGCCATATAGATCATGCCGTTGGCGAAGAGGGCGACGACGGGGATGAGCGCGAGAAGCGCGATGCGCGATCGGACCGACGACAGGGGCCTGAACAGGCGTGATGAGGACGCCCACCCCTCCGGGCGCGCGGCCAGCGCCGGCATCGATCGTTTCCCCCTCGTCATCCGCAAAGATAACGACGAAAACGGTTAATTATTCAGAAAACACGCGCCATTCTGTGCGCGGCATGCCGCGTGGGCGGGACGATTCAGTTTGCCGTTTTGGCAGCCGGCTCAGCGGCCACGAAAAGGCCCGCCAATTTCGCCGCCAGCGCGTCCTGCTGGAACGGCTTCTGCAGCACGGGACACTTGCGGAACTCGTCGGGGAGCCCGCGCGCGCCGTAACCCGACGCGAACAGAAAGGGGATGCCGCGATCCCGCAGGATCGTGGCGACCGGATAGACCGTCTCGCCGTTGACGTTAACGTCAAGGATGGCGCCGTCGCATTCACACGCCTGCGCGAGCTTCACCGCCTCCGCGACGTTCGCGACCATGCCGACGATGTCGTAGCCGAGGTCCGCGAGCATGTCCTCGAGCAACATCGCGATGAGCGCCTCGTCCTCGACGAGGAGCAGACGTCGACGGCTCATCTGCGCCCCCGCTCCGCCATCATCGCGATCTCCTCTCGCACACTTACACTTTGCCTCTGCCACTAAGCCGCAATATTGGGAAGCCATATTTTCATGGCGCGGGACACGCATGCCGAAGGCAGGCGGCTACGGCGTGTCCCATGCACCGACATGGCGGGGGAAATATGTCGCGAGCGTCACAAACCAGTGACTAAAAGATGCGCCGCGCCAAGCGAACCGCCGCACGTTGCACCGCAGCGACGGAAAGCGATACCCACGAGCTTCGCTTAAAAAATCTTGGAACCGAGGGCGACATCGCGCGTTGGGATCGCAGTTCCAGGCTGATCTTCAGCCCCCGACCGGCCTGGAGCGAGTTGGACGTGGCGCGACCCCGGCGAGCTGGCCCCCCTGGCAGCCGGGGTCATTTTTTGGCGAACGGGTCCGCCCACTAGCGCGAGACGATCAAGCCCCGCGCGGTGACGACCGCCCAACGGCCGTCCATCTTCTTGATGTCGTGGACCCGGCCGACGCCGCGAATCGTGTCGCCGACCTCGATTTCGATCACCCGGTCCGGGCCCTCAACGATCGCGAGGTCTCCGCCCAAGACGCGGCGCAGGTTCCATCCTTCGACGATCGGCGGTCCCGGCGGCGGTCCAGGCAGCTTCGCATCTGCAATGCGCCCTTTCGCGGAACTGGCGGAAACCGATCCTGTGACGTCGCCCGCCCCGGTCATCATGGCGGCGCGCTTCTCGAGCTTGTCGAGGGCGTCAGCGGTCTTGGCGATGCGCTGCGCCGTTTCGGCATGCGCGCGCTCCTGGCGCTCGATGTTTTCGCTCAACCGGTTGACGGTCTCATTGATCTTGGCGAGGCCACCGCCCTTACCGCCATCGAGGCTGGCTTTCAGCGCGCTGACGTTATCGCTGAGCTGCTTGAAACTGGCGCGCAACTGCGCCGTCGTCTCGCGCAGCGTCTTGATCTCGGCGGAATTGTCCACGCGCACGATCTGCGGCTCAGGCGCGCGGGGCGCGGGCGTCATCATCTGCGCCGCGCCTGAATAGCCGGCCGCGCCCACAATCGAGCCGACACCGGCAGAGAGCGCGATTGTCGCGGCGAGAAGAGCAAAACGGTTGGGTCGCCAGACAGCCGCCAGCGGCGCCACCGCCTCGGCTTTGGTGGCATCGGCGGCGGGAGCCTGGGCACGCACTTCGGGGGCGGCGCTTGCCGCGGCGGCGCTATCTGCTTTCGGAGCCGGCTGCGGCTCAGCCGCCTGCGGGCTTTCGACCGGCGTCGCAGCCAGTTTGAGCGCTTCGGCACCGTTCTGCGCCGGGGCAAGATCAGGCCTTGCAGCGGGGGCGCTGGCGTTCTTTTCGATGTCCATAGGTGCGATCCCGGTGAATGAATTCACCTATCGCTAACCACGTTCGCTTAACCGTTGGTTACCAAATCGTGGCGCCGCCGCCCGGGATCGGATTGTGGAAACGCGTCCACCGCAATTCCAACCTAGATCGCTAATCCAGCCTTCTCCGCCAGGGCTTTGAGGGAGGTTTGCGGCCGCGCCCCGATATGCTGGATGACTTCGGCTGCGGCGAGAGCCCCGAGCCGCGCGGACGTCACCGCATCGCGGCCGCGCGCATGGCCAACCAGGAACCCCGCCGCAAAGAGATCACCGGCGCCCGTCGTATCGATGAGGCGGGTCACGGGATGGGCGGGAACGGCCTGCGTGCCGGTCTTGTCGACGACGATGCAGCCCTTTTCGCTGCGCGTGACGACGGCGCGGCGCGCATCCTTGGCAAGCGCGGCGACCGCGACGTCGAATGTCGCCGTCTGATAGAGGCTGTGCAATTCCGTCTCATTGGCGAATAGAAGATCGACGGTCCCTGAGCGCAGGAGATGCAGGAATTCATCGCGCCAGCGATCGACGCAGAAGGCATCCGAGAGCGTCAGTGCGACCTCCCGGCCCGCGGCGTGGGCCGCGGTAGCGGCTTTCAGGAAGGCGTCCTTCGCGTCGCGCGGGTCCCACAAATAGCCCTCGAGATAGGTGATCGCGGATGCACCGACGGCATCGGCGTCGACATCGTCGGGGTGCAGATTTTGCGCGGCGCCGAGATAGGTGTTCATCGTGCGCTCGCCGTCGGGCGTGACGAAGATGTAGGAGCGCGCGGTAGACGGCCCATCCTTCGCGGCCGGCGTTTTGAAATTCACGTCCGCCTCGCGCAAGTTCCGGCCGAAGCCTTCCCCGAGCGCATCGCCTTTAACCTTGCCGATGAACGCGCCACGACCGCCGAGGCTCGCCACGCCGACGATGGTATTCGCCGCCGATCCGCCGGAAATCTCCGTCGTCTCGCGCATCGCCGCCTGGATGGCATGCGCGCGCGCTTCGTCGATCAGCGCCATGCCGCCCTTGCGCATATCGTTGGCGACGAGGAAATCCTCCTCCGTCCGCGCGATGACATCGACGATGGCGTTGCCGATGCCAAGAACATCGTATTGCGGGTTGCTCATCTGCAGCCTTTGGAAAGAGATAAGGATGGGGCGGGGCCCGGTCCTAACCCGATAAAGGCTCGCACGGAAGCGCCAATCGCCCCCCTGCGGTCCTCCGGGGCGGGGGTCATCGGTTCCCTTGCGCCATTTCGCCCGGCATGCAATGAGCGCCGCTCAACCTAGAGGTCTCCCGTCATGGCGTTCAAGGAACGCGTCTTTTCCGGCGTCCAGCCCACCGGCAACCTGCATCTCGGCAACTACCTTGGCGCGATCAAGCGCTTCGTCGAGCTGCAGGATCGTTTCGACTGCATCTATTGCGTGGTCGACATGCATGCGATCACGGTGCCGATCGCGGTCTGGGGCGGGCCCGCGGAACTGACACGCAATATCCGCGAGGTCGCGGCGGCGTTCATCGCCTGCGGCGTCGATGCGAAGAAGCACATCGTGTTCAATCAGAGCCAGGTCTCGGGCCATGCCGAGCTCGCCTGGGTGTTCAACTGCGTCGCGCGCCTCGGCTGGCTCAACCGCATGACACAATTCAAGGACAAGGCGGGCAAGGATCGCGAGAACGCGTCGGTCGGATTGTACGCCTATCCGAACCTGATGGCCGCCGACATCCTGCTTTACCTCGCCACCCATGTCCCGGTCGGCGAGGATCAGAAGCAACATGTCGAGCTCACACGCGACATCGCGCAAAAGTTCAACAACGACTTCGCCACCTCGATCGCCGAGCACGGCTTTGGCGACGCGTTCTTCCCGCTCACCGAGCCGCTCATTCAAGGTCCGGCGACGCGCATCATGTCCTTGCGCGACGGGACCAAGAAGATGTCGAAGTCCGATGCGTCGGACTATTCGCGCATCAATCTGACCGACGACGCAGACGCGATCGCGCAGAAGATCCGCAAGGCGAAGACCGATCCCGAGCCGCTGCCGAGCGAAGAAGCCGGCCTCGCCAAGCGGCCGGAGGCTGACAACCTCGTCGGCATCTATGCGGCACTCGCCGATGTCACCAAGGAGAATGTGCTCAAGGATTTCGGCGGCGGACAGTTCTCCGCCTTCAAGAGCGCGCTGGTCGATCTCGCCGTCGCCAAGCTCGGCCCGATCGGCGCCGAGATGAAGCGCCTGGTGCAAGACCCGGCCTCGATCGACGCCATCCTGGTGTCCGGCGCCGACCGCGCGCGCGCCGTCGCCGAAAAAACCATGAAATCCGTCAAGGACATCATCGGATTCGTCCACCGCTAAGGCGCGACGGCACGGGCGCGGGCCAAGCGCTCGCGCCTTGTCGCCGCCCGGTCGGCCGTGGCAGGATTCGCGCGAGTGCGACGCCGTTGACTTTCAGGAGTAGGGCATGAGCTCCAAGCGCCGCAGCTACGAAGTCGGCCACAAGCCGAAATATCTGGTCATCATTGACGAAACGCCCGAATGCGACCGCGCCGTCTATTACGCGGCGCGCCGCGCGGCGCGTAACGAATCCGGCCTCATCATGCTGCGCGTGATCGAACCGCATGATCGCAACCAGCAATGGCTCGGCGTTGCCGAAGTAATGCGGGCCGAAGCGAACGAGGAAGCCAACACCTTGCTGACCCGCTTTGCCGGCCGCGTGAACGGTGTCGCCGGCATCACGCCCGAGCGCGCCATCCGCGAGGGGGAGCTGGTTCCGGAAATTCTCGGTCTGATCGAAGAGGACCAGGACATCGCGACGCTGGTCCTCGCCGCGGGACTGGGCAAGGAAGGCCCCGGCCCGCTCGTCTCGGGGCTCGGCAAGACCATCTCCGGCTTCCCTGTGCCGATCACGATCGTCCCCGGCCAGCTCACTGACGACGAGCTCGATTCGCTCTCCTAGGCCCGACAAGGGCGTTGACCCGCGAGGACCGAAAGCCCACTTAAGGGGCGGAATCGCCGGCGCAGGCTGGCCAAGGAGCTGCCGATGTTCATTCAAACCGAACCCACGCCCAATCCGGCCACCCTCAAGTTCCTGCCGGGACGGACCGTTCTCGACAAGGGCACGCTTGAAATGCGTGACTTGGGAGAGGCCGCACAGTCGCCGCTCGCCGAGCGGCTGTTCGGCGTGCCGGGCGTGTCGGGCGTGTTTTTCGGCTCCGATTTCATCACCGTCACCAAGGCGGACGGCGACTGGCAGCAGCTCAAGCCGCAGATCCTCGGCGCGATCATGGAACACTACATGTCGGGCGCCGAGACCGTGCGCGCCGACACGGCGGCTTCCCCCGAGGCCGACGAGTTCTTCGATCCGGCGGATCAGGAGACGGTCGACACGATCAAGGAACTGATCGAGACCCGCGTACGCCCGGCCGTCGCTAATGACGGCGGCGACATCACCTTCCGTGGCTACAAGGACGGCGTCGTCTTCCTCGCGATGAAGGGCGCCTGCTCCGGCTGCCCCTCCTCGACCGCGACGTTGCGCCACGGCATCCAGAACCTGCTGCAGCACTTCCTCCCCGATGTCACGGAAGTCCGCCCGGTCTAGCAGGCCCTCGGCTCTAGGTGTCGTCCCCGCGAAGGCGGGGACCCAGTACACCGCAGCTTTCGCGGATCAAAGTTCAGCTGAGATTACTGGATGCCCGCCTTCGCGGGCATGACAGTCGGACAGATTTGGCTTCGACCGAAGCCGGTCCGAACGCCTCGCCATTCGTGACCAGTTGGCTCTCCGCCGCGCGTCCGTTACAAACCGGACGCCATGCGCGTTCTCGCCATCGACACCGCCCTCGGCGCCTGCGCCGCCGCCATCTACGATTCCGACCACGGCGTCGTGATGGCGCAGGAGAGCCGCGAGATGACGCGCGGCCACGCCGAAGCCCTGATGCCGATGATCGCGCGGGTGATGGACGCGGCGATGTTCGAGTTCGCCGAATTGGACCGTGTCGCGGTCACCGTCGGCCCCGGCAGCTTTACGGGGCTGCGGGTCGGCTTGTCCGCCGCGCGCGGGATCGCACTTGCCGCCGGGCGTCCGGCCGTCGGCGTCTCGACGCTTGCGGCCTACGCGGCACCCGCCATCTCCGCCGATAAGACGCAGACCATCATCGCCGCAATCGACGCCCGCCACGCGCAGGTCTTCATCCAGATCTTCGGGCCTGGCGGACGCACCTTGGCGGCCGCGCGTCAGGCCAAATTGTCCGAAGGGCTGCCGGCGATCGAAGGGCCGGTGCACCTCGTCGGTTCCGCCGCCGAGGCCATCGCGCAAGCGTGGCCCGCCGATGCGGCGCCACCGAGCATAACGTCGTCGCGTTCGGCGCCGGATATCGAGTGGGTCGCCAAGCTCGGCGTCGTCGCCGATACCCGTTCGGCCCCGCCGAACCCGCTTTATCTGCGTCCGCCCGACGCCCAGCCTCAGCATGCGGCCCGCCTGCCGCGGCAATGATCGACTTTCTCAAGCGCCTGTTCGCGCCAGCCGAGCCGATCATCACCGAGGCCACGGCCGCGGATGCGTCCGACATCGCATCGCTCCACGGCCAGTCGTTCCGTCGCGGCTGGAGCGAGGACGAAGTCGAACGGCTGCTCGTCGATCGCGCTGTTCTCGCGCATCGCGTCAAGGTGGGACGGCGTTTCGCCGGCTTCATTCTCTCTCGCCGCGCCGCCGATGAATCCGAAATCCTATCGGTAGCGACCGCCGCAACGATGCGCGGCCGCGGCGTTGCGCGGCGCATGCTCGACCTGCATCTGCGCCGCCTGGCCGGCCTTGGCATCCGCACCGTGTTTCTCGAAGTCGACGAGGCGAACGCCCCGGCACGCCGGCTCTATGCCCGCGCCGGATTTCAGGAGGTCGGCCGTCGCCCGGGATACTACCCGATCGGAAACGGTCAACGTTCGTCCGCGGTCGTTCTGCGCCGCGACCTTTGAGCCCACCCGGACGACTTTCCGAAGCGGCCTGCAGCATGGACGAAAGGCGTTGACGGGCTTATCTTGCGGGTGTCATCGCGAGGGGGCGCGCGTCGACATCCAGCGGATAGAAACGCGGCGAAAATCGTGACGGCGACGAAGAAAACCGACATCGAAGCGCAGTGCGCTGCGAAAGGCATGCGCATGACCGAGCAGCGCCGCGTCATCGCGCGCGTGCTCGGAGCGTCCGAGGACCATCCCGATGTCGAAGAGCTCTATCGCCGCTGCGCGCAGGTGGACGATCGCATCTCCCTCTCGACCGTCTACCGCACCGTGCGCCTGTTCGAGGATGCCGGCATCATCGAGCGCCATGACTTCCGTGATGGCCGCGCGCGCTACGAGCAGAGCCCGGACACCCACCACGACCATCTCATCAATCTGCGCACCGGCGAGGTGATCGAGTTTTCCTCCGAGGCGATCGAGGAGTTGCAGGCGAAGGTCGCCCGCCGGCTCGGCTATCGTCTCGTTGACCACCGCCTCGAGCTCTACGCCGTGCCCCTCGACGAGAAGCCCAAGAATTGATGCGCGTCCTGGCGGTCGCTACGGCCATCGCCGTTCTCATTGCTGTCCTCTTGCCATTTCAAATCGTTGCGCTTCTTTTCAAGCTGCCGGCGCGACGCACGATTCCCGTTTTCTTCCATCGCGCGATCTGCCGCCTCCTCAATATGCGCGTGCGCGTGATCGGCGAGCTCGCAGCCGGCCCGGCGCTGATCGTCGCCAACCATACGTCCTGGCTCGATATCTGCGCCTTCTCGTCCGTCGCGCCGGTGATCTTCGTCGCCAAGCGCGAAGTAGCGACTTGGCCGCTGTTCGGGCAGCTTGCGCGGCTCGCGCGTTCGGTCTTCATCGACCGCACGCGTCGCAGCGGCACAGCGTCGGCAAGCCGCGCGATCGCAGCACTCCTGGCGGAAGGCGAGCGCGTCGTCCTCTTCGCCGAGGGAACGTCGAATGACGGCGGCCGCGTGCTCCCGTTCCGCTCGAGCCTGCTGGCGGCCGCGCGGGCGGCGCCCGAAGGGCGCGCGCCGCTGCCGATCGCGCTGCAACCGACCGCCATCGTCTATACAGCGCTGGCCGGCCTGCCGCTCAATCGCCGCTGCCGCCCGCGCGTCGCGTGGTACGGCGACCTCGACCTCCTCCCGCACCTCGCCACGGTGATCCGCGGCGGCGGCATCGATGTCGTCATCCATGCCGGCCGAGCGGTGAACGGCGACGCCATCCTCGACCGCAAGATCGCCGCGCAGGACCTCGAGGCGCAGGTCCGAGCGCTACGGCTCGCCGTCCTGCGCGCGCCGCTCCCGCAGTAACGCCAACTTTGCGCAGGCCCGCAAAGACGCCTATGTGTGCGCGCGAAAGGAACGAGCATGAAGGTTGACGGCAAGCCGATGCGCAGCATCTGGGTCGAGCCGGACGGCGTCACCGTCGGAATCATCGACCAGACGCAGTTGCCGCATCGCTTCGCGACGCTGCGGCTCACAAGCGCCGCCGATGCGGCCCATGCGATCCGCACGATGCAGACGCGCGGCGCGCCCCTCATCGGCGCGACGGCGGCCTATGGCGTCGCGCTAGCACTGCGCGAAGACGCGTCCGACACCGCGCTCGAGGCGGCCTATGCGACGCTCATCGCCACGCGGCCGACGGCGATCAATCTGCGCTGGGCGCTCGATGAGATGGTGGCGGCGGTGCGCAACCGCCCACGCGAGGAGCGCGTCGCGGCGGCTTACAAACGCGCGGGCGAAATCGCCAACGAGGACGTCACGATCAATCACGCGATCGGCACCCACGGCCTCGAACTCATCAAAGCGGCGGCCGCGAAGAAGCAGCCAGGTGAGCCGGTGAACGTGCTCACGCATTGCAATGCCGGCTGGCTCGCGACCGTCGACTGGGGAACGGCGACCGCGCCGATCTATATGGCGCACGACCTCGGCCTGCCGGTCCATGTCTGGGTCGACGAGACGCGGCCGCGCAACCAGGGCGCGGCGCTGACCGCCTGGGAGCTCGGCCATCATGGCGTGCCGCATACCGTGATCCCCGACAACACCGGCGGCCACCTGATGCAGCACGGCCGCGTCGATCTCGCGATCGTCGGCACCGATCGCGTCACCGCACAAGGCGACGTCTGCAACAAGATCGGCACCTATCTCAAGGCGCTCGCGGCGCGCGACAATAGCGTGCCGTTCTACGTCGCGCTTCCCTCCCCGACGATCGACTTCACTGTCGATGACGGTGTCGCCGAAATCCCGATCGAGGAGCGCAGCGCCGCGGAGGTGACGCGCATGACCGGCCGCACCGCCGATGGCCGCATCGAGACCGTTGAGGTGGTCGCGCCGGGCTCGGCTGTCGCGAATTTCGGCTTCGACGTGACGCCGGCGCGGCTCGTCACCGGCCTGATCACCGAGCGCGGCATCCTCCCGGCGACCCGCGAGGGCCTCGCCAAGGCGTTCCCGGAGCGGGCGAACACGACATTGTCATTCCGGGACGCGCCCGCGGCGCGGGCCCGGAATCCATAACCCCGGCGCTGCGGCGTATGGATTTCGGACTGGCCGTTTCACGGCCATCCGGAATGACAGCGGAGTTCAGTTTCGTCGCAACGCATGGCATGGTCCATCCCATGAGTTTCGAGTCGTTTTCCATCCGCACCGACATCACGATTGTCGACGGCCGCCAGTCCGAGACCGCGCTGTCGGTCGCGCGCGGCACCTGCCGGCTGCTGCGGGCGCTGGGCTTCAACTGCATCAGCGAGATGTCGCTCACGTCCGGCCGCCGCGCCGACCTCGTCGCCATGGGCCAAGACGGCGAGATCGTCATCGTCGAGATCAAATCCTCCCTTGCCGATTTCCGTGCCGACATGAAGTGGCCGGACTATCGCTGGCATTGCGACCGGCTGTTCTTCGCGACCGCACCGCATGTGCCGGTGGAGATATTTCCCGAAGACGCCGGCTTGATTGTCGCCGACGGATACGGCGCCGAGATGCTGCGCGATGCGCCCGTGCACAAGCTTGCCGGCGCCACGCGACGCAGCATGACGCTCCGCTTCGCGCGGCTCGGCGCCTCGCGCCTGCAGTCGCTGATCGACCCGGCCGGCGGTTACGAGGTCGATCTCTGATGGCGAAAGCCGTTGCCGGCGCCGAGATCGAGCGCCTCATCCAGTTGCTTGCGCGGCTGCCCGGCTTGGGGCCTCGCTCGGCGCGCCGCGCTGCGCTCTTCCTCATCAAGAAGCGCGAGCCGCTGATGGCGCCGCTTGCTGCGGCGCTGCAGACGGCACTCGACACCGTCACCGTGTGCCGCGTCTGCGGCAATGTCGACAGCCAGAACCCCTGCACCGTTTGCACCGATCCGCGCCGCGACCCTTCGGTAATCGTCGTCGTCGCGGATGTCGCTGACCTCTGGGCGCTGGAGCGCGCCGGCGCGATCAATGCGCGCTACCACATCCTCGGCGGCACCCTCTCCCCGCTTGATGGCATCGGCCCCGACGATCTTGCGATCGACACGCTTGTCGGCCGCGCCAGCGCGCCCGAGGTGACGGAAGTGATCCTCGCGCTCAACGCCACCGTCGATGGCCAGACCACGGCGCATTACATCACCGAGCTTCTTGCCGAGGCGAATGTGAAGGTGACGCGCCTCGCGCATGGTGTGCCGGTCGGCGGCGAGCTCGACTATCTCGACGACGGCACGCTCGCCGCCGCGATCCGCCAGCGCACGACGTTTTAGGACGTCGTCGCCGCCGCCTTCTCCGCCGCGACCTTCGCAAAATGCCCGCGCGCCTGCAGCCAGGCGAGCAGCAGCAAACTCGGGATTGCCGCGACCGCGCATAGCGCGAAGAAGGTCGCCCAGCCGGTCTGCTCAGCGAGGTAACCCGCGCCAGAGGAGAGATAGGTGCGCCCGACCGCCGCGAGCGCCGTGAGCAACGCGAACTGTGTCGCCGTGTGCAGTGGGTTGCGGCAGAGCGCCGAGAGATAGGCGACGAAGATCACCGTGCCGATGGCGCTGGTGAAATTCTCCAGCACGATCGCGAAGGTGAGCCACCAGATGTCGTGCCCGACCACCGCCTGCCAGGAGAAGGCGAGGTTCGCGAGCGCCTGCAGGATGCCGCCGATCCAGAGGCTGGTGACGAGCGGATAGATCAACGCTACATAGCCTCCGGCGAAACCGCCGATCAGCGTTGCCGCGAGCCCGACGCCTTTGATGATCGCCGCGTATTCGTTGCGCGTAAAGCCGAGGTCGACGACGAAAGGCGCCGTCATGATGCCCGCGAGGGCATCGGTGAACTTAAAGAGGACGACGAAGGCGAGGACGACGAAAGCGGCGTCGCGCATGAGGAAGTCCGAAAACGCGCCGCGAGCCGCGTTCCACACTCGCGTAAGCGAGCGCTCTTGCGCATGCGCCGCGTCAGCCACCGCGGATTTTTCTGGCTCGGTCGCGATGAGCGCCGTCACCATTCCGACGACGACGAGCAGAGCCATGACGATATAGCTCGCCGTCCAGGCGCTCGGCCGCGAGAGCCCGTAAGTTTCGAACAGGCTCACCAGCAACAGCGCACCGACCGTGGACGCCAGCGTGCCGACGCGATAGGCGGCGACAAACGCAGCCATCCCCGCCGCCTGCTCCCGCTCCGGCAGGCTTTCGACGCGGAACGCGTCGATCACGATGTCCTGCGTCGCCGCGGCAACGGCGACAAGGAACGCCGCCAGCGCCACGCCCCAAGCGGACGCTGCGGGGTTGCGCGTTCCAAGAAATGCGATCGCGGCGAGAAGAAGAAGCTGCGCAAAGATCAGCCAGCCGCGACGGCGCCCGAGAAGCCGCGAGAGCACCGGCACATTGAGCGCGTCGACCATCGGCGCCCACAGGAACTTGATCGTATAGGGCGTGCCGACCAGCGCGAACAACCCGATGGTGCCGAGATCGACGCCGGCTTCGCGCATCCAGAAGAGCAGCGTCGAGCCGGACAGGGCGAGCGGCAGTCCCGACGCAAAGCCGAGAAACGTGACGATGAGCACGCGCGGCTGCAGATAGACCGCGATCGTCTGCGCGAAGGTCGGACGGGGTGCTCCAGCGTCGGGCGCGCTCATGCCTGCGGCCTAGCAGAGGCGGCGGTGAATCGCCACCGCGGCGCCAAGCAAGCTGTGGGTTGGCGGCGCGTCAGCTCGCCGCGGCGCGCGGGCTCACCAGCTTCGGCGTCGCCGGCTTGCCGTCGTCTTCGCCGAACTCCACCTCGCGGATGCGCGTGCCCCGCCGCTCGATCTTCTCGGCCGAGACGACGATCTGGCGCACGTCCTCGTTCGCCTGCGTGAAATGCTGCTGGAGCTTGTAGACGCGCTCGTTGAGCCGCTTGAGATCGTCCATGAGGTGGCCGACCTCGGCGTGAATCTGATCCGCCGCCTCGCGCATGCGCGCATCGCGCTGGATTTGCTGGATCACCTGAATCGCCAGCATCAGCAGCGTCGGCGAGACAATGAGCACACGCGCACGCAGCGCCTTCTGCACGATATCGTCGAAGGCGTCATGCAGGTCCGCGTACACAGATTCGGAGGGCACGAACATCAGGGCGAGCTCGTGCGTCTCGCCGGGGATGAGATATTTGCGGCTGATGTCGCTGACATGCGTCGCGATGTGCTGGCGCAATTGCCGCGCGGCGAGTGCGCGGGCGTCGTCATTTTCGGCGTTGCGGAACGCCATCGCGGCCTCGAGGGGAAACTTCGCGTCGATGACGAGCGCATGCGCATCGGGCAGAAAGATCACGCAATCGGGCCGGCTTCCGTTCGAGAGCGTGTATTGGAATTCGTAGGCGCCTTGAGCCAGGCCATCCTGGACGATCATCTCCATCTGCGCCTGTCCGAACGCGCCGCGCTTCTGCTTGTTGGAGAGAACGTCGCGCAGCGAGCTCACTTGCGTGCTGAGCTCGGTGAGATTGCGCTGGGCGCGATCGATCACCGCAAGGCGCTCGTTGAGCTTTTGCAGGCTCTCGACGGTGCCCTGCTTGTTGGCCTCCATCGAGAGGCCGAGATTGCGCGTCACGGCATCGAGCCGGTCGTTGACCGTGCGCGCGAGCTCGGCATGCCCGCCGGAGAGCATCTCGCCCATGTTCTGCACGCGGCCGGTAATCTCGCTCTGCACGCGCGCGAGATCGCCGATGCGCATTTCGAGGTCGCGCGCAAAGGCGAAGCGCGCTGCGTCGTCGGTTCGCCGCGCACGCAAAAGCCGCGTGGCGAGCAAGATCAAGACGACCAGTCCGAGGCAGATGACGGCCGCCGTGACCGTGATGATCGCGCCCGGCTCGAGCGCCATCACGCCTGCGGCAAGCTTTGAGAGATCGACATTCATTCCAACCTCATAGCTTGATTCGAGGCGGGAAGCGAACGAAGAGAGAACGCCGAAGGATTTAGCGAACGATCTCAGCGACCGTTAAGACTTTGTTCAGGAGCCGTTCATCGGCCCCAAGTCATTGATTTTGCACGGGTGGACAGCCTGTCGCACCCCACAAAGGACCGGTTCGCAATGACGCGCGCCGGTCGGCAGGAGGATCACGCATGCGTAAGTTCCTGTTGATGGCGATTGCCGGTCTGACCCTTGCGCTCGCGGCACCCGCAGGCGCATCGGCCATGACGGCTTCGCCCGCTGATGCCATTCAACTCGCCGCAGACACCCTATCGCCGGAAGCCCAGGTCGCCTGGCACTGCCGCCGCTGGAGCGGCTGGTGCCACCGCCGCTATTACTATCGTCGCTATTACTGGCCGCGCCGCTACTACTGGCGTCGGCATTACTGGCGTCACCGTCACTGGCGTCGCTGGTAAGCGCAAAGCGCGTCTGTCACACCAGAGCCGGCACGGGTCGCCCGTGCCGGATTTTTCATGGGCACCCCGCGGGAGGAGGCGCATCCGCGGCTCGCGATTGACCACTCTCGGCGCACCACTTAAATCGCCGCCATGGCCATTCGTCCGATCATCGCGCTGCCCGACCCGCGTCTGCGTCTCGTCTCCCAACCGGTCACGGCGGGTGAAGATCTGCGGACGCTCGTCGACGACATGTTCGAGACGATGTACGACGCGCCCGGCATCGGCCTTGCCGCCGTTCAGATCGGCGTGCTCAAGCGCGTCGTGACCATCGACATCGCCAAGAAGGATGAGCCGCGCCAGCCGCAGGTGTTCATCAATCCGGAGATCGTCACGCGGTCGGACGCGCTCTCGACCTACGAGGAGGGCTGCCTCTCGATCCCGGAGATCCACGAAGATGTCGAGCGCCCTGAGCAGATCCGCATGCGTTACACCGACCTCCAAGGCAAGACGCATGAGATCGACGCCGACGGATTGCTCGCCACCTGCCTTCAGCACGAGATCGACCATCTCAACGGCGTTCTTTTCATCGACCACATCTCGAAGCTGAAGCGCGACCGCATCATCAAGAAATTCACCAAGGCGGCGAAGCGCGCGGCCGCAGAATGAGCCGCCGGCGACGCACGCGAGGCCGCCCATGACGCTTCGCCTCATCTTCATGGGCACGCCGGATTTCGCGCTGCCGACCCTCGTCGAGCTGATCGGACAGGGCCACGAGATCGCGGCCGTCTATACGCGCGCGCCGCGCCCCGCGGGCCGCGGCATGGAGCCCTCGCCGACACCGATCGCACGCGAAGCGATGCGGCTTGGTCTGCCGGTGCTCACACCGGCGACGCTGCGAACGCCGGAGGCGCAGGCGGCCTTCGCGGCGCACGGGGCCGATGCCGCCGTTGTCGTCGCCTATGGCTTGATCCTGCCGAAGTCCATTCTCGATATGCCACCGCTCGGCTGCTTCAACCTGCACGCCTCGCTGCTGCCGCGCTGGCGTGGCGCGGCGCCGATCAACCGCGCGATCATGGCGGGCGACGCCGAGAGCGGCGTCGCCATCATGCGCATGGAGGAAGGGCTCGATACCGGACCGGTGGCGATGGTCGAGCGCGTTCCGATCGGCGACACCATGACGGCGGGCGAGCTGCATGACCGCCTCGCCCGGCTCGGCGCCGACCTGATGGGCCGCGCGCTCGGCGCGTTAGAGCGCGGCTCGCTCACGCTGACGCCGCAGCCGCAGGAGGGCGTGACCTACGCCGCCAAGCTGGAGAAATCGGAAACGCGGATCGATTGGACACGGCCGGCGCGGGAAGTCCATGACCATTGCCGCGGGTTGTCGCCGTTCCCCGGCGCCTGGTTCGCGATCGGCGAAGGGATGATGGCGACGCGCGTGAAGGTGCTCCGCACGGCGCGCGCTGAAGGTGCCGGCGCGCCCGGCACCGTGCTTGACGATGCGCTCACCGTCGCCTGCGGCGATGGCGCGGTCCGTTTGCTCGACGTGCAACGCGCGGGTGGACGGCCGATGTCCGCCGCCGAGTTCCTGCGCGGCAATCCGCTGCCGCCAGGGACCGGACTGACCTGATTATGCCGCGCTACCGGATCGCCGTCGAATATGACGGCACGCCCTTCGCCGGATGGCAGATCCAGGCGGAAGTGCCGACCGTACAGGGCGCTCTGACCGCCGCGATCGCCGCCTTCTCCGGCGAGCAAACGGCCGTGCAAGGCGCGGGACGGACGGACGCCGGCGTGCACGCTCTCGGCCAGGTCGCGCATTTCGATCTTACCCGCGAGCATGACCCCGGCACCGTGCGGGACGCGCTCAATGCCCATCTGCGGCCACACCCGATCGCGGTGCTCAACGCCGAGCTGGTCGAACCGGATTTCGACGCGCGCTTCTCCGCGATCCGCCGCCGCTATCTCTACCGTCTCGTCAATCGCCGGCCGGACCTTGCGCTCGAACGGCTGCGCGCGGTGCGCGTGCCGCGGCCACTCGATACCGAGGCAATGCACACGGCCGCGCAGGCGCTCATCGGCAAGCACGACTTCACGACCTTCCGTTCCTCCGACTGCCAGGCGAAGTCGCCCCTGAAGACGCTGCAACGACTTGACGTGACGCGGACCGGCGACCTCGTCGAAGTCCATGCGGAAGCGCGCTCCTTCCTTCACAATCAAGTGCGCTCCATGGTTGGCTCGCTGATCTGGGTGGGAGAAGGCCGCTGGCGCCCCGCGGACCTTGCCGCCGCGCTCGCCGCGCGCGACCGCGCCGCCTGCGGCCCGGTGGCGCCGCCGGAGGGCCTCTATCTCGTCGGCGTCGACTATTGAGTGCGGCGTCGCGCCCGTTGCCGGAAGCGCCATTCAGGCCTATGTGACAGCCATGAGCGTTAGCGACCAGCCGGTCTCACGAACCACGCCCCTGTCGAGGCGTGCGATCGCGTCCATCGCAGCGCTCGCCGGTGTTGCTGTCGCGGGCGCGATCATTCTCTGGACATATTACGGCACCGCCGTCTTCCAGGAAATGATCCTCGCGGGCATCGCCTATTGCTTCTGAGGTGACGCCACCGATGGCCGAGTTGAGCGAAAAAGCCAAACGCCTGCGCATCATTGCCGCCGCCTTCTGCGCCGGACTTGCGAGTGTGTTTCTCGTGATGATGTTCGTCGCCAACAATGCGCCGAGTGCTGTGACGCCCTCGGCGGTCGGCGGCGCCTTCAAGCTCACGGACCAGAACGGCGCGACCGTCACCGATGCCGACCTCAAGGGCAAGCCCTTCCTCGTCTTCTTCGGCTTCACCCATTGCCCGGATGTGTGCCCGACGACCTTGTTCGAGGTCTCGGAAGTGATGCGCGCGCTCGGGCCGAAGGCGGACGGCGTGCGCGCGCTTTTCGTCACCGTCGATCCCGATCGCGACACGCCAAAGGCGCTGAAGGATTATCTGTCGAGCTTCGATCCCCACCTCATCGGGCTCACCGGCGACCAGGCAGCGATCGACCAGATCAGCAAGGCTTACCGTGTCTATGCGAAAAAGGTGCCGACGAAAGACGGCGACTACACGATGGACCACACCGCGCTCGTCTATCTGATGGACAAGCAGGGCCACTTCGTTGCGCCGTTCAATCTCAAGCGTAAGCCGGAAGAAGCCGCCGCCGATCTCAGCCGCTATCTCTGAGCAGCCCGCCGCGACGTGCGCGCAAGGCCGTGCGGCGTCTTCTCCCAGTAGTCCGGCTTGCGGACGAGTTGATAGAGCGCTCGCCACGCCGCGATCGAAAGCAGCGCCCAATAGACCGGCATGAGGAGGAGCGACCATCCGGTGCCGCCGATGCGGCGCCGGCGCAAGCCTTCGAGCGCAAGAACCGACGCCGTGAGATAGCCGCCAAGCGCCGCCGCGATATGCGTGAAGACAAGAGTCTGCGTCACGAACCCGGCATCTGCGGGCAAGACGATCCCGCCATTCACGACCAAGCCTAGCAGCAGGAAGAGCAGATACGGCTGCACCAGCGCCGCGAGGACGGTGCCGGCGAGAGTTAGATGGAAGGCGACGAACGAAGCCACGCCAAGCTCGCGCGCGAAGCGCAGTGGCTGGCGCATATGGACGATCGCAGTGCGCATCCAGCCCTTGAACCAGCGCGTGCGTTGCTTGAGCCAGGGCCCAAGCTCCGCCGGCGCCTCCTCGTATGTGGTCGACGCGAGTGTCGACGTCGCGTAGCCGAAACGCGCGAGGCGCGTACCGAGATCGGCATCCTCGGTGACGTTGTAGGGGTCCCAGGCGCCGACCCGACGCAGCACGCCCGTGCGAAAGTGCGGCATTAGGTAGCAAACTCACCTGGCCCCTTGCGGAAAGCGGAATCGGTACTATCTGACCGCCCACTGGTCCCATGTAGCTCAAGGGTAGAGCAACCGGTTGTCACCCGGCCGATACAGGTTCGAGTCCTGTCTTGGGTTAAGAGCGCCGCTGTATCCGTTGACGGGCAGCGGCGCTCGCCTTTTAGGCAGCTTCCGCCGCTTCCAGTTCGGCCAAATCCATCTCGAAGTTGAAGACGACCTGAATTGGCTCTGCGTCGGAATGTGCGTCATTGTAACTGTCGACATCGACCTTGAACTGTCGACAATCGGCCACGACGCCCTGCCGTCGCGATTGAAATGACAACTCCATATGCTTGCGACTGGCCGTGCGGATGTCATCCCAGATGATTACGCGCTCTCCGCTTGCGAAAAGAGGGGCCGGATGGAGCAAACGAACGCGCCTCCGTTTGGAGTCGGTGTAATACTCTTCGCGCATTGCTGATGCGATGTCGTCGGCACAGCGGCGTCGGACGGCAGCGGGTGGCATTTTCCATCGGCCAGTCAGGATCGCCCAATCGGCAATCGCCTTGCTCGAAGCAGGCCACGGCTCGCCAGTTTCGCGATACTCCTCGACGATTTTTTGCATCTGCTTGACGTAAGTAGCCATTTTTTGGCTCCTATAAGTTTGACGGTCCTACACGGCCGTACCCATCGGTTAAGGCTGTCTGGATTAGAATCTCCCTGACCCTCGGCTGATGCTTCTTGAATAAATCCCACCGTTGTGTGCGTTTCTGAATTTGCCCGGCGACAATGCCGGGATGGCGTTTCATGATCCGCGCAAATCCAATCAGCGCCTTCTCAGAAAACATGGGACTGTGCCGTCGCATAAAGTCCTGCATCGGACCGAGAGGGACGCAATGATCAGCGGCAGCTCTGTTCGCTTCCTTTTCGCTATCGCTCTTGTCGCCCGTCTCCTCGAAGTCTTCGATAATGACTTCGCCCTGCCCTTCGCCTTTCAACACGTGTTCAATTTCGTGCCAGAGATTAAACCAAAATTTGTCGATGTGATCTCCCTTCATGGTGAGACCAATCACTGGCGACTGGTTGTCATTGATCCAAAAGCAAACACCCTGAATTTCTGAGCCGGGAATCGGCTCGACCACGACGAGCCGAATGCCGCACTCCGCCAGCAATTTAGGCACATGGCGAATCTCCTCTGGCTCGGTCATCAATTTTTCCATTTCAGGAATAATTGAGCGCAAGCGCGAGCTCGAAAACGCAGGAACATGCAATGCACGAGCGAGTTGGCGGACGCGAAAAATCCAAGCCCACTGAGGAATCGAAACATCGTGGTCGTAATTCCGACGTGCGGCATGAGCGAAGCCGATAGGATCGCTGATGGATTCAATTTCGAAGAACGAAAGGACCGAAGTTTCCAATTCATCGATTGCCTTGGACGTAGCGATCCAGCGGCGTTTAATCATTTCCCGGACAGGGAATCGTCCGCGCAAGGCTGCTTCACGAGCGATCTTCTGATCGCGAGGCTTTACCTTCGAAAGCTGCCAAGCGGTTTCTAGATTCATCCAAAGCTGAGCGCTTGACCCAAATGCGCTTGCAAAGTCTTTCGCGGTCTCAGGACTGATCGCGCGCTTGCCGAGAACAATTTCGTTCACAAGCCGGTAGGGCCGATCAATCATCTCGGCAAATTCGGTCTGAGTCCAACCACGCGCCTCAAGCTCTTCAAGCAAGAACTCGCCTGGGGGGAACGCCTCAACTGGTACGAACTTGTTCATCCGACATCTCCCTGGCCTTAGTGATAGTCCTCGATAGTGATGACCCTCACCGTCTCCTCTGATTCCGGGCCGACCAATTCCAGGATCAGGCGCCATCTATCATTCAGGCGCATCGAATACTGACCCGCGCGATCTCCTTTCAGCTTTTCGAATCTTGCGCCGTGTAATGCGTACAAGTCGCTGACCTTTGTCGCCTGGGCGATGAACCACAACCGCCTGCGATACGCCTTGGCTACGCCAGGAGGGAATCCGCCTGCGTCTTGGGGATCGCTCCCGAGCCTTTCCAAGCTTTCGTCTGCGATCTCGATGTCCATGACACCTCCGAGTCGCAGGCAACTGTATCACCGGTCCATTGCATAATCAACCCACTATACCACCTAATGGTATAACACTCTATTGACAAGAGGCCTTCGCTCCCCTTAGAGCCCCCAAATGCGAAACCCTCCAAGGGGCTGCCTTGGAGGGTTTGAGGGGCCGGGGCTGGTGCCGTTCGCCGGATTTCCACCTGAGTGAGCTTGGGTCCAATCCCCAACCGGTCCACCTACTTACTCTTGCTGAACGAAATTCCTAATGTCTTCGCGCCGTCGACAAACGAAATTCCTGCTTGCTCAAGAGCAGCCTTCATTGCCGCTAGATTGTTCCGGGTCGGCTCGCGCCGACCGGCCTCAAAATCCCTCACGGTCGACGCGCCGACGGTCGCGGCTTTCGCCAACTGCTCCTGAGACCAGTTTAGCCACGCTCGCGCGGCTCGGCATTGCTCTGGCACCATGCGACGAAGATAGCGACGTAAACATTTTTCGTCAACGCCAACGATTTCTATTGACGTCACCCATTTCATCACTTATCACTGAGGTCAACGGAAAACGTTGGCCTTATGTCACAGCACTTCCTCCTTTCCACAGCGGCCCGTTCGCTCTCGTTAGCGAAGGTAGCCCGCATGTCGGACGAGGAAGCCGCCACCGCCTTCCGCAATCTCCGGTGGGCTGAGACGAAGGGTGAGCCGGTTTGCCCGCGCTGCGGTTGCCTTGATCATTCCGCTTTCAAGACGCGCCCGCTCTGGAAGTGCAAGGCGTGCTCGCATCAGTTCAGCGTCACGTCCGGCACTATCTTCGCCAGCCGCAAGCTGCCCGTCCGCGACTATCTCTTAGCCATCGCGATCTTCACCAACGGCGCGAAGGGCTACGCCGCTCTCCAACTCTCTCGCGACCTCGATTGCCAATATAAGACGGCGTTCGTTCTCGCGCACAAAATCCGTGAAGCCATCGCCGCTGAGACTGCCGAAACGAAGCTGTCAGGCGAAGTCGAAGTTGATGGCGGCTACTTCGGCGGTCACGTCCGCCCCGCGAACAACAAAGAGAACCGCCGCGACCGTCGCCTCGCAGAAAATCAGACCGGCAAGCGCCGCGTGGTTGTCGTCATGCGCGAGCGCAATGGCCGTTCGCTTCCCTTCGTGTTCAAAGCGGAAGGTCACGCCATCGAGACGATCGCGAAGCGCGTCACCGCTGGCTCTGTCATCCATGCGGACGAAGCGGCGCATTGGGACACGCTTCATGCGCTCTATCTGACGAAGCGCATCAACCATCAGCAAAGCTATTCAGACGGCGAGGCGTGCACCAATCAGGCCGAAAGCTTTTTCTCGCGCCTTCGTCGCGCTGAGATCGGCACGCACCATCACATCGCGGGCCCGTACCTGAACGCCTATGCGTCCGAAATGGCGTGGCGCGAAGATCACCGCCGCATCAGCAATGGCGAACAGTTCCTCCATGTCGCCGCCGCCGCGCTGATGCATCCCGTCTCGAAAAATTGGTGTGGCTACTGGCAGCGGAGTGAACGCGCATGAAACCGGCTCGCACGGAAACTTTCGAGCACACAATCAGCGGGCTTCTCAAAAAGCGAGCCGACCTGTTCAACGAGGCGGAGCGCATCCGCGACCGGCTAGCCGAAATCAAGAATGACGTAAGCGCGATAGATCGGGTGCTCAGCACACTTGGTTATACAGGCGACCTGAACGTCGAAATGCCGCGGCAAAAGCGTGATGTTATCTTTGGCAAGGGCGAGTTGACCCGCGCTATTCTCGATGAGTTACGCGGGTCGCCAGGACCTCTAACAAGTCGCGAGATTGCTCAGGGAATAATAGCGGCCGGGGGCCAAGATGCCCGCGACCGCAAGTACGTAAGCGACCTCACAAAGCGCGTCGGCAAAGCCTTGCGAGCGCTACGCGACGACCATGTCGTGCGTTCTGGCACGGACTCGCACGGCAACATCATGTGGTCTGTCTGCCATCTGTCGCGAGGATAGTCATCCACAGGTGCCAAGGACCTATTTGCCAAGACTCGCGTTTTCTATCACCGGACAGTTGCTCACACGCTGTGCGAGTCCTATAGTTTGCAACTAACGCAATAAGTGTCTTTGCAAGACTCCGCGAAAGTTGTAATCCTGCCGTGTGCCAGCAGGAGGCATGTATGACGCACCTAAAGACCCCTCAGCCGCTTTTGGATGCCCTTCGCGAAGCTTCCTCGCGCCCCGTTTCGCCAGAAGAGTTGCACGCACAGCGTGTGTCATTCATTATGGGTTCCGTTAAGGCAGAAAGCGGAATAACCCGAGAGCAAGTTCAGCAGGTGCTGGCAAGGCAGGAGGGTTCCTCAAAGGCGACCTGATTGATCGTCTTCGAACTCACAACTAACGAACAAGACCCGACCTATCAGGCGTTAGAGATTTCTAACGGCAATCGGCATTACGACTTTCTGCATTCGATCATCGGCACGTCCTTGGCTCTTGGGCGTCCCTTCCTTTCGCAGCAAATTATCAAAGCCCTGAATTTCCACGCGATCGCATGCCTACACATTCGCGCGGGCGAATATCGGCCTTGCGACGTGACGGCAGGACAACACAATCCGCCAGCGCATTTTCGCGTGCAGGCGTTGATGGACGATTTCGTCAACATCGTAAATCGCCATTGGCAGGAGGCGGACGCGGTCGCATTGGCGACCTATGTTCTTTGGCGCCTGAACAACATTCACCCGTTCATCAACGGGAATGGCAGGACGGCGCGAGCTAGCTGTTATTACGTGTTGTGCGTGAAGGCTGGCGGCCTTCTGCCGGGTACGACGATTCTGCCTGAACTGATCCGCCAGAACCACAATGAGTACGTTAGCGCCCTTCAAAAAGGGCACGATTCAGGCGGACAAGACCTCGCTGATCTCCACGCGCTGGTCGGTCGATTGTTGGATGAGCAGCTAAAGTCAGCCCAACATCAGCCGCCAGCTCACGAACCGCAATTGCCTCGACCGGCACAAATCGCGGCCGACGCTGCGGCAGATGCTCCGCCCGCTGCGTAGGTGAGTTTGCTACCTAATGCCGCGAAAGTGGTTCGATGACCCGCCCAGCGGCATCATCAGGTCGCGTGCCGCAAGACCGGGGAGCAGCACGTCGAAATGTCCGGCATATTCTGCCGTGAATAATGCCGCGAGCCAGCTGTCACGCGTGTTGTCGATGGTCAGCGCTGCCTGCACGCAGGCGAGGCTCGTGTCGGATGCAGCGAACATCGCCGCCGCGCGGCGCAATTGGTCGGCCTCCGGCCGATCCTCGGCGTCGTAGATCACGGCGAGGTCACCATGCGCGAAAGCAAGCGCGGCGTTGAGCGCTTTCGGCTTGGTGCGCGGCCCAGCATCCGGCGCAACGACGATCTCGAAGCGGGGCCCCAGCGCCAGGCTTTCCAGCGCTGCGCGCGTTTCGCGGTCGTCCGGCTCGACGGCGAATTTGATGTCGAGCTTCTCCGGCGGATAGTCGAGCCCCTTGAGCGCCGCGACGAGCGCACGCGCCGACGACGCCTCGCGATAAAGCGCGACGATCACCGTGTAGAGCGGCAGTTCGGCGTCGCTCAGCGGCGGTGCCTGTTGCGCGGGCTCGACCGGCGTGAACAGGCACAGGAGCCGCAGCAGCGTCCAGCCGATGAACAAGCCACTCAGCGCCAGCGCCGCGCCGGCCGCGAGCAGCGCCGGCTTCAACGCCGCAACAAGGGCGAGCGCTCCTAAAAGCGGTGCGGCCCACACCGCGCGCGGCACGGAGCGTGGGGCCGACGAGAGCATCGGATAGCGCCGGTCGAGGCTCTCGGTTGCCGCGTGTCCCAGCGCTTGCGCGCCGTACCGCGCGAGAAAGCGCGTCAGCGCACCCGGTGTCGTCAGGCGCACGAAGGGAAGCGACGCATGCGAGCGCGCGGCCTTGACGAACAGGCGAGCCGCCATGCCGCGTGGCGCAACGACGCGCGCTGGCCCGTCGCCGAGCTCGACGGGCAAGATCGGCGTGCGCGCACATTGCAGCAAAGCCGCGTCCGACAGCGGACAAAGCTCGCGCGGCATATCGTCCAGCGCCTCGAAGGGAACGTGCAGCCATTGTGCCAGCGCGCGAATGTAGTCCTCTTCCGAGATCACCCCGGCGTCGATGAGAACGCGATCGACACCGACACCAACCTTCTGCGCCCGCGCTTCAGCTTCAGCGATAACGCGCGGCGGCAGGCGGCTACGGACGCATTCGATTTCAGGACATGTTTGGATCGCGCTGCGCGATGCGCCCGAGTCTGGCGCATCACGCTCTGGCCGCGGCCGCAGCGCAAGGTTTGCCCGCTCGGCCTCACGCAGACGCAGGCCCCGTGCTGCCGGCGGCAGCCGCCCGATTTCGAACCCGTACGCCACCCCAACGCGCCCCTGCCACCTTTACGCCGCCGACCCGTGGCCTATAAGCGGCGCCTTGTGGACTATCGCCCGCACACCCTCATGCAACCTAAGATTAAATCAAAATCCAAGATCGCGCACCCTATGAGAGGCGGCAGCATTTGCGTTGCAGGCCTCCTTTGGGCCGTCCTTCTGGCTGGCAGCCTAAGGACCGCCGAAGCCCAGCCGGCCACCAGCCCGGCGGCGAAACTGCCGCAGGCGGTGACCGTGCCTAGCTTCTGGGACCCGAAGCGGCGCCAGGAGAAACCGGCGCTGCAGCCCACCACGGTGATCCGCTTCCTGACTGAGACCGATTATCCGCCCTTCGATTACGCCGGCCCGGACGGCAACCCGGTCGGCTTCAATGTCGACCTCGCACGCCTCCTCTGCGAGGAGCTGAAAGTCGCCTGCACCGTGCAGATGCGCCGTTTCGACACGCTGGTCGATGCGCTCGCGGAGAACCGCGGCGACGCCGCCATCGCCTCCATGGCCGCAACGCCGGACAACCGCCGCAAGGTCGAATTCACCGACCCCTATTACCGTTCGCCCGCACGCTTCGTCGTGCGCAACGACAGCCCGATCACGGTGGTGCTGCCCGAGAAGCTCGAGGGGAAGAAGATCGCCGCCGTCGCCGGCAGCGCTCACGAGGCCTATCTCAAGGCGTTCTTCACCGAGGCCGAGGTGAAACCCTATCCGACGATCAACGCCGCCCGCGACGCGCTGCGCAACGGCGAAGTCGATCTCCTGTTCGGCGACGGCATCCACCTGGCCTTCTGGCTCAACGGCAGCGATTCGAACAATTGCTGCGCCTTCCGCGGCGGACCATTCATCGAGAGCCGTTATTTCGGCGAAGGCATCGGCATCGCCGTGAAGCGCGGCAATCAGACGCTGCGCCAAGCGCTGAACTGGGCGCTCTACCGCTTATGGGAATCGGGGCGCTTCACCGATCTGTGGCTGCGCTATTTCCCGATCAATCCGTTTTGAGGGATGCGGCAGCTTTAGTAAGAACTGGCGCTTACGGGAATCGTCATCGCCAGGCTTGACCCGGCGATCTCGCTTAGGGAAGCACTTGCCCATTTCATCGGGATGGCCGGGACGAGTCCGGCAATGACGGTGAAGAGGACGCCCGTCGCGTCTAGTCCGGAGACTCGAATGTCCGTCGAACACTTGACCGCCCCATCCTTGCGTGCGCTCGCCGAGCAGTCGTCGGCCTGGCCGTTCGAGGAGGCCCGCAAGATCGTCAAACGGCTCGAGCGGATGCCGAAGGACGAGGTGATCTTCGAGACCGGCTACGGTCCCTCGGGCTTGCCGCATATCGGCACCTTCGGCGAGGTCGCGCGCACGACCATGGTGCGCCACGCCTTCCGCGTGCTCACCGAGGACAAGGTGAAGACGCGGCTGATCGCCTTCTCCGACGACATGGACGGCCTGCGCAAAGTCCCCGACAACATCCCCAACAAGGAGCTGATCGCGCAGCATCTCGGCAAGCGGCTCACGCTGGTGCCCGACCCGTTCGGCACGCATCCGAGCTTCGGCCAGCACAACAACGCTCGGCTGCGCGCCTTCCTCGATCAGTTCGGCTTCGACTACGAGTTCATGTCGTCGACCGAATGCTACATGTCGGGAAAGTTCGACGCCGCGCTTCTCAAGGTGCTCGAACGCTTCGATGCGGTGATGGCGATCATGCTGCCGTCGCTGCGCGAGGAGCGCGCGCAGTCCTACTCGCCGTTCTTACCCGTCGACGAGAACGGTGTCGTGCTGCAGGTGCCTGTGATCGCGCATGACGCCAAGGCCGGCACCGTCACCTATGAACATCCCGACACCAAGGCGCCGGTGACGACGCCGGTGACCGGCGGGCGCTGCAAGCTGCAGTGGAAGCCTGACTGGGCGATGCGCTGGCTCGCGCTCGGCATCGACTACGAGATGGCCGGCAAGGACCTCATCGATTCCGTCAAGCTCTCGGGCGAGATCTGCCGCGCGCTTGGCGGCACGCCACCGGAGGGCTTCAACTACGAGCTCTTCCTCGACGAGAAGGGCCAGAAGATCTCGAAGTCGAAGGGCAACGGCCTCACCATCGAGGAATGGCTGCGCTACGCGAGCCCGGAGAGCCTCTCGCTCTTCATGTATCGCGAACCGAAGGCGGCGAAACGGCTCTATTTCGACGTCATCCCGCGCAATGTCGACGACTATCAGCAGTTCCTCGACGGCTACGAGCGGCAAGACCCGAAGGCGCGGCTCTCCAATCCGGTCTGGCATATCCATGCCGGCCATCCGCAAAAGAGCGACATGCCGATCTCCTTCGCTATGCTGCTCACGCTCGTCTCGTCGTCGAACGCGGAGAACGCCGAGACGCTCTGGGGCTTCATCGGCCGCTATCGTCCAGGCGTGACGCCGAAGACGCATCCGAAGCTCGACGCGTTGGTCGGCTACGCCATCCAGTACTTCCGCGACTTCGTGCTGCCGGAGAAAAAGTTCCGCGAGCCGACCAAGGCCGAGCGCGCGGCGCTGACCGACCTGCGCGACGCGCTTTCGCAGCTTCCGGCCGATGCGAGCGCGGAAGCGATCCAGGATGTCGTCTACGAAATCGGTCGCCGCGAGCCGTTCCTCGATCAGAAGAAGAAGGCGAAGGACGGCAAGCCGGGCGTCTCGCTCGACTGGTTCAACATGCTCTACCAGGTGCTGCTGGGGCAGGAGAAAGGTCCGCGCTTCGGCTCCTTCGTCGCGGTCTACGGCATCGAGAACACGGTCGGCATGATCGACGGCGCCCTCGCACGGAGCGCGTAGGAGCACGCGCTAGGCGCGCCGCAGGCCGCGGCGCGCGCGCAGTTCCACTGGCCGGTCGGGAATAGCGATCGAGATCGTCGCGCCGATCGTTCCGTCGACAAGCCGGATTTCGCCGCCATGCGCACGCACGAGTTCCGCCGCGATGGCAAGGCCGAGCCCCGTGCCTCCGGCTTTCGTCGAACCGCGGAAGGCCTCGAACAGATGCACCTTCGCCTGCTCGGGAATGCCGGGCCCGGTATCCGATGTCTCGATGACCGCGACCGAACCTTCGCGCCGGCCTGTGATGCGGATCTGATCACGCGACGGATCGTTCGGCGCCCGCGCCTCAAGCGCTTGCAGCGCGTTGCGCCCAAGATTGACCATGACGCGGAACAGTTGATCGGGATCGGCGTCGATGCTGAGTCCACGCTCGATCGCGCACACCCAGCGGACCGGAGAATCTTGCGCGAGCCCCAGCGTTTCGCGCACCTCCTCCAGCAGCGGCTCGACCAGCACCGCGCGCCGCTCGGGCGCAGGCTCCTGCACGCGGCCGTAGGACAATGTCGATTGGCAGAAGGCGATAGCGCGCTCCAAAGCCCGCATCAGGCTCGGCGCAAAACGCTGCACCGTCGGGTCGGGAATACTGGTGAGACGATCGGAGAAAAGCTGCGCCGACGCGAGCAGGTTGCGAAGGTCATGGTTGATCTTGGAGACGGCGAGGCCGAGCGAGGCAAGGCGGCTCTTCTGCGAAAGCATCGAGGCCAGATTGCTCTGCATCGACGCGAGCTCGCGTTCGGCGATCCCGATCTCGTCGCGCCGTTCGCTTGCGACCATGATGCGGGCGGGATTTTCCGGCTCCTGCCGAAAGCGCACCATGCCGGCCGTCAGCCGCCGGATCGGCCGCACGATGACGAAGTGAAGCGCAAGATAAACGAGCGCCGCGGTGCCGACAGAAATGAACAGCGAGAGCAGGAGCACATTGGCCGAGAAGCGCCACATCGCCGCGCGCAGCGGCGCCTCCGCGATCACGATCTCAACGAACTCGCCGCCCATGGGGGCCGGCCCGACGACGCGCAGATTATCGGTGTCGGCGCTGAACAGCGTCTCGAAGGCGTCCGTGATCGCTTTCGCGAACGAGACGCTGCGCATATCGATCTCGGCGTGAACCGGCGGCAGTGTTTCGGAGAAGGCGAGGAGGCGGCGCTGCCGGCCTGTTTTCATCGCCACCGCCTTGGCGCCGACGCTGTTCAGGATTTCGCGCGCCAGGCTCTCCGGGACCATGCCGCTCGGCGCCGCGTCGAGGACGAGCGCCGCCGTATGCGCGGCCGCAAGCCGGTCGCGCAGCCAGTTCAGCCGAAAATCGGCGATCGACGGGACATAGACCAGCACTTCCGTGAGCATCACGAACAGCACGGTCATCATGAGGAGCTTGCCCGACAGGCCGAAGCGCGGCTTCAGCGTCGGCGCAGCCATGTCCGTCGGCGGCGTCATCGGTTCATCTTAAACGCACCACGATCTGGTCGGCGGCCGGGATATGATGCGGTTCTCCCCTATCCAGCGGCTAAACTCGGGCCGAAATTAGGTCCGATGAGGCGCTTTTGCGGGTTTTGGCCCGCGATGTCCTTTTCCAAATACGTTCGAACCCATGCCAGGTTTACATGCCACTCAACATTTTTTGAGCAGGACGACCTCGTTTGAGGCGACTTGGAGCCCCATCGGCCGGCCGGCCCACCTGTCGCATTGACTTGCGCGACGCCCCTCCCCTATAAGCCCTGCAACGCGCGTACCCATCGCCCGCTGGCTGAAGCCTCACCCGGCGCGAGCGGTACCGGCGGGATCATTCATTTCAGCGGCGGCGACAGGCGGAGACGACCCGTGAAGCGGACCTATCAACCGAGCAAACTCGTGCGCAAGCGCCGCCATGGCTTCCGCGCCCGCATGGCGACCACCGGCGGACGCAAAGTGGTGGCCGCGCGTCGCGCCCGTGGACGCAAGCGCCTCAGCGCCTGACTCCGGCTGGGGCCGTGTCCCCGCGATCGATGGAACGTGTGCGGCGCCATGCCGATTTCCAGGCTGCGGCCCGCGGTAAGCGCGCATTTTCGGCCGGCTTCGTTCTCCAGGCGCGTCGTCGCGATGACGACGGCGCGCCGCGCGTCGGCTTCACCGTCTCCCGTAAAGTCGGCAATGCGGTGGAGCGCAATCGCGCCCGCCGCCGCCTGCGCGAGGCCGTCAAGCGCATCGGCGAGCGGGACATGCAGCCCGGCCACGACTATATCCTTGTCGCGCGGCGCGAAGTTCTGATGCGGCCGTTCGACGCCTTGATCGCCGACGTCGCCGGCACCTTGCGCCGGATCGAATCCGGCAAGGCGCAGAGCACACGCAGGCGCATCGGAACCCCTGAAGGCTCGTCGCGCACCGACACCGCGGCCGGCGACGAAAGTAAGGCCCGCGACGAAAGTAAACTCGGCGACGAAAGTAAACGATGACGGACCAAAAAAACACTATCCTCGCCATCGTCCTGTCGGGGCTTGTGCTGCTGGCATGGCAGTATTTTTTCGGCATGCCGCAGATGGAGAAGCAGCGGCAGATTGCGCAGCAGCAGCAGCAACAGCAGCAGCAGGCGCAGCCCGCCGGGCCCGGCGCGACGCAGCCCGGCGCAACGCCCTCGACCACCACGACGACCCCGCAAGTCCCGGGCCAAACCGCCCCCGGCCAGACCGCGGCGCCGGGGAAAGCCCCCATGAGCCGCGAGGCGGCGCTCGCGACCTCCCCGCGCGTCATGATCGACACACCGAGTGTCAAAGGCTCGATCGCGCTCAAGGGCGCGCGCATCGACGACCTCTCGCTGGTGAAATACCGCGAGACCGTCGACCCGAAATCGCCGGCGATCATCCTCCTCTCGCCCTCGGGCGCGCCTGAGCCCTTCTACGCCGAGTTCGGCTGGGTCGGCGGCTCCGGCAACGCCGTGAAGGTGCCGACCGCCGACACCGTATGGAAGCAGGAAGGCACCGGCGCCCTCGACGTCGGCCGTCCGGTGACGCTCACGTGGGACAACGGCGAAGGCCTCACCTTCAAACGCACCATCGCCGTCGACGAGAAGTATCTCTTCACGGTGAAGGACGACGTGACGAACGCAGGCGCGGCGCCGGCGACGCTCTACCCCTATGCGCTCGTCTCGCGCCATGGCCTGCCGCACACGCTCGGCTACTACATCCTGCACGAAGGCCTCGTCGGCGTCCTCGACAACAAGCTCGAGGAGGTCACCTACAAGACGATCGAAGACAAGAAGACGATGTCCTTCGACACGACGAACGGCTGGCTCGGCATCACCGACAAATACTGGGCGGCGGCGCTCATCCCAGAGACCGACGCGCATCTCAAAGCCTCGTTCGCCTATCGCGAGCAGGACAACGTCAAGAAATTCCAGACCGACTACCTCCTCGACGCGCGCACCATCGCGCCGGGCGCGAGCGCAAGCGCAACCGCGCGGCTCTTCGCCGGGGCCAAGGAGGTCGCGACCGTCGACGGCTACGACAAGGGGCTCAACCTCAACAAGTTCGATCGCCTAATCGACTGGGGCTGGTTCTATTTCATCACCAAGCCGATGTTTAAGCTGATCGACCTGCTCTACCATCTGGTCGGCAATTTCGGCGTGGCGATCCTCATCGTCACGGTGCTCATCAAGCTCGTCTTCTTCCCGCTCGCCAACAAGTCCTACGCCTCGATGGCGAAGATGAAGGCGGTGCAGCCGCAGATGGCGGCGCTGCGCGAGCGCTATCCCGACGACAAGATGAAGCAGCAGCAGGAGCTGATGGAGCTCTACAAGCGCGAGAAGATCAATCCGGTCGCCGGCTGTCTGCCGATGGTGATCCAGATCCCGGTGTTCTTCTCGCTCTACAAGGTGCTGTTCATCACCATCGAGATGCGCCACGCGCCGTTCTTCGGCTGGATCCACGATCTCTCCGCGCCCGATCCGACCAACATCTTCAACCTGTTCGGGCTGATCCCGTTCGACCCGACGCTCGTCCCCGTGATCGGCCACTTCCTGCATCTCGGCATCTGGCCGGTGATCATGGGCATCACGATGTGGGCGCAGATGAAGATGAACCCGACGCCGCCCGACCCGACGCAGAAGATGATCTTCGACTGGATGCCGCTGATCTTCACCTTCATGCTCTCGAGCTTCGCCGCCGGCCTCGTCATCTACTGGGCCTGGAACAACACGCTCTCGGTGCTGCAGCAGGGCGTGATCATGCGCAAGAACGGCGTCAAGGTGGAGCTGTTCGACAACATCAAGGCGATGTTCGGGAAGAAGGGCAACGCGAGCGGGTAGCGTTCGCCCCGTCATTCCGGATTGCCGCACAGCGGCAAGTCCGGAATCCATACGCCGCAGCCTCTCTTATAGAGACCGGGATGATGGAGACCGGGATGATGGATTCCGGGCTCGCGCTTTCGCGCGCCCCGGAATGACCGACTATCGAACGATCGTTGTGCAACCGCGACGCGTTTGCGCCAATCCCATCCCAATCGCCGTCATTCCGGATTGCCGCGCAGCGGCAAGTCCGGAATCCATACGCCGCAGCGGGGATTACGGGTTCCGGGCTTGCGAGCTGCGCTCGGGCCCCGGAATGACAGGGAATAAGAACATATTCCTTGACAGCGATACGCTGCTTGCCTAGCATAGTGGCATCCTTCCAGGATTGTCGGCGCTCGCGTGCAGACGCTCGCCCGCTGCAGCCACTCACCCTCAACGGACATCGCCATGCCCTCCCCCACCCCCGAAGACTGGGCGCGGATTCGCCATGCCTATGAGCACAGCGACCGGCCGGTCGGCGACATCTGCGCCGCCTACGGCATCTCCACCGGCACCTTGCGCGACCGCATGCGGCGCTGGAACTGGACGCGGCGGCGGGAGCCCATTCCGCCGATCGGTCCGGCGCCGCTGACACCTCCGCCCGCGATGACGGCGGCGGTGTTCGCCGTGAAGGAGGACGGCGCGAAGAACGATCCTCCTGTTCTCGCCGCAGAGCGCGTGGCGCAAGCGCCGGAGGCGGATGCCGATCCCGCGCCGCAGGCATCACGCGTCGACCTCTTCCCAATCGCGTTGGCCGAGAACGCCGACACCGCGCTGGCCGACACTGCAACGGATGCGTCGGTGCCGCTCACCTATTCGCGTTTCATCGCGCGGGAAGCGAAGGCGCGCGGTGAGACCGCCGACGGCGCGCCGCTCAGCGAGCAGTTGCGCGGCGCGATTGCGCGCATCATGCCGGCGATCGAGCGCACATTGACGACACTCTCGTCCGGGCCGCTGCAGCCGCGGCAGATAGAGCTGACCGCGCGCTCGCTCGGCGCGCTGACGCGCACGCTGCGCGAGCTCAATGGCCTGCTCGCGCAGCACGCCGCAGACGAGTGGGAGCCGCGGGACATGGAGGAATTCCGGCGCTCGCTCACCGAGAAGATGAATGCCATCGTGCGTGCGCGGCAGGAGCAAACGCCGCGCATCTATCATGAGGCATGGGAGGAATTCGCGGCGCAGGCCGGCACCGGCGCGGGCGGTGGGTAGCTTTCGCGTCGCCTCTCTGGTCATTCCGGATTGCCTCCGCACAACGGCAAGTCCGGAATCCATGACACCGCAGCGTTGGAGACATGCGGACAGCACGGGGATTATGGATTCCGGGCTCGCGCTTGCAGCGCGCCCCGGAATGACAGACTAGCGAACGATCGTTGCGTAAACGGCGCGTTTGCGCCAACCCTATCCCACGCGCTTGTCATTCCGGATTGCCGCGCAGCGGCAAGTCCGGAATCCATACACCGCAGTCAGGGATTATGGATTCCGGGCTCGCGCTTGCAGCGCGCCCCGGAATGACAGAGAAGAAGGCGGAAAGCGCGCATGATGCTCCCCTTCACCCGCAGCGAGATCGAGACTGGGCGCAAACTGTTCGCGCGCGACTGGCAGTTCACGACCGCGGCGAACTCGGCCGCGTCGCTGCCGAAGATGCGCGGGCTCGAGGTGGCGCTCGCGGGGCGCTCGAATGTCGGCAAGTCGAGCCTCATCAACGCGCTCACCGGGCGGAAGGCCTTGGCGCGAACCTCGCACACGCCCGGCCGCACGCAGGAGCTCATCTATTTCAGCGCCGGCGACAATCTCACCCTCGTCGACATGCCGGGCTACGGCTACGCCGAAGCGCCGAAGGCGAAGGTCGCGGAATGGACCGGCCTCATCCACGCTTACCTGCAGGGCCGCGCCAATCTCGCCCGCGTCTATGTGCTGATCGATGCGCGCCACGGCTTGAAGAACGCCGACATGCCGGTGCTCGACAATCTCGACAAGGCGGCGGTGAGCTACGCGATCGTCCTGACGAAATCCGATCAGCTCAAAGCCTCCGCGCTCGCGGAGCGCATCACGGAAACGGCCGCCGCGTTGAAGCGCCGCCCCGCCGCGTTTCCCGACATCATCGCGACGTCGTCACGCACCGGTGCCGGCATTCCGGAATTGCGCGCCGCCATCGTGCGGCTGATGGCGGAGCGGGGTTGATTCGTATGCCTCAGCTGTCGTCCCCGCGAAGGCGGGGACCCAGTACGCCGTGTGCCTTCGGTTAAAAGCGACGCCAGGGATTACTGGATGCCCGCTTTCGCGGGCATGACAAACGAGGGCGATAAAAAAAGCGCCGGACGACGCGGCATCGGGGACGGCCGCATCGTCCGGCGCGAACGCGGCCCGGGGACGAAAGGGCCGCGCGCAATCGTCAGGCGTGGATCACAGGCACGCGGCCGCTTCGGCGGGCGCGAAGGGCGCGGACGCCTGCGCGCGCTGCGCGAGTTTTCCGGCGGCGCGGCGCAGAAAGCTCTCGAAGCTTTCCGGGTCGATGCCGTCGGCGCGGCTCACCGCGCGCACCAGCGGATCCGACAGCGCCTCATCGAGCGTGAGGCCGAGGCCAGCGCAAGAAAGTTTGTTCGAAAGTTTTTTCATTGTTGTCCTCCTTCGCGAAATTCAAAACGTGACGTCAGGCGGCTGTGGCGACTTCGTTGCAACGCCGGTGAATGGTTTGCCGCGTCGCCTCGATGGCCTTGGCGGCGGCCTCCGGCCCGTAGCCCGTGCCGGCGACGGTGAAGACCTCGACATCGTTCATGCCGAGGAAGCCGAGCACGTGGCGCAGATACGGCACCTGGAAATCCATCGCCGCGCCGGCGCCGGAATAGTCGCCGCCGGTCGCGACCACGAGGATCACCTTCTTGCCCGTGACGAGCCCTTCCGGCTTGCCGCCGGCGTAGGAGAAGGTGCGGCCGGGCCGCGCGACGTGGTCGATCCAGGCCTTCAGCGTCGAGGGGATGCCGAAATTGATCATGCCGGCCGAGATCACGATGGTGTCGGCGGCGAGAAGCTCGTCGATCAGCTCATCCGAGCGCGCCGCGCCGTCGTGCTGCGCGGGCGTCTGCGGCCCGTTCGGCCCGCGCGTCGCGGCGACGAAATCGGCGTCGATATGCGGCAGCGGGTCCGCGGCGAGGTCGCGATGCGTGACGCGCGCGGCCGGATCGCGGCGCGTGATGTCGGCGATCAGGTCGCTCGCGGCGCGGTTGGAATAGGAATCCTCTCCGCGGGGGCTGGAGGTCAGATACAAAATCTTGGTCATGGCGCAAATCCTCGGTGGCTTTTGCGGCCGGCAGCGCCTATCTTGCGCAGGTAGGTGTTACCGGTCAGTAACGTAAGCTGAAGTTACTGACCGGTAACACCCAAGTCAAGGGGTTTCTGGTCACGATGGCCGCAGCGGCGACAGAAAAGGTGATGACCTGCGAGGCGGCGGCCAAACTGCCGCCGCGCGAGCGCATCCTCGCGACCGCCCGCGAGCTGTTCTACCGCCAGGGCATCCGCGCGGTCGGCGTCGAGGCGGTGGCCGAGGCCGCCGGCACCAACAAGATGACGCTCTACCGGCACTTCGCCTCCAAGGACGAGCTGGTCGCCGAATGCATGCGCCAGTTCGCCGCCGAGGTGGACGCCTGGTGGGACGAGCTCGAAGGCAAGCACGCCGGGAACCCGCGCGCGCTGCTCAGCGAATGGCTGCACGACGTCGGCGCCTGCGTCGCCGATCCGGAAGACCGCGGCTGCGCCCTCGTCAACGCCGCCGTGGAGCTCCCCGAGAAGCACCACCCCGCGCGCTGCGTGATCGAGCAGTTTAAGAAGGCGCAGCGCGAGCGCCTGGTGCGCCTCTGCGAGGCGGCCGGCGCGAAGGACGCGGCGCTCCTCGCCGACGAGCTGTTCTTGCTGATCGAAGGCGCGCGCGTGTGCTCGCAAAGCCTCGGCCCCGCCGGCCCCTCCGCCCGCGTCGTGCGCATGGGCGAGGTGCTGATTGACTCGCATTTGAAGTGAGGCGGCGGGCCCCATTCCGCAACGTCACCTGACCGCTGCAGCCCGGATGGAGCGAAGCGACATCCGGGGCTGCATCACGGCGGCGAGTTCCGGGTTTCGCTGCGCTCAACCCGGGCTACAAGCAGGCACCGCATGTTCCGCGCTCACTCGCCACGCCATTGCACCGCCGCTCAAGCCAACGGTCGAATATTCTGATTCATGCGGAAAAAGTTTCCGGGATCGTATTTGGCTTTGATCTGCTGCAGCCGCCGATAGTTGGGCCCGTAAGCGTCCGCGACCGGGTCGCCGGCTTCGTCGTCGTCGAGATAATTGACGTAACGGCCGGCGGCGAAGAACGGCTTCATGCGCAGATAGGTTTCGCGCGCCCAGGCGACGCAGCGGGGCGTTTCGGCGGGATCGGTCCACTGCGCCAGCACGAGAAAATTGTAGCCGGCTTTGCGATGCGGGAAGGCCGTCGCGGCCGGATCGACTCGCGTGACCGCGCCGTGAATGTGCTCGAGCAGGAGCTGCCCCATCGGCGTCGGACAGCGTGCGAACCAATCGATCATGGTCTCGACAGCGGCATCGCTCAAGTCGGCGAGAAAGTTCGACTTCCAGTAGTTGAGCGCACCCTTCGGATAATTGGCGTCGAGCATGCTGTTGAGCTGCGCGTAAGGCAGAGGCCCCACGGCATCCAACAAAGGCGCGCCGAAACTCTTCAACGGGCGCATCGCTGTCTCGGCGTCGGCAGGCGCGCCGCAATGACACGTCACCAGCGCCGCGACGGCGGCGCCGGAACCGTCGGGCGCATGCGTCAGCGTGGCGAACAGCGTGTGCTCATCGGGCAGATCGCGCGTGCGCTCCCGGAAGAAGTGCAGCATCTCGCGCGCGCGATCGATCGGGTGAACGATCGGCCCGCCGACGATGATGGGGCCGACAGGGTGAAGCGCGTATTCGAGTCGAACCGCGACGCCGAAGTTCCCGCCGCCACCGCGAACGGCCCAGAAAAGATCGGGCTCCTCGTCGGCGCTCGCGCGCACGAGCTTGCCGTCCGCCGTGACGAGCGTGACGGCGCGCAGGTTGTCGAGCGCCAAGCCGTGCTTGCCCATGAGCCAGCCCAAGCCGCCGCCGAGCGTCAGGCCGGCGATGCCCGTCGTGGAAACGACGCCGCCAGTGACGGCGAGTTCGTGCCGCTGTGTCGCGTCATTGAGCTCGCCCCATGTGACGCCGCCCTCGGCGCACACGGTCCTGCGCGCCGCATCGACTTCGATGCCTTTCATCAGCGACAGGTCGATCATCACGCCGCCGTCGATCGTCGCACGGCCGGCGACATTATGGCCGCCGCCGCGGACGGCCGGCATGAGGCCGAGCTTGTGCGTGAGCGTCACGGCGGCGACCACGTCGGCCGCGCTGCGGCATCGAGCGATGAGGGCCGGGCGCTTGTCGATCAGCCCGTTGTGCACCCGCCGCGCCGTCTCGTAGTCCGGATCGGCCGGCCGCAACAGCTGGCCCTCGAAAGCCCGCGCCATTTCCGCCGCGGCATCGTCCACCAACGCGATCGAAGACATGGTTTGATCTCCTCGCCGGGTTGCCAACTTCTCGCTCAAGCCTGCCGCCATCCCCGCCTTCCCTGCAAACGCAAATATTTCAGCCGATGGTGAGGTAAATTCATCTACAATACCGAGATGCGCACGCTGCCGCCCCTCACCGAGCTCCGCGCCTTCGACGCGGCCGCGCGCCATCTCAGCTTCAAGAAGGCGGCCGAAGAGATCGGCGTGACGCCGACCGCGATCAGCCATCAGATCCGGCTGCTCGAGCGCCATTGCGGCTGCGCGCTGTTCCGCCGCCGGCCGCGGCCCTTGTCGCTCACGCAAGCCGGGACGCGATTGTTCGCGCCGGTTCGCAAGGGGCTCGAGGGCTTTGCGTCGGCTCTGGCCGCGCTGAAGGCCGAGAAAACCGTCGAGCCGCTCAAAGTGACGACCACGAACGCTTTCGCCAGCCGCTGGCTCGTGCCGTGTCTGCCGGCCTGGCGCAAACTGCATCCGACTTTGCCGCTCGAGGTGATCGGCACCGACAGCGTGCTCGATCTTCGCGCGGGAGACGGCGATGTCGCGATCCGCTACGCGACGGGGCGCGCCGCGCCAACGGACGGCGCCTGCGAACTTTTGCTGAGCGACACGTTCTGGCCGGTGGTCAGTCCGCAGCTCCTGTCCGATCGACGCCTGCAGCGCCCGTCGGATCTCAAGGATCACGTTCTCGTCCACAGCTACTGGTCGCCGATGGATCGCGACCCGCCCACCTGGCAGCGTTGGCTTGCCGTTGCCCAACGCCGCTGGCGCCATGTTCCGGCCTACAAGGAGATGCAGCACCTGAGCTTCCGCGAGGAGTTGCATGCGATCGAGGCCGTGATCGCGGGGCAAGGCGTCGGCCTCTTCAGCGACGCGCTCGTCGCCCGCGAGCTCGACAACGGAAGCTTGGTGAAGCCGTTCAGCCTGAGCCTGCCCGGCTATTCCTTCTATCTCGTGCGCCGGCCTGACCATCCGCGCGAAAAGGCCATCCGGGTCTTTCTGTCCTGGATACGCTCCGCCGTTTGAGCCGCGGCCGAAGCGGAAGGCGTAGGGTGGGTTTGCGCCAACGGCGCGTAACCCACCGCTAGGCTTATCACGCGGTCGATGTGGGTTACGGCGCTTCGCGCCTAACCCACCCTACGAAGAAAGACGCGGATGTCCGCAACAAGTGCGGGCCTGACGGGGAACGATCGCGAGGCGGCCCCCGGGTTTCGCTCCGCTTCAACCCGGGCTACGAGACGTCATGATCTCCACCCTCCTCACCCTCGCCTCCCTCGCCGGAGCGGCCGGCGTCGCGCTCCTTGCCGCCGCCGCGCATGCGATGCCGGGCGCGCATCTCGACAGCGCGGCGCAGGTGCTCCTCTTTCATGCGCCCGCCGTCTTCGCGATCGTCGCCGCGGCGCAGACCGGGCTCCTCCGCCGCCCCCTTGGACTAACGGCCGCAGCGGCGCTCCTTCTCGGCGCGGCACTGTTCGCGGGCGACCTCACCTTGCGCGCCTTCACCGGACACCGGCTGTTCCCGTCCGCCGCGCCGACCGGCGGGACGATCCTCGTCGCCGGCTGGCTGATCGCGTGCGTTGCGGCGGTGGTGCGCAAAAATCCGTAGCCCGGATTGAGCGCAGCGAAATCCGGGGAATGAACGAGAGCCTGCCCCGGGTTTCGCTTCGCTCAACCCGGGCTACAGGACCCCAGCACCCCCGCATTGAGCCCTTCGCCTCAACCCGCTAGAACCACCCCGCCCTCTTCCGCCGGAATCCCTTGAGGCCGTTCATGACCGTCAGCCCTCTCGACCAGGCGCGCATCCTCTCCGAGGCGCTGCCGCATATGCAGCGCTACGACGAGGAGATCGTCGTCGTGAAATACGGCGGCCACGCCATGGGCGACGAGGAGACGGCGCGCGCCTTCGCCCGCGACATCGTGCTGCTCGAGCAGACCGCGATCAATCCGGTCGTCGTGCACGGCGGCGGGCCGCAGATCGCCGGCATGTTGAAGCGCCTCGGCATCAAGTCGGAATTCGCGGCGGGGCTTCGCATCACCGACGCCGCCTCGATCGAGGTGGTCGAGATGGTGCTCGCCGGCTCGATCAACAAGCAGATCGTCGGTTTCATGAACGAAGCCGGCGGCAAGGCGATCGGGCTCTGCGGCAAGGACGGCAACATGGTGCGCGCGCGCAAGGTGACGCGCAGCGTCGTCGATCCCGGCTCGAACATCGAGCAGGTTGTCGATCTCGGCTTCGTCGGCGAGCCGGAGAAGGTCGACACCACGGTGCTCAACCAGATGCTCGGCCGCGAATTGATCCCGGTGCTGGCGCCGATCGCGACCTCCGCCGGCGGCGAGACCTACAACGTCAATGCCGACACCTTTGCCGGCGCCATCGCCGGCGCGCTGAAAGCGAAGCGGCTGCTGCTGCTCACCGACGTGCCCGGCGTGCTCGACAAGTCGAAGACGCTGATCCCGCAGCTCTCGGTCGACGACGCGCGCCGCCTCATCGCCGACGGCACCATCTCCGGCGGCATGATCCCCAAGGTCGAGACCTGCATCTATGCGCTGGAGCAGGGCGTCGAGGGCGTCGTCATCCTCGACGGCAAGGTGCCGCACGCGGTGCTGCTGGAGCTCTTCACCGACCACGGCGCGGGAACGTTGATTCATAGGTGAGACAAAAGCCGGATGACTCCCTCCCCCTGAAAGGTGGAGGGTCGGGGTGGGGTCTCTACTTCACCGACGCGCGCGGGGGCCCCCCCCAG